>NZ_VFVM01000029.1:0-1194 GCF_006442845.1 Mesorhizobium sp. B2-4-2 | reverse complement strand
CAGGGCAATGGCGACGAGGAGGCCGCGCTGTCGCTTGGCGCCAATGGCTGGCAGGCCTTCTGGTATGTGACGCTGCCCAACGTCAAATGGGGGCTGCTTTACGGCGTGCTCTTGTGCAATGCGCGCGCCATGGGCGAGTTCGGCGCGGTCTCGGTGGTGTCGGGCCACATACGCGGCCTGACCAACACCATGCCGCTGCATGTCGAGATCCTCTACAATGAATACAACGCCGTCGGCGCCTTTGCCGTCGCCTCGCTGCTGGCCGGCCTGGCGCTGGTGACGCTGGTCCTGAAGACACTGCTCGAGATGCGTTACGGCGCCGAGATCGCCGCGGCGCGTGGACATTGATGCATGTCGCCCAAAAGTGGAAACCGGTTTTGGGATAACGGCATGCATGAAACAAAAGACATGTCGCCCAAAAGTGGAAACCGGTTTTGGGATAACGGCATGCATGAAACAAAAGACATGTCGCCCAAAAGCGGGAACCGATTTGGGATAACGGCATGCAGCCACTACAAAGGGACTGTTGATGGAAGTTCGCGTTGCCAATGTGCGCAAGGAGTTCGAGCGGTTTCCCGCGCTCCATGACGTGTCGCTCGACATCAAGTCGGGCGAGCTGATCGCGTTGCTGGGGCCGTCGGGCTCGGGCAAGACGACGCTGCTGCGGCTGATTGCCGGGCTGGAGCGGCCGACGCGCGGCAAGATCTTCTTCGGCGACGAGGACGCCTCGCACAAATCGATCCAGGAGCGCAATGTCGGCTTCGTCTTCCAGCACTACGCGCTGTTCCGGCACATGACGGTCTCGGACAATATCGGCTTCGGCCTCAAGGTCCGGCAGGGCTCGACGCGGCCGCCGGCGCAGGAGATCCGCCGCCGCGCCTCCGAGCTGCTCGACCTGGTCCAGCTCTCGGGCCTGGAAAAGCGCTATCCGGCGCAGCTTTCCGGCGGCCAGCGCCAGCGCGTCGCGCTGGCCCGCGCCATGGCGATCGAACCCAAAGTGCTTCTGCTCGACGAGCCGTTCGGCGCGCTCGATGCGCAGGTGCGCCGGGAACTGCGCCGCTGGCTGCGCGACATCCATGACGCCACCGGCCACACCACCGTCTTCGTCACCCACGACCAGGAAGAGGCGCTGGAGCTTGCCGACCGCGTCGTGGTGATGAGCCAGGGCCGCATCGAGCAGGTCGGCACCGCCGA
>NZ_VFVM01000028.1:0-1549 GCF_006442845.1 Mesorhizobium sp. B2-4-2 | reverse complement strand
GTCGACCGTGAACAATCCGAGCCCTAAGCGGCGCACTGCTTCGACCGGAGTTGAAGCAGGACGATCAAGAGCGACAAAAAATCCTTCAGCCACCTGAGCAGGAGGGAGAAGTTGTAGCCGGCGGCGGCCAGGATGGCGTTGACGGCGTCGCCCTGCTTGCCGGCGAGGTAGTTGCGGCCCATCCGGTGCTCGGCCTTGATATGGCCGATCACGGGCTCGATGGCGGAGCGGCGGCGCATCTGGCGCTTGATGGCCGGGGTGACGCGGCGTTTCTGGCCGGCGGTGAAGACCCTGAGCTTGTGGCTCTGCGGTGCGTTGTGGCCGCGATAGCCGGCGTCGGCGAGAATGCGGCCGATCTCGTTGCCGATGGTCTTTTCCATGTCGGGGATGACGCTTGCGAGCGTGTGGCCGTCATAGGGATTGCCGGGCAGCGCCTTTGCATGCAGGGCGAACTGGCCGCCCTTGGAGCGCTTCAGCGTGGTGGCCACCGACACCTTCACCCCGAACTCGTAAGGCATATGCGCCTTGCCCTTGCCGATGCATTCCACCTCATGCGCGTGCAGGCTGTAGATCTTGCGGCCGCGCTGGCGCTGACGTTGCTCGAGAACGGTGGCGGCCTGGTAGAGCGGCCATTTGAAAAGCGCATCCAGCCCTGCATCGCCGGCGATCTGGCGGGAGATGTCGCGAATGGTTCGGCCGAGATAGGTCTTGAGCTTGCGCAGCGCCTTGTTGGCCCGCTTGAACTGCTTGGCGTGGGCATAGCGCTGGTGGCTGATCAGCGCCAGCTTGGAGACCCGCACATAGCTCTGGCGCAAATGGAGCCCCTTCCTCTTGGCTAGCCGCACCAACCGCTCGCGCGCCCGGTGGATGAGCTTGGCGTCGGTCGGGAACATGACGTTCTTCGGCTGCACGGTGGTGTCGACGATCACCTGGCGCGTGTCGGCCGGCTTCATCGCCCCGGTCTTGACCGCGAGGCTGAGGCTCTCCTGCAACAGGGCCATGATCCGCTCTTCGCCCATGCGGCTGCGCCAGCGCGTCATCGAGGAGCGGTCGAACGGCAGCGAATGGCAGAAGAACGTCTCGCCGGTGAGATACTGGAAGTAGGGGTTCTCCACCCAGCGCTCGCACAGCACCTCGTCGGACAGGTTGAAGGTGTGCTTAAGGACCGCCAGCCCCGCCATCAGCCGGGTCGGCAGCGGCGGCATGCCGGGGCCGTCCGAATAGACGGCGCCGAAACGCTCCTCCAGCACCGGCCAGTCGATCGCCTGCGCCAGCCGCACCAGCTCGTGCTTCATGTTGACGATCTGATCGAGCCTGGAGCGGAACAGGTCCTGCTCTCCCGTCTCGCGCCTCTCGCGTGGCCTGGACATTCGCCGTCCCCTCGATTCGCCCGCCGAACCGAGTGAATCACGCTCCGCAGCACAAGGGAATCGCAAAACCGATTTGCAGGAAAACAGCCCCCAAATACCGCTAATCCTGCAATTCCAAAGCCACAATCGGCCCGGATCAAAAAGCCAAATCAATGGCTTGCGGATAGTTCACGGCCGAC
>NZ_VFVM01000027.1:0-2040 GCF_006442845.1 Mesorhizobium sp. B2-4-2 | reverse complement strand
TTCGACGACGACGGGCCGAAGGTGACGGCTGTCGCCGCCACCGGCGTTACGGTAGCGCTTGACGAGACGGCGACCACGAGCACCCCGGCTGGGATCGACACTGGTACGGTCACCAAGGGCGAGGATCCCGATGTCGGCGGCACCGGCGCGATCGCGCACGGCACCAGCGACAGTGCCTTCGTCAACATCACGGCGCTGTTCGGCGCCGACGGTCCGGCCGTTTCGGGCAGCACCGTCTATGCGCTAAGCGTCACCAATGCGGTCTCCGGCCTTGCCGTCACCGACGGCTCGCTGATCACCTTGCAGACGCTGGCCAACGGCGTCCTGGTCGGCGTCGTGCAGGGCGGAACGTTCGATGGCGATGCGGCGTTCGCGCTGTCGATCGATCCGGCCACCGGCAAGGTGACCGTCGAGCAATATCTGTCGCTTCATCATTCGGACGCCTCCAATCCGGACGACACGGTGGTGCTGGGCCTGCATTCGGTCGCAGTGAGCGTGACCGTCACGGATGGCGACGGCGACACCGCCAGCGCCAGCGCCGATGTCTCGGGCCAGATCAGCTTCGACGACGATGGTCCGAGCCTGACCATCTCGCAGCCGAACGGTGCCTTGAACGGCCTGTTCCTGGACGGCTTCGTCCCCAATGGCGACGCCTGGGGTGCGGGCAGCGGCACCACGACCGGTCCCGCCGGCGCCTGGACCGTCACGGCCTCGCCCTACGAGGGCGCCAGCAGCATCGAATTGCAGAAGGTCGGTGACGGCTATCGCGGTGCAGACAGCCCGACCAACAGCGTTATGGTCGACCTCGAGGCCAGCCCCGGCAACATCCAGATCTCGCAGACGCTGCATGGCCTCAGCGCCGGCGAATACCGCATCTCCTTCGAGATCGGCGCCGCCAACGACACCAGCCTCCTACACAGCGCCAAGCTCGAAGTGCTGTGGAACGGCGTCTCGGTCGGAACCTACAATCCCACGTCGGGCGTCATGCAGACCATCGCCATCGACGTCACGGCGACGGCCGGCGACAACTCACTGACGTTCCGTGAAATCGGCGAACAGGGCGACAACACCGGCACCTTCCTTGCCAACATCAAGGTCGGCGACATCATCGTTATCGACGAGACCGCAGGTGTCGATGCCGATTCCGACGACACCACCGATCCTGCCGTGGCGGCCCTGTTTGCCGGCGTCAATGCCGGGACCGATCCCGACATGCCGCTGCACCAATATGCGCAAGGCAGCGGCGGCGTCGTGAACGCCACGGCGCTGTTCGGCGCCGACGGACCGGCAGCGAAAGCTTCGCTCGTCTATGCGCTCACCCTTGCCAGCAATACGGGCGTGGATTCCGACCTGAAGACCACCGATGGCCACGCAATCTCGCTGTTCAACGACGGCCACGGCCACATCATCGGCGTCTATGACGCCAACAACAACGGCGTTACCGCCACCGACAAGGTCGCCTTCGCGCTGCATGTCGATGCCGCCACCGGCCAGGTCGCGGTTGCGCAATACGTCTCGCTCCACCATCCCGACACCAGCAGCAACGACGAGGGCATCGCGCTCGGCGCCGGCTCGGTCTCGGTCACCGTCACGGCGACCGACGGCGACGGCGACCACGTCACACAAAGCGCCGACATCTCCCAGACCATCGTCTTCGAGGATGATGGGCCGAAGGTCCTGAGCGGCCATGCCGCGCCGGTGACGATCGACGAGGACGACATTGCCAGCCTGCTGTCGCAGGGAACCTCGCCCTATGACGGGTCCGGCGACGGTTCGGGCACGGAATTCCCATTCGGTGCGGCGATCGCATCCGGCTCGCTGAACGGGCTTGTCGACTTCGGCGCCGACGGCCCGGCCGCCGGCGGCGGTTTCGGCTTCACCGGTACGGCGGCCGCAGACCTGACGGCCATCGGGCTGTCGTCGAAGGGCGTAGAGCTGAGCTGGGCGGTCCAGGGCAACACGTTGGTCGGCTTTGTCGACAGCAACCATAACGGCGCTTACAACGGGCTTAGCGACCGCACCGTGATGACGGTGACGCTG
>NZ_VFVM01000026.1:0-2767 GCF_006442845.1 Mesorhizobium sp. B2-4-2 | reverse complement strand
TCCTGCAATTCCAAAGCCACAATCGGCCCGGATCAAAAAGCCAAATCAATGGCTTGCGGATAGTTCACGGCCGACTAGATCTGCGACGTCAACTCGACCGGAAAATCATCATTGTCGGCATCGCGCATGGCGGCAAGGCTGCGGTTGTCCAGCACCTCGGCGATTGCCTGGCGCACCTCGAGCATCATGTGCCGGACCTGGCACGTCGCTTCGTCGCAATCCTCGCAGCGCTGATACTGCGTGCGGCTGGCGCATGGGATCGGCGCCAGCGGCCCGTCCAGCACACGCACCACATGGCCGATCTTGATCTCCGAGGCCGGGCGGGCGAGGCGATAGCCGCCTTCCTTGCCTTTGCGGCTCTGGACGAAGCCGGCATTGCGCAGCTCGCCCAGAATGGCATCGAGGAATTTTTTCGGGATGTTGTTGGCGACCGCGATGTCGTTGACGAAGGCCAATTGGCCAGCCGGCAAGCCGGACAGATGCACGAGGGCCTTGAGGCCGTATTTGCCTTTTTTAGTCAGCATGCCCGAGTCAACCCATGAAGCCCCAACAATCCGCATCTGGCGGCTGTTTGTGTGCAAATGATGACGGGGCTTGTGGAGCGCTGCCGTTTCGCGAACAAGCCGATTTGTCGGCACGTTAGGCGCAAACGCGTTGATTCTTCGTAACCTTTTGCGCGGCTGGCGTCGTATTTGCCATATTTTGCCGCAAACGGCGAAAGCCGGCAAAGCGCCGGCTTTCCTGATTTGCTTATCGTAACGTGCTATCGCGCCGCGAAAACCTTATCGGCTGCCATAGGCCTGGTCGAGCAGGCCGCCGGCGGCGAAATGCTCTTTCTGGATGTTGTCCCAGCCGCCGAAGACGTTTTCCACCGTCAGCAGGCGCACGTCCGGGAAGTCGGCCTTGTGTTTGGCGGCGACGGCCGTGTCGCGGGCGCGCAGGCCATTGTCAGCGGCGATGTCCTGCCCTTCGGGCGTATAGAGGAAATCGAGATAGCTTTTGGCCAGATCACGCGTGCCATGTTCGTCGGCGACCTTGTCGACGATCGCCACCGGGAATTCTGCCAGCAGGCTGACGGAAGGCGTGACCTGCTCGAATTTGTCGTCGCCATACTCCTTGCGGATGCCGCGGGTTTCGGATTCGAACGTGATCAGCACGTCACCGATCTCGCGCTGCACGAAAGTGGTGGTGGCTGCGCGCCCGCCGGTGTCGAAGATCGGCACGTTGTTGAACAACTTGGTGATGAATTCCTTCACCTTGGCGTCGTCGCCCTTGAAGGCCTCCTTGGCGTAGGCGGTCGCCGCCAGATAGGTGTAGCGCGCATTGCCCGAGGTTTTCGGGTTGGGGAAGATCACCTGCACGTCGTCGCGCACCAAGTCGTTCCAATCCTTGATGTGCTTGGGGTTGCCCGCCCGCACCAGGAAGGACGGCAGCGAATAGAAGGGCGAGGCGTTGTCGGGAAAATCCTTCTGCCAGTCGGCCGAGACGAGGCCCTTCTTGACCAGGAAGTCGATGTCGGTGACCTGGTTGAAGGTGACGACATCAGCGCCGAGCCCTTCGGCGATGGCGCGTGCCTGAGCCGAGGTGCCGGCATGCGACTGGTCGATGCTCACGCCCGGGTGCTTCTCGATGAATGCCTTGTTGACCTGGACGAACAGTTCGCGGCCGACGTCATAGGAGGCGTTGAGCAGCTTGTCGGCAGACCAGGCTTGGGAAGATGCGAGGAACAGGCCGGCGACGGTGGCGACGCCGAGGAGAAATCGCTTCATGAAATAAGGCTCCGTGTTGTGCTTAATCACCTCACCATAGTCCTGCGCCACTTGCCCGACGAGGCACGTGCAATAGTTTCGCGGTGCCACCGTAAGAAAAAATGTCGTCATGAACGCTGTCATTAGAATTTTGTTCCGCCCAATATGCATATACAAAGGAGGCAACCATGCGCCAACACCGCCATTCAACAACGCGGCCGTCGAAGGAGGCGAAGCTGTTTCGCAATAACCGCAGCCAGGCGGTGCGCATTCCTGTCGAGTTCGAGCTCCCCGGCGAGAAGGTCCTGATCAGCCGTGAAGGCGACCGCCTTGTCATTGAGCCGATCCGCAAAGCTGGGCTCGGCGCGTTGCTCGCCCAATGGGCAAACGAGCCGCCGCTCGGCCCCGAGGACGATCTTCCCGAAATCAATGATGCGCCAGTCGAATCCGAGGACATTTTTTGATGCGGTTCATGCTGGACACCAACATCATCAGTGACATGATCCGAAATCCGGCTGGCAAAGCCGCCAATGCAGTGGAGCGCGAGGGAGACCACGCCATTTGCACAAGTATCGTGGTGGCCTCGGAATTGCGATATGGCTGTGCCAGGAAGGGATCAACCAAGCTGCTCAAAAAAGTCGAGCAATTGCTGGCTGAGATTCCGGTCTTGCCGCTCGATGTGCCGGCGGATGCAGAGTATGGCGCCCTTCGTGCAGAACTGGAGGCCGCCGGCCAACCCATTGACCATACGACCTTTTTATTGCTGCGCACGCCTGCGCTGTGGGCATCACTTTGGTAACGGCCAATACGGGCGAGTTCATGCGAATCCGCAACCTCAAGATCGAGAACTGGCTGGAGTGGTGCTCGGTCTAATATCAAGCAGCCGGAAACAGTTTCCAGCGGCCCGGGCGGAACGCTACCCGGCTCTTCTGTGCCGCGGGATGGTCGACGGGCAGCTCGATCTCGACGCGCTGGCGTTCGCCGCCGATCTCGAGTTCCACCCGGCGGGTGCCGGCGAC
>NZ_VFVM01000025.1:0-5929 GCF_006442845.1 Mesorhizobium sp. B2-4-2 | reverse complement strand
TTCCATTCCAAGCGGCGTTCGATCATCTTTTTAGGAGCAGCCTGCGAGCATTCTCTATCTCACCATTTCGGCAGCAATGATCACCGTTCAAATCGGCGCAAGAAGTCACTCGGGTCGATCGCCGAGCCCACGGCACTTTCGACAAGGTGTTTGCATCCTTCGTGCGAAATCCGCGTTGGTAGGTGCACATTGAAGGTGGTGCTCAAATGGATTCCAAACCCGCTTTTGCCAATCCCAAGACCGCTGCTGCCGGCGACGCGGACCTCCTGGTGAATAAAACGGCACATTTCGTCGGAGAATGGATCGATGAACATATCGGCGATTCCCCTTCGGCAATGGCGGCCGAAATAGCCGCCGAGAAGCTAGCCGATCAATGTATCTCCGATGCTGAAAGCGAAGGGATACTGGCGGACGAGATCAGCGAGGAAGTCGGCGACCTCAAGGAATACATCGCCAAGACCGTGCTCGCGGACGATGGCTCGAACAGCGACAGCCGCCAACAACCGGCTGCCGGCGCTTCGCCCTAACTAGAATGAGAGATGTGAATGCCGAAGTTCCGTTTTGAGTCCATAGAAAGCACGGCGCACCCGGCAATTCACGCCGAGCTCGCGAACCTTGCTGCGGCCGACGGGCAGGCGAAACGAGCAGCAAAGAAGCAATGCTTGCCGGATTCGCCTCAGGTCTGGATCGACATCTTGGGAAGTTTACGAGGAACCCGGCTATCTCGTTGCCACGAGCGGATTTCAGGATCTGGTATCCACTCCAGAAGGCGATGGGCGCGATCGACGATACCGACGAACCAGGCGTAATGCGGTCGGGGTGAGGGCAGCCCCGGTCTCCGGCCAAGTCCCTTACATGCATATCGTGGTCCGGCCGTTGGGGCGAAGGTGTCGCTCCAGGGGAAGATATGAAGCGTTCTTCTTCCTGTGGAGCGGAACCTTCGGCCTCGTGCAGCCTTACGTTCATTAGGTGAATGAGGGGAGATGCAGCTTGCCGGAATGGGTGCTGGGCATCGCGAGCGAGCGCTCGGCAACGCCAGAGCTATCGGCCACGCGAAGAAATGGATGGTCTGGCTTGCCGCCCTCGACCCCTTAGACAGCGGTACTATCCATGATGCTACGATTTTGATGGCTGTCGAGGTGATCAGTTCCCAAGCATAGCGGCGAGGCACGGCACGCCATCCGGCCTGATCTGAGCTTTTGAGCGGCGCTCGACATTGAGGAGGTAGCTCTTGCCAAGTGAGACGATACTGCCGAACCGATCAGTTGTCGACGTATCGGTGTTGTTCAAAGTGCTGGAGCGACGGGACGTTCTCACGGATCAAGACCGGGCAGTACTTCAGGACGGTCCCTGGCGGGTACGTGACTACGAAGTCGGTGACGAAATCGTCGCGGAGCACGCCGAACCCAAGGAGAGCTGCGTTATCGTCTCGGGGATCACGGGAAGAACTGTCACCTTCGCCGACGGCAGGCGCCAGATAACGGCCCTCCACATTCCCGGCGACTTCGTTGATCTGCATGCATTCCTGTTGCACGTAATGGACCACAACGTCGTTGCTTTGGCACCGGCTCGCATGGCGTTCATCGGCCATGATCCGCTGCGTCGGATCACTGAGACCCACCAGCATCTGTTCCGCGTGCTGACAACGATATTGGCGGTGGATGCCGCCATTCAGAGGGTATGGATTGCCTGCCTGGGGCGCCGGTCCGCTGAAGCCCACCTGGCGCACATCATTTGCGAGATGTTCCTGCGGATGGAGGTCGTCGGCTTGACCCGGGAATGGTCATTCGAATTCCCTGTCACGCAAAACATGCTGGCGGATACGATCGGACTGTCTGTTGTCCATCTCAATCGGACGCTCATGGCATTGCGCCGTGCTGGCCTTATCACCTGGCAGCGTAAGGTGGTGACCATCACGAACTGGGATCGCTTGGCGCGAGCCGCTGAGTTCGATGCGACTTATCTCAACCTTCGCAAAGAGCCACGATAGAAAGGTTATTCGCCTGCTTCTTCCCCCAGAGGCAGCAATGAGGCCTAGCAACGGCGCGCGGCAAGCGATTTTCTTTTGAGCTCCTCTGCTGAAGTTGCACCTATCCAGGCGACCCACGGAGCCCGCGATCCACGGTGTCGATGCACCTGGCATTGACGGATCTGATGCGCCTGGCGCCGACTGAAGGGTCAATGTGGAACCTTTGGTCCTCTCACGCATTTCCAACTGCTTCTTAGGAGACGGGGGTACCAAATGAAACAAGGGGGTCTTCCTGCTCGAGTCGATGAGGTGGCATCTTTCTCGGAGAGGAGTCGCGAGCGTCAGCTTCCCGATCCGATCCTCACTGATGAGTTTGAGGATTTTTTCGAGAATGCCGCCATCGCACTTCACTTCGTCGGAAAAGACGGCACGATTCTGCGTGCCAATCGCGCAGAATTGGAAATGTTGGGATTCACGGCCGAGGAATATATAGGCCGCAATATTCGCGAATTTCACGCAGATCAGGTTGCTATTGGAGACATATTGGACCGCCTGTCCCGGCGGGAGGAACTTAAAAACTACCGGGCCCGGCTGCGGGCCAAAGATGGGTCGATCCGCTGGGTAGAAATAACGTCCAACGTTCGCCTAGTGGCTGACCGCTTCCTCAACACCCGCTGCATCACCATCGATGTGACTGAAATGATCAAGGCGCAGGAGCTTATACGCGAACAGGAGCGGCGCCTTGCCATCACCTATGAGAACGCTGCCGCAGGTATCGTAGAAGCGAATGTCGAAGGCCAACTGCTGCGGGTGAATTCCCATCTGTGTGCCCTTTTGGGATACACGCAGGATGAGCTGATTGGACGGTCGATTTTTGACCGCACCTTTCCGGCCGATGTTGAAGCAGATCGAGAGCAGTATCGACGGCAAATGGCCGGTGAAATCGACAGCTACACACTTGAGAAGCGATTTGTTCGCAAGAATGGATCAGTTTTTTGGGCTGTTGTGACTTCGTCGAGTGTTCATGACTGCGAGGGGTCGTTTCGATACGCTGTACGGGTTCAGCACGATATCAGCGAGCGCAAGCGGGTTGAGGCGGCGCTTGCCAAACGTGCCGAGGAACAGGGTGCGATACATCGATTCACTGAAATGCTGCAGCATGCGCGCACGCAAGAGGATGTGTATGAGCCGGCGCTCGATGCGATCCAACGTGCGCTCCAATGCCAGCGTGCTTCGATATTGCTGTTGGATAAAGATGGGCGCATGAAGTTTGTGGCTTGGCGTGGCCTGTCCGATACTTACCGCTTAGCGGTGGAAGGACACTCGCCTTGGTCGACGGAGAGCCAAGATCCGCAGCCTATCTGTGTCGGCGATGCAAAGCATGCGGACTTGCCGGAACAATTAAAACAGGCGATCCGCAGCGAGGGAATCGGTGCGGTCTACTTCATTCCGATCACACAAGGTGGACGGCTCCTTGGTAAGTTCATGGCCTACTTCGACCAGCCTCAGGAGTATTCGGAAGAGCAGATTGAATTGGGTCGGACCATCGCTCGTCAGCTCGGTTTCGGCATTCAGCGCATAAAGGGCGAAAATGCTGCTCAGAGGCTGGCAGCAATCGTGGAGTCTTCCCATGACGCGATCGTCAGCAAGGATTTGAATGGGGTCATTTTAACGTGGAACCGGGGGGCTGAGCGGCTGTTCGGCTATTCGGCCTCGGAAGTGCTCGGCAAGTCCATCACGATCATCATCCCTCCGGATCGGCTGGGGGAGGAGCCGCTCATCCTGGGTCGGATACGCAATGGCGAAATTGTCGATCATTTCGAAACAATCCGGCGCCGCAAGGATGGGTCGCTAGTCGACATTTCTCTGACAATATCGCCTGTCCGAGACGCAGCGGGCCGTATCGTGGGCGCCTCCAAAATTGCCCGGGACATAACCGAGCAGAAAGTCGCGGAGGCAAAGGTGCGCGACAGTGAACGTCACCTTCAGGATTTGCTTGCCGCCATCCCTGCAGCAATCTACACAACCGATCAGCAGGGCAAGATCACCTATTTCAATGAGGCAGCGGTCGAACTCGCCGGCCGAACGCCGGTGATCGGCAGTGATGAATGGTGCGTTACCTGGAAGCTCTATTGGCCAGATGGAACGCCACTTCCTCACGACCAGTGTCCAATGGCTGTTTCGCTTCGTGAAGGGCGACCGGTCCGGGGAGTTGAGGCGATTGCCGAGCGGCCGGACGGCACCCGGATCCCATTCATTCCCTATCCGACGCCGATGCGGGATGCAGCTGGAGAAATTGTCGGCGGCATCAACATGCTGGTCGACGTAAGTGAGCGCAAGCAAGCTGAGACACAACAGCGGATCCTGCTTAACGAACTCAACCATCGCGTTAAGAACAACATGATGATGTTGACGTCCTTGCTTTCGGTAGCGGCCAGGTCCAGTCAAAATCCCGAGGCTCGCAAGACAATTGGTGAGGCAAGCAAACGAGTGGCGACCATGGCTGCGGCTCAACGTGTCCTCTACGACACGCCAGATGCATCCAATTTCAGCGCGCCACTTTTTGTCGGGGCCATTTGCGAAACCACAAAGCAGATGTTTCCAGCGAATGTCCAACTAGTTTGCGACGCCGATCCCATCCAATTGCCCAACGATATCGCAATGCCGCTTGCGCTCATAGTCAATGAGCTTTTGGTCAATGCGGTCAAACATGGATCAGCGGCCAAGGGAAGCAGCACCATTCGGGTTGAGATCAAGCAAAACGGTCAAAAGCAGGTGTTGACGGTCGAGGATGAAGGTCCAGGTTTCGATTTGCGGGCAGAGCGTCATTCCTCGTCAGGTTTGCGGTTGGTTGAGGGATTGGCGCGCCAGATTGGTGGGATTTTCGAAGTTGAGCGAGATCCGTCTCGCTGCATCGTGATTTTTTCTCAGGCTCCCGGGGAGAACGGCTTTGACGTTAAAAACGGCAATAGTTGAGACAAGCCGGACGGGGGTTTCGAGCCGACCATCCAGACCTCAGCTAGTTTTCTCCAGAGACGATGGGACTGGTGCAGAAGCGAGAGTTTCCGGCAAACCATCCGTCATGATCGTCGAAGACGACTACCTGATTGCACTTGATATCGAGGCCAGTCTTAGCGATGCAGGTTTCGTGTTGGCTGGGATAGCCAGCACAGCCGAGGAGGCCATCATAATTGCGCGCTCGGCTCAGCCCACGATTGCCTTGATGGATATCCGTTTGCTTGGCAAGCGCGACGGAATCGACGCAGCGTTGGAACTTTACCGGGCCTTCGGTATCCGGTGCATCTTTGCAACTGCGCACGCTGACCGCGATGTAAAGCTTCGGGCCGAAGCGGCAAGACCACTCGGCTGGGTTCAGAAACCCTACTCTACGCCGATGCTCATCGAAGCCATCCAGAATGGTTTGCAGGAGCTCGACAACGAGGGCTGAGCGTCACAACCGCCACGTCAAGGCTGGCGGATCCCTGGTTGGCATCGCTGTGAATTAATCGACAACCGGATGTAAATCTTGCTGGGCGCTTCGCCCGAGTCGATACCCGGGAGAAGGATGGCATGTTTGCCGCATTTCTCGAGCAGTGCCGCCTTGGCATTGCCGAGACCGTTCCGACCATGTCCAAAGGGGGCCGATTCCTGAACCGGGAAGAAAACGGACCGTGGGTTTATGGATTGGCCGGCCACGCATTGAGCTGACGCGCATGCAAAGAAGCTTCAGCCAAAAATAGCTCCCTTACAGTGGTGCCTCGGTACCGCGCTTTCCGTGTTGATCCGTGTGGAGTTGCAAGAACCAGGTTTGCAGATTTTTGGCGATCCGGGTGTCTACAATGTGGTCGTCAGTGCCCATGGGCTGGTCATGATTTTTTTCGTCCTCATGCCGGCGCTGATTGGTGGCTTCGGCAACTGGATGGTGCCGATCATGATTGGCGCACCCGACATGGCTTTCCC
>NZ_VFVM01000024.1:0-15534 GCF_006442845.1 Mesorhizobium sp. B2-4-2 | reverse complement strand
GCCAAAACGCAGATCGACCTGTTCAGCCAGGATCTTGCGCGATCAAGGCAGATCAGTTTGGGCGAATGGGAAGCGCGTCCCCTGATCGAAAAAGTATCGGACTGGCTGGCCAGCAGACTACACTCGCAACTTTAGAACCTCTTGGTAGGCAAGTGCCCGCAAACGGATACTCGTCGCTCGCGTTATCGAAGTGTCGCATCGGCGCCGTGATAGCGCGCCTGGATGCGGCATTGGCGAGACAGCACCATCGTGTGCGCGTTTAGGCAGTGCGTCGATACCGGTTGTTCGCAACCGACGGCGTGCCGGCCGCCTGCTGAAACACGGCGGAACAAACAACTAGCCGCCTCGTTTGAGCAGGGTGCCGCCCGGCGCGCTCTCAAGCAGGAGATGACGATGGCAACCAAGAAAGCTTCGCAGACAAAGGGACTTGAGGATCTCTTCCAGGATGGCTTGAAGGATATCTACTACGCTGAGCGCAAAATCCTTTCCGCCTTGAAGAAGATGGCGAAGGGAGCTGAATCCGAAAAGGTGATTGCTGCCTTTGAGAAGCATCGAGGGGAGACGGAAGGCCAGATCGAGCGCCTGCAGCAGGTGTTCGAGATCTTCGGCAAGCGGGCACAGGGAAAGACCTGCCCGGCAATCGACGGCATCATCGAAGAAGGGCAGGAGATCCTGGAGGAGTTTCAAGAGGCTCCGGCCCTGGATGCCGGGCTCGTAGCCGCCGCGCAAGCCGTCGAGCACTATGAAATCGCCCGATATGGAACGTTGATCACCTGGGCCGGTTTGCTTGGTCTGAAAAAGGCCGTTCCGCTGCTCGAACAGTCGCTCAAGGAGGAAAAGGCGACGGATGAAGCACTGACGCAACTCGGGGAGGCCGGTGTGAACGAGAGAGCTATGCAAAAGGCAGCATAGATATCCGTACTGGATCACGCCGAGGACGTGCGTCATGGATATCCGGCAAGCCGAAGTAGCGGTCTCCGGGCCTACGGCCGCGAAACAGGTGCCGGTAGATGGGATCGGCTCAGGCGAGGGTCGGCTGATCAATCATGATGGCGAGCGACTCGCTATCAGCAAGGCGGCGGACCGTTCGATTACCGCGTATTCGGCGATCTGTACCCGTCTTGAGTGCAACGACGGGCGGAACCCGGTTGACCAGACATGGTCCTGCTCCTGCCACGGATGCGGCTTCGGCCAGCAAGATGTGGTTCTTTCCGGGCCGGTAACCAGACCGCTCGAGGCCCGGGTGCCGGCGCAGGCCGGACTCTAGGGATGGAGATCCTCGTCACCGGTGCTACAGGTTTGATAGGCTCGTCAGTGTGCGCGCGCCTGGAGGCGGAGGGACACGAAGTACGGCGCGTGCTCCGCAGCGCCCGACCTGCGGGCTTTCCGAAGAATTCGGACGTCATCGTGGATATGACGAAGGCGGTCCGACCGGAGGACTGGTCTTCCCCTCTTTCAGGCGTCGATGCCGTCGTGAACTGCGCCGGCGTGCTGCAGGACAACGCGCGGGAAAGAGTTCAGGAGGTCCATGCCATCGCCGCTTCCGCTCTCTTCAGGGCCTGCGAACGGGCCGGCATCAAGACGGTCATCCACTTCTCGGCGATCGGTGTCGACCGCGATCAGCCGTCCGCCTTCTCCGCCAGCAAGCTGGCCGGCGACAAGGCATTGATGGCGCTCGATGTCGGCTGGGTGATCCTGCGTCCCTCGGTGGTGCTGGGGCGCGGCGTCTTTGGCGCAAGCGCATTGTTGCGTGGGCTGGCCGCACTGCCATTGTTGCCGGCCATGCCTGGGACCGGTCGCCTGCAAGTCGTTCAGCTCGATGACATTGTCTCGACCGTTCTTTTCTTCCTCCAGCCCGCGAGTCCTACTCGCTTGACGCTGGAACTTGCGGGGCCGGAGGCACTCACCATGACAGAGCTCATCAGTCGTTACCGCCAGTGGTTCGGATGGAAAAAGACAGCCGTATTCACCTTGCCCGGCTGGGCGGCGAGAGGCATCTATCGTCTGGGCGATCTGGCTGGATGGCTCGGCTGGCGACCGCCGATCCGCAGCAATGCGCAAAAAGAAATCACTCGAGGCGCTGTCGGTGATCCGCAGCCTTGGATCGCGACGACAGGCATTCACCCGGCAAGCCTCGCATCAGCACTTGCGGCCGACCCGGCAACGGTCCAGGAGCGATGGTTTGCCGGGCTCTATTTCATCAAGCCGGCGATCTTCGTTGTGCTGCCATTCTTCTGGATCATGACCGGCATCATCTCGCTCACGACAGGCTGGCGTAATGGCGTCGAACTGCTGATCGGCACTGCGGTGGCGCCCCACGCCGAGGCCGCGGTCGTGGCCGGTGCAATCGCCGACGCGGCTGTCGGCGCGCTAATTGCCTTCCGGCCGACAAGCCGCCCGGGTCTTTGGGGTGCGATCGCGATCTCGCTGTTCTATGCCATCGCCGGCACCATCCTGCGCCCGGATCTCTGGAACGAGCCACTCGGCCCGCTGATGAAGATCCTGCCGATCCTCACCTTGCACTTCGTTGCCCTGGCGATCCTGGATGAGCGCTGATGCTTTATTTCGTGGTCAAATATCTGCACGTCATCGGCGCAGTCGTGCTGCTTGGGACAGGGGCGGGGATCGCCTTCTTCATGCTCCTCGCCCACCGGACCGGCAATGCCGCAACGATCGCGGCAGTTGCCCGCATCGTGGTTGTCGCTGATTTCCTCTTTACCGCGACTGCCGTCGTCGCGCAGCCGATCACCGGGGTAGCCCTTGCCTGGCAGGCTGGCTATTCACTGAGGGAAGGATGGATCGTGCTGTCGATTGTGCTTTATATCGTGACCGGCCTGTTCTGGCTGCCGGTTGTTTGGATGCAGATGGAGATGCGCAATCTGGCGGCGCGCGCCGCCACATCTGGCGACCCGCCGCCGGAGCGATACAACAAGCTGTTTCGGATGTGGTTTGTCTTCGGCTTCCCAGCCTTCGCCGCCGTGCTCGCCATCTTCTGGCTCATGATCACGCGTCCCCTCATCGATTTGTTCGATTGACGGTGACGATGGTTCGCTGGCCAAGTGATGGGCAGCAGGTGAGTTCCGCCAATACGGCTACTTCACCCTGAGCAGAGGCGCGACGCCGTAGAGTGCTTTCCCCCGGGATTGGCGGCACGGGAGAAAGCGTTGGCGTCAGCCCCGAGCTGGAAGGTGTCACTAGGCGCGAGCGCGGTTGCCGTCCGACCCCCTGGCGCGACTGGAGCCTTTGGCAGAACCGATCTGTTCGCTCTGTGCTCCGCTGTCCACGCGGGGTGAGCCAAGCATGGGTTCCTCACCCATCGGCTGGCCCGCGACCGTCGTGAACTCTCCGTTGCCGTCAATGGATTTGCCGCTCGACCAACGGCCCTCGGGCGGCGGCACGCCGTCGACGAAACAGTTGACGAATGCATAGCTGAGGTCGCGAAGTTCCTGTTCCTGGGGGAAGGAGTTTGGAACCGGCAGCGAGGCCGCGAGTCCACCCATATCCTCGATGGCTGCTAACCATTGCTGCTGGTGCATCGTGTCGCGGGCGATCAGGAATGACAGCATCTCTCTCATGCCAGGATCGTCGGTCATATTGTAGAGGCGTGTGGCAAGCACTCTGCCACTGCTTTCTGCCGTGACATTGGCCATCATGTCGGCGGCGAGATTGCCGCTGGCGTAGACGTGTGAAGCGCTGAAGGGCACGCCGTTTGAATTTTCCGGCAATGCCGCGAGTCCGGTGGAAAGGATGTGGCGGAAGTTCATGCCGTTCAACACGGAGCCGCCGATCGTATCGGCTGAAATGTCTTCTTGCAAAGACAGCGGCGCCCCTTCCAGATTCAACGCCACGGCCGTCGCGAGCATCTCGATGTGGGCGAGTTCCTCAGTGGCGGTGTTCAGCAGCAGGTCCCGGTACTTGCTTGGGCCGCGCGCCCCCCAGGCCTGGAAGAAGTACTGCAGCGCAACTCGTATCTCGCCTTCGACGCCCCCGATCGCCTGCTGCAAGGCGCGAGCGAAGATCGGGCTGGGCGTTTCCACGCGCACAGGGAATTGCAATTTCTTGTCGGTGTAAAACATCTCATGTTTCTCCATTGATCTCGCCCAACCGACCGCAGAACAAGATGTTCCTTCTGTTCGACAGTATTTATCCTGACCATGTCGAGTTGTACGCGCGTGCGCGCAATGTGTGCAATCCGCTTCGGCAGGGCGCGATTGTTTGGCGCAAGACCACGATGAAGCGAACCGCGACGGTGACCGCCTTCACCGTCGCCCTCAGGACGCCTTGGTCTCCGGTTCATCGCCGGTCATGGTGTGAAGGAGCTTGGACAGGAACGCTGCTAGCGCTTGTTCAGGCTGGGCCGCCTCTTCGCTCAACATTTCTATGCCCCATCGACCCAGCACCGCTTCCTGGACCACGTTCGGGCTAGGCATGAATATGAACGATCTGGGGCGGTCGTCCTCGTAGCCCGACAGCCTCCAAGTCTGCCACAGGCGGTGCAAAAGCAGGCGGATGTTCATATCCGACATGCTGTAGCCGATGAAAAGGATCGTCCGCCCCAATGCATCCGCGCGGAATTTCACATCCAGGGGTGAATCGAAGGACAGCCGGTCGAAATAGTCGGTCTCGGCCAGAATGAGGGAGGAGTCGTCGTCGAAGTCGCCGTGGTATTTGACGATCTGGGTGACCCCGTTGCTGGCTTTGGCGATGTCTTTTGCGTTTGCCACCTTCACGTAGTCGCGGTTATGGACTTCGAAGGCGACCTCGAGGTTGCGATCGTAGTTGGTCGTGTAGATGATCGGGAAGTCCAGTGCCACGATCAGGCGGTGGATCTCCGAACGTCTCACTTTCTCATGCGAGACACTCCAGTTCCGATCCATCCAGCTTCGCAGCGGTCCGATGGTGCCCCGCTTCAACCGGTAGAACTCCGCCAGGGTCTGGTAGCTGACGTCCGACGGCGCGATGATGCCATCATCGATGCCCAGGTCCTCGACCAGATGATCGATGAGCTTACGCCAGGAGGGCAGGCCGACACTCATTGACACGCCAGCCCCAACGAACAGGATCGCGCGCCGCTCCCTGACGGAACGCGCGAGCTCCTCGATGGGGGAAAGCATGGACAAACCTCCGACCGATAATCATCCCAACTACCGGGACGGTCGCCGGTTCCATTCTCGTGCAGGCGGTGACCCGCCGTGGGGTTTGCGACGCGCCGGGGAACAATCATCCGCATGGGGTTCGTAACGGGCGCAGCCGGAACAAAGCATTGTGCTCGCGGTTTAGCTCCGGCGCCGATCGCCAGCGGAGAAATGCATCAATGACAATCAAGGAGCCGGCACACTCGGGTAGGCTAGCCTGGCCGCACACAGCCAAGCGCGGCATGGACGAGCAGGACAGAAGCCAAGCAGAGGCTCGCGCCAGTCGGCATCCTGAAGCCGATCCTGTCGACGAATCGCGTAGCACCGTGAACTGTAACGAGCTACGGGCAAATCGCCAGACCCGCGAGAGAGCATGATGGCCAGGCCGGCCCCCACCGAACGATCCGGCTCGGTCCAGGATGTGGTAGACGGTGGTCAACACCGAGCGGTCGGCCGAACCTTCGAAAGCTTCTTCATGGCCGGCTTTGAATGTTCCTCCCACAGGCGGAACGACGGTGTCCGGCTCGATCTTGTTCGCGCTACCTCGCACAACATCCATGCCTTGGCGGACTACCGGAGCTGTGCCGAGCTCGGGCTTCGAACGATCCGAGACGGGTTGCGCTGGCACCTGATCGAAACGGCGCCGGGCATCTATGACTGGTCGAGTTGGGCGGCCATGATCGAAGCGGCTCGTGCCGTTGGCGTGCAGGTGATCTGGGATGTTTTTCATTACGGGTCGCCCGATCACATCAATCAGGGATCGCAGGAATTCATCGATTCATACGCCGCTTTTGCCACGGAGGCCGTGCGGTTCCATCGCTCCTTCACGGGCACCTCTCCGCTGCTTTGTCCAATCAACGAAATCTCGTTCTTTGCCTGGGCCGTCGAAGTCGGCTACTTCCCGCGTGTAGGCCCAAAGAAGCGCGGATGGTTCAAACGGCATCTCGTTAAGGCAGCGGTCGCGGGCATCCGTGCAATGCGACAGGCCGACCCCGACTGTCGATTCGTCTGGGCTGAGCCGCTGATCCATATCGCGCCTCGCGACGGCAGCCGAGCGGAACGGCAACGCGCGCAGAACGCCCGGCGAGGTCAGTTCGAGGCGTATGAGATGCTGATGGGACAGGTCGAGCCTGAACTGGGCGGCAGCCAAGATCTTGTCGACGTGATTGGCCTGAACTTTTATCCTCACAACCAATGGTATCTAAACGGTCCGACCATTCCCATGGGCCACCATGAATATCGGGCGCTGTCCGAGATGTTGCTCGAGGTCGCTCACAGGTTCCGCAAGCCGATGTTCATTGCTGAAACCGGGTCCGAAGGATCCGCCGGGCCAGCATGGCTGCATTATGTCTGCGATGAGGTCCGCGCCGCGATGAAGCTGGGCGTCCCCATCCAAGGCATTTGCATTTATCCCGTGACGGCCTATCCGGGTTGGGACAATTCCCGCCACGCCGAAGTCGGCTTGTTTTCTACCGTGCACGCGGATGGTTCGCGCAGCATCCGGCAGCCAGTTGCGGACGAGCTGGCGCGCCAGCGCCTTCTGTTCGCGTAAGCCCGGCCATCACGCGTGCAGCATGGGCCTGTCGGGTAGAACGGCATCGCGTTCGGCTTCGTCCGGCAAATGGTTACGGCGCGAGCACAGCAAATGTCGGCGCCTCCAAAGAAGCCGAGGCCGGCAGGGTCTTTTGTATCCTCGCGAATGTGGCCAAGGCCTGACCCACCACTTGATCCATGTTGTAATAACGGTACGTCGCTAGCCGTCCAACGAACCAGACGTTTGGGCAGGCGTCCGCCATTGCCTCGTAGCGTTTGTACAGCTCCTCGTTCTCGGCTCTCGGAACAGGATAATAGGGATCGCCTATATCAGTCGGGTATTCGTAGGTGAGGCTGGTTTTCGGATGCCGTTGGCCTGTCAGATGCTTATACTCCGTGACGCGGGTGTAGTTTTCCGTCTGCGGATAGTTCACCACCGCCACTGGCTGGAATTGTTCGCAATCCACTGTCACATGGTCGAACCGCAAGGAACGGTAAGGCAGACGGCCGAGCCTCCAATCAAAATATTCGTCAATCGGCCCGGTATAGATCAGCTGCCGAAAGCCGATCTTCTCGCGTATCTCGCCATAGTCGGTCTGCAGCATCACCTTGATTTCAGGCCTGTCCAGCATCCGCTCGAACATCCGCGTATAGCCACCGGCGGGCATGTTCTGGAACGTGTCGCCAAAATAGCGGTCGTCGCGGGTGGTGCGGGTCGGCACCCGTGCCGTTACGGACTTGCTCAGTTGAGACGGATCCACGCCCCATTGTTTACGGGTATAACCGCGGAAGAATTTTTCGTAGAGTTCCCTGCCCACGGTGCTGACGACCACGTCTTCGGCGGTTCGGACCTCCTCCACCGTTTCGCGTCGCGAAGCGAAGAAGTCTTCCAGTTGGTCGGAGGTGAGATCAAGTCCGTAAAGACGATTGATTGTGTCGAGATTGATCGGGATGGGCAGCAGTTTGCCGTCCACCGAAGACAGGACGCGATGTTCGTAGGGCCGCCACGCCGTGAACTGCGACAGATAGTCGACGATGGATTGCGCGTTGGTGTGGAAGATGTGGGGACCATAGCGATGGATCAGGAGTCCCGCTTCGTCGTAGCAGTCATAGGCGTTGCCGCCGACATGATTTCTGCGGTCTATGAGCAGGACACTTTCGCGGCGTTGCGATGCAATGCGCTCGGCAAGCACGCTGCCGGCAAAGCCGGCTCCGACGATCAGCCAGTCGAACATCGTCAGGCTCTCCTGCGCAGCGGAACGACAGTTTTCATCGCCTGGACACCCTGGATGTGTGAGGCCATGGCATCCCAAGTACGTTCCCACGACTTGTCGGCGAGGTAGGCATCAACTTCCCTCACCTGCAGGTCTTTGGGGCGGGCCAGAATGGAGCGAAGCTTGATCGCAATATCGTCGGCGTCGACGATCTCGACGAGACCCGCCGCACCGTAGGTGCGAACGACATCGACGATGGCGGTGGAGATCACCGGCAGTCCGGCCGCAAGAAACTCGGGGGTCTTGGTTGGGCTGATGTATCTCGTTGCCTCATTGAGTGCGAATGGCATCCATCCGCCTGCCCAATGACGGAGATAGCTCGGCAGGTCGGCATAGTTCTTGGGACCGAGCCAATGCAAATTGCCAGCCCGTGGCAGGATCGCCGAATCGATCTTGACCACCGGCCCCAGCATGACGAACTGGATGTCGGGCATTGCCGCAGCCGTCTGGCCCACAAGGGCGATGTCGAGCCGTTCATCTATCACGCCGAAATAGCCGACCCTTGGATGGGGGATGCCTGCCTGGTCGGCCGGTTCGTCGCCACCCCCTCTCGCCCTGCTGAAATGAGCAGCATCGATGCTGCTTGGGAACGGAAAAATTGAACGATGCTGACTGCGCTTTGCCTCATAGAGGCTTTGCCCGCCCGTGAAGACCAGATCGGCGCGGCCGAACAACTCCTTTTCCATCTGTGCCAATTCCGCCGGCGCGTCGCGGAAGGCGGACAACTCGTCCATGCAATCGTAGATGCACACATTGCAGCGAAGATGGCTGCTGAAGCGCAGCGCCATTGGCGTGTAATACCAGGCAATCAGCCGGTCATGAGGAACCGGCGCGACGAGTTCATTGACGAAACTTCGCTGGATCGCATCCACCTTTGTCGCTG
Source organism: Mesorhizobium sp. B2-4-2 (assembly GCF_006442845.1). Lineage (NCBI taxonomy): Bacteria > Pseudomonadati > Pseudomonadota > Alphaproteobacteria > Hyphomicrobiales > Phyllobacteriaceae > Mesorhizobium > Mesorhizobium sp. B2-4-2. The sequence goes on along the minus strand of NZ_VFVM01000024.1, from coordinate 6,709 downwards.
ATGTTCCAATGGGGACGACCGGCGTGACAACCCTGATTGCCGGAGCTACGTCGTTCACGCGCATGAAGGGACCGCGGACATCTTCGAAGGCTGGTTCTTCGAAGTAAATTACCTGTTGCTGCCGGGCGGCGAGGGTCAGGAGGTGCTGTGGCCTTTGAAATACAAAATTCCATCGGAGATGTGAAAAGCAGATAAGTACTGAATTATACGCCTGTGATGTGCTTTTTTTTGTTTTTGAAAGCGCGATGTCCATATATTTTCCCTTTTAATACGAGTTATAACCGCGAAAATTAACGTAGGTTAATTTTTCACGTTGCCATCTGATACCCATCAGTTCTATCTAACTTGCGATTCAGTAAGTTGTTCCAACGGGATTAATTGACCCGCGTAGGTCGATCGCCGGCCTCGCCCGACTGCTTCGCAGGCGGTGTCGGAATGCGGCATGAGATCCGCTGGAATTGGGACTACGGCGGCGCCCTAACGTGGCGCTTTGCCACGCATCCAGCTGTTGAAGGCCGGCGGGAAAATCAACACGTGTTAGCCGACGCTGCTAGAATACGAACGCCTCGAATCAGTTTGTTTGGACCTGGGTGTCGGAAGCTGAGAGAGGCGGTCGAGGTTTGTGGACATGAAGATCAATTTCGAAACGCACGTCTTTCCGTTGTTTCACCCGCAGCAGGTGGACGACCTGAAAGATCCTTGTCCCGTATTCGACGGAACGCTCTGGCACATGTTCGGATCGAGCGGCACCGTTACGAGGGAGGAATGGAAGATACTGCACGCCACAGCGCCGGATCCGCGTGGCCCCTGGACCGAGCATGAACCGATCGCCTTGCCGATCACCGGCTCGGGTGTGGCGGCGCCCGGTGTCATCCACGAAGGCGGGGTTTTCCACATGTTCATCCAGACCGAATTCATGAAGTCGGGTGGGCGGTGCGAGCATGCGGTGTCTAATGATGGTTTCCACTGGGTTGTTTTGACGTCGGCGATATTATCCCTGCCGGACACCGATGAAGATGGCATCTACGATCCCCATCCGGCGGTCATCGGCGGCAGGCGCTACATCGTCTACTCGGGAATGCCGAAGTTCAGCAGGGTCCCGCAACCCGACGTCTATCTCGCACGCAGCCAGTCCGACTCCTGGTTCGGACCATGGAAGCGCGTTGGCAAGATCCTGGACCACCTGGACGTTCCGCATCACAACGCACGCGAGCATCCCGACTATGAATGGGGCATCGAAGGCGCTCAACTGGTCGAGTTGCCGGATGGACGCGTGCTGCTCAATGCAACCTGCTTCCTGCCCGAGGGGCCGCGCGGCAGCCGCCAGCGTGTATTCTTCGCAATTGCCGATCGCGTCGAAGGACCTTACGTGTCCGTCGGCCCAGTGCTGGATCCGGGCGAGCCGGGAGAGAACGGGCACTCGACTGTGATGATAGAGGGCCGGCAACTGACGCTGTTCTATCAGAGCCGGCGCGAGGCAACGAATCACAGGTGGCGCTATGGGCTGGCCACGTGCGACCTGGATCAGCAGATTTTTTCAAACGTCGCTTGACCCAGCGCGCCCGGAAAGGCGCCATCACCGCGACGGTCAACCGTCCCCTACGCCTGTAAGTGAGGACACAAGTGCTCGCTTCGATCGCGGATCGGACGACACCCGCAGGCAATCAGCCCTGGGGTGGATCTCCGCGATCGCGGTAGCGGCGACGTCTTCGCTGAATCTGATACGGACGTTCGGGCATTGCGGTCGCGGGAGGATTCCGGGTCGATGGGTGGTCTTCCTTGAGAAGGCGAATGATGGCGTCAACCGGATCCGCCAGCGATTCACGCGCCCGCGGTCGAAGCATGTGCCTGAGACCTGATACGATTTGCTGCAGCATCAAACTCCACCTATTGTTCGGGCTGCCAAACATCGTTTGCCAAGATTTGTTCCGGCCCGTGGCTGCGCGGTCGTGGTCTGGACATGGACTATCATCATCCTCATCGCCGCAATGCCGAAAACAGAGCATCAGACCCTTATGCTTCGACCACCGCCCCATCCCTCCCACGGGCGAGCACGGAGCGGGGCATGGCCGAGTCGCTGGTGAAAACGGCAGAGTGACGTCAAAATTTCCCACTAATCAGCTGCCAACGACTTCTCAACCGTCGAGCAGATAGCCCTTGATGGGAGCGGGGTCTCCCCACGACGTTGGCGACCGGCCAGCGTCTTCCATCTGCGGGTGACGATGAGGCCATCTGGCAGTGGTGCCGTCGGCGGGAGGGACTGGCGCTGAGGAGGACAACCGGTTACCCTTTCCCAACGGCTCGTCGGTGGGGGATGGGAGTGCCAGGCTGACGCCGGCGGCCCACGTTTCGGTTGGCGACGCTGCTATCGACCAGAGACCTCGAAAGCTCGCTGGCGATCGCCTAGGCTCAGGGTGCACCCCCGCCGGTTGATCGTCACTCTCGACTTCCCCATGTCTGCGGCCGAGGTTACCGCTTCACCAGCTCATGGGTTCCGACAGCACCTGCATGATGTTGAGCTCAAAGGTCCCGGGTGCGTGGCTGGCGTCGGCCAACTGCCGGGCGTCCCACTCTCGGGCAATGCTGCCCTCGGCCAGAAGCACCGCGCGGCTGCACAGGCCGGGAACCGCTTCGACCAGGTGGGTGGAGATGATGACGGCTTGGCGGCGGCTCGCCGCCAATGCAAGGACGACGCGTTTGACCTCGAAGGCGGCAAGCGGATCAAGGCCGTTCAGGGACTCGTCCAGGAAGCGGCGGCGCCCCGAGGAGAGCCGCGGCAATGGCGATCTTGGCCCGCGTACCGAGTGAATATTCGGCGATTGGTCGGTCGAGCCAGCGGTTGAGCCCGAGCCGGTCGGCGACATTGACGCCAGGCCAGTCGTCTTCGGCGCAGCCGCGGATCGAGGCGACGAGCTCAAGATATTGCCGCCCGGTCAGCGCCACTGGTAGATCGGATGGATCCATGGCAAGGCCGAAGCCGAACTTGGCGCGCTCCGGTGCGCCGGCAAGGTCGATCCCGTCGATCGCCACGGTCCCCCCAAGTGGCGGAATCTGGCCGGTGATCGCCCTGAGCAAGGTGGACTTGCCCGAGCCGTTGGCGCCAAGCAGGCCAAGGATGTCGCCTCGGTCGATCGACAGATCGATGTCGCTGACGACCGCGCGGCCCCCATAGCCGGCGCTGAGCCCGCGAACCGCGAGTATCTCGACGGGATCGGCGCTGCTATCCATGGCGATATCTCCGTTGCGCCCGGTGCCACAGGAACAGGACAAGGGCGGCAAAGCCAATCAGCACCGTGCGCCCATATTCGAGCGACTCGTAGCTGGTGTAGGCGATAGCCCCGAGGAAGCTCAGCGCGGCGACGAACGGCGCGGCCATGAAATAGGCCGCAAACACCGCATAGGCGCCGTTCAGCGCCAGCAGCCAGAAACCGCTGGCAAGCGGCATAGCCCAGGCCGACGGCTCTGCCGCTAGGGCAGCGGTGGCGGGCAGGACAAAATAGCCGACCGACAGTTGCAGCGGGAGCCGCGTCAGGCGCAGCCAGACCCTCGCGAAGCCGAGCGGGGCAGTGCGCAACACTGGCGAGCCGAGCGGATGGAACCGCGCGCTCAGCATGAATATGAGAAGGCCACCGGTCAGGCCGGCCATGGCCGCCGGCACCGCGTCATGGCGAACCAAGCTAATGGAAGCGGAGGTTGGCGCCCCCAGACCGAACAGGACAGCTGCTCCCGCCAGCCGCCATGAAAGCGTTACGTGGCCGGCGGGCAAACCCCAGGCCCAGCTCGAGATCCAGGTCGGCGTCGAGCGATCGAAGGCGCCGAGCAAAGGCTTGCGTCCGCCGCGAACGCTCACCGGATGGGCAGTGTCGGTGTTGACCAGATCGCGAGCGCTGCGCAGGCGCAGGACGGCTGCCGTGCAAACCCGCGCCAAACAGGATCGCAGCGCCGAGACCCCAGGCGTGTGCGAGCGGTTTTGCGATGACGAAACAGCCAAGGCCCACTGCCGCCGCGACGATGAAGGTAGTGAGAACGCCTGGCACACACGCTGCCGTCGCCGCCATGCGCCGGCGCTCTACGAGTGAAAGTGGCAATGCCCTGAGAAAAGGCGCGAAGGCGCGCGACAGGCAAAGCCTGGCGAGCGCGCTACCGGTGAAGGTGCCAAGCAGTAGAAGTGCGGCCGGCAGTCCGACCGTCCACATCATCTGGGCCTGCCTAAGCGTGGCGGATGTCGCCTGCAATGCGACGACGATGTCGGCAACGGCGTAGGCGAACAAAGCACCACCTCCAGCGGCGATCCAAACAAGATCGCGGCGGCGCGTCGAGCGCAAGCCAGCCGAGAGTTCGCGCCGGAGTAGGGTCAGGACAAGCCTGTCGTGCCGCATTGTTCTATCATCGCGATCGACCTCGCAAACCGGTTGGATGTCGACATAGGTCGGCGACGATTGTGCCGCCAGTAGGGCCGTCGCCCTCAGCCTCCCATGCGCGGGCTTTGCGCTGACGTTTCTCAGCGCTGACAGGAGACAGTCCTGCATCGTCGCCTGAAGGCTGGTTGTGACGGTGCGCACCGCTGTCATCGCGTTGTTCACCGCGGCTTCGTTGAAGGGCGTGGCTACTGCGCCGTCGCCAAATTAGCGCGCGGTGCGCAGGTCACCCAGCGCCTGGAAGGCGCCCACGGTTGTCGCACAGCATGCCGCGGTTGCCGAGCCGCGCCTGCGCGGTCTCGGCGCGGTCCTTAATGGCGTGGCGGGCGCTCTCTATTTCATTCCTCTCGATGACGCCGTTGCCATTACGGTCGAGATTCCTGAACAGGCGCTCGCGGGCGGTCGCCACCTCCTTCGAGATGACGCCGTCGCCGTTGGTGTCCATCCGTTGCTGAATACGCTTGCCGGGCATGTCCGTGCCGATCGGCGCGTGCCCGCTCGGCCTGCGCGGCTATCAGATTACCGAGACCGGCACCGAAGTCGGTGGCTGCGTCGTGCGCGAATGCCGCTTGCCCAGCCTCTCGGCATGGGGCCGGGTGGGCGACTATCGCCAATATCAGCTCAGCCAGATGCCCAATGTCGACGTCTATTTCGAAAGCCGATTGTCGGCGCAGGACTTACTGGCCTTGGGCTTTCAGAACATCGCCATCGCCACCGGATCGACATGGCTCCGCGGCGGCGTGGCGCGCGCATGTCGTGCCGATGCCGGTGGACCCAGCCGTGGCGGCATACACGCCGCCATGTAGCGCGGCCTGCCGGTTATCTCCTAATCGGAGGCTTTCAATTTGTTTATCGCCAACGCCACGAAACTTCGGCCCTTGCACTGTTCCCATACAATGTACGTGTTCCCCAGACTCGCCCGCTTGCCGAGATGTGGCAGGCTTTTTCCGCTTAGATGCAACCAATGGTTTGGGGCCACGTTGCTGCCCTGGGCCAGCATCGTCCTCCGTTGGCCAGCTCCCAGAAGCCCGTCACTGCTTCTCAGTGGCGGGCTTTTTTCTTTTCCGAGAAACGAAGGGCCAGTTGGCTAGTTTGGTTGCGAAGGAGGATCGATCCGATGCAAAAGGATAGCGACGGGCACGAGAGGGAGAATCAGCAATTGCTCGCCCGACGGCTCGCAAACGAGGTCGGCATTCCCGAAGTGGATGCACTGGATCTGATCAAGCTCATCGGGACAGACTGGAACTCGCTGCTGCGCGAAGCCCGGTTTCTAAAAAACCCAGCGCCGGCCATTTTGATGTCGGCCAGGATCGCGGCCCGTGAAGCCCTTGCGCGACCGGAGGTCCTGCTGCATGTTTTCGCGGTTGGACTTCCGGGAGAAAATCATGCCAATTCAACGAAAGGCGGCCGAGGCCGGTATTTTCAACGAATCCGAGTTGGCACTGCTTGGGCGGGTTTTCGACGAGCTTAAGCTAGACGACCCATTGCCTGATGAGCGCGACTCGATTGCCTCCCGGATCTTTGCAAATTACAGGGCGGGGGGTCGACGAGGCCGAGTTGATTGCGCTATCGAAGCAGCCGCTGGGCCGTTAGCCAAAGTCACGGAAACTTACCGCCTGCCCAGTCTTTGCGTTTAAGGGCGTCTCTCCCGCATTTCGCCGACGTCTTTTTGCGGCCAAACACTTGCTACCGAAGGGTGGCGGGCTTTTTACTGTGTGGGTGGAACCCCATCTGGCGACAATCGTTCTGTGCGGCAACACTGCGGGACCGTTAGATCGGGGCGACGATGCGGAGAAGGCAACGGTTCACCGACAAAGAAAGGCACGAGAGAAAGGAGCGTACCTCGGATGTTGCGCGCGAGTCGATCGAGGTCGAGCGGGCGGCACGGGATGCGAAGACAGCTCGGCTCCGGGAGCAGCGGCTGACGGCTGAGATTCACAGCTCAGCACCTAAGAAGGTGCAGCCCCGATAGCTGCTTAAGGGAGGCAGCGATGCTCGATACCCATGATACCCATATAGACATTGCGCGGGCGGCTATTGAAGCCACCTTTTTGTTGCGACGTCATTCCATGGTAGCAAACGCCGCATTTCGGCGCGATATTGATCACTCCCGACGCGTGCTCGCGGCATCACGAGAGCTTCTGAAACGGCTGCGCCAAAGCCATGGCGATGACACCGCCCGAGCTTGGGCGGATGCAGACCCGGCTCCCTCCACTATCTCAGCGTTCGATGCCGATGTTCTCCGGGCAGTGTTCAAAGATTTGGTGTTGGGAACATACGCGCCCAAATGT
>NZ_VFVM01000023.1:0-19417 GCF_006442845.1 Mesorhizobium sp. B2-4-2 | reverse complement strand
GTCTTGCCATGATCAACGTGGCCAATCGTGCCGATGTTCACATGCGGCTTGGTGCGCTCGAATTTACCTTTTGCCATGTGATGTCTCCATTCCTGCTCGCCCGTACGGGCTCTTAATTAAGTTGCCGCAGCACCCTGCCGGGTTACGCGTATTTCTTCTGGACTTCCTGGGCGACCGCGGTCGGGACCGGCTCGTAATGGTCGAACTGCATCGTGTAGGCCGCACGGCCCTGGCTCATCGAGCGCAGATTGTCGACGTACTTGAACATGTTGGCGAGCGGCACCATCGCGTTGATGACGACTGCCACGCCGCGGGCTTCCTGGCCCTGGATCTGGCCACGACGGCCGTTGAGGTCGCCGATGACACCGCCGACATAATCTTCCGGCGTCACGACCTCGACCTTCATGATCGGCTCGAGCAGCTGCACGCCGAGCTTCGGCGAAGCTTCCATAAAGCAAGCGCGGGAAGCGATTTCGAATGCGAGCACCGAAGAGTCGACGTCGTGGAAAGCGCCGTCGATCAAGGTAGCCTTGACGCCGATCATCGGGAACCCGGCAAACGGGCCGGAACCCATCTTGCTCAGCAGGCCCTTCTCGACACCCGGGATGTATTCCTTCGGCACAGCGCCGCCGACGATCTTGGACTCGAACACGAAATCCTCGCCCTCGGGGTTCGGCTCGAAGACGATCTTCACGCGAGCGAACTGCCCGGTACCACCGGTCTGCTTCTTGTGCGTGTAGTCCTGCTCGTGCCTGCGGGTGATCGTCTCGCGATAAGCCACCTGCGGTGCACCGACATTGGCCTCGACCTTGAACTCGCGGCGCATGCGGTCGACGATGATGTCGAGGTGCAGCTCGCCCATGCCGGAAATGATGGTCTGGCCGCTTTCCTCGTCGGTCTTGACGCGGAAGGACGGATCCTCGGCAGCCAGGCGATGCAGAGCGAGGCCCATCTTTTCCTGGTCGTTCTTGGTCTTCGGCTCGATGGCGATCTGGATGACCGGATCGGGGAATTCCATACGCTCGAGGATGACCGGATGAAGCGGATCGCACAGCGTGTCGCCGGTGGTCGTGTCCTTGAGACCTGCGAGAGCGACGATGTCGCCGGCATAGGCCTCTTCAACGTCGGCACGAGAATTCGCATGCATCTGCAGCATGCGGCCGATGCGTTCTTTCTTGCCCTTCACGGTGTTGTCGACCGAGATGCCCTTGGTGAGCTTGCCCGAATAGATGCGGGCAAAGGTCAGCGAACCGACGAACGGGTCGTTCATGATCTTGAACGCCAGCATCGACAGCGGCTCGTCGTCGACGGCGTGACGCTCGATCTCGGCGTCGGTCTTGGCATCGACACCCTTGATCGCGGGCACATCGGCCGGCGACGGCAGGTATTCCACGACGGCGTCGAGCAGAGGCTGCACGCCCTTGTTCTTGAATGCCGAGCCGCAGAACATCGGGAAGAACTTGACCGCGATGGTGCCCTTGCGGATCAGCGCGCGGATCTCGTCATTCGACGGCATCTTGCCTTCGAGGTAGTTCTCAAGAGCCGTCTCGTCCATCTCGACGGCGGCCTCGATCATCTTCTCGCGGTATTCCTCGGCGCGGGCCTTGAGGTCGGCCGGGATCTCGACGACGTCCCAGGCAGCGCCCAGCGTCTCGTCGCGCCAGACCAGCGCGTTCATCTCGACCAGGTCGACGACGCCCTTGAATTCGGTCTCGGCGCCGATCGGCAGCTGCATGACGACAGCCTGCGCACCGAGGCGCGAGCCGATCATCTCGACCGAGCGGTAGAAGTCGGCGCCGGTTTTGTCCATCTTGTTGCAGAAGATCATACGCGGCACGCGGTACTTGTCGGCCTGGCGCCAGACGGTTTCCGTCTGCGGCTCCACACCGGCATTGGCGTCGAGCAGCGCGATGGCGCCGTCAAGCACGCGCAGCGAACGCTCGACCTCGATGGTGAAGTCGACGTGTCCGGGCGTGTCGATGATGTTGAAGCGGTGCATCTTGCCGTCACGACCCTTCCAGAAGGTCGTGGTCGCGGCCGACGTAATCGTGATGCCGCGCTCCTGCTCCTGCTCCATCCAGTCCATGGTCGCGGCGCCGTCGTGCACTTCGCCGATCTTGTGCGACTTGCCGGTGTAATAGAGGACGCGCTCGGTGGTCGTCGTCTTGCCGGCGTCGATATGCGCCATGATACCGAAATTGCGGTAGTCTTCGATTTTATATTCGCGGGCCATCGTAACTGCCTCTCAGTCTCTTTCGCGCTTTACCAGCGGTAGTGCGCGAAGGCGCGGTTGGCTTCAGCCATCTTGTGGGTGTCTTCACGCTTCTTCACGGCGGTGCCGCGGTTGTTGGCCGCGTCCATCAGCTCGCCGGAAAGGCGGTCGACCATGGTGGTCTCGTTGCGGTTGCGGGCCGCGGCGATCAGCCAACGAATGGCCAGCGCCTGACGGCGCTCGGGGCGCACGTCGACCGGAACCTGGTAGGTGGCGCCGCCGACGCGACGCGAACGCACTTCCACATGCGGCGCGACATTGTCGAGCGCCTGATGGAAGACGGTGACCGGCTCCTGCTTGGTCTTCGACTGGACCTGGTCGAGCGCGCCGTAGACGATGGTCTCGGCAACCGACTTCTTGCCGTCATACATGACGGCGTTCATGAACTTGGTGACGATCAGATCGCCGAACTTGGGGTCCGGATTGATCTCACGCTTTTCTGCACTGTGACGACGGGACATGGCTTTTGTCTCTCAATCTCTCATAGCCCGGCGCAGTCAAAAAAGCGCCGAAGCCGGAAAACCTTACTTCGGACGCTTGGCACCGTATTTCGAACGGCGCTGCTTGCGGTTCTTCACACCCTGCGTGTCGAGCACGCCGCGGATGATGTGGTAACGGACACCCGGAAGGTCCTTGACGCGGCCGCCGCGGATCATCACCACGGAGTGCTCCTGAAGGTTGTGACCTTCGCCGGGGATGTAACCGATCACCTCGAAACCATTGGTCAGGCGGATCTTGGCCACCTTGCGCAGCGCCGAGTTCGGCTTCTTCGGCGTCGTTGTGTAGACGCGCGTGCAGACGCCCCGCTTCTGCGGGTTCTGCTGCATGGCCGGGACCTTGTTGCGCTTCACCGGCGCAATGCGCGGCTTGCGGATCAGCTGGTTGACGGTAGGCATTAAACCCTCTTGTCTCTCAATTCCGTGTCTCGTGCCGGTCAAGGCTCGCTCAAAGCGTCATTTCCATACGCAAATTCGGGCCACAAACCGCGCCTTGCGGTCTTGCCCGAACAAATCGCAGAGGAAGCGGATACCGCTTCGTGCACGCCGGAAATGTCTTTTCGCTCGTAAAACGAACCCTGTTTGAGGCAAACTCCAAAGCGTGTCGCTTCGGAAGGGAGAGCCTCACATCGGTTCTGACTGGGCGGCTTCTACTCGCAAGCCCGCGTACCGTCAACCCCGGAGCGGCAAATATTGCATTGAAGCCGGGGCTTGGCAGCCATGCGTAAACCGCAGGTAATTTTCTTTCGTCATTTTGCAAGGGCGAGGAAGAAAGTGACCGGGTTTTGGCTGTTGCGCGGCGCGGCTTCATGCGAAAAAGCCGCATGAACAGTCAAAGCCCCTCGCCGCGAAGGAATCGGCCCGTGAACGACAACGAGGAACGCCCGGTCACCATCATCACCGGCCGGGTGTGGAAGAGAAAAGGCGGCAAGCCGGAAGGCGTGCACGTCATGCTGGTTGCGCCTGATGACGATTCGGCGGTGCGCCGTGCGCTCGAATCGTTGGCGGCGGAAGGTTACGCCGAAGCCGAGCTCGACCAGATCGGCGACATGGAGGGCGAGCCCGACGAGGAGCCGCATCTTTCGGCCTTCCAGGGCGCGCTCGAAGGCGAAGTGTCGATCGTGACCTTTGACGTGCCGATCTGAAAGCGTGCCGGCCCTTGCCGTTCGAATCGCCGCTGAAGCCTTCCAACGAGTGAAAGGCCCACGCTGCAGCTCCGGCAAAGACGGAGTTGACCTTTCGGCTTCGGCTTGTCCGGGGCAAGTGTTCTGATAAGAAGCGCTCACCATCATCCACAGACGGAGCGGCCGTGTCCCAGCCCATCAAGATAGGTATTGTCGGTGTCGGCAAGATCGTCCGCGACCAACACCTTCCGGCGCTCGCCAAGGACCGGGACTACCGGCTGATCGCCGCTGCCAGCCGGCATGGCAAGGTTGAAGACATCCATAATTTTCCCGATATCGAGACGATGCTTGGCGCCGTTCCCGAACTCGACGCCGTCTCACTCTGCATGCCGCCGCAATTCCGCTACGCTGCGGCGCGCACCGCGCTCGAGGCGAAGAAGCACGTGTTCCTGGAAAAGCCGCCCGGCGCCACGGTCAGCGAGGTCGAGGACCTGAAGGCGCTGGCGACGAAACAGGGCGTGTCGCTATTCGCCAGTTGGCATTCGCGCTATGCGCCGGCGGTTGAAGCGGCGCGGACTTTTTTGGCCGCGACGCAAATCAAATCAGCGGCAATCGTCTGGAAGGAAGACGTGCGCCGCTGGCACCCGAACCAGGACTGGATCTGGCAGCCAGGCGGCTTCGGCGTCTTCGATCCAGGCATCAACGCGCTGTCGATCGCGACCTACATCCTGCCCGCCATGTACATCACCTCGGCCGCGCTCGACTTCCCGGAGAACCGCGACGCGCCGATCGCCGCCCAGGTCGCCTTCCGCGCGGCGAACGGGTCGGCGGTGACGATGGATCTCGATTGGCTCCAGACCGGGCCGCAGAGCTGGGACATTCTTGCCGATACCGATGCCGGCAAGATGGTGCTCTCGGGCGGTGGCTCGAAACTCGCCATCGACGGCCGCGTCGTCCATGAAGAACCGGAATCGGAATATCCTGAACTCTACAGGCGTTTCGCCGAAATCGTGCGCGCCGGCACTTCCGATGTCGATCTCGCGCCCCTCCAGCATGTCGCCGACGCCTTCATGCTCGGCAAGCGCAATGTGGTCGAGGCGTTCTTCGACTGAACAGCGACTGTCGCCCGGATCGCGGATCCGGTCCGCCTATCGCAACAACTCAATCGACAATCGCTATGGCAAACCCGTCATAGCCCTTGGCGCCGACAGTCTGGATCGCGGTGCCGTCCAGGCGCTTGTCGCCACCGATGAAAGAGAATGCAGCGCGTGCACCTTCGACATTGGCGTCGCGACCATCCTCAACGAGCACCGCGCCGTCACGGATGACGTTGTCGCAGACGATGACCGTTCCCGAGCGCGAGAGCCGCATGGCCCAGGAGAGATAGTTGGGGTTGTTAGGCTTGTCGGCGTCGATGAAAACGAGGTCGAACGGCCCGGCGTTTTCGGCGCCCAGAGCAGTGAGCGACTGCAGCGCCGGCCCGACCCGCAGATCGACCCGTTCGGAAACCCCTGCCCGCTCGAAATTCGAACGCGCGACCTTGGCGTGGTGCGGATCGAGTTCGAGCGTCACGATCTTGCCGCCGGCGGGCAATCCCCGCGCCATCCAGATGGTGGAATAACCGCCCAGCGTACCAATCTCGAGCACCTTTTTCGCGCCGCGAATGCGCACCAGCAGCGAGAGCAGCTTTCCTTGCGCCGCCGAGACGTCGATCGCCGGCAAGCCCCCGTCGCGGTTGGCCGCCAGGACCGCGTCGAGAACGGGATCCGCCTCGAAGAGCGAGGAAACGATGTAGTTATCGACAGCCGTCCAGGTTTTCATGCTCATCTGCCTTCCTCGATCGTTCGTTGAAACGAAAAGGCCGCCAGGTTGCCCCGGCGGCCTTGTTGCCTGAGATTTCGTGCCGCCGCGCTTACTGCGCGGCGGTTGTCATGTCGGCCAGCATCGGCTCGGCGACTTCGACACCGGAGGCCTTGCGGCGCTCGTCGATGATCAGTTCGTCGCGCGAGGTGGCGATGCGGCGGATCTGGCTCATCGTGCCGCCGGTACCGGCCGGGATCAGCCGGCCGACGATGACGTTTTCCTTCAAGCCCTGCAGCATGTCGGTCTTGCCGGCAACCGCGGCTTCCGTCAGCACCCTGGTCGTCTCCTGGAAGGAGGCGGCCGAGATGAAGGACGGCGTCTGCAGCGAGGCCTTGGTGATGCCGAGCAGCACCGGCTGGCCTTCGGCCGGCTTCTTGCCGTCCTCGACCAGGCGCTCGTTGACCTCTTCCAGTTCGATCACGTCGACGTGGTCGCCCGGAATATAGGTCGAGTCGCCCTGCGTGGTGATCTCGACCTTCTGCAGCATCTGGCGAACGATCACCTCGATGTGCTTGTCGTTGATCGACACGCCCTGCAGACGGTAGACCTCCTGGATCTCGTTGACGAGGTAGGACGCAAGCGCCTCCACGCCCTTGATCGCCAGGATGTCGTGCGGCGCCGGATTGCCGTCGAGGATGTAGTCGCCCTTCTCGATGACGTCTCCGTCCTGGAGATGGAACGGCTTGCCCTTCGGGATCAGGTATTCGACCGGTTCAAGCGTCGAGTCATGCGGCTCGATGATGATGCGGCGCTTGTTCTTGTAGTCGCGGCCGAAGCGGATCGTGCCATCGATCTCTGCGATGATGGCGTGATCCTTCGGACGACGAGCCTCGAACAGCTCGGCAACACGCGGCAGACCGCCGGTGATGTCCTTGGTCTTGGCGCTTTCCATCGGGATACGCGCCAGGACGTCGCCGGGGCGAACCTGAGCACCCGGCTCGACCGAGAGAATGGCCTCGACCGAGAGCAGGAAGCGGGCATCGCCGCCCTTCGACAGCTTGCCGACCTTGCCCTTGGCATCCTGAACCACGATCGCCGGCTTCAGGTCGTTGCCGCGCGGCGTCGAACGCCAGTCGATGACCTCGCGCTTGGTGATGCCGGTCGACTCGTCGGCTGTTTCCTGGACGGAAATGCCGTCGACCAGATCCTCGAACGCCACCTTGCCCTCGATTTCGGTGAGGATCGGGCGGGTGTAAGGATCCCATTCGGCGATGCGCTGGCCGCGCTTCACCTTGTCGCCATCGTCCACGAAGATGCGCGAACCATAGGTGACGCGGTGCGTGGCACGCTCCTTGCCGGCCTCGTCGAGGATCAGCACCGCCATGTTGCGGCCCATGACCATCTGCTGGCCGTCCGAGTTGCGCACCACGTTGCGGTTGCGGATCTCGACCTTGCCCTCATAGGAGGCTTCAAGGAACGAGCTATCCACCACCTGCGCCGTACCGCCCATGTGGAAGGTACGCATGGTGAGCTGGGTGCCCGGCTCGCCGATCGACTGCGCCGCGATAACGCCGACGGCCTCGCCCTGGTTGACCGGGGTGCCCCGGGCCAGATCGCGTCCGTAGCAGACCGCGCAGACGCCGATCCTGACTTCGCAAGTCAGCGCCGAGCGGATGCGGACCGACTGCACGCCGGCCTTCTCGATCTGCTCCACGTCGCGCTCGTCCATCAGCGTTCCGGCCTTGACCAACAATTCGCCGGTCACCGGATGGTTGATGTCGTCGAGCGCGGTGCGACCCAGCACGCGCTGGCCGACCGAAGCGACGACCTGACCGGCATCGACGATCGGCTGCATGGTGAGGCCCTTGTCGGTGCCGCAGTCCACGGAGTTGACGATGCAGTCCTGCGCCACGTCGACCAGACGACGGGTGAGATAGCCCGAGTTCGCCGTCTTCAGGGCGGTGTCCGCCAGACCCTTGCGGGCGCCGTGGGTCGAGTTGAAGTACTCGAGCACGGTCAGGCCTTCCTTGAAGTTCGAGATGATCGGCGTCTCGATGATTTCACCCGACGGCTTGGCCATCAGGCCGCGCATGCCGGCGAGCTGGCGCATCTGGGTGGGCGAGCCGCGCGCACCGGAGTGCGACATCATGTAGATCGAGTTCATCGGCTTCTGACGACCATTGTCCTCGAACTCGACCGCCTTGATGCGGGCCATCATTTCGTCGGCGACCTTTTCCGAGCACTTGGCCCAGGCGTCGACGACCTTGTTGTACTTCTCGCCCTGCGTGATCAGGCCGTCATTGTACTGCTGCTCGTATTCCTTGGCCAAGGCCTCGGTGTCCGACACCAGCTTGATCTTGGTATCCGGGATCAGCATGTCGTCCTTGCCGAACGAAATGCCGGCGCGGCAGGCATGGGCGAAACCGAGCGCCATGATGCGATCGCAGAAAATGACCGTCTCCTTCTGACCGCAATGGCGGTAGACGGTGTCGATCATCTTGGAGATGTTCTTCTTGGTCATCTCCTGGTTGGCGGTCTCGTAAGGCACGTTGACGTTCTTCGGCAGAAGCTCGCCGATGATCATGCGGCCAGGCGTGGTGTCGTAGATCTTCGACACGACCTTGCCCTCGGCGTCGACCGAACGGAAGCGGCCCTTGATCTTGGCGTGCAGGGTCACCGCCTTGGTCTCGAGCGCGTGCTGGAGTTCGCCCATGTCGGCAAACACCATGCCCTCGCCCGGCTCGTTCTGGTTGACGATCGAGAGGTAGTAGAGACCCAGAACCATGTCCTGCGACGGCACGATGATCGGCGCGCCGGAAGCCGGGTGCAGGATGTTGTTGGTCGACATCATCAGCACGCGGGCTTCCAACTGCGCTTCCAGCGACAGCGGCACGTGGACCGCCATCTGGTCGCCGTCGAAGTCGGCGTTGAAGGCCGTGCAGACCAGCGGATGCAGCTGGATCGCCTTGCCTTCGATCAGGATCGGCTCGAACGCCTGGATGCCTAGGCGGTGCAGCGTCGGCGCGCGGTTCAAGAGCACCGGATGCTCGCGGATGACCTCGTCGAGGATATCCCAGACTTCCGGACGCTCCTTCTCGACCAGCTTCTTCGCCTGCTTGACGGTCGAGGAGTAACCCTTCGCGTCGAGGCGGGCGTAGATGAAGGGCTTGAACAGTTCGAGCGCCATCTTCTTGGGCAGGCCGCACTGGTGCAGCTTGAGCTCCGGACCGGTGACGATGACCGAACGGCCGGAATAGTCGACGCGCTTGCCGAGCAGGTTCTGGCGGAACCGGCCCTGCTTGCCCTTGAGCATATCCGACAGCGACTTCAGCGGACGCTTGTTGGCGCCGGTGATGACGCGGCCACGGCGGCCGTTGTCGAACAGCGCGTCGACGGCCTCCTGCAGCATGCGCTTTTCATTGCGCACGATGATGCCGGGGGCACGCAGCTCGATCAGCCGCTTCAGACGGTTGTTGCGGTTGATGACGCGTCGATAGAGATCGTTGAGGTCCGACGTCGCGAAACGTCCGCCGTCCAGCGGGACGAGCGGGCGCAGGTCCGGCGGGATCACCGGAACCACCTTCATGATCATCCATTCCGGACGGTTGCCGGACTCCATGAAGTTCTCGACGACCTTGAGCCGCTTCAGATACTTCTTCTGCTTCAACTCGGACGTGGTCGAAGCCAGCTCCGAACGCAGGTCGCCGGCGATCTTCTCCAGGTCCATGCCGGCCAGAAGGTCATGAATGGCCTCGGCGCCGATCATGGCGGTGAAGCTATCCTCGCCATATTCGTCGACGGCGATCATGTACTCTTCCTCGCTGAGCAGCTGGTGCTCCTTCAGCGCGGTGAGGCCGGGTTCGGTGACGATGTAGTTCTCGAAGTAGAGGACGCGCTCGATGTCCTTCAGGGTCATGTCGAGCAGCGTGCCGATGCGCGAGGGCAGCGACTTCAGGAACCAGATATGAGCGACGGGTGCCGCCAGCTCGATATGGCCCATGCGCTCGCGGCGAACGCGCGACAGCGTGACTTCGACACCGCACTTTTCGCAGATGACGCCCTTGTACTTCATGCGCTTGTACTTGCCGCACAGGCACTCGTAGTCCTTGATCGGGCCAAAAATGCGCGCGCAGAACAGACCGTCACGCTCCGGCTTGAAGGTGCGGTAGTTGATGGTCTCCGGCTTCTTGATCTCGCCGAACGACCAGGACAGAATCTTCTCAGGGCTGGCGAGCGATATCCGGATGGAATCGAACACCTGCGCCGGCGCCTGGGGATTGAAGAGATTCATGACCTCTTGGTTCATGCCGTTCTCCTTTCGGGGTCCTCGAAAACCCCTTGCATCTGATGCGGGGCAAATGCCCGCTGAGTGGTCGGCCCACCGGCCGAAGAATTTGGTGCACCCGTTCGCGGGAGCCTCTCCCGCGACCGGGTGTCTTGTTTATTCCGCTGCGTCGGGCAGCCGAACCGGGGCTTCGTCGAGCTTGGTGTTCTCCAATTCGACGTTGAGGCCGAGCGACCGCATCTCCTTGACGAGAACGTTGAAGCTCTCGGGAATGCCGGCCTCGAAGGTGTCGTCACCGCGGACGATCGCCTCGTAGACCTTGGTGCGGCCGGCGACGTCGTCCGACTTCACCGTCAGCATTTCCTGCAGCGTATAGGCGGCGCCGTAGGCTTCCAGCGCCCAGACCTCCATTTCGCCGAAGCGCTGGCCGCCGAACTGCGCCTTGCCGCCCAGCGGCTGCTGGGTGACGAGCGAGTACGGACCTATCGAACGCGCGTGGATCTTGTCATCCACGAGGTGGTGAAGCTTGAGCATGTAGATGTAGCCCATCGTCACCTTGCGATCGAACGGCTCGCCGGTGCGTCCGTCATAGAGCTGCGACTGACCGCTGGTGTGCAGGCCCGCCTGCTCCAGCATGACGTTGATGTCGGCCTCGTGCGCGCCGTCGAACACCGGGGTTGCGATCGAGACGCCGCGGCGCATCTGCTCGCTCAGGCGAACGATGCTCTCGTCGTCATACTCGCGGACCGGCTCGTTGCGGTCGTTGGCGGGCATGAAGCTCTCCAGCGTCTTGCGCAGCGGCTTGATGTCGCCGGCAGACTTGTAGGCGTCGATCATCTCGCCGATCTTCCTGCCCATTCCGGCGCAAGCCCAGCCCAGATGCGTTTCCAGGATCTGGCCGACATTCATGCGGCTCGGCACACCCAGCGGGTTGAGCACGATATCGGCATGCGTGCCGTCCTCGAGGAAAGGCATGTCCTCGACCGGAACGATGCGCGACACGACACCCTTGTTGCCGTGACGGCCGGCCATCTTGTCACCCGGCTGCATCTTGCGCTTCACCGCCACGAAGACCTTGACCATCTTCATGACGCCCGGAGGCATTTCGTCGCCGCGCTGCACCTTCTCGACCTTGTCCATGAAGCGCTGTTCGAGTGCCTTCTTGGAATCGTCGTACTGGCCGCGCAGGGCTTCCAGTTCGCTCTGGAGCTTTTCGTTCTCCACGGCGAACTGCCACCACTGCGAACGCGGATACTCGTCGAGCGTGTCCTTCGACAGCGTCGAGCCCTTCTTGAAGCCCTTCGGTCCGGCGATCGCTTCCTTGCCGACGAGCACGTCGGAAAGGCGCGCGTAGACGTTGCGATCCAGGATCGCCTGCTCGTCGTCACGGTCCTTGGCGAGGCGTTCGATCTCCTCGCGCTCGATCGCCATGGCGCGCTCGTCCTTCTCCACACCGTGGCGATTGAACACGCGCACCTCGACGACGGTGCCGAAGGTGCCCGGAGGCATGCGCATCGAGGTGTCGCGCACATCGGATGCCTTTTCGCCGAAGATGGCGCGCAGAAGCTTTTCTTCCGGCGTCATCGGGCTTTCGCCCTTCGGCGTGATCTTGCCGACCAGGATATCGCCCGGCTGAACTTCGGCACCGATATAGACGATGCCGGCTTCATCGAGGTTCTTCAGCGCTTCTTCCGAGACGTTCGGAATGTCGCGCGTGATTTCCTCCGGTCCGAGCTTGGTGTCGCGCGCCATGACCTCGAACTCCTCGATGTGGATCGAGGTGAAGACGTCGTCGGCGACGATGCGCTCGGACAGGAGGATCGAGTCCTCGTAGTTGTAGCCGTTCCACGGCATGAACGCGACCAGCACGTTGCGGCCGAGAGCCAGATCGCCGAGCTCGGTCGAAGGACCGTCCGCGATGATGTCGCCCTTGTTGACCCGGTCGCCCATGCGCACCAGCGGACGCTGGTTGATGCAGGTGTTCTGGTTCGAACGCTGGAACTTCATCAGCCGGTAGATGTCGACGCCGGACTTGCCCGGATCGAGGTCTTCCGTTGCGCGGATGACGATACGCGTCGCGTCCACCTGGTCGACGATGCCGCCGCGGCGGGCGCCGATGGCGGCGCCCGAATCACGGGCGACGATCGGCTCCATGCCGGTGCCGACGAACGGCGCTTCGGCGCGCACCAGCGGCACGGCCTGGCGCTGCATGTTCGAGCCCATCAGCGCGCGGTTGGCGTCGTCGTTCTCAAGGAACGGGATCAGGGCCGCGGCCACCGACACCATCTGCTTGGGCGAAACGTCCATCAGGTCGACGTTTTCGCGGGGCGCCATCATCACCTCGCCGGCACTGCGGCAAATGACGAATTCGTCGACAAAGCGGCCATCCTTGTCGAGCTCGGCATTGGCCTGCGCGACATGGTGCTTGGCCTCTTCCATCGCCGACAGATAGACGACGTCATTGGTCAGCTTGCCGTCGACGATCTTGCGGTACGGGCTCTCGATGAAGCCGTACTTGTTGACGCGCGCGAAGGTGGCGAGCGAGTTGATCAGGCCGATATTCGGGCCTTCCGGCGTCTCGATCGGGCAGATGCGGCCGTAATGCGTCGGGTGCACGTCGCGCACCTCGAAGCCGGCGCGCTCGCGGGTCAGACCGCCCGGTCCAAGCGCGGAGAGACGGCGCTTGTGGGTGATCTCCGACAGCGGGTTGGTCTGGTCCATGAACTGCGACAGCTGCGAGGAACCGAAGAACTCGCGCACGGCGGCAGCCGCCGGCTTGGCGTTGATCAGGTCCTGCGGCATGACCGTGTCGATCTCGATCGAGGACATACGCTCCTTGATCGCGCGCTCCATGCGCAGCAGGCCGACGCGGTACTGGTTTTCCATCAGCTCGCCGACCGAACGCACGCGGCGGTTGCCGAGATTGTCGATGTCGTCGATCTCGCCCTTGCCGTCACGCAGTTCGACCAGCGTCTTGACCACGGCCAGGATGTCGTCCTTGCGCAATACACGCACGGTGTCCTCGGCCTTGAGTTCGAGGCGCATGTTCATCTTGACGCGGCCAACGGCGGACAGGTCGTAGCGCTCGCTGTCGAAGAACAGCGAGTTGAACATGGCTTCAGCGGTTTCGAGCGTCGGCGGCTCGCCGGGGCGCATGACACGATAGATGTCGAACAGCGCGTCCTGGCGGCTCTCGTTCTTGTCGACGGCGAGCGTGTTGCGGATGTAGGCGCCGACATTGACGTGATCGATGTCGAGTATCTGGATCTCGTCCTCGCCGGTGCCAAGCAGCACCTTCAGCGTCTTGTCATCGATCTCGTCGCCGGCCTCGAGGAAGATCTCGCCGGTGGCGTAATTGACGATGTCCTCGGCGAGATAGTTGCCGAGCAGGTCCTCGTCGGTCGCCTTGATCGCCTTCAGGCCCTTTTCGCCGAGCTGGCGGGCCTGGCGGGCGGTGATCTTCTTGCCGGCCTCGACAACGACCTCACCCGTGTCGGCGTCGACCAGGTCGCCGACGGCCTTCAGGCCGCGGAAACGATCGACGTTGAACGGAATGCGCCAGTGATCGCCGGCGCGCTTGTAGGTGATCTTGTTGTAGAAGGTCGACAGGATCTCTTCGCCGTCCATTCCGAGCGCCATCAGCAGCGACGTCACCGGAATCTTGCGGCGACGGTCGATGCGGGCGTGCACGACGTCCTTGGAATCGAACTCGATGTCGAGCCACGAACCGCGATAGGGGATGACGCGCGCGGCAAACAGGAGCTTGCCCGACGAGTGCGACTTGCCCTTGTCGTGGTCGAAGAAGACGCCCGGCGAGCGGTGCATCTGCGAGACGATGACGCGCTCGGTGCCGTTGACGATGAAGGTGCCGTTCGAGGTCATGAGCGGCATGTCGCCCATGTAGACGTCCTGCTCCTTGATGTCCTTGATCGACTTCGCGCCGGTATCCTCGTCGATATCGAACACGATCAGGCGCAGCGTCACCTTCAGCGGCGCGGCATAGGTGAGGTCGCGCTGACGGCATTCGTCAACGTCGAATTTCGGTCCTTCGAACTCGTACTTCACGAACTCCAGCATCGAGGAGCCGGAAAAATCGGAGATCGGGAAGACCGACTTGAAAACAGCCTGCAGTCCCTCGTCCGGACGTCCGCCCTTGGGCTCGTCCACCATCAGGAACTGGTCATAGGACGCCTTCTGAACCTCGATGAGGTTCGGCATCTCCGCAACTTCCGGGATCTTTCCGAAGAACTTGCGTACGCGTCTGCGGCCATTGAAAGTCTGGGTCTGGGCCATCGTCGCTCCTTAGCTCTAAACTCGGGGCGAGCCTCGCCGCGGCTCGCCTTGCATCCGAACCGCCTGGGCAGCGGCTCTCTGTCTGTTCTCCGGCCCCATTACCAAACTACTTGGCGGCGGCCGGCTAAAACGGGAGAAAACCCGTTTCCTGAGAGCCGGTTTTCGGCCCTCAGGAAAGAGGTTTTCGTGCATCTCGCGCTACGCAGCCTCCCCAGGTCACCCGAGGGAGTGGCGGACGGCGCGAGGCCGTCCGCCGATTGTTACGCTTACTTCAGCTCGACCTTGGCGCCGGCTGCTTCCAGCTGGGCCTTGAACTTGTCGGCGTCGGCCTTGGAAACGGCTTCCTTGACCGGCTTCGGAGCCGCTTCGACCAGGTCCTTGGCTTCCTTGAGGCCAAGGCCGGTGATGGCGCGGACTTCCTTGATGACGTTGATCTTCTGAGCGCCGGCGTCGGTGAGGACGACGTCGAATTCCGTCTTTTCCTCGACCGGAGCAGCGGCAGCGGCAGCGCCGCCGGCAGCGGCAACCGCCACCGGAGCAGCAGCCGAAACGCCCCACTTTTCTTCCAGAAGCTTCGACAGCTCAGCCGCCTCGAGGACGGTCAGCTTCGAAAGGTCGTCTACGATCTTTGCGAGATCAGCCATTGTTGTATTCCTTCATAAGGTTCGAACGTGTGTTTGTGATAGCGAGGAACGGCCTCATGCCGCCTCGTCCTTCCGGGCGTAAGCGCCGATGACACGCGCGACCGAAGCCGCGGGCGCATTGACGATCTGGGCGATCCGGGTTGCCGGCGTGGCGATCATGCCAACCAGCCTGGCGCGCAGCTCGTCGAGCGACGGAAGTGTGGCGAGTGCCTTCACACCGTCGGCGTTGAGCGAGGTGGTGCCCATTGCGCCGCCGAGAATGACGAGCTTGTCATTCCCCTTGGCGAAATCGGACGCGACCTTCGGCGCCGCAATCGGATCCTCCGAATAGGCGACCAGCGTCTGTCCCTTGAACAGATCGATGATCGATGCGGAGTCCGTGCCCTGAAGAGCGATTTTGGCGAGACGGTTCTTCGCGACTTTAACGGTGCCACCGGCAGCGCGCATTTTCGACCGGAGGTCGTTCATTTGCGCGACGGTGATACCGGCATAGTGGGCCACGACCACTGAACCCGCGTTCGAGAACGCATCGTTCAGGCCCGTGACGAGTTCGCGTTTTTCCGCTCTGTCCACTGCCTATCTCCAGTTGACCCCCATCCTGCTAACGGGAACATTCCCATTCACGAGGACAGGCGTCGGGTTGCCTTTTGCCGGCCGGGCCATCCAGTAACGGATCTCCCGAACAGCGCTCGAGGATCCTGCCCCCTTTCGCCACACCGCCGGCAAGCCGGGCGATGCGCAGACAAAAGGCAAACACGGTTCGAACCTTTCATTGGAGCGCTTGCTCCGTTGTCAGGTCTTCACCCGTCTCATGCAGGCCCACATGAATTAAGGCCCTCCTTTTCAATCAAGGCCGGGCCGCCTGCAATCTCGGACAGGATGTCCGGAAGCCTTTCGGCTCCCGGTACCGGGCCCAGAACGATCCAGGCCCGGAATTCACTTACGGACCGGCCCGTTCAGCGGCCGATCCAAACGGTCTTAATCAGGACGCTGCGAGCGTCGAGACGTCGAGCTTGAGGCCCGGGCCCATCGTCGAGGTGACCGACACCTTCTTGACGTAGTTGCCCTTGGCGCCAGCCGGCTTTGCCTTGGTCACCGCATCGGCGAAGGCACGGACGTTTTCTTCCAGCGCCTTGACGTCGAACGAGACCTTGCCGACGCCGGCGTGAACGATGCCGGCCTTCTCGACGCGGAACTCCACAGCGCCGCCCTTCGATGCCTTGACGGCGGCCGCGACGTCGGTGGTGACGGTACCGACCTTCGGGTTCGGCATCATGCCGCGCGGGCCGAGCACCTTGCCCAGACGGCCGACGAGCGGCATCATGTCCGGCGTGGCGATGCAGCGATCGAAATCGATCGTGCCCTTCTGGACGATGTCGACCAGGTCCTCCGCGCCGACGATGTCGGCGCCGGCGGCCTTGGCTTCCTCGGCCTTGTCGCCACGGGCGAACACGGCGACGCGGACCGAGCGGCCGGTGCCGTTCGGCAGGTTGACCACGCCGCGGACCATCTGGTCGGCATGGCGAGGATCAACGCCGAGATTCATCGCGACTTCGATCGTCTCGTCAAACTTGACCGTCGAGCGATCCTTGAGCAGCTTCAGCGCGTCACCCAAGGTATAAGCCTTGTTGGGATCGATGCCTTCGCGGGTCTTCGATACACGCTTTGCAATCTTTGCCATGATCTCAGCCCACCACTTCCAGACCCATCGAGCGGGCGGAGCCCTCGACCATGCGCATGGCCGCCTCGACGTCGTTTGCGTTCAGATCCTTCATCTTCTGCTCGGCGATGGCGCGGACCTTGTCGCGGCCGATCGTGCCGGCCTTGACCTTGCCCGGCTCCTTGGAGCCCGACTTCAGGTTAGCGGCCTTCTTCAGGAAGTAGCTCACCGGCGGCGTCTTCATGACGAAGGTGAACGACTTGTCCTGATAGTAGGTGATGACGACCGGAATCGGCGATCCCTTTTCCATTTCCTGGGTCTGCGCGTTGAACGCCTTGCAGAACTCCATGATGTTGATGCCGCGCTGACCAAGCGCCGGGCCGATCGGGGGCGACGGCGTAGCCGAGCCCGCGGCAACCTGGAGCTTGAGCTGGCCTGCAATTTTCTTAGCCATCTCTATTCCTGCCTTTGTCTATGCCGGCCCCTCGATCTGGGAAAACACCGGCTGTTGCAGTCTGGTGGTGCGGTTCCTGCGGCCGGCTAAAGCCGCATTCGCCTCCCACCGTTCTCAGGCCGCGCGTTGCCGCGCCGCCTCCCCTGACCACCGGAACGGCGCCAGGGATTTCGGATCAGCCTTTTTCGACTTGTCCGAATTCCAGATCGACAGGCACGGCGCGCCCGAAGATCGAAACTTCCACCTTGAGCCGCGCCCGCTCCTCGTCCACTTCCTGGACGAAGCCGTTGAAGGACGCGAAGGGGCCATCCGAGACGCGGATCGCCTCGCCGATCTCGAAAGTAACCGAGGGCTTCGGGCGCTCGACGCCTTCCTGCACCTGGTTCAGGATGCGCTGCGCCTCGGCCTCGGTGATCGGCACCGGCTTGGAGTCGCCCAAAAACCCGGTGACCTTCGGCGTGTTCTTGACCAGCGAGAACACGGCGTCGGTCAAGTTGGCCTTCAGGAGCACATAGCCCGGAAAGAACTTGCGCTCGGCGTCGACCTTGCGGCCGCGACGAACCTCGACGACCTTCTCGGTCGGCACGACGATCTGCTCGATATCGGCGGACAGGCCCTTCTGCTTGGCCTTGTTCTCGATGTCCTCGGCGACCTTCTTCTCAAAGTTCGAATAGGCGTGGACGATGTACCAGCGCGTAGTCATTTCACGACTTCTCCGTAATCGCCGGACTTAGCGTCCAATGCCCAGAATCTGTTCGACCGCGAGGCCCATGAGCTGATCGGCGGTGAAGAAAAAGATCATCGCGATCACAGCGAAAGCCAGAACCATCACCGTCGAGATCATCGTTTCGCGTCGCGACGGCCAAGTCACCTTGGCGGTCTCCGCGCGAACCTGCTGGAGAAAGACGAAAGGATTTGTGGTTTTCGAAGCCATATGCCGCTCTGTCTTCAAGACCCGTTGGCCGGGTCTCCTGGATGATCCCGCTGGCCGGGACGTGCCGCCTGGGTCCACTTTCGCGCCGAATCAGCGCAATCATTTCGCCCATGCAAATCAGACGCGTAAAGCCGGCTTCCCAGCTCCACGCGTCGCGTGTCTGTTTCGTCTACATAAAACCGATTCTTGATCCACGCAAGTGGCAAGTGTCCGCTTTATGACCAAACACCGCCTCGGAACCATCCAGTCGTTCCGTCCCGGCTATGGCGCCCTTATGCCTCAATCAGCTTAATATGGCAAGCCGGTCGTCGATTTTCAAAGGGCGGCCCGCAGAAATATCGTTTCTGACGGCCATTTAGGAAATGGCTGAGTTTTTGTTTGACGTGCCATTTCTTGAAATGGCACGGGCAGCAGGGCTCGAACCTACGACCTGCGGTTTTGGAGACCGCCGCTCTACCAACTGAGCTATGCCCGTACACGTGCGCCTCGGCGCAGCAGGGGCTTCCTAAAAGCTTCCGCGCGCTCTGTAAAGAGCGGTTTGCAAGCAAACGCGCCTTCATCCCCTTTCCCGGAAATCGGGATGGTCGACGACCAGCCCGCCGCCATCGATCTCCGGTTTCATGCTCGAGTGCGCCGGCATGCTGTTCGCGGAGATCTTGCCTGCCGGCCCGTGTATCCGTTGGACGCTATTTGGTGTCCGGGACCCGGTAAGGCCCGCCGGGCACGCCCCAGCCCCAGGCCGGCATCGGCTCGGTCTCCGGGTCGCACGTTTCGCCGAGATTGGAATTCATCCTGGCGAGCCGCGATCCCCACTCGACATAGCCCATGAAGGCGGAACGGAACTCCGGATCGTCAGGCAGCCCGACGGCATCCGCGGCATCGGCCAGCAGGTTGATCCAGCGGCGGCGCTGCTCCTCCGTCAAATGCTTGCCCAGGTGATGCATCACCATCTCGCGGTGGCCGCCGAATTTTTCGCTGTAGGTTTTCGGCCCGCCGAAAACCTCGCCGATAAAGGCCGCGACATGGGCGGGATGGTCGGGCGACATATGCTTGAACACCGGCCCGACGACCGGATCCTGCGCCACCTTGTCATAGAAGGTCTGCGTCAGCCGGTTGAGCGCTTCGCTGCCGCCGGCCCATTCGTACAGTGTCGGAACATCCTGGCTCATACTTGACCTCCGCCCAGCGCCGCCTGCAGCGACGATAGCGGAAAAATCGAGCAAGCCTCAACCTGCCTCGATGGCCAGTTCGATGACGCGGCTACCGTTCGACCGCGTGTCGGCCCCGGCATGCCAACGGCTGACCTTCGGTCGCCGACAAAAAGGGCGGCCCGAGGACCGCCCTTCCTTCTCGATCCGGCTGATGCCGGTGTCGATTACTCTTTGATGGTGACGACGATGCCGGCACCGACGGTGCGGCCGCCTTCACGGATGGCGAAGCGCAGCTTCTCT
>NZ_VFVM01000022.1:0-23593 GCF_006442845.1 Mesorhizobium sp. B2-4-2 | reverse complement strand
GGGTAAACCCGGCTTTTAATAGGGCGCCGGCCTAGCGGGTTGGGGTCCGCCAAGAAGTATATTACCAGAAAACCCTGATGGTAGATATCCCGCGATAACAGAATATCTGCGCGTAAGATTGGTCCGAGTCAGTCGATCTCGAGCGGCTCGTGGTCTGGGCAGCCTCAATGCAGCGCTCGATGGCGATGCCTCGACCACCGACAAGGTCGTCATCCATGGCAACACCTCCGGCACCGGCATTCTTGCGGTCGCCAATGTCGGCGGGGCAGGGGCGCAGACGGTGGAAGGCATCAAGATCATCGATGTGGGCGGAAGCTCGGCCGGCACCTTCTCGCTTGCCGGCGACTATGTCTTCCAAGGCGACCAGGCCGTGGTCAGCGGCGCCTATGCCTACCGGCTCTATAAGAATGGCGTCAGCACGCCGAGCGACGGCGACTGGTATCTGCGCTCGGCGTTGACCACCCCGACCGGCCCACAGGGACCGCTCTATTCGCCGGCCGTGCCAATCTATGAGGCCTATCCGGGTGTCCTGCAGAGCTTGAACGAACTGGGCACTTTGCAGCAGCGCGTCGGCAACCGTTCATGGGTGGGTGCCGCCCAGGGCGCCGACGAGATCGGCAGCGTTCCCACACAGAACGCGATCTGGGCCCGCATCGAGGGCGCCCACACGCGGCAGAGCCCCGAGAGCGCCACCACCGTCTCGGACTATGACGTGACGACATGGAGACTGGAGTCAGGCGTCGACGGCCTGCTCTATGAGGACGCCACCGGCATCCTGCTTGGCGGTGTCTCTTTCCACTACGGTACAGCCTCGTCGGACATCTCCTCGATCTATGGGGCCGGCTCCATCGATGCCACCGGCTATGGCTTCGGCGGCACGCTGACCTGGTATGGCGACAACGGTTTCTACACCGACGCCCAGGCCCAGGTGACGTGGTATGACAGCGACCTGAAGTCCGCCACGCTGGGCAGCGAACTTGCCAATGGCAATAACCGGTTCGGTTATGCTCTGAGCATCGAAGCCGGCCAGAAGTTCGCGCTCCAGGGCAAATGGACACTGACGCCGCAGGCTCAACTCTCTTATTCCTCAGTCCGCTTCGACGGCTTCACCGATCCGTTCGATGCGGCAGTGTCGCTCGACAGCAGCCAGACGCTCATCGGCCGTGCCGGCCTGTCGCTCGACCACGAGGATGCCTGGACAGGAGCTCAGGGAAGGGTAAGCCGATCGCATCTCTACGGCATCGCCAATCTCTACTATGACTTCCTGGACGGCAACGACGTCGATGTCTCCGGCACCGCGCTGCACGAGCACGACCAGCCGCTATGGGGCGGGCTGGGTGTCGGTGGATCACTGAGCTGGAACGAAGACCGCTACACCGTCTTCGGCGAGGCCTTCGCCAAGTCGAGCCTGAAAGAGTTCGGCGACAGCCGCTCCATCGGCGCCAAGCTCGGCTTCAGCGTCAAGTGGTAGGCGGACCGAAGTGATGGTTCGGCCGATCACTATAAGGTCGGCTTATCAAATGTGTCGGCCGGCCAAGGCGCCGGCTGAGTAATGAAAGGTCATCGAATTGCGCATGTGGAAATTCCCGCTGGCCAGTGCAGCAGCAACACTCAGCTTGATGGTGATGGGCACCGCGGCCTTGTCTCAAGAGGTGACTTCAAAGCTGCCAGGCGGCGCGACTTCGCTCCAGGAGAGCTACCAGGACTGGAGCCTGACCTGTCAAAGCAGCACATCAACGGTAGCGTGCGGTGTCTCCCAGCAACAGACGCAGCAGAACGGACAGCGGATCCTGGCTGTTGAGCTTAGGCGAAACAGCGACGCCACGCTCGCGGGCAATGTCGTGCTTCCGTTTGGGCTTATGCTCGACGCCGGCGCCACATTGCAGATCGATGACAGCCAGCCCCCTGAGGCGCTGCGCTTCTCCACCTGCTTGCCGGCCGGCTGCATCGTACCGCTCAGCCTCGATGAAGGAACAGTAGCCGCATTGCGGGCGGGTTCGGTGCTGAAGATCAAGGTCAGAAGCACCGACCAGAAGGACGTCGCTTTGTCCGTATCGCTGAAAGGGCTCGCACCTGCTCTGGACAGGCTAAGCGTTCTTGCTGGAGCGTGACGATTCTCTGTTGGGTTGTCCGTTTCCTTACCTAACGAAAGCCGTTACTTGCCACTGATTTAAGCCGCATCGCGCTGAGCTGGATGCAAGGTCAGCTTCCCTCCAGATCATGGCGAAGCGGTCGACCCGCTTTCGTGACCAATGCGGCCGCGCTCATAACGCTATCGTCACAATGCATGATTACCTTCTTTGTGGTTAGAACTGAGGCACCGCTCTAGAAAATGCTGACCCTCGGCGACTAAGATGATGGTTATTTGTCAATGGGCTACGAAGCGGTTCGCCCAAATTGATTCAAGAAACTGATCCAGCCATTCGCTGAACCGCATTCATCTTCTACCGAATGGCAGCAATGCGCCCAATTCCGGCAGTTCGGGATGCCTTTGCCATTACCCAAAAGCAGACGTCACCCGAAAGCCATCCCCTCTCGGCAAAATATGCCGCGTTACCTCCTTCGCCAGCTCATGGGTTCCGACAGCGCCTGCATAACGTGGAGCTCAAAGGTCCCGGGTGCGTGGCTGGCGTCGGCCAACTGCCGGGCGTCCCACTCTCGGGCAATGCTGCCCTCGGCCAGAAGCACCGCGCGGCTGCACAGGCCGGGAACCGCTTCGACCACGTGGGTGGAGATGATGACGGCTTGGCGGCGGCTCGCCGGCAATGCAAGGATGACGCGTTTGACCTCGAAGGCGGCAAGCGGATCAAGGCCGTTCAGGGACTCGTCCAGGATCAGCAGCGGCGGCGCCCCGAGGAGAGCCGCGGCAATGGCGATCTTGGCCCGCGTACCGAGTGAATATTCGGCGATTGGTCGGTCGAGCCAGCGGTTGAGCCCGAGCCGGTCAGCGACATTGACGCCAGGCCAGTCGTCTTCGGCGCAGCCGCGGATCGAGGCGACGAGCTCAAGATATTGCCGCCCGGTCAGCGCCACCGGTAGATCGGATGGATGCATGGCAAGACCGAAACCGGATTTGGCACGTTCCGGTGCGCCGGCAAGGTCGATCCTGTCGATCGCCACGGTCCCCCCAAGTGGCGGAATCTGGCCGGTGATCGCCCTGAGCAAGGTGGACTTGCCCGAGCCGTTGGCGCCAAGCAGGCCAAGGATGTCGCCTCGGTCGATCGACAGATCGATGTCGCTGACGACCGCGCGGCCCCCATAGCCGGCGCTGAGCCCGCGAACCGCGAGTATCTCGACGGGATCGGCGCTGCTATCCATGGCGGTATCTCCGTTGCGCCCGGTGCCATAGGAACAGGACAAGGGCGGCAAAGCCAATCAGCACCGTGCGCCCATATTCGAGCGATTCGTAGCTGGTGTAGGCGATGGCGCTGAGGAAGCTCAGCACGGCGACGAACGGCGCCGTCATGAAATAGGCGGCGAACACCGCATAGGCGCCGTTCAGCGCCAGCAGCCACAAGCCACTGGCGAGCGGCATCGTCCAAGCCGATGGCTCCGCCGCCAGGGCAGCACCTGCCGGCATGAGAAAGAAGGCAAGCGACAATTGCAGGGGCAGCCGCGCCAGCCGCAGCCACGCCCTGACAAAGCCGATTGGAGCCGTGCGCAGTACCGGCGAGCCGAGCGGATGGAAGCGCGCGCTCAGCATGAAGACGAGAAGGCCGCCGGTCAGGCCCGCCATGGCCGCTGGCACGGCGTCGTGATGAACGAGGCTGATTGCTGCGGAAAGGGCCGCGACGAAACCGAAGAAGACGGCCGCCCCCACCAGTCGCCAGGACGCGCGCACATGGCCAGCCGGCAGGCCCAAGGCCCAGCTGGAGAGCCAGGCTGGTGCCGAACGGTCGAAAGCACCGAGCCATGGACGGCGCCTACGCCCATCGCCCAGCGGGCTGGCCTTGTCGTCGAGGCTGATCGTGTCCCGGCCGCGCAGCCGCCAGCCGGCTGCCGCCCACAGGCCGGCGACAAACAGGATCGCGGCGCCCAGACCCCAGACCGGCGCCAGCGGTTTTGCGATGACGGCGCAGCCAAGACCGACCGCCGCCATGACGGCCACGACAAGCGGAACGCCCATCGCAAATATCGCCACCGTCGCCATGCGCCGGCGCTCCCGAAGAGAGAGCGGCAACGCCTTCAGGAACGGCGCGAAGGCGCGCGACAAGCAAAGCCTGGCGAGCGCGTTGCCAGCGAAGCCGCCAAGAATGAGAAGCGCGCCCGGCAAACCAAGCAGCCACAGCGCCTGCTCCTGCCGCAGCGTCGCGGATGCCGCCTGCAAAGCGAGAACGATGTCAGCGATGGCATAGGCAAGCAGAGCCGCACCGCCGGCGACGATCCAGGCAAGGTCGCGGCAGCGCATCGAGCGCAAGCCAGCCAAGAGCTCGCGCCGAAGCAGAGTCAGGACAAGCCTGTCGTGCCGCATTGTTCCATCATCGTGATCGCAGACCGTTGGATATCGACATAGGTCGGCGACGATTGTGCCGCCAGTAGGGCCGTCGCGTCTCAACCTCCCACGGCGGCCTTGGCGTTGACATTCTTTAGCGCGGCCAGGAGATAGTCCTGCATGGTCGCCTGCAGGTTGGTCGTTGCGCTGCGCACCGCCGCCATCGCGTCCTTCACCGCCGCTTCGTCAAAGGGTTTGGCTGATTGTGCCGCTGCCAGATTGGCGCGCGCGGCACGCAGTTCGCGCAGTGCCTGGAAGGTGCGCGCGCGGTTGTCGCGCAGCACGCCACGGAACTCCTTCCTCACCTCGGGCGGATAGCTGCCGGCAATCTCTGACAACAGCACGCGCGCCGCCGCGCCCTGGCGCAGGCCGTGCATGGCATAACCGACCAGGAAGAAGTTGACGGCGAGCGAAAGGGCGAGCAGCACCAGCGTCGCCGTCCATGTCCAGGAACGCTTCAAAGCGAGCCCTCCTCTGCCGGATAATCCGCGACAACACCGCCATCGGCCAATGACGATCCCGACGCCAACGCCAGAAGCTCCGTATCCGACGGATCGTCCTGCAGCCGCGCCACCTGGTAGCCGGCCAGCGTCGCCGCCACGAGCGCGGCAGCGGCGCAGGCTACGAACCCGGTCGGACTTAAGAGCAGGCGCGCCAACAAGGACGGGCCAGGCGAGCCGGCTTCGATGCGAGCCAGCACATTGCGTGCCAGTTCTTGGTCGTCGCCATCGATCAGCGCCGCCTCGAGCACGAGGCGGTCGAGAGCGGCATCGGGATCGTTCTTCCGCTCCGCTGCCATCAAGGCCAGTGCCTGCTGGCGGAAGGGTGCGGGCCATGCCTCGACTGTGTCGCCGAAGCGGCGCCTGCATCGTTCAAATTCGTCCCGTGTCATGAGGACTTCCTTTCGCGGCCCACGGCCGCCATTGCCAAATGATCCCTGAGCGCGCGCCGTCCGCGGACAAGCAATTGCTCGGCCGAGCCGACGCTGCTGCCCATCACCTCGGCGATCGCCGCGATGTCGAGGTCGCCGACGGCCCTGAGCAGCACCGCCATGCGCTGCCGTTCCGGCAGGCGCGAGAGCCCGTCGCGCACGATCGCCAGTTCCTGCCGCGCCGCGGTCGTCGCTTCGGCATCCGCCTCCGGCGAAGCGACTTCGTCCCTTACGTCGTCCAGCCCGATGAAACTGCGTAGCGCCCTGCGTCGACGCTGGTCGATGCAACGGTTGGCAGTGATCCGGTAGAGCCAGGTTGAAGCCCGCCCTCTGACCGGATCGAATCGCGCGGCCTGTTTCCAGACGGTCACGAACACCTCCTGCACCACATCCTCGGCGTCGCCGGCATTGCCGAGATAGCGCGCGGCAAATATCCGCAGCCCACGGCCATGGCGGGCGATAAGCTCGGACAGCGCGCTTTGGCTGCCCGCGGCGATGCGCGCCAGAAGCTCATCGTCACCGCGGGGCTCCTCATGTCGCACGGCGGCGGGCATCCACGGACGAGACTGCTGGTTCGGCGAATCCGAAATTCGCATCGATCAGGAGGAGCACAGAAACGAATTTCGGATTCAAGTCCATCACACCAGATGTCCGCGCCGCCAGTGGCGGAAGCCATGGACCGTGTTGCCGTTCAGGCCGGTGAAGCTGCCGACCGAGCGGCCCCGGAACGGCCCGCGCGCCGACACCCGTTTCCCCGAAAAGGACTGCCCATTCGGCCCAGTCCCAGAATAGCTTCTGGCGCAGCGGTCAACAACGCCTCCCACGCATTTGGAACTCGACGTGTAGGTGCCGCCATTCGGACCGGTGCGGGTGGTCGAGCCGGTGTAGACGCTGCTGTCCTTGCCGACGCTGCGGCTGATCTCGCCACCATGCACGGTCGGTCGCTGCCATTCCTCGGCTGACGCCGGCGAAGCGGCCGACCAGACAAGCATCGCACCGAGGCAGAACATCGGAATCTTTACCGAAGACAACATGTCGTACTCCTTGTTTTGTAAAGGGAATGATCGCTGCCGATTATCAATTGGCGTGCTCGGCGATCAGCTTGCGGACCGAGGCGAGCTCGTCGGCCGAGAGCTTGCCGTCGCTGTCGCGGTCCGCGAGGTCGAACAAAGGCATGCTGCTGGCGAATTCCTGTTCTGACACCTTGCCATCGCCATTGGCGTCCATGCGCCGCCAGCGGCTGGCGAGCCGCGCCTGCGCGGTCTCGGCGCGGTCATTGATCGCCTGGCGGGCGCTTTCGATTTCCTTCTCGTCGATGACGCCATCGTCATTGCCATCAAGCCGCTTGAACAGGCGCTGGCGGGCGGCTGTCATCTCATCCTTGGAGATGGCGCCGTCGTCATTGGTATCGATCCGTTGCAGGATGCGCTGGCCCGGCATGTCCTGAGCCTGAGCCGCGCACAGCGGCGAGAGCCCGATAAGCAAGGCCGCTATCAGTACTGAGCGTTTCATGATCATGTCCTTTCATTGTCAGGCCGCGGGCGGCCACTGCAGCCCGATACGCAGCGAGAGCTCGGCTCCTACGCTCGACGCCCAAGATTCTTTGCTGCCTCGAATTCTCTATCGCGGCGGGGATAGGCAGCGGCGCCGACCGCACTTTGAAAAAAGTCATCTTCGCGTTGCGTAGGAGCACAAAAGGCGCTGCGTAGAAGCCTCTGCAAGGACGGTCCGCGGCGGACCATCCGACCCCAATGCGGAGATCAATATGAACAAGATCGTCATGGCCTTTGCCGGCCTGCTGCTTGGCGCGGGAAGCGCCTGTGCGGCGGACGGCAGTGCCAGGGAACTCTTCCGGCGCGTGGACACCAACGGCGACCGCAAGCTCGAATTCAGCGAAATCCAGGCCGCGCGAGCGCAGATGTTCGACCGGATGGATGCCAACCACAATGGTTTGCTCGACGCGGGCGAAGTGCGCGCGGCAGT
Organism: Mesorhizobium sp. B2-4-2; assembly: GCF_006442845.1. Taxonomy (NCBI): domain Bacteria; kingdom Pseudomonadati; phylum Pseudomonadota; class Alphaproteobacteria; order Hyphomicrobiales; family Phyllobacteriaceae; genus Mesorhizobium; species Mesorhizobium sp. B2-4-2. Next base: position 16,187 of record NZ_VFVM01000022.1, on the reverse strand, counting down.
GGAACAGGTGAAGTCGAAGCGCGACTTCCAGGCCGCCCAATTCGGCGGCTTCCAGGCCCAGGCCGACCGCATCGACCGCAATGGCGACGGCAAGATTTCGCGCGCCGAGTTCGCCGCCTTCATCCCTGACCGGTTGCTGCAGGCGGACACGAATGGCGATGGCGCGCTTTCTATCTCCGAACTGCGTGCGCTCCGACGTCAGTAATCCCCGAACCCTTCGACCCCATTCAACAGGAGTGAAAAGATGAAGCGGACAATCACAGCGTTTTGCGGTTTGATGATTGGCGCCACAGGGCTCGCCTCGCCGGCCGAGGCCTTGCCTGTCGTGCCGGCCTCTGCCCCGGCGTCGGTCGCCACAGCGCCGACGCCAGTCTGGTTTCGGCGCGGCTTCTACGTCGTTGGCGGCGGATACTACTATAATGGGTATCGCGGCTATGCCCGCGTGCGGCCAGGCTACCGCTACTATAATGGCTACTGGTTCCCGGCAGCCGCCTTTGCCGCCGGCGTCGCGGCGGTGACTGTCGCACCGGTAGCGCCAAGTCCGGCCGTCCGATTGGAAGCAGCGCATGTGCGCTGGTGCTACGAGCGCTACGTCTCCTACCGCGCCTGGGACAACAGCTACCAGCCCTATAACGGTCCTCGCCAACAATGTTGGTCGCCTTATAGTTGAAGGCTCTTCGCTGAGGGCCTCCAACCCTTTCAAGGCAGCATAGGGGATGACCATGATCGACAACCGCTCGATGCCCACGAGCACGGTCATACCGGTGCTTTCGTATCGCGATGTCGAGACGGCCAGCCATTGGCTTTGTGAGGCCTTCGGCTTTGAAATACGGCTGATGATCGGCAATCATCGTGCCCAGCTCGGCTTCGGAGACGGCACCGTCGTTGTCACAGAATTGAAGTCTGGCGGACTGACGGGGACAGGTGGTCCATTCGCAGTGATGGTACGCGTCGAGGATGTCGACGGGCACCACAGGCGAGCCGCGCGGCATGGCGCAGCTATTCTCAGCGGGCCAACGAGCCATCCCTATGGCGAGCGTCAGTATTCCTGCCGTGACCTCGACGGCCACAATTGGACCTTTTCGCAGTCGATCGCTGATGTAGTGCCCGAGGACTGGGGTGGCATCGTCATGGAAAGCTCAAACGGTCGTGATCTGGAGAGCTGACACCGACTTGCTGCAGCGACAGCCCATCAGCTTTTGGATTGCGACGCCGTTACGACTTGCTCAACGGCTAAGACCAACCTCATCGTGCAAGCGACTGCAGCTTGATGACCGTCTCCGATTTCCGCCACCGGGAGAAGCATTCACGAAACCAGGCGCCTTCCTCCGTTGGCGTGATGTCGGCGCTCGCGTATTGCGATCAATGCGTAATCTGGGACGATCTCGACCCAGAAGGCTTACGCCACCGCGGTACTAGCGCCGGAGCACCACGCCAACGCTAAGCTGGATGCCGCAATCGATGTTTCCCGGTCGGAAGCTGCCGATCTGCTCCGGCCCCAAACCAGCCGTGCTCGTTTGCGGGTTCATCGACTCTTTGTGGATGAAAGAGACACCGCGCGCATGGAAAACTAGTCCTCCTCCCGTCCTTAGGTTCGCCAGACCATACGAGAGAATACGATGGAATGGGCTGGCGAACCATTCGCTAACGTATGGATTGCCCACAGGAAACGTTGACCCTGGCCGATCCCATATCAATCGATGGCGGTTTGGTGCGTAGCACCTTTTTTTGCCAGTTTCTGGCCGACATTCTCGGACGGGAAATCATATGCTCCCAAATAGATGAATTGACTGCCCTGGGGTGCGCGACGCTTGCAAACGACCAGGTCAGAAAAATCCCGATGAAGATTGCGGCCGGGGTCGTGGCGCGGTTCTTCCCCGCCGCTATCGCGCGCGATGATCTAAGGGCTAGGCACAAGGACGCGATTGGCAGGGCGCGAGGTTGGCGCTGAGCAACGAGGAATACTGGTGCGCGACTGCCTTGGCTCGAGATCAACAGGGGTATGGACCATCCCGATTGGAGGGTCGTGATTAATGCACTGACTGCAAACCAGCCAATCGGCAATTTGAGATTCGGATCGTCCCCGAATCAGAGTGAGGCCAGCGATCGGCCCCAGCGCCGGTCGTTCAGCGTCGAGTGCAGTCGCATCCGCTTCCAGGCGCCGAACTTGTAGAAATCGAAATCAATGTCGGAGATAGCCGTCTGGATCATGGCCCAAAGCGACCATTTGAAATCGCCAAGCATCCGATAGACGAACATGCGCGCCTGAACGGCCGGCTCCACCCGGCCGAAATAGGCTTCGATGGCTTCGTTGTTCATACAATCATCGAAGAACATTTCCGAGCACCACGTTGCCAAATCGTAGCAACGGTCGTTGTTGGAAGCGTATTCGAAATCAACGATCATAATACGGCCGTCGCTGGTTGACAGGAAGTTGGCGGGGGCGGGGTCGTTGTAGCAAGGCACGAGATCGATCCCCGCGGCTTCGAGCGCAGTACGCGCTGCCCGATATTGTGCGTGGATCGAAGGAAAGCCGAGGGGCAGCTCCCCTCCCAACTCGGCCAGTTGCTCGAGATGCTCCTCGATCATGTCGAAGACGGTCTTTGTGAGACCGAGAAGGGGGGAGTCGTTGAACGAGCGGTAAAGCGCGATTGTGCTCTCCCTGATGCCGGCCGCGTGAAAATCCCTGGTAACGCATGTGCGGGAATTCTCGACGAAATCGTAGATTTCTATGCCCTCGTCTTTCAGATAGTCGAAGCATCGGGGCCCGATGCCGAGCAGGTAGGCTCGCTGGCCCGCTTCCAGGGACGCGGCGCGATCGATGAAGCGCTCCGTGCCCGGGCCAGGCAACTTGACAAAAAAGGAGCCGCGTTTGCCGGCCACGCTGACACGCCAGTTGGAGTTGCTGAAGCCGCCGAACATCGGCCGGTAGCGAATGGCCTTGCCTTGCCAGGCGATGACCTTGGATAATGCTGCCTCGAGTTGGCGCTCGGCGAGGGTGTTGCCTTCGCCCAGGCTTTTTTCAACGGCGGACATTCAAAGCCACCCGGCACGAGGGTCGAGATCGACGCCGGCCAATGTGGTCCGGCACCGGATCAGGCGCCAACATGCATAGCGGAAGAATTCGACATCCTTCCTTGCGGAGACGGCGTCCATGACCAGTCCCCACATGGTCCACGCCAGGTCATCGGCAACCGCATAGAGCTTGGCGCGGCGAAGGCTTTCAAGCCGCGCGCGGCCCTCGAACATTTCAAGAGCAGGCAGCATCTCTTCTTCAGGCCCGAAGGCTTCGTTCATCAGGATACCAAACTCGAAGTAGGGGTCGACATTGCGCGCCTCGTCGAAATCCACGAGTTGGATATTGCCGTGAGTGTCGATCAGGATGTTGGAGGCGAGGCCATCGGCATGAGCCGGAACGGTGTCCACGCCGGCAGCCTCGATCATGCGCTCGATACGGAACACATCGTCCTGCAAGACAGTTAGTTCACTCGGCGCACCGCTCGTGTTGCGTGCGATTTCCGCCTGAAGGATTCTGATCCTGTCGAAGACAGACCAGGTACGCGTCAGGCGAGGGCCGGAATGGATCCTGCGCTTGATGGCAAGCACGGCATCCATGACGTCTGCGTTGCGCAAGTCATTGACGCGTGCTGTCCTCCATCCGTCCAGAAAGTCCATCAGCGCGATGCCGCGCACGGCGTCCGAAACCAGGATGTCGGGCGCGCAGCCGAGTATCGCCGCCTTCCGCTGGGCGTCGAAAGAAGCAGCCGTATCGATATAACGACGCTGATCGGGATGAATGACTTTCAGCAGCAGGGAAGGGCGTTGGCCTTCCATTGATAGTTCGAGCCGCGTGCTGTCGATGCCGCGATGCGTAGGCACAAGGAGACCAGGCGCGCCCGCCTCCGCCGCGACTTTTATCCGGGCTGCGCTCCATGTCTGACGGTCCAGGCGCGATGTCGCCGCGCGATCGACAAGGCCATCCCAATCCTTCGCGAGAATCGCAGAAAGTGCATTCGTCGCGGCAGTGCCGGCGACTTCCGTTAAGTCTTTGCGGGGCGTCGAGCCCTTTTCCGCCAAAGCCATTTCCGTCAGGTAAGATTGTCTCGCGCACTGTTCGAACGATGCCGCTGCCGGTCCGGCCAACGGCGCCGACAGGGCCAAGCCGATGCTATCGCTCCGGTGTCTTGTGTAAAGAAAAGATTTGGAGGCAGGCAGGTTTTGGAATGCGCGCCTTGGCTAGACCCTGATGAGGTCGACGCCCAGTTCGTCGAAACGTTGCACGAACTCCTCGCCCACGCCCTTAGTCGTAATGACGTGATGCGCATCGCCAAGGCCGAAGGCGCGCACGGAGCCGAAGCGTCCGAACTTCGATGCGTCGGCCACCATGATGGTGGTGGAAGCCTGTAGTCTGGCGGCATCGTGCAGTGCGACCTCGTCCTCGCCGAAGCCCATGAAGCCGTGGTCGTAGTGAACAGCGCTGACGCCCATCAGCGCCAGATCGAAACGATGGCCATTGAGCGCGGTGATGGTCGCGTGGCCGAAGGTCGCCTGGTACTCCGGCACCATCGGGCCGCCGAGCACGCGAACGCTGGTACCCCAGCCATGCGAAAAGAAGTGCGCCGCGACGGCAATGGAATTTGTGAAGATGGTCAGGTCCTGATGCTTGTGCAACTGCTTCACGCAGGCGAGCGTCGTCGTGCCGGAACTGACGAATATCTTCATCCCGTCGCGAACGAGGCTAGCAGCCTTCTCCGCGATCCGGTTCTTTTCCGGCGCGTTGACCTTGTTTCGTTCGACGAAGGGCTTGTCGGCCTCGTTGGGCGTGATGACCGCACCGCCATAGACTCTTCGGGCGAAGCCGTTGACTTCAAGGATGCGCAGGTCGCGCCTGATGGATTCAGGACTGACCTCAAGACGCTCCGCTAAGGCATTGACGCTCGCGCGTTCGTTGGCTCGCAGGATTTCAAGAATCTTTTCCTGCCGGAATTCTGAAAATCTCATGGACTCATTCTACCGCCGGCCGCTGGGGCAGCCCATCTGCGTTCCCTGACATGAGCGGCTTCAACAGCCTTGGGCTAATGGCTTCCGCGACCAAGTCAAGCCTCCCGTTTCCGGCATGATAAGTTCAGGCCGATGATCCGTCAATTCGGCAAAAATTCATAAAACATCCAAATCGTTCAGCCATAGCATGCATCAGGCTGAGTTTGGAAAGAAATTTCACCTTTAAAATCAACAGTTATATCAAATCTGACTGACTCTAAGCGGCCTCAATGTCATCCGATTTACGAATCTGTGCGCTTGCAGAGCGGTTTGGCTTGACTCTGAATGGTGCGACTATAATGATGTTTTTGACCGATTTGTTGATTCTGGCTTTGGCGGACGAATCGGTTGCGCGACGAGCCCTTCAAGGCGCCCTTCCGGGCGCCGCGATTGGAATCGCCGAGTGTGGCTGCGACGCCGCGCATTTCCTGCACATCCAGAGATGGATGGAGTGTTTCGGACCGGCGGTGGAGGCTGGGACTGTGATCGGCTTGGCAATTGATAACGAAGTCGCGCGTTCCAGCAAGGCGCGCATGCAAGCAAAGGGGAACATCAATGGTTACGCGTAGAGATCTTATTGTAGGGGCTGGTGCGCTTGGCGTGGCGGGCATGGTCGGCGGCATGCCGGTGCCAGTGCGCGCTGACGGCAAGAAAAGTGTCGTGCTTGCCTCGATGGGGCCGGTTACCGGCAACTGGGACCCGACCTCCCACACCACGCTCGGGCAGGGCAATTTCGAGAAGTTCGTGTTCAATGCGCTGACCAGGGCCCCGATGCGTGACGGCGAGGCGGACCTTCTGGAGCCGGCGCTGGCCGAAAGCTGGTCCCTGATCGACACGAACACGATCGAGTTCAAGCTGCGCGATGGTGTGAAATTCCACGATGGCAAGGAATTCGGCGCCGAGGATGTGAAGGCCACCTACGAATACTCTTCCGATCCGAAGCGCCCGGCCGCCTCATTCTGTCCTGGCAAGGTTGATGTCGAAGTCGTCGACCGCCTCACGGTTCGACTGCACACCGGGAAGTACGGCTATCCGGCTTCCGCCTGGTGGTTCATCTCGAGTGTGATACCGGTTCTGTCGGCCAAGGATGTCGCCGATCCCAAGAGCCTGGAAAAGCGCCCGAACGGCACCAACGCGTTCAAATATGTTGCCACCAACGGCGACCAGAACGTGCTGGCCGCCAATGACGATTATTTCGGCGGCCGTCCGAAAGTCGATGAGGTGATCTACGCCTACGTGCCCGACGCCAATACACGTGTCCTAGGCTTGCTCAACGGCCAGTATCATATCGCCGAGCGCCTCGAGCCAGAGCAGTACGCCTCGCTTCAGGGCAACCCCAAGGTCGTCACCCGCAAGGGCCTGACGACAGAGAACAAGTATCTGCACTTCCGCTGCAACAAGCCGCCATTCGATGATCCTCGCATCCGCCTCGCGGCATGCCATTCGATCGACCGCAAGCAGATCCTGGAACTCATGGGTGACGCGGCGCTGCCCACCAGCTGCTACATCTCGCCAATGAAGTTCGGCTTCAAGGATATCGAGGGTTATCCCGACTACAATCCGGAGGAGGCGCAGCGCCTGCTCGCGGAAGCCGGCTTCCCGAAAGGCGAAGGCCTGCCGCAGCTCGAATACATCACGTCGATCGGCTTCTATCCGAAGACGAAGGAATATGGCGAGCTGATCACCGCCATGCTCCAGGAGCAGGGCTTCAATGTCCAGCTTACCGTCCTTGAGCCGGCCGCATGGGAAGTCGCCATCTATCGGCGAGCGGACGGACAGGGTCAGGGCCATATGTGCGACGTGGGCTGGATGACGCCCTCGCCGGAGCCGGACCTTGTGCTGCGGCCGAACTGGCATTCGAGTGCCGCGCTCATCAGCGGCATTAACGATCCCGAGATCGATGCGGCGCTCGACAAGGAGCGCAAGGCACCCAATCCGGAAGAGCGCCTGAAGATTCTTACCGAGGAAACCTTCCCGACGATGGCGAAGAAGGTTCCGAGCTTCTCGTTATTCTCTGCGCTCACCTTCCATGGCGCATCCAAGAGCCTTGAGGGCGCCGTCTACCTCCCTTACGGGCCGATCGACTTGTCCAAAGCCGATCTGGTCTGACGCAAGGAACAGGCGGCGCCGGATTCTTACCGGCCGACGCCGCCACTCTCCCCGCACGAGACGGACTCCATGCTGTTTGCCATAGATTTTCTCATCCGCCGCCTGGCCCAGGGCGCGATCATCGTCGTTGCCATCGCGCTGCTGATCTTCACGTTGCTGCGTGTCGTGCCCGGAGATCCCGTGCGGCTCATGCTGGGGCCGATGGTGTCGCCCTCGGTCGCGGAGCAAACCGCCAAGGATCTTGGATTGCGCGACCCGATAATCGTTCAGTTCGGTCGCTATATGGGACACGTTCTGCAAGGCGATTTCGGACGCTCCTTCGTGCGAAGCGCTCAAGGCGGCAGCACTGGCGGTTCTCGCGGTGAATCGACTTTCGATGCGAGCAATCGAGCGTCTGTGATCGGGCTTATCGTCACGACCTTGCCCTACAGCCTCCTGCTGGCCGGCCTCGCTTTTCTGATCTCGCTGGCTGTCGCCTTGCCGCTCGGTGTCTGGGCCGGGCTCAATGCCGGGAGATGGCCGGATCGCTTCGCGCTCTATCTGAGCTCAGTGCTGGTTTCATTGCCCAATGTCTGGCTTGGACTTGTGTTCATTTTCCTGCTGTCAGCCAAAACCGGATGGCTTCCCGCGATCGGTTATCAGAACTGGACCTATGCCATACTGCCGGCGCTGGTCCTCGCGGTTGAACTCATTCCGGTGATCGTGCGCTCCCTGTCGGTGTCCGTGTCGTCGAACCTCCTCGATCCCTATGTGTCCGTAGGTCAGATACGCGGCCTGACGCGTGCGCGGATGATCGCCGCGCATGTGCTGCGCAACTCATCCATTCCGTTGCTCAACCTTCTCGGCATTCAGGCGGTGGGTCTGATCCTCGGTGGTCTCTTCGTCATCGAGTATCTCTTCAACTATCCAGGCATCGGTCTGCTGATGATCAATGCAGTGTTCCAGCGCGACTTTCCCATCATCCAGGCGATCGCAATCTTCTCCTGCGTCGCGCTCGTACTTGTGAACATATTGGTCGATTTCGCCTCGACCACGATAGACAGAAGGCTGCAGTACTGATGTCGGAGCAAGCCATCGTCGAAACCACTGCCAGCCAGCCGGCGAAGTCGCGCAGCCTGGGCGCCAGCATTTTCCTGAATGCCGCGAGGACGGCGGAGTTCAGGGTGGGTGCGGTGATATTCCTCGGCCTCCTGCTACTGTCGGTCGTCGCGCCCACATTGCTCGGGCTTTCGGCGACAAAGTTCAGCGTGGGGCTGAAATTCTCACCGCCCTTCCCGGAGCAAGGCTGGGTCTGGCCGCATATGTTTGGCACAGATCAGCTCGGCCGCGATCTTCTGGCACGTTCGCTGATAGGGCTGCGGAACGCATTGATGATCGGCATTGCCAGCGTCATCGGCATGTTCGTCATAGGTTCGGCGATCGGAATGCTGGCGGGCTATGCCGGCGGCTGGACCAGTCTCATCCTGATGCGCATCACCGACGCGCAGATGTCCATCCCAGTCATCATTCTGGCAATCACGATCCTCGGCGTGACACGGCCGACACCGATGTCGGTGATTCTGGTGTTCATCCTCGCTGGCTGGCCGGGCTACGCCCGCATAGCGCGCAGCGTCACCATGTCGGAACGGCGAAAGGAATATGTGCGCGCTGCCAAGATACTGGGCGCCTCGGACCTGCGCATTTTGCTTGTGCACATCGCGCCCAACACTTTGCCGCCTATAGCTTTCGTGGCCGTGCTCGACGTCGCGCGCATGATGATATTCGAGGCGATCCTGGGGTTTATAGGCATCGGCATCCAGCCGCCTACGCCGACCTTCGGCACCATAATCGCCGACGGCACGAAATATCTCATGAATGCCTGGTGGATCACCACCATACCCGGCCTGCTGCTGGCAGCGTCGCTGTGCGGCATCAACCTGATGGGTGGCGCTCTCGAACGCTCCCGTAACAAATTCCTGCAGGGGGTTCTATGAGCGCGGAAAGTGCCAAAATCCTCGAGGTCTCGGACCTCTCGATCGATCTCGCCACGGCTGCCGGTGCTCGGCGCGCGATCCTGCGCAACGTCGATCTTTCGGTCTCGAAGAACGAAGTCCTGGGCATCATCGGCGAAAGCGGCTCCGGCAAAACGGTCCTGTCGCGCGCACTGGTGAACTGGATAAGCCCACCGCTTCTGCCGACGGGTGGAAGTATCGCCTACCGTGGGCGCAATCTGTTCGGCCTTCCGCCCGCCGAGATGCAGAAGCTGCGCGGCCGCAAGGTAGCCTACATCGGCTCGGACCCAGGCAGCGCGCTCGATCCCACCATTCCGGTCGGCCAGCAGATCATAGAGAAGCTTCGCGCCGTTGAGCCTGGTATCTCGACCGCCGACGCGAGGGCCCGCGTATTGCGGGTGCTGGATGCGGTGCGCATTCCCTCGCCGGCGCAGCGCTTCCACGAATTTCCGTTCCAGTTCAGCGGCGGCATGATGCAGCGTGTACTGATCGTCGACGCGCTCGTCACGAATCCGGACTTGCTGGTGGCGGACAACATCACGCAGCCGCTCGACGTGACAGTGGCGGCCCAGATCCTGCGCCTCCTGCGCGATCTGCAGCGCGACTTCTCGACAGCGATCATATTCGTCTCCTCGGCGCTCGGGGTGCTGAACGAGATTGCGGACAACATTCTGGTGCTGGCCGATGGCCGGGTGGTCGAATGTCGTGACACGCGCAGCCTCATCGAGAAGCCGGACCACAGCTACACCCGCAATCTCATCGGGAGCCTGCCTCGCATATGGAATGCCCAACCGACGGCGGCCGCGCCGGAAGAAGCTGTGGACGACAAGCGCGAAGTCATCCTCTCGGTACGTGACGTCTATCGCTCCTACTCCACCAAGGATCGCCAGAGGCTGTTCGCGCATCGCGTGGTGCAGGCCGTACGCGGCGTCTCGTTCGACGTCTACAAGGGTGACAATCTCGGCATCGTGGGCGAATCCGGCTGCGGGAAATCGACGTTGTCGCGGCTGCTCAGCCGCCTCGAGGCTCCGAACAAGGGACAGATACTGTTCAAGGGACAAGACATCGCCCGTCTGGGCGGCCGCAAGCTGATGGACTTGCGCCACAGATTCCAACTGCTGCTTCAGGACCCCTACAACGCCATCCCGCCACACCTGAGCATCGGTCGCACAATCGCTGAGCCGCTGCGTATCCATGGCGGGTTGGCCGCGAAGGAGATCAGGGAACGCGTGGCGGCGACGATGAACGAGGTTGGCCTGCGGTCCGACCTTACGGACAGATTGCCGGTGGGCCTCAGCGCCGGTCAGCGCCAACGTGTCAATATCGCGCGCGCCATGGTGCTGGAGCCGGAACTGCTCATTCTCGACGAGACCTTGTCCGCGCTCGATCAGGTCGAGCAGGGCAAGTTGCTGGACCTGTTCGAGGGGCTGCAGAACCGGCACGGCATCACTTATGTCTATATCTCCCACGATCTGAGCATGGTTCGCCGCGTCTGCAACCGCGTAGCCGTCATGTATCTCGGGCGCGTGGCGGAACTTGCCGGCAACAGGGCCACGTTTTTCGATCCCGCGCACCCCTATACGCGGGCATTGCTCAGCGCGGTGCCAGCCATTGAGCACAAGCCTTACGATACCGGGACCTACCTGCTGGAAGGCGAACCGCCCGATCCGATCGACATCCCTCCGGGCTGCAGTTTCCGCACACGCTGCCCCTTCGCCTTCGCGCGTTGCGTGAGCGAGGACCCCAAGCTGATGAAGCGCAGCGGCGACGACTATGCTGCCTGCCATCTTGTCACCGCCGGAGCCGCCGCACCGGTGAGGATGCCCGCCGTGGATGTGAGGGCATCGTGAGGATAGCTAGATTTCCAACCGCGTCCGGCAGCGCGATGCGGCTTGCAGCGCCCGCCTCAAATTTCTGATGAGCACGTCCACTATGGAATTCGATTACATTGTCGTAGGGTCTGGCAGCGCCGGCTCACCGCTCGCAGCGCGTCTCGTCGAAAAGGGCGCGAGTGTCCTTCTCCTCGAGGCGGGCAAAAGCGAAAAGCTGCATCTGACACGCGTGCCGGCCGCGCTGATGCATACGATCGGCAACGTCCGCTACGACTGGAATTACGTGACCGAGCCGGATCCCAGTCGCAATGGTCTGCAGGAATCATGGCCACGGGGGCGCGTTCCGGGCGGATCCTCGGCCATCAACGGCATGATCTTCATTCGCGGCGCCGCGGCCGACTACGACGCCTGGGAGGCGATGGGCAACAAGGGATGGGGATGGAATTCGGTGCTTCCCTATTTCCGCAAGATGGAGACCGCCGATAACGACAAGGATAATGCCTATCGCGGCGGCATGGGACCTCTCCGGGTGTCGGCCTTACGCTGGAAGCACCCGATATCGGCCAAGTTCATCGACAGCTTCGTCAATGCGGGCGTCCCCCTGAACCCCGATCTCAACGGAAGATCCCACGAGGGTGTCGCCTGGAATCAGGGCTCCACCAGAGGCGGCGTTCGTCACTCGGCATTCGACGCCTTCATCCTGCCTCGCCTCGGTGACGCCAAGCTCACATTCCTGGACGGTGCGTTGGTCGAGCGCATCGTACTGGAAGGCAAACGGGCTACCGGCGTCGACATTCTGCGCGGCAGCCAGAAGGTACGAGCCACGGCACGGCGCGGCGTGGTCTTGTCGGCCGGATCCATCAACTCGCCGCAGATACTGATGCTCTCTGGCATCGGCGATCCGGACCAACTGACCCCCCATGGGATTGGCGTGCGGATCGCAAGTCCCGAGGTCGGCCGCAACCTGATGGAACATCCGGGCCTCTATGTCCGTGCGGAGATGAATGTCAAGACGGGGAATGCCTATGCATCGCCGATCGGACGGGCAAAAGCATTCGCCGAATGGATTCTCTCGCGCAATGGTGTGTTGAGCGTGCCCACCGCCCAGGTGCTCGCCTTCCTGAAATCGACGCCGGATAGGGAGATACCGGACCTCCAGTTCCATCTCTTCCCCTTCGGATACTTCAACGACAACGGCCGTTTGCACGTGCCGACGCGCAACCTTGTTACCATCCTGGCCAACGTCAACTATCCCAAGAGCACCGGCCACCTCGAGCTTCGTTCCAGCGATCCGCGACAGCCGGTGGCGATCTATCCGCGCCTGCTCGACCATCCAGACGACGTTGCCTGCGTGCTGCGCGGCTTGGATTGGATCCGCAGGCTCGCTTCGACGCCCCCGTTCGGCAGCCATGTGCGCGAGCTCATCGACGTGCCGGCTGAAGGCGCGGGGCCTGCCGCGGACGAAGCCTATGCGCGCAAGGCCACGGTGCCGTTCCTGCATCCGGTGGGCACTTGCCGGATGGGATCGGACGAAAACGCGGTCGTCAGCCCGGAGCTTCGCGTACACGGCACCGAAGGGCTCTGGGTCGCGGATGCCTCGATCTTCCCGCGTCATATCGCCGGCAACACCAACGCGACGGCGATCATGATCGGCGAGCGTGCGGCCGACCTCATCCATCCGTAGCGGAGAACTAGTTTATCATGACGCGGAATTTCACGCAGAACTTCGTCGGCGGCAGGCGCGTGGATCCCCTGGGCGCCGATTTCATCGAGGTCCGCTCGCCCTACGACGGAAGCCAGGTCGGCGCGGTGCCGCTGGCAGCGCAGGCCGACGTGGATCTTGCGGTCGCGACGGCGCGCAAGGCATTCGACGAGGGCGCTTGGCCGCGCATGCCGGTGGTCGACCGTATTGCTGTTATCCGCAGGTTCGCGGAATTCTACGAGACCCGCTCCGACGAGTTCGCCGGTTTGGTGACGGCGGAGATGGGCGCGCCGGCCTGGTTTGCCAAAGCCATCCAGACCCTCATTCGTGATCAGGGCCAAGCCTATGTCGTTGCCGCCGAGGGGTATCCTTGGGAAGTGCATCGCGCTGGCTATCCCCGGGGCAACGCAGTTTGGGTCCGTGACCCGGTAGGCGTGGTCGCCGCTGTCATCCCGTGGAACGCGCCACATCAGGTCGCTCTGGCGAAGCTCTTTCCGGCCCTGCTCGCCGGCTGCACGGTGATCCTGAAGCTGGCGCCGGAAACCGCGATTGACGGCCAGTATCTGGGCGAGTTGTTCAGTGAGGCGGGACTGCCGGAGGGTGTCCTGAGCATCCTGGTCGCTCACCGGGAGGTAAGCGAATATCTGGTGACGCATCCGGGCGTGGACAAGATCGGCTTCACCGGCTTCACTGCTGCCGGCGGCCGCATCGCCAGCCTGGCGGGCGCACAACTGAAGCGCGTCAGCCTCGAGCTCGGTGGCAAATCCGCGGCAATCGTGCTGGACGATGCTGATATCGGCCAGACAGTCGATGCGCTCCGCTATCGTTCCTTTCCCAACAATGGGCAGGTCTGCGTCGCGCAAACGCGTATCCTCGTGCCGCGCCGGCGCCACGATGCCTTTGTCGACGCGCTTGTGGACAATGTCTCTGGCATGACGATTGGCGATCCGGCGGATCCTGAGACTTTTCTGGGGCCGCTCGTGGCGGAACGCCAGCGTCAGCGTGTGCTCGACTTCATCGCTGCGGGCATCGAAAGCGGAGCCGATCTTGCCGCCGGAGGGCTGGGGATGCCGGAAGGCATCAATCACGGCGCCTTCGTCAAGCCCACGATTTTTGCCAATGTCAATAACGCCTCGCGCATCGCTCAGGAGGAAATCTTCGGCCCGGTCGTGTGCGTCATTCCCTACGACGGCGTGGACGATGCCGTTCGGCTCGCGAACGACTCTATCTATGGCCTGTCGGGTTCGGTGTGGACCTCGGATCCTGATCGAGGATTGGAGGTCGCGCGTCGCATCCGAACCGGCGGCGTGACCGTCAACAACGCGGCCTCCGATCTCCTGTCGCCATTCGGCGGCTTCAAGCGCAGTGGGATCGGACGCGAATTCGGTCCCGAGGCGATCAACCACTACATCGAACACAAGACCGTAGCTGTCTGAGCGGGGACGACATGAGCAATAGTCCTGCCGTCTGGGGGCACGTTGAGGCATTGGCCAGGCGCTTTGTTGAGCTGAGCGACAGGGTGTGGGGAACGCCCGAACTCAACTATCAGGAACACCGCTCGTCACAGGAGCACGCGCGCATGCTGCGGGAGCAGGGTTTTCGGGTCGAGACGGGGCTCGCCGGAATGCCGACCGCAGTCATGGGAGAATCGGGGGAGGGCGGATCGGTAATAGCCTTCCTCGGAGAGTTCGATGCGCTGCCGGAACTCAGCCAGGAGGCTGGCGCGGCGGAACATCGGCCTCTCGCAGGAAACGGGCCAGGCCATGGCTGCGGCCACAACCTTCTGGGGTCCGGTGCGATGCTCGCCGCCACGGCGGTGAAGGAATGGCTGGCCGCGGGCAACCTGCCCGGCCGCGTGCGCTACTATGGCTGTCCGGCAGAGGAAGGCGGGGCCGGCAAGGCCTTCATGGTTCGCGACGGCATTTTCGATGATGTGGATGCGGCGATCTCGTGGCATCCATTTGCATTCGCCGGCGTGATGGAGCCAGCAGCGCTGGCCTATGCCATTCTGGATTTTTCCTTCACGGGGCGCTCGGCTCATGCTGCTGGCTCACCGCACCTTGGGCGTAGCGCGCTCGATGCCGTCGAGCTGATGAGCGTTGGCTCGAACTACCTGCGCGAGCATATCCCCTCCGACTGCCGGCTTCACTATGCCTATCTCGACGCAGGTGGGCCGGCGCCCAACATCGTACAGGCTCAGGCGACGGTGCGTTACATCGTGCGATCGCCACGCGCCGGCGAAGTCGTGGCGCTTGTCGACCGTGTCAAGGGCATCGCCGATGGCGCTGCCCTGATGAGTGAGACCACAGTAAAGTCGCGCCTCGTGTGCGCCATGAACAGCTTGCTTGGGAATCGCGTGTTGGAGCGGGCTTTGGCCCGCAATTTCGAAATGCTCGGGCCACCGGAATTCGACGCGGAGGACGAGGCCTTCGCGCAACGGATACAGGCAAGTCTGACGCAGGATCATGTGCAGTCGGCATATGCGATGTTCGGGCTGGAGCCCGGCGCAACGGCATTGTGCGACCGCATCATTGGAGTCGGATCGAACGGCAAGCAGATGCTCGGATCGACTGATGTGGGAGACGTGAGTTGGAAGGTACCGACGGTCCAGGCTTATGGCGCCACTATGGCGATCGGGACGCCGCTTCACACCTGGCAGGTCACAGCCCAAGGCAAATCGCCTCATGCCCATAAGGGAATGGTGCATGTTTCGAAGGTGATGGCAGCCACCGGGGCGGATCTGCTGAGCGACGCTGCCGTGTTGATCGAGGCGAAGAAGGAGCACGCCTCCAGACTGGCGCGCGATCCTGTGGTGAACATTCTTCCGGCCGACCTTTCTCCGCCGCTTCTTGGCTGGAGCATGTCCGCTTAATCCGGATCATATCCTGTGGCGTGGAAGTAGTTTTGGCACTCACCCTGAGAGCAGCTCGACGATCGAACCGACTGCGCCCCACAGCGCCTTGATGAGTCGCGCTGCTTTGGAGCGCAGAAGCGCCGTGAGTTTTGAGAATGCGTTCTCGATTGCTTGTCGCGAACCAATGGTCAACGCTGGCGAGACACGAGAGTTTCTGAAATCGAAGCGCTCGCGGTCGAGGTAAAACGCCACATCAGGATGCGCATAGGTCAGGAAGAAGCCAGCCTTCCCATCTGTCAGCGCGGACAGGTTTGCTTCGATCCCGCCTCGATCCGGGATCAGCGAGCTTTGCAAGTCGGGTATTTCCGCCGCCAGCGCGCGAGGCCAGTTTGGGAAGAACGTGATGGTCAGCGTATGCAGAGCGGCAAGATAATGAGCAGGCCTCGCAGGGAGAGTTTCCGGGCGTCCCGGACCACGCTGTCCGAACTTGCAGCGCAACTGCCGGCACAGATCGCGTGCCGACCTTCGACAAGCGAAAGTCCAGCTTCAGCGCGGCCATGCCGCTCTCGGAATCGCCTGGATAGTCGGCCGTGAACTATCCGCAAGCCATTGATTTGGCTTTTTGATCCGGGCCGATTGTGGCTTTGGAATTGCAGGAT
>NZ_VFVM01000021.1:0-51616 GCF_006442845.1 Mesorhizobium sp. B2-4-2 | reverse complement strand
TTCTTGGCTCACCCGCCGCGACGGTTCACGCCAATCGGGCACTGAACAAAGCGGCCCTAAAAAAAATCTGGACGCGCCGGGAGCCATTTCGGTCGAAGCACGTTTCATGGTTGTCGTCAGCAATTCACGAGAGCAATCGAAGGAAAAGCGAACGGCAAAGACGCCCCCCGCACGATAAAAGGTGCGAGGGGCGTTTTCTTTCGGCCCCTACATCGCGGCGGTCATCATCGGCGGCATCTCGTAGCGGAGGCCGAGGCCCGAGCGTACTGCCAGGTCGACGTCAGTCAGCGTCCGGGACGAAAAGGCCGCTGCGGGCTTTCATGTCTGGAACGGTTTGCTGAAGGCGTTGGTGAATGTGACCCCGCCGTGATCGTCGCTGGCTTCGCCCAGCACGACATCCATGCCATCATTGGTGACCCGCGCCAGTGCGAACCCGCCCATATAGGCCGCCTTTGGCTTGAAGAGATCAAGGCCGTCGCGCTGATAGATCATCGGCACCTCGTGCTGATGGCCATGGAAGATGGCAATCACGTTGTAGCCTTTCAGGGCCGCAAGCAGTGCCTGACGGTCCGCATCGCTCCACCAATGCGGCGGCCCCTTGCCGTCGTCGTCGAACGCCTTTTTGGCGGGATCCCATCGCTCAGTCGAAAAATTATCCCAGCCATAATGCTGAAACAGGATGACCGGGCGGCCGTCCGCCGCATAGGTCGCCAGATCCTGCTTCAGCCAGGGCAGGCTGCTGTCCGCGCCATGGCCGGTGTCGCCAGCGAAACGGTGGGTCTGGACAAGATGCAGCCCGCCCCAGTCCCACGCATAGCAGTCGGTCTCGACATCGTAGTCGGTGGCTGGAACCGGTGGCTTGAAGAACACGCCGGCACGGTGATTGACTTCGACATAGTCGCGCATTTCGCGCCGGTACCAGTCAACGTGATGCCGCGGGCCGTTTTGGTCGAGGTCATGATTGCCGAGCCCGACATAGACTGGAACATGCACGCGGTCAGGCCCCATGCCTTGCTGGTAACGCTGGCTGAATTGCAGCAATTGCGTGCCTTCACTCGGCTGGGTGATCTGACCACCGCCATCGTCGGTCATGTCGCCGCCGATGACGAGGCCGAGCGGCGTGCCGATTCGGCTGCCGGCGGAGCGTAGGCCCGTCGGGACGCCGCCGATCTCGACGGGCCATGTCTTGTCGCCAATGCCGTTCAGAGCCGCCACATTGCGCAGCAAGGCAGCGTCGGTCTTGCCTTCCTGCTGGCAATTGGGACTCAAGCCGCTGGCCATGCGGCAGGCATGGACATCGGCGATGAACAGGAAGGTGGCGTCGACAGGCTGAATGCGCTGCCCGGTCTGGCCGAGCGCCGGGCGTGGAAGCGCAAGGGCCGTGGCAAGACCGGCGGCCCGCGCCAGAAAACGGCGTCGTGATACCGATTTTGGTGAGAAGCGCTTCATCATGGGTTGAAGTTCAGCACGGACACCGGTCAGCAGTAAAGTTCAGCGCCCGGTCCACGGCTGCCCTCCCCCAGAACGGAACTGAGTTGTAGGGATCGTTCCCGTCCTCGGCATCAAAGGTTTCCCGGTGGCAGCAATATCCTGCGACGCCGCCTCGTTGCGGCCATGGGCGAAGCTTGGGCGACATTCTGCTCCAGCCCCGCCAGGCAATCGCGCAACATGCCGGCATCCTGCGCCGTCTTGGCCATCGACATCGCGCCGGAATAGGCCGCGACGGCCAGGGCGGCGAAACGCTGCGGGTCGGTGTCCTGCTCCCTGCCCGCCTGCTGATCAGCCCGGACCTTGTCGGCGATCGCCTGGCGCCAGCCGGCAAAAATGCCGGCAAGGGCGGCGCGCAATTCGGCATCGGCGAGCGACAGTTCATGTGCAAGGTTGTTGAGGGGACAGCCGCGCACGAAGCCTTGTTGCTCAAGTTCCGACGCCACGGCTTCGAAGGCTGCACGCACGCCTTCGCGCGCCGAAGCGGCCGCCCGCAAAGGCGCCATCCATGTCTCTTCGACCGCCGCGGCCACACGCTCTTCGATCACCGCCAGCGCCAACGCTTTCTTGGTCGGGAAATGATGATGCAACGCGCCGCCGCTGACACCCGCCGCCGCCATCAGATCGCCGAGACTGGACGCGTGATAGCCGCGTACCTGAAAGGACTCCTGCGCGGCATCGAGCACTCTGTTGCGCATGCCTTCGGGATCATTGGTGCGCTTCTGGGCATGCCCTGTCATCGGGAATCTCCACCGTGCCCCTCCAGGAGGGAAGAAAAAGAAGCTAGCAGATTGACAAAACAGGACAACCGGTCTGTTTTATAAAACAGGATGATCACCGTGTTTTTGGAGACGAGCTTATGAGCCTGCCCATGAGTGCCACATCGGAGACAGCAGCGCTCGCCTCCCCGGTCGTCGAACTGCGGCAGTACACGCTGAAACCCGGCAAACGCGATACTCTTATCGACCTCTTTGACGGCAAGCTGATCGAAGGCCAGGAAGAGGCCGGGATGACCATCATCGGCCAATTCAGGGACCTCGATCGCCCCGACATGTTCGTCTGGCTGCGCGGTTTCGAGGACATGGAGGCGCGCAAACGTGCCCTGAGCGCCTTCTATGACGGTCCGGTATGGGCAGCGCACCGCAATGCCGCCAACGCCACGATGATCGATTCCGACGATGTGCTGCTGCTCAAACCTGCGTGGACCGGGGCTGGCTTCGATCTCTCCGGCGCATTGCGCGCGGGCTTGGCTGCCGACGAAAAGCCAGGCAGAAGCACGCCGCTGTCAGGCATGGTCGTGATTCGGATTTATCATTTGCGGCCGGGCGCAGAGGCCGCGTTCGCCAGCCGCTTCGAGCCCGAATTCGCGCCGATGACGGCGTCACCCGGTGCGCGGCTGCTCGCCGCTTTCGTCACGGAGCATGCGGAAAACAGCTTTCCACGCCTGCCGGTGCGAGCGAGTGAGAATGTTTTCATCAGTGTGATGGGTTTTGATGGCGAAGAAGCGCAGGCCCAGCATGAAACCGCGCTTGCCGCCTCACCTGCATGGCAGGCCTTTTCGTACGCCGTCCGACATGACCTGGCCAGACCAACCGAAACCATGCGCCTGTCGGCGACATCGCGCTCGCGGCTTTGTTGCTGATCTCCAGTCCGCGCGGAAGCGGCGTCTGATCAGAGGCGGGGCGGCGTCTTTGCGGTGGACGGCGGGTATACGGCGGAGTGAGTGGACAGCCGATCTCCCCCCTCGTGGGGGAGATGGCCGGCAGGCCAGAGGGGGGCGCTGTCCCGCCGATCTCTCATTCGATTGCACTTCCGCGCTTGTTCTAACCTGAACGCAGTTGAATGACGACAGATAGCGTTCCTTCGCGCCCCCGCCGCCCTGCCGGGCATCTCCCCACGAGCGGAGAGATTGGCTCTGTCTTCAACCGATTTGCATCTTCACCGCCCGCAATCTCCGCTTGATGCGTTTTGTGCAACGCGATACGCCGTTGCCCAAATCGACAGACCGGAGACTTGCCGTGAGCGCTGCCAAGACCAGAACCGAAACCGATACGTTCGGTGCCATCGAGGTCGCCGCCGACCGCTATTGGGGCGCGCAGGCGCAGCGTTCGCTCGGCAATTTCAAGATCGGTTGGGAAAAGCAGCCGGCATCCGTCGTGCGCGCGCTCGGCATCGTCAAGCGGGCGGCGGCGGAAGCCAATATGGAGCTGAAGCGGCTCGATCCGGCGATCGGCAAGGCGATCGTCGAAGCCTCTCAAGAAGTCATCGACGGCAAGCTCAACGACCATTTCCCGCTGGTGGTCTGGCAGACCGGCTCGGGCACGCAATCCAACATGAACGCCAACGAGGTGATCTCCAACCGGGCGATCGAGATGCTGGGCGGCGTCATGGGCTCCAAGAAGCCGGTGCACCCGAACGACCACGTCAATATGAGCCAGTCGTCGAACGACACCTACCCGACCGCCATGCACATCGCCTGCGCCGAGCGCATCGTGCATGACCTGTTGCCGGCGCTGAAGCACCTGCACAAGGCGCTCGCCGCCAAGAGCAGAGCGTTCAGCCATATCATCAAGATCGGCCGCACCCACACGCAGGACGCCACCCCGCTTACGCTGGGCCAGGAATTCTCGGGCTACGCCGCGCAGGTCGCTTCGTCGATCAAGCGCATCGAGCTGACGTTGCCCGGCCTGCAGGAACTGGCGCAGGGCGGCACCGCCGTCGGCACCGGCCTCAACGCGCCCGTCGGCTTCGCCGAGCGGGTGGCCGACCGCATCGCCGCCATCACCGGCATCGCCTTCGTCACAGCGCCGAACAAGTTCGAGGCGCTCGCCGCCCATGATTCCATGGTATTCTCGCACGGTGCCATTAATGCCGCTGCCGCCGCGCTGTTCAAGATCGCCAACGACATCCGCTTCCTCGGTTCAGGGCCCCGCTCGGGACTTGGCGAGCTGTCGTTGCCGGAAAATGAGCCGGGTTCCTCGATCATGCCGGGCAAGGTCAACCCGACGCAGTGCGAAGCGATGACCCAGGTCTGCGTGCAGGTGTTCGGTAACAATGCAGCCCTCACCTTCGCCGGCAGCCAGGGCCATTTCGAGCTCAACGTCTACAACCCGCTGATGGCCTACAACTTCCTGCAATCGGTGCAGTTGCTCGCCGACGCGTCGGTCTCCTTCACCGACAATTGCGTCGTCGGCATCGAGGCGCGCGAAGACAACATCAAGGCGGCCCTCGACCGCTCGCTGATGCTGGTGACGGCGCTTGCGCCCACCATCGGCTACGACAGCGCCGCCAAAATCGCCAAGACCGCGCACAAGAACGGCACCACGCTGCGCGAGGAAGCGCTGGCCACCGGGCTGGTCAGCGAAGCCGACTACGACCGGATCGTGCGGCCGGAAGATATGACCCATCCGGGGTGAAGGCACTTTTTCGGCGGGAGAATATCCTCCCGCCACCGCATCGACCGGCACGAATTTCCGTTTTTCACCGCTTCACGGAAACGTATGTCCTGTGAACAATGTGTCGCCGGAGAGGCGGCTTTGGTGAACAGTCGGCATAGTCTATCTGACGGGCGATCAACCCCATTCGGAGAGCCACCATGTCCACCAACACGTCCTTCGCCGGCACCGGCACCGCGTCCAACAGTTCTGTCACGATCCTGCTCGGCCGCATCCTGCTTGCGGTCATTTTCCTGCTTTCCGGTTTCGGCAAGCTCAGCGCCCTTTCCGGCACCGCGGCCTATTTCGGCGGCCTCGGCCTGCCCTTGCCGACCGTGACGGCCATTGTCGTCGGCCTCATCGAACTGCTCGGCGGTCTGGCTATTCTCGTCGGCTTCCAGACCCGGATTGCCGCCTGGGTGCTGGCGATCTTCACCGTCGCCACGGCCCTGGTTGCCCACACCGGCTGGGCCGACCAGATGCAGATGATCAACTTCATGAAGAACCTGGCGATCACCGGCGGCTTCCTCGTGCTGGCTTCCTCAGGCGCCGGCGCCTATTCGATCGACGCCAAGCGCGGCTGAACTTCCCTCCCCCGTCTTGACAGCAGTGGCGCGGAATTTTCCGCGCCACTGTTTCGTTGTCGGTGCAGAAGCCTCAATTCAGTGCCCGGATTTGCCGGGGCATCGGTGGTAGGATCTATCGGTCCGGGTGGGTAAAGGCCCAAACCGGCCAAACGACAACGGAGGTGACCATGCCTCGCAACGCACTGCTTCTGGCTTCGCGGCTGCTGCTTGCCGCGCTGTTCGTACCGTCAGGCTTCCATGCGCTCGCCGACATTGCCGGCACATCGGGCTATTTCGCCGGCCTTGGCCTGCCGCTCCCGGGGCTCGCCGCGTGGGGCACGGGCCTGTTCGAGCTGATCGCCGGACTGCTGATACTCATCGGCTTCCAGACCCGGATCGTGGCTCTGCTTTTGGCCGCCTTCTGCATCGTTGCCGGCTTCATCGGCCATTACGGCCAGGGCGCCGATGATGCGACGCTTGCCTTCCTGCACCAGCAGATGCTGATGAAGGACATCGCGATATCGGGCGGCTTTCTGGCGCTCGCCATGGCCGGCGCCGGCGCCTGGTCGGTCGACGGGCGGGCTGCGGTTTGATATCGCCTAAATCCAAGGGCAGGCCCGGAACCAACCAGACAAATGCCCCGGGTTGGACTCTCAATGCCCGAGCCAAGCCAACGCCCGCGTCAAGTCGACCCCCCCCTCCGTCGAGCTGCGTTCGACACCTCCCCCGATCGACGGGGTAGAGGAAGGGCGCGAGTTCGCCAATCTTGGCGCCCTTCCTCTCCCTCCGGAGGGGGGAGAGGTGGCTTGGCGAAGCCAAGACGGAGTGGGGGAAGCCGGTCTTCAAACGCGAAGCCGCTGATAAGCGGTGCCATTGAGTTGGTCTAATATCGGTGTGGATCAGATAACTCACGCTCTGGTAGGCCGTACCTATTTCACCGAAACGCTCGGTCCGCCCTCGACCGCCAGCACCAGGCGGCGGCCGGTAATTCGCGCCAGTTGCGCCAAGCGCCCGGCCGGCCGCTCGCCATAGAGATCTGCCAGAGATGCCGGCAAGACCAGCGCCAGCACGCCATTGCCGCGCTGCTCCCATTTCAGCCTTGGCATGACGCCGGGCATCGAGGCGGTCAGCAGGTAGACGACGCGCATCGATGCCGCCAGCACCCGCGCCCGCTCCAGATAGCGCGGTGTCGCCAGCGCCTTGATCTCGGGCGCGATGGCTTCGTTGAAGATGCCGTCGTGCCGATAGGCGTTGGCCATCGCCAGATAGGCGCGGCCAGGGTGGTCCACGCCGAAAAAGGAGGCGTGGGCGATGATGTTGAGCGATTGCTTGCCGCGATATTCGGGATGCGCGCGCCAACCGATGTCGGCCAGCAATGCCGCCGCGTGGCGGTAGCGCGCCTCGTCCTCGGTCTCGTCGATGCCGAAAGCGGCAAAGGTCTTGGCCGTCCAGTCGACGAGTTCATGCGCATGGGTGACCGAGCGCGAGCGCAGCCGGGCGAGTTCCTCCGATGCCGAGATCAGCGGATCGGCCTTCTGCTCGGCCTGGTCGAGCAGCGAATAGAGGAAGCCTTCGCGCACGCCGAGCGCCGAGACGATGATCTTCGACGGCTGCATCGCCGCCATGATCTCCTGCAGCACGATGGCACCGTAAGGCAGGAGCGAGCGGCGGTTCTTCGAAACGCCCTCGATGCCTTTGATCTTCTCGATCTCGCCTTTCGCCACTTGCCGCAGGAAATTGGCGGCACTTTCGACGCCGATCTCGTAGTGGTGCATGACGCCAAGCGGATAGTTGGTCATCTCCATGTGCAGCCGGGCGAGATTTCGCCAGGTGCCGCCGACGGCATAGAAAGGCCTGCCTTGCCCGCCTTTGAGCAGCTTCGCCCGCCCCAGCTCGTCGCGCACGATTTTCGCTGCCTGCGTGAGGGAGTTCTTGGCCATATCCTGGAGGCGCAGGCCGCCCAGCGGCAACGTTATGCCGTCGCCGATCGCTTCGCCATTGACGTCGACCAGTTCAAGGCTGCCGCCGCCGAGGTCACCCGCGATACCGTTGGCCGGATGAAAGCCGCAGATGACGCCGAGCGCGGAATAATAGGCTTCCTCGCGGCCGCTGATCACGCGGATCTCGGTCTTGAGCACGTCTTCGGCGCGGTGGATGAAATCGGGGCCGTTGACGGCCTCGCGCGCGGCGGCGGTCGCCAGCACGTACATGTGCTCGGCACCGGCCTGGTCGGAGAGCGCGCGGAAGCGGCGGAACTCCTCCATCGACCGTGTCACGCCCTCGGGGTCGAGCTTCCCCGTCGACACGATGCCGCGGCCGAGGCCCGCCAGCATCTTTTCGTTGAACAGCATGGTCGGCGAGCGCGCCAGCCCCTCATATACGACAAGGCGGATCGAATTCGAGCCGATGTCGATGATGGACAGCGGTCGGCGATCCTGCAGCCGGCCCTGGGAATCGGACAGCATCAGGCGGCGGCGTTCTTCTTGCGGCGCTTGAATTGCGCGATCCGCTTCGGCGCATGCGATTTCAGCGCATCACCCCGTCCCGACAGGCTCGGATTGGTCATGAAATATTCCTGTGCGTTGAACGGCTCCTCGCCCTCCTCGAGCACGACGCGCCGGGAGGTTCCATCAGCCAATACGTCGAAACTTTGCTGATTGTCCATGATGTTGCCGAGCATGATCTGGCCCAGCACCTGTTCATGCACAGTTGGGTTGGTGATCGGCACCATGGTCTCGACGCGGCGGTCGAGGTTGCGCGGCATGAGGTCGGCCGAGGAGATGTAGACGACGGCCTCGTCCGACGGCAGGCCGTGGCCATTGCCGAAGCAATAGATGCGGCTGTGCTCGAGGAAACGGCCGACAATCGACTTGACCCTGATGTTTTCCGACAGGCCCGGCACCTGCGGCCGCAGGCAGCATATGCCGCGCACGACCAGGTCGATCTCGACGCCCGCTCGGCTGGCGTCGTAGAGCGCGTCGATGATGATCGGATCGACAAGGGCGTTCATCTTCATCCAGATGCGTGCCGGCCGTCCCTCGAGCGCGTGGGCGACCTCATCGGAGATGTGCTGCAGGATACGGTTCCTCAGCGTGAAGGGCGAGATCGCCAGCCGCATTTCGGCGGTCGGCTCGGCATAGCCGGTGATGAAGTTGAAAAGCTGGGCGACATCGCGTGCGATCGTTGCATCGGTGGTGAAGAAGGACAGGTCGGTGTAGATGCGCGCGGTCACCGGATGGTAATTGCCGGTGCCCAGATGCACATAATTGCGCAGCTTGCCGTCCTCGCGCCGCACCACCAGCGACATCTTGGCGTGGGTCTTGAGCTCGAGGAAGCCGAACACGACCTGGACGCCGGCGCGCTCGAGGTCGCGCGCCCAGCGGATGTTGGCCTCCTCGTCGAAGCGCGCCTTGAGCTCGACCAGCGCGGTCACCGACTTGCCGGCCTCGGCCGCGTCGACCAGCGCACGCACGATCGGGCTGTCATTGGAGGTGCGGTAAAGCGTCTGCTTGATCGCCACCACTTCCGGGTCGGCCATCGCCTGGCGCAGGAACTGCACCACGACGTCGAAGGATTCGTAGGGGTGGTGGACGATGATGTCCTTCTCGCGGATAGCGGCGAAGCAATCGCCGCCATGCTCGCGGATGCGCTCGGGGAAACGCGGATTGTAGGGCGTGAATTTGAGGTCGTCGCGGGCAACGGCGACGATCTCCGAAATCTGGCTGAGCGCCAGCGGGCCGGTCAGGACGCTGATGCGGCTCGACGAAACGCCGAGTTCGCCGGCGACGAATTCGCGCAGTTCGGCCGGCATGAGCATGTCGAACTCGATGCGAATGACGGAGCCGCGGCGGCGGCGCTTTAGCGCGGTCTCGAACAGGCGCACGAGATCTTCCGATTCCTCCTCGACCTCGATGTCGCTGTCGCGAATGATGCGGAACGTGCCGGAGCCCTTGACCTCGTAACCCGGGAACAACTTGCCGATGTAAAGGCCGACCGCCTCTTCCAGCGGGATGAAGCGGACATGGTGCTTGCGGTCCGGCAGGCGGATGAAGCGCTTCAGCGCCACCGGCAGGCGCAAGAGCGCGCTCATCTCCTCGCCGTTCTTGCGATGGCGAAGCTGCAGCGCCATCGAGAAGCCGAGATTGGGGATGAACGGGAACGGATGCGCCGGGTCGATCGACAATGGCGTGAGAACCGGAAACACCTGATCCTGGAAGTGCTCCTCCAGCCAAGCCTTCTCGTCCTTGGTCAGCGCGTCGCGGGTGATGCTCTCGATGCCTTCCTTGTTGAGCAGCACGGTCAGCGCCGAAAGGCTTTTCTGCTGGTCTTCCTGCAACCGTTCGACCTCGCGCAGCAGCTGTTCGAGCTGCTGTTCGGGGGTACGCCCGTCCGGACTTCTCAACACGATGCCTTCGCGAACCTGGCCGGCCAGGCCGGCGACGCGCACCATGAAGAACTCATCGAGATTGGCCGCGGAGATCGACAGGAAACGTACCCTCTCCAGCAGCGGATGGTTTGTGTTCTGCGATTCCTCGAGCACGCGGCGGTTGAACTGCAACCAGGAGAACTCGCGATTGACGAAACGATCCGGATTGCCTTCCGGGCTTGCCGCTTCCGCATTGATGAACTCGCTCTGGACCGGCTTCAGTTCGTTCATGGTTCCTGCTCTTCCCACGTCTGGTTGCTTCGCCGCTTTTTCGGGCGGCGCCCAGGCTGTTGCGCCTGGCTGCGATGCTCCAGCCGGTTAACCGGCTTAACTTATCCTCTGACAGGCTTTTGCGACAGTTTCATTTCATCGAACTTGCAAACAGACCGGTTATGATCCAAACGCTGAGCAGACTGCGCTAAAGGAGACGACGATGGCAGGCGGTTCCATTCCCCATTTCCAGAACGATGCGGGCCATCCGGCGATCGATATCGGAGTCAAGGAATTCATGTGCACCGGCGCCAACCCGCCTTTCGACCATCCGCATGTGTTTCTCGACATGGGCGACGACAATGAGAAGGTCTGCCCCTACTGCTCGACGCTCTACCGCTATTCGCCGAAGCTGACGGCGATGGAAACGCTGCCGGCCGGCTGCCTCTACATCGATCAGGCCGCCTGACCTCCAGCGGGCCGGGCCAATGGCAGACGCACAGTCCCGGCAAGTCATCATCGCCGGGGCGGGTATTGCCGGGCTGACCGCGGCACTGGCTTTCGCCGAGCGCGGCTATACCGTGCGGATCTTCGAACAGGCGCAGCGCCTCGAAGCGGCGGGCGCCGGCATCCAGCTTTCGCCCAACGCGACACGCATCCTGCGTGAGCTCGGCGTACTCGACGCACTTCTTCCCAATGCCGTCAGGCCGGAAGCCGTGGTGCTGAAGGATGCGGCAACCTTGGGCGAACTGGCGCGCGTGCCTCTTGGACGAGCAGGCGAGGCGCGCTGGGGTGCGCCCTACCTCGTGGCGCATCGAGCGGACCTGCAAAACGCGCTGATGGCGCGCGTGGCTGCCATGCCCGATGTTCATCTCACCACCGGCGCGCGCCTTGACAGCGTCACGATCAGCAGTTCAGGCATCACCGCGGCAGCCGATGTGGGTGGTAGGCTCGTCGCGGCGGAAGGTTTCCTTCTGGTCGGCGCCGATGGCGTCTCGTCGTCGGTGCGCGGACTTGCCGACCAAGGAAGGAAAAACAGGCTTGCGAAAAGCCACTTCTCCGGCGAACTGGCCTGGCGGGCAACCGTCAGCGCAGACAGTCCTGCCGGGCAAGCTTTTGCAGAGATCGGTGCGCCGGACTGCGTCACCACCTTCCTGCATCCCGGCTTTCACATGGTCGCCTATCCCGTCAGCAAGGGCAGCGCCATCAACCTCGTCGCTTTCACCAGGGGCGAGCGTATCGCCGAAGGCTGGTCCGGCCATGCCGATCCCGCAATCCTGGCCGGCGCCGTGCGCGGCACCGCGCCGGCGCTGGCAAGGCTTGCGGAGTTGGCCGGCCCGTGGGCGGCCTGGCCGATCCATACGGTCGATCAGAAGCAGCCATGGGTAAGGTCGGGCCGCATCGCGCTGGTCGGCGACGCGGCGCATGCCATGACGCCGTTCGCGGCACAGGGCGCCGCGATGGCCATCGAGGATGCCGCCACGCTTGCCGACGTCATGGCCGCCTCCCCTGCCGACCTGGCCGGAAGTCTTCAATTCTGGGAAGGCCTGCGCCGGCCGCGCGTCGTGAGAGTGGCACGTCGCGGCGCCCTCAACCGCCTTGCCTGGCATGCCTGGGGTCCGGTGGCGTTGGCGCGCAACCTTTTCCTGAAAATGCGGGCGCCGGAGAAGCTCGCCGCGGATTTGGACTGGCTTTATGGGTGGCGGGTCTAGAACTCGAACGAGGCGTTGTCGTTATCTGCGCGACCTACCAATTATACAGCCGCAACGACCACCCAAGCGAGACCGGCAGCGGGTTCCACCAACCGGTTCGCAGGCCGGCGGTTCGCAAGGCGGCGGCCGTCCAGGTGTTGCAGCCGGCCAGCGCATTGAAACGGCCGTTCGCCTCATAGAAGCGGTCGAAATCGGAATAGGCGGCCCCTGCGATGACGATCGGCCCGCTCGGTCCTTGCTGAAAACTCGCATCGATGAAGTCGAGCAATGCCGCAAAGCGGTCTTCCGGGATGTCGAAGCCGGCGACATCGGGTCCGGAGATATCGCCGGCGACCTCGACATGCATCACTGAAGCGTCAAGCGTCAGGGCCTTGAATACGGGCATCGCCTTCAGCTGCGACCAGGTCGGCGTCTCCAGGTAGAAGGCGCGGCCGCCCCAGCCGAAGACGATGTAGCGCACCTCGGGCGCATCGGAAGGCTGGCCGGCAGCCGCGAGGAAGCGAAAACGCCGGCGCACGCCGTCATCGACGGGAATGGCGATGTCGGTGTGGATCGGATTGCTCAGCACCAGAATGTGCCTGACGCCCTCGCCGGCCGCGGCAGCCGGCCAGAGTGGTCGTGGCACCAGCGTGCCGAGTGCCGCGACCAGCACCACCGCGGCCACCAGCACGGCCAGGAAACGAAGGCGTTTTCTCATCCGGGCATAGTTCTTGCGATTCCATCACGTTTCAATCGAAACGATCCGATCGGCCAAATGTGAAAAAGCCCGACCGTGGCGCGGCCGGGCTCCTTCCATTTCGACGAGGCAGCGCTCAGTGCAATATCTGCGACAGGAACAGCTTCGTGCGCTCGTGGCGCGGGTGATCGAAGAACTCGGCCGGCGTGTTCTGCTCGACGATCTGGCCCTGATCCATGAAGATCACCCGGTTGGCGACTTTCCGCGCGAAGCCCATTTCGTGGGTGACGCACAGCATGGTCATGCCTTCCTCGGCAAGGCTAACCATGGTCTCCAGCACTTCCTTGATCATTTCCGGGTCGAGTGCCGAGGTCGGCTCATCGAACAGCATGATGCGCGGGTTCATGCACAGCGAACGGGCGATCGCCACGCGCTGCTGCTGACCGCCGGAGAGCTGGCCCGGATATTTGTTGGCCTGCTCGGGGATCTTGACGCGCTTGAGGAAATGCATGGCCATCTCCTCGGCCTGTTTCTTCGGGGTCTTGCGGACCCAGATCGGCGCCAGCGTGCAGTTCTCCAGGATGGTCAGGTGGGGGAACAGGTTGAAGTGCTGGAACACCATGCCGACCTCTCGGCGCACCTCGTCGATCTTCTTGAGATCGTTGGTCAATTCCTTGCCGTCGACGAAGATCTTGCCCTTCTGGTGTTCTTCGAGCCGGTTGATGCAGCGGATCATGGTGGACTTGCCGGAGCCGGACGGGCCGCAGATGACGATGCGCTCGCCGCGCATCACCTTGAGGTTGATGTCCTTCAGCACATGGAACTCGCCATACCATTTGTGCATGGCGATGATGTCGATGGCGACATCGGTGGTCGAGATGTGCATCTTCGCGGCATTGACCTTGATCTCTTCCGCGCTGACGGCGTTTTCGGTGGCCATGAACCAATCCCCTTTTTATCGTTTGTAACCGGTGTCGAGCCGGCGTTCCGTATACATTGAATAGCGCGACATGCCGAAGCAGAACAGCCAAAACACGAAGGCGGCGAACACGAGACCGGATTTCGCGGTCTGCGGCGTCGCCCAGTTGGCGTCCGAGAAGTTCTGCTTGACGACGCCGAGCAGGTCGAACATCGAAATGATGAGGACCAGGCTGGTGTCCTTGAACATGCCGATGAACGTGTTGACGATGCCGGGAATGACCAGCTTCAGCGCCTGCGGCAGCACGATCAGTCCCATCTTCTGCCAATAGCCGAGGCCGAGCGAATCGGCGCCCTCGTATTGGCCCTTGGGGATCGCCTGCAGGCCGCCGCGCACCACTTCCGCCATATAGGCGGCGGCAAACAGCGACACGCCGATCAGAGCCCTCAGGTACTTGTCGAAGGTGACGCCGGCGGGCAGGAAAAGCGGCAGCATGACGCTGACGAAGAACAGCACGGTGATCAGCGGGATGCCGCGCACGGCTTCGATGAAGATGATGCACAGCATCTTGACGATCGGCATCTTGGAGCGCCGGCCGAGCGCCAGCACGGTGCCCAGCGGCAGCGACACGGCGATGCCGACGAAGGAGAGGCTGAGCGTGATCAGCAGTCCGCCCCACCGCGACGTCTCGACATGCGGCAGGCCGAACACGCCGCCGACCAGAAGGAAGAAGGCGACGATCGGCAGCACGAGGAAAAGCAGGATGGCGTTCAGGCCCTTGCGCGGCACGCTGGGGACCAGCATCGGCACCAGCAGCGCCGCGAACAGGATGGCGACCAGGATCGGCCGCCAGCGCTCCTCGACCGGATAGGTGCCGAACATGAACTGGCCGAACTTGGCGTTGACGAAGGCCCAGCAGGCGCCGCTCCAGCCATCGGGCTGGATGCCGCCCTGCGCCACTGTCGCGCAGACGGTCCGGTCCGGCCCGGTCCACTGGGCATTGATGAAGGCCCAGTTGATGACCTGCGGCAGGACCCAGGCGACGATGATGATGCCGAGTATGGTGAGGATGGTGTCGCCGACCGAACCGACGAGGTTCTTGCGGACCCAGGCATACAGGCCACGCTCGCTGATCGGCGCCGCCTCCGCCAGGGCCATTTCGGTGCGCACCCAGGACATGTCGTGTTCCTGCATGGCCCTACCTTTCCACCAGCGCCATCCTGGCATTGACCACGTTCATCACGGCGGAGGTCACTAGGCTGAGTATGAGATAGGCGATCATCATGATCAGCACGCCCTCGACCGCCTGGCCGGTCTGGTTGAGCACCGTGCCGGCGGTCGCCGTCAGGTCTGGATAGCCGATGGCGATGGCCAGCGAGGAGTTCTTGGTCAGGTTGAGATACTGGCTGGTCAACGGCGGGATGACGATGCGCATGGCCTGCGGCACCACGACCAGCCGCAGGATCGATCCCGACCGCAGCCCAAGTGCCGCGGCGGCCTCGGTCTGGCCCTTGCTGACACCCCTGATGCCGGCACGCACGATCTCGGCGATGAAGGCCGCCGTGTAGCAGGACAGCGCCAGATAGAGCGACAGGAACTCCGGCTTGACCTGGAAGCCGCCGGTCAGGTTGAAGGTCGACTGTTTCGGAAAATCGAAGCTCAGCGGAAAGCCGCTCAGCGCGTAGGCGAGCAGCGGCAGGCCGACGATCAGCGCCACGGATGTCCAGAACACGGGAAACTGCTGACCCGTTGCCATCTGCCGCTGGCGCGCCTTGCGGGCGACGAACCAGGCCATGGCGATACCCACGATGAGCGCCACGAAGATCAGCCATGAGCCCTCGCCCCAGACGGCGCGCGGGAAATAGAAACCGCGCTGGTTGAGGAAGGAACCGAAAGGCAGGTTATAGCTCTCGCGCGGCGGCGGCAACACGGCCAGCACGCCCGAATACCAGAAGAAGATGACCAGCAGCGGCGGGATGTTGCGGAAGATCTCGACATAGACCGTGCAGATCTTGCGGATCAGCCAATTCTGCGACAGCCGGCCGATGCCGATGACGAAACCGATAATGGTCGCGGTGACGATGCCGGCCACGGCGACGATGATGGTGTTGATCAGGCCGACAATGATGGCGCGACCATAGGTCGAATCCGACGTGTAGGCGATCGGCGTGTCCGAGATGTCGAATCCGGCGCGGCCCCTGAGAAAGCCGAAACCGGAGGCGATGTGAAGACGCTGCAGATTGTCGATGACGTTCTGCACGATCCACCAGACGGAGCCGAACAGAACGACGATGACCAGCGTCTGGAAAAAGAGACTGCGGACTTTCGGGTCGTTGATAAAGGAGCCGCGACTTGTGTCCTCGCGAAGGACTTCCTGCGATGCCATATCATCGTCCCCTGTGAAAGAGAAACCGGAAGGCAGATGGTTCTGCCTTCCGGATCACATTTCGATCAGCGGATCGGCGGAGCGTATTGCAGGCCGCCCTTGGTCCACAGCGCGTTGATGCCGCGGGCGATCTTCAGCGGGCTGCCCGAGCCGACATTGCGATCGAACATTTCGCCGTAATTGCCGACCGCCTTGACGATGTTGACGACCCAGTCGTTGGAGACACCGAGATCGGTGCCGATCTTGGTGTCGGCTTCCTGGCCGAGCACGCGCTTGATCTCAGGGCTGGCCGAGTTCTTCATCTCGTCGACATTGGCCTTGGTGATGCCGAGTTCCTCGGCATCGAGCAGCGCGAAATAGGTCCACTTGACGATATGGTACCACTGGTCGTCGCCCTGGCGCACCGCCGGTCCGAGCGGCTCCTTGGAGATGATCTCCGGCAGCACGACGTGATCGGCCGGCGCACCCAGCGTCAGGCGGATGCCGTAAAGGCCCGACTGGTCTGTGGTGTAGACGTCGCAGCGGCCGGCGTCATAGGCTGCGTTGACCTCTTCGAGCTTCTCGAAAACGACCGGATTGTACTCCATCTTGTTCGCCTTAAAGTAGTCGGCGAGGTTGAGCTCGGTGGTGGTGCCGCTCTGCACGCAGACGGCGGCGCCGGACAGCTGAAGCGCCGAATTGACGCCCGGCAGCTTCTTGGCGTTGATCATGAAGCCCTGGCCGTCATAGTAGGTGGTGCCGATGAAGTTCAGGCCAAGTGCCGTGTCGCGGTTAATGGTCCAGGTGGTGTTGCGCGACAGGATGTCGATCTCGCCCGACTGCAGCGCGGTGAAGCGCTCCTTGGCGCTGAGCGGCGTGAACTTGACCTTGGAGCCGTCACCGAAGACGGCGGCCGCCACGGCGCGGCAGAAATCGGCATCGATGCCTTGCCAGTCACCCTTGTCGTCCGGCGCGGAGAAGCCGGCCAGACCCGTCGAGACGCCGCACTGGATGAAGCCCTTCTGCTTGACCGTGTCGAGCGTGGTGGCTGAAGCCGTTGAAGCCACGGCTCCAAGCGCGGCGGCTCCAAGGATGCCGATTGCAATGTGTTTCATGACCCACAGACCCTTTTCTGTTTTCAGGCAAACCTGATCTTTTTTTCCCGCGTGAACGCAGCTTTCCGTTCCGGCCCATTTCCGGAACTCCGCATCGCAGTCGACGCGCCGCCTCCCATTCACGAACAGCATCGAAGGCGATAATTCCTGTGAGGTCAAGGAAAATGACCGAATTCAGATGGGTTTGAAAATCGTTTGCCGCAATTGCCTGAATAGCAGACAAACGCGCCCGCAATTTAGTCAGAAGCGCGAATAAAGCCGGCGAAGCTCGCCCTACGCCAGGCTGCGCTCTGTCCGCAAAAAATCCATCCGCCCGATTACTCTGCGTTACTGTGCTCTGCCGGCCGGTTGCGTGCCGATGTCTGCGCCCTCTGGCTGGATCTGGGTCATGGTGAGGTACGCTTTGCGCTATCAGGCGACGCATGCCGCTGCCGGCGGCGGGCTTTCTGGCCGCGCCATTACGCTTGCAGTCGGCCTGCGGCGGCTCCGGCAATTGGCACATTCGAAGTCGGGGTCCTGGCGAAAGCCGGCTGTTGCGCGGTCCATGTCGCCGCACTATGGCTAGCGGCTTACCAAAAAAGGCGACGACGAATGGCAAAAGACGGCAACGAGCCGGTGACTGGCAAAATGGGCATCAACACGCGGCTTGCCCATTCGGGCAACAACCCGCACGACTATTTCGGCTTCGTCAATCCGCCTGTCGTGCACGCCTCCACGGTGCTGTTCCGCAATGCCGCCTCGATGGCTGGACGGGACCAGAAATACACCTACGGCACGCGCGGCACACCGACCACCGACGCCTTGGCCCAGGCCATAGACGCGCTGGAGGGGTCGGCCGGCACGATCGTGGTCCCGTCGGGCCTGGCGGCGGTGACGGTGCCGCTGCTTGCCTTCGTTTCGGCGGGCGACCACCTGCTGATCGTCGACAGCGTCTATCATCCGACGCGCAACTTCGCCGACACGATGCTGAAGCGGCTCGGCGTCGAGGTCGAGTATTATGCTCCCGGCATCGGCGCGGGCATCGCCGCCTTGATCAAGCCGAACACCAAGGTGGTGTTCACGGAATCGCCGGCCTCAAACACGTTCGAGGTGCAGGACATACCAGCCATCGCGAAGGCCGCGCACGCCGCCGGTGCCATCGTCATGATGGACAATACCTGGGCGACGCCGCTTTATTTCCGTCCGCTCGACCATGGCGTCGACATCTCGATCCATGCGGCGACGAAATATCCCGCCGGCCATTCGGACGTGCTGCTGGGTACGGTGTCGGCCACCGAGGCCTGCTGGAAACAGCTGTATGAAAGCTTCTGCACGCTTGGCTGCTGCGCCGGACCCGACGACGTCTACCAGGTGCTGCGCGGCTTGCGCACCATGGGGGTGCGCCTCGATCACCATCAGCGCAGCGCGCTCGCCATCGCGGCATGGCTGGAGGGCCAGAAGGGCGTGGCGCGCGTGCTCCACCCTGGCCTTCCCAGTCATCCCGACCACGCGCTGTGGAAACGTGACTTTTCCGGCTCCAGCGGCATCTTCTCCATCGTGCTTGCCGGCGGCGGCCAGAAACAGCAGCACGCGTTCCTCGACGCATTGCGGATCTTCGGTCTCGGCTACTCCTGGGGCGGTTACGAGAGCCTTGCCGTGCCGGTCTGGCTCGGCGACCGCGTCGTTGCCAAGGGCCCCTATGAAGGGCCGTTGATTCGTCTCCAGATCGGCCTCGAGGATGTCGAGGACCTCATGACCGATATTCTTCGCGGGCTCACCGCCGCCGCAGCGGCCTGACGCGACCTCTCGGACCGATACCAGCAACGCCTGCAAGGCCTTGACGCGATTGAGCAAACCGGGGCCGCACGCGGCCCCCCGGTCCGGCCATGTCGGCAATATTATTCTCCCCATCCGCAGTTTTGCGGATTTGTTTGACTTCCAAATTGCCGGCTTCCGCTTCATTGCGGCAGCGGAAATCATTCCCCAGCCACCGCACCAAGAGCCTGCCCATGGCGTTCCGCCTCTTTGTTCCCATTCTTGCCGGCGCGACGCTGCGCGAACGCATCATCGCCTGCGTCGGTGCGATGATCGGCATTGCGCTGACTGGCGCGATCAGCGGACTCACACTGGGTAGCGGGCCACATGTGCCGCTGCTGGTGGCGCCAATGGGAGCATCGGCGGTGCTGTTGTTCGCGGTGCCCGCCAGCCCGCTGGCGCAGCCCTGGTCGATCATCGGCGGCAACACGATCTCGGCGCTTGTCGGCGTGATCGTGGTGCAATTCGTGCACCAGCCGGTGCTCGCCACCGGTATTGCGGTAGCGCTGGCGATTGCCGCAATGTCGTTCACGCGCTGCCTGCATCCACCCGGGGGTGCGGCGGCATTGACCGCGGTGTTCGGCGGCCCAGCCGTGATCAGCGCCGGCTTCCTTTTTCCTTTCGTGCCGGTGGCGGTCAATTCGATGCTGCTGGTGGCGCTTGGCTACGGCTTCCACAAGCTGGCCCGGCGCAACTACCCGCACGTGCCGGCCCCGGCGCCGGTAAACAGTCACGGCACCATCGATCCGCCGGCGCAATTGCGTGTCGGTTTTCGCTCCGAGGACATCGACGCCGCGCTTGGAGCGCTCGACGAGACCTTCGACATCGATCGGGGCGATCTCGACCGGCTGCTGCGGCAGGTCGAATTGCAGGCCATGGTGCGCGAGCATGCGACGTTGCGGTGCCAAGACATCATGTCGCGCGACGTCATCTCGGTGGACGAGCACACGCCAGCCGCCGCTGCGCGCCAATTGCTGCTTGACCACAACATACGAACCTTGCCGGTGGTGGATGCCGAGGCAAGGCTGGCCGGAACCGTGGGCTTGCGGGAACTGACGCTGGCGGCCGGCACGGTCGGAACCGTGATCTCGCCGGCGGCAACCGCAACTGCCGGCTCGAACGCCATGGCGCTGCTGCCAGTGCTGACCGACGGGCGCAGTCACGCCGTCATCATCGTCGACGATAAAAACCACATCCTCGGGCTGATCACGCAAACCGATCTGCTGGCCGCGACGGCGCGGATGCAAAACACCGGCAGGGAGCCGGCCAAAGTGCTAGCATAGGCAGCCAGGCGGATCGCCTGGCGTGATTTTTCGGGAACCTTTTTTCGAAACCTGCATCCAATCTTTCGTGCAAGGATCGATGGAGGACACATGCCTGCGCTGACGGCAACATCAACAGCGACGGACGAGCTCCGGCTCGTAGCCCGCGCGCTTGCCCGCGACAGCGATGCCTTTCGCAAGATCATGAAGCTGAACAACCAGCGGCTCTACCGACTGGCGCGCGGCATGGTGCGCAATGACAGCGAGGCCGAGGACATCGTGCAGGAGGCCTATGTCAGGGCCTTTACCAATCTCGGCACCTATCGCGGCGATGCTTCGCTTTCCACCTGGCTGTCGCGCATCGTCATCAACGAGGCGCTCGGGCGGCTTCGCAAAGGACGGCGAACCGTGGCCATGCCTGAAAACCCGGAAGCGCAGATCATCCGGTTTCCCCTCAACCCAAGCGACGATCCGGAGCGGACGATGGCGCAGCGGCAGATCCTCGGGCTTGTCGAGCGGGCGACCGACAGCCTGCCCGACGCCTATCGCGCGGTTTTCGTGGCCCGCGTCATCGAGGGCCTGAGCATCGAGGAGACCGCCGACCTGCTCGGCGTGCGGCCCGAGACCGTCAAGACGAGACTGCACCGCGCCCGCGCTTTGCTGCGCAAGGCGCTGGACGACGAGATCGGGCCGGTGCTGCTCGACGCCTTCCCCTTCGCCGGCCGGCGCTGCGAACGGCTGACGCAGGCCGTGATGAAGCGGCTCGGATTCGAGGGGTGATCTTCAAAGCCAGATCTTTCGCCGATTTGTCGGGAACGTTTCCGCGCCATCCTCATCCAATGAATGTCAACCCAGATGAAGCCCGCTGCCCAGGCTGTCGGGCGGAAGGAGATGCCATGCTTATCAGACACACCGCAGCGCTTGCCGCCCTCTTGCTGCTTGGCGCTGCCCCATTCGCGCAAGCTGCCGACAAGCCGACCGACCCGCAGATCGCCCACATCGCCTACACAGCCGACATGATCGACATCGAGGCGGCCAAGCAGGCAATCAAGAAATCCAAGAACAAGGAAGTCGTCGATTTCGCCAAGGACATGGAGCGCGACCACGAAGCGGTGAACAAGCAGGCGCTCGACCTGCTCAAGAAGCTCAAGGTGAAGCCGGAAGACAATGCCACCAGCCAGGCGCTGACCAAGGCGGCGAAAGAGGAACATGCCAAGCTCGCCAAGCTGAAAGGGGCTGCCTTCGACAAGGCCTATATCGAAAACGAGGTGGCCTACCACAAGCAGGTCAATGGAGCGCTCGAAACCCTGCTCATTCCGTCGGCCAGCAATGCCGAGCTGAAGAGCCTGCTCGAAACCGGCCTCAAGATCTTCCAGGGGCATGAGCAGCATGCCGAACATGTCGCCGGCATGTTGAAATGAAAGCGGCCGTGCTGATCCGACCGCTCCTTGCCTGGCTGGCGCTGGTGCTTGCCGCCGGCCCGGCGCCGGCAGCGACGATCGAGGTGACGATCGACAAGCTCGTCTTCTCGCCCGCAAGCGTCGAGGCCAGGGTCGGCGACACGATCGAGTGGGTGAACAAGGACGCATTCGCCCACACGGCCACGGTGAAGGGCGGCTGGGAGGTGATGATCCCGCCGAAGGCGAAGGGAAAACTGACCCTCAAGACGGCGGGAGCGGTTGATTATTTCTGCCGCTTCCATCCCAACATGAAAGGCCGATTGGTAGTGGCGCCCTGAAAATCTGGGCCGGTGGCGGGACTTGGCCGCAAATACCAAGCCCCGTCACTCCGGAGCACCCGCCACTCCGGAGCACCCGTCACTCCGCAGCAATTGAGCACGGAACAGTCGCGCCAGGGATCAGAGCGCTAGCCATGCCGTGCCAGCCGCCAGCGTTAGCAGCGTCAATGGCAGGCCGACTTTGAAGAAAGCGCCGAACGACAGCGACGTGCCGGCGGCGCGCGCCTGTTCGGCAACGATCAGATTGGCGACCGAGCCCAGGAGCGTGAAATTGCCGGCCAGCGTCGAGCTCATGGCGACGACCAGCCAGGCGCGCTCGGGGTTTTCCAGGCCGGGGATGAAGGGCCGCAGCGCCAGCACGGCCGGCACGTTGCTCATTATGTTGGAGAGCACCGCGGTGAAGCCCGACAGGCGCCAGACGTCGTCCAGCCCGAGGTTCTTGGCCGATGCGACGATGTCCGGTGTCAGCAGCGTTCGTTCGGCGCCGGCAACCACGATGAACAGGCCGGCGAACATGAACAGCAATGGCCCGTCGATTTCGCGATAGATGCGCTCTGGTTTGATGGCGCGGGTGAGCAGGAGGATGGCGCCGCCGATGAGCGCCGCCTTGGCGACAGGCACACCGGCGAAGAAGGCAACGGCCAGTCCGATGCAAACCACCACCGCTTTCAGCACCTGGCGGCGATGCATGCGGCCGCGCGAGACCTGTGGCGTCAATTCGCCGTTGCGCGCGAATTCGGTGCGGTAGACGATGCGAACAATGGCGATGACCGCGACGAGACCGAACAGGGCAACCGGAGCCAGAGCCGCTGAAAAGGCCGGATAGGAGATGCCCGACAGCGCACCGATGACCATGTTTTGCGGATTGCCGGTGATGGTGGTGACACTGCCGCAATTTGACGCGGTGGCGGTCGCGATGAGGTAAGGAACCGGATTGCGTTTGATGGCGCGGGTGACGTGAACGACGATCGGCGCCATGACAAGACAGATGGCGTCATTGACCAGGAAGGCCGACAGCAGGCCGGTCAGCAGGGTCACCATAACCAAAAGCATGAACGGCGCATGCGCATGCTCGATCGCGATGGCACCGAGGCCGCGAAAGGCGCCCGAGACCTTCAGATGCGCCACTACGATCATCATGCCGAGCAAAAGCGTGATGGTGTCGAAATTGATGGCGCGGTAGGCATCCTCCAGGCTGATCGCCCCGATGGCTATCATCGCGGCCCCGCCGAGCAGTGCGATCCCCGCCCGATCGAGGCGCAGGCCTGGTATGCGGCCGACGGCGACGCCGGCATAGGTCAGGACCAGGATCAGCAGTGCCGCCGCGCCCATCAATGTCATGCGAAGAAGGCCCTGCCCGATGCATTCAGCCCCGGCCGGAGCTGTGGCCACCACCTTTAGCGGGCGGCGCGCAAAGCGAAAATACCTTCTGCGTGATGGCTGCAGAAATCCCCAGCGACGCGCCCCCGGCGCCGGTGGCTGGCCGGATCCGCCTCAATGAACCGTGATTGTCGCGGCTGGCGGCGTTTGCTGGGAAACCATCGGATCGAAACTGACCTGGTCGCGTCCATTTGACTTGGCGGCATAGAGCCGCCTGTCGGCTGCCGAGAATATCTCCTCATAGGTGGTCGGCCCGTTAAAGGCGGTACCGCCAATGCTCACGGAAAGCGGACAGGACCGGCCGCCCGGCGAAAATTCCACCTCGCGAATTCGCCGGCGGATGCTTTCGGCAACCAGCCAGGATTGCGAGGGATCGACGCCGGGAAGAAACACGCCGAATTCCTCGCCGCCGATGCGGCCGACGATGTCGGTGCCGCGGAGCTGATCCTTGATCGTCTGCGCGATCAGTTTGAGCGCCTGGTCGCCGCAGTCATGCCCAAGCCGGTCATTGATCGATTTGAAGTGATCGGCGTCGATGATCAGCAGCGCACCGGAATTGGCCGACGCCTGTTTGCGGACCTGTTCGAGATAGGCTTCGACCAGCATGGAGAAAGCGCCGCGGTTGAGCACCGCCGTCAGGCTGTCGGTGGCGGCAACGACGGTGAGATCGCGCTGGGCAATGGCCAACTGGCGTATCTTCCACATCAGGAAGAAGAGAAACGATCCACCCAGCACCAGGGGCAACAGAATGTCGGTCAGCTGAGCCCGCCACACAGCTTCGGGCGAAAGATACGGAAAATTGAACGAATCGACGAAAAACGCCACGCCAATGAAGAACGCCGTGCCGGCGGCGGTGACGGCGATCACCCTGCCCCAACTCGTCGGCGACAGGTCGAGCTTCATCTCTTCAACTCCGTTAGCCGCGTCTACTATGACGCGCCAACGCAAACAAAACGATAAGACTTTCCCTCCAATTCGACGGCAGAGGTTGCAGGGTTACGGCCGCCGGACCGGCGGCCGCCTCCGGCCTGCGTCTCGAAGATTTGTCCGGATGATCGATCCGGACCTACGACAGGAGGGTCCTGCCGTCAGCCGTTGGGCGCCGATTCGCCCAGCGTCTCTGCAACAAAGGATGCCGCGATCAGATCGTCGGCATCCAGGCCTAGAGAGCCTTCGCCCGCTCCCATGATGGCGGCAACCTTATGGAAGGTCTTCAGCTCATGGTCGGAAATCCGGGCGGTTTGCATCTTGGCTTTGAGCTCGGCGATACGTCGCCCCAAGGCGGGCGACGTTCCAATTTCACGTTTCGACATGACGCGGTTTTCTCCTTCCCCAACCCATGCTTGTTTTGCCCGCCATTCGCAGCCCGAATGCTTACTTTTATGAGGGACCGCGAATACAAGGCCCCGAACGCATGATCGTTACGAAGGTTCCCGCGCGACAAGGTCACGAAATAATACGGAAAGGGCGCCGCGGCGGCGGCGTGCCGCCGTCGCGCCGGCAAGCGCATTCGTGAAGACGAGAAGGGATGAAAAGTTCCGACCGGATTCCTGCCCGCGTTGAAATTTCTCACGTCCGGAGCAGCTAAGCCGTTGAAATTATTGGCGATCCCGACAGGATTCGAACCTGTGACCATCGGCTTAGAAGGCCGGTGCTCTATCCAGCTGAGCTACGGGACCGCTGGCCGGCTCGGAGCCGGTAAGATGTCTGCGCTGGCGCCCGCCCGGGCTTTGCCGGTCAATGCGTCCAGGGCGTCCTGCGGTCATAGCGGAAATTTTCCGCATAGGAAATCTGGCGGCGCTTGGGCTCTTTCGGCTCTTCGACGCGGTAGGCGAGCCCTTCCTTCTCGGCATAGGCCACGGCCTCTTCACGCGTGTCGAAGGTCAGCTTGATCTGGCTCCTCATGTCGCCGGAAGTGGTGTAGCCCATCAGCGGGTCGATTTTCTTGCGCATCTCGGGATCGAATTCCAGCACCCAATGGCCGGTCTTGGCCGTGCCGGACTGCATCGCGGTTTTGGCTGGACTGAAAATGCGCGCGGACATGACCACCTCATTGCTGTGCAAGGCAGCATGGCCGCCTCTTCGCCCGTCATTACTGCGCAATGCGGACGGCGGCAAGGTTTTTGCACTTGCAGGTTTTTGCACTTGCCATGCAACACTGAAATGAATAGGCAACAGACCGTTCGGAGTGTAGCGCAGCCTGGTAGCGCATCTGGTTTGGGACCAGAGGGTCGGGAGTTCGAATCTCTCCACTCCGACCACCTTTCACAGAAAAGGCAATCGAGGGCCGTTGGCGCCTGCGAATGGCAATGTGTCGGGTGCAGAATGGGGCTGTCGGCAATCTCCGCGCGGCCAGTTGTCTTTGCTGCTGCATGTCACGGTCGCAACAAAAAGCCGCGGACGGCAAAGTTGCCTGCTCCACCGCATCGACTATTGTGAGCCGGAACACGGCACGGTGTGGGGCGACAGATGACCATCGGACATCGACGGTCTCCGCTAAAGCCTCACGGAGGAACCATGAGCGACAGTTGGACACCCACCCGTCTCGGCGCAGGGCGGCATTCGGCATGACGACGGAAACCGCCACGGGCGGCACGGAGACAAAATTCAGACAGCCGCCAGCCGGAACCTGGATCGCGGTCGATCTCGATGGAGTGACCATAGATTTCGCATTGGCGGCCGGGCGTAGCTTCCAGGCGGTCGCCCGCGCCGATCTGAAAGTCGGCGACCAGGAATTCGTGGCGATCATTGGGCCGACGGGCTGCGGCAAGTCAACGCTGCTGAATGCCGGCGCAGGGCTTCTCGAGCCTTCGGCTGGCAGCGTCCGTGTGTTCGGCGCCCCGCTTCGCGGTCTCAACAGACAGGCTGGCTACCTCTTCCAGCAGGATGCATTGATGCCCTGGAAGACCGCTCTGGACAATGTGGCCATCGGGCTGGAAGTGGCAGGCGTGCCCTCTTCCGAAGCAAAGGAACGCGCGCGAGCATGGCTCGGACGCGTCGGCCTGGCTGCTTTCTGCGAGCGCTACCCTCACATGCTTTCAGGCGGCCAGAAAAAGCGCGTTGCTCTTGCGCAGGTGCTGATCCGCGACCCCAAGATCATCCTCATGGACGAACCCTTCGGACCGCTCGACGCACAGACGCGGCTGATCATGGGCGGCCTTTTGCTCAAGCTGTGGTCGGACGACCGCAAGGCGGTGATGTTCGTCACCCACGACCTCGAAGAAGCGATCGCGCTGGCTGATCGCGTGGTGGTGATGTCAGCCGGTCCCTCGGCACGCATCATCGGCGACTTTCCAATCCCGCTGGCGCGTCCACGCGATATTTCGGAAATCAGGCTGGAACCGCGCTTCCAGAAATTGCATCGCGACATCTGGCACATGCTGAAGAAGGAAGTGCTCAAGGCTTACGGCGAGATTGAAGAAGGAGCGATCCGATGAAAAGGACGACGCTGCTTTTCGCACAGCTAACCGTGGCCGTCATCGTCATCGCGCTCTGGCAGGCAGCGTCGACGACGCACCTGATCGGCGATCCGAACAATATTTCCTTCTTCTTCTCGACCCCGTTGGCGGTGGCAGGCCAGATATGGAAGTGGTTTGCCACCGGGACGATCTGGCATCATCTGTGGATCACGCTGTGGGAGTCCATGCTGGCCTTCGCCATCGGCTCGCTGGCAGCGATCGCGATCGGCTTCTGGTTTGCCCGCAAGCCAAGACTTGCGGCCGTCTTCGATCCCTATGTAAAGGCGGCCAATGCGCTTCCCCGCGTCGTGTTGGCGCCGATCTTCACGCTTTGGTTTGGCCTCGGCATCTGGTCCAAGGTTGCCTTGGGCGTGACGCTGGTTTTCTTCATCGTCTTCTTCAATGTCTACCAGGGCGTGAGGGAGGTGAACACGACGGTGCTGGCCAATGCCCGAATGCTCGGCATGAACGAACGGCAATTGCTGCGCCACGTCTATATGCCATCGGCATTGTCCTGGGTGTTTTCATCGCTCCATATCTCCGTCGGATTTGCTGTGGTCGGCGCCGTGGTCGGCGAATATCTCGGTGCGGCGGGCGGACTAGGCTATCTGATACAGCAGGCCGAGGGCGTTTTCGACGTAGCGGGCGTCTTTGCCGGAATGTTCGTCCTCGCCGCTTTTGTGCTCTTGATCGACTGGATCGTCACGCTGGTCGAAAAGCGGCTGCTTGTCTGGCGGCCTGAATTCTCGAAACCAGGCCGATAGGGCCCAATCCAGCTCAAGGAGGAGATCATGAGGATCATTTCGAAACTGGCGGCCGCCGCCGTCGTATTGCTCGCGGTGGCCACAGACGCGGGGGCCGCCGAAAAGGTCACCATTTCGATCGGCGGAGCGTCATGCCTCTGCTATATGCCGACCGTGCTCGCCAAACAGATCGGCGCTTACGAAAAAGCCGGCATCGATGCAGACCTCGTCGATTTCAAGGGCGGTTCTCAATCGCTGACCGCAGTATTGGGTGGCAGCGCGGATGTGGTGTCCGGCTATTTCGATCACACGGTGAAATTGGCCGCCAAGAACCAGCGCCTGCAATCCTTCGTCGTTTACGACCAGTTCCCGGGACTGGTGCTGGCGGTGGCGCCGGGCCAGACCGGCAAGATCAAGTCAGTGAAGGACCTTGCTGGCAAAAAGGTCGGCGTGACCGCTCCCGGTTCCTCGACCGACTTCTTCCTGAAGTTCCTTCTGCAGAAGAACGGCATCGACCCGACATCCGCCGCCGTGATCGGCGTTGGGCTGGGCGCTACCGCTGTCGCCGCCATGGAGCAAGGGCAGATCGACGCCGTGGTGACGCTCGATCCGGCCGTCACCGTGCTTCAGGCCAGGCAT
Organism: Mesorhizobium sp. B2-4-2; assembly: GCF_006442845.1. Classification (NCBI taxonomy): domain Bacteria; kingdom Pseudomonadati; phylum Pseudomonadota; class Alphaproteobacteria; order Hyphomicrobiales; family Phyllobacteriaceae; genus Mesorhizobium; species Mesorhizobium sp. B2-4-2. The sequence goes on along the minus strand of NZ_VFVM01000021.1, from coordinate 23,691 downwards.
AAGGACCTGACCATCCTGGCGGACACGCGCACCCAGAAGGATACCGAGGCGGTATTCGGAGGCGACTATCCCGGCGGAGCGCTTTACACCCGGCCGGAATGGATGGCCGCGCATCCCCAAGCAACGCAGGGATTGACCAATGCCATGCTTGCCACGCTGGATTACATTCACTCCCACAGCGCCGAAGAGATCATGGCCCAGATCCCCGACAATCTGATCGGCAGCGACAAGGACGCCTATCTGGCCGCGTTGAAAAATGCGATCCCCATGTATTCGACCACCGGGCTCATGGATCCAAAAGGCGCGCAGGCCGTGCTCGACGTTTTCTCTCTCGGTTCGCCTGATGTGGCCAACGCCAAGATCGATATCACGCAGACGTACACGAACGACTATGTGAACAAGGCGAAGAAGGCCAACTGACGAGATCAACGCCAAGCAGCGGGCATATGGCTCGTTCGCCTTAGCCACGGAGTTCACCGAGCGCCGGCATTTCAGCGACTCGGTGGCCTCGTCGCCATTTTTGGTATCCGTCAATTGACGAATACCCGTTCTTCTCTCACCTAGCTTGGCATTGCGCGGGCAAGCCGAACGCGCAGCAATAGTGAGGGTGACTGAAGTCACATGAAGGTAAGCTCGCCGGGCGAGAACCCCAACCGCCCCACTCCCGGCGAGCCTACAACCTGATTTGGAACGCAATCAGGACCGGGGTCAGCCGGCAAGCTTGTGTCGCAAGATCGGTGCCAGCTTTGTTTCCCGAAATGGGACGGTTAAAGGGACATGGAACCACCATTTGCTGGCCGGCCGACCATCGCGCCCTAAACCTCGAACTCGCCCTGCCCCTCGTCCATGGCGCTGACGGTTTCAGCCGCCAGCGCCCGGGTGATCGGCGTCTTGCGTTCGAGCGCGGCGCGGTCCAGCCGCTCCACCACGCGCATGGCCGTCGCCAGGGAGCGCTCGATGCGGCGCACCAGATATTGCACGACATGCGGCTCGACCTCGACCTGTCGGTCGGCGAACAGCTTGGTGATGACACCTGCCAGCAGGAGATCGTCGGGTTCGTGGATCTCGACGGTTGCCGCAGCCTTCAGCCGCGACGCCAGATCCGGCAGCGTGACGCCCCAGGCCGAGGGAAAGCGGCGCGCCGTCAAAAGCAAATGCGAGCCGCTGCCGCGTACCGCATTGATCAGATGAAACAGCCCCTGCTGGTCGACTGTGCCGGTATCGACGTCGTCGATCAGCGCCGGCCGGGCACCGAGATTTACAATGCTGTCGCCAACGCGGTGCGCGTCGACCTGAACGGCATCCGCCCGTGCCCGCCAGATCGAGGCCAGATGGGTCTTGCCGGAACCGGCCGGACCGGCGAGCACGACCACCGGCGAGGGCCAGTCCGGCCAGCGGTCGACCAGCGCCACTGCCTGGTTGTTGGTGCCGGAGACGACGAGTTCGTCTCGCGAATAGCCGGTGCCATGGCCGAGATCGAGCGGCAGCTGGCGCGGCGGGTCGGCCCTCTGGTCGCTCATGCCAGGCTCAGCCGCGCGACCCGGCCAGGCCGGATCATGGATTGATGCCTTTGCGACGATCGGCCGGCAATGGCGGCACGGCCTTGCCGTGACCCTTGTAGAGCGGCGATTCCAGATAACGCGCAATGGCAAAGCGCACCAGGACCGCGACCGCGGCCGATGCAGGCACCGCAATCAGCAGACCGACGAAGCCAAACAGCGCGCCGAAGGCAAACAGCGCGAACATCAGCCACACCGGATGCAAGCCGACGCTTTTGCCGACCAGCCGCGGCTGCAAGATATTGCCCTCGATAAACTGGCCGATGAAGAACACCACCGCGACCGCTACGACCATGGTCCAGTCCGGCCAGAACTGGACGAAGGCAACGCCGACGGCCAGCACCAGCCCGGTCAGCGAGCCGACATAGGGGATGAAGGAGATCAGCCCGGCGAACAGGCCGATGAGGATGCCGAAATTGAGACCGGTCAGCGTCAGGCCAGTGGCATACATGGCGCCCAGCACCAGGCACAGCGTGCCCTGCCCGCGCACGAAGCCGGCCGTTGCCGTGTTGATGTCCCTGGCGATGGCGCGCACCGTGGCGACATTGTCCCGCGGCACCCAGCTGTCGATCACCGCCACCATGCGGTCCCAGTCGAGCAGCATGTAGAAGGCGACCACCGGCGTCACCACGAACAGGCTGATCACCGAGACCAGCGCCACGCCCGAACTCCATATCGAGGTGAACACGGTTGTCAGCAGACCGAAGCCGGATGTCAGCAGTGAATTCAATCCGTCGCGCAGGCCATTGGCGTTGACGCCGAATTTCTGTTCCAGCCATTTTGGATCGAACGAGGTGATCAGGCTCTGCAGCCGCGTCAGGTACTCAGGCAATTTGCCGGCAAAATCGGCCATCTGCGTCGCCAGCACCGGGATGAGGATGACAAAGGCCAGCACCAGCACGACAAGGAAGGTGATGAGGATGACCACCGTTGCCATGAAACGGCTGAGGCCGAGTCGCTGCAGCCGGTCGGCCACGGGATCGAGGAAATAGGCGAGCACCATGCCGGCCACGAAGGGCAAGAGGATGGCGCTGAAAACATAGAGGAAAAGCGCGAGCGCGGCGACGCCGGCAAGCCAGAAGAAGATCTGCCGGCGGAATCCGGCGGATGGATCATCCCCGGCTGCCGCCGGCGCGCTCGCCGCAGCTTCTTTGTCAGGTGCCCGGGGTGGAGCCTTCGCCATAGCCGCTCATATGCCTCAGCCAAGCCACGAGATAGGCTGCGGCCGAAGCCACGGTCAAGACCCCGGACAGCATTATGAGGGCGGGACGAAGTGGATCGAGATGGATCGAAAAAGCAAGCTCACCCAGTACCAGCGCCGCCAGTACAATCTGGATGGCGGTGTTGACCTTGGAGACGAGGAGCGGCTTCATCTCGACGGGATGGGCCATCACGGTGGACAACAGCACCGCGCAAATGATCAGCGCGTCGCGCGACACCATGGTGACGACCAGCCACAGCGGCAATTGCCCGATGAAGCCCAGGACGACGAACACGGAAACCAGGAGCAGCTTGTCGGCCACCGGATCGAGATAGGCGCCGAGCTTGGAATGCTGGTTGAACCGGCGGGCGATGAAGCCGTCGACGCCGTCCGAGATGCCGGCAACGAGGAACCCGGCAAAGGCCCAATCCCAGCGCGCCTGGAGCATGGCCAGCACCACGGCAGGCACCAGGACAAGGCGCATGATTGTGATCAGGTTGGGGATGGTCAAGCGCATGTCCCGTCGCTTCTGTCTGAACGATAGATGATGGAGATGGGGGATGGACGCAAGAGAGAAGCTGCCGAGCTTCCCCTGGTGGGGAGCGGCAGTTTCAGCGCCGTTTTCCTTGCGGACCGAAACCGTTCATGCGAAGAGCCGCAAAGGAAACAGCGACAAGCCAGATATGAAGCGCGATACAGTCAAGCGTAAGAACGGGCTCACCTATGCCGAGGCTGGCGTCGACATCGATGCCGGCAATCTCATGGTCGAGAAGATCAAACCGCTGGTCAAGGCGACGCGCCGGCCGGGCGCCGATGGCGAGATCGGCGGTTTCGGCGGCTTGTTCGACCTCAAGGCCGCCGGCTTTACCGACCCGGTGCTGGTCGCTGCAAATGACGGCGTCGGCACCAAGCTGAAGATCGCCATCGACGCCGGCAAGCACGACACGATCGGCATCGACCTCGTCGCCATGTGCGTCAACGACATCGTCGTGCAGGGTGCCGAACCGCTGTTCTTCCTCGACTATTTCGCCACTGGCAAGCTCGATCCGGACCAGGGTGCGGCGATCGTCGGCGGCATCGCCGCGGGCTGCCGGCAGGCCGGCTGCGCGCTGATCGGCGGCGAGACGGCCGAAATGCCCGGCATGTATCACGGCAAGGACTATGACCTTGCCGGTTTTGCCGTGGGCGCGGCCGAGCGCGGCCAGCTTCTGCCCACCGACGACATCGTCGAGGGCGACGTGCTGCTGGGGCTGGGTTCGTCGGGCCTGCATTCGAACGGCTTTTCGCTGGTGCGCCGCATCGTTGCGACCAGCGGCCTGGCATGGACCGATCCGGCTCCCTTCAATGACGAGGCCACATTGGCCGAGGCGCTGCTCGAGCCGACCCGGATCTATGTGAAATCGATCCTGAAGGCGATCCGCAACACGCACGGCATCAAGGCGCTGGCCCATATCACCGGCGGCGGCTTCCCCGAAAACATTCCGCGCGTTCTGCCGAAGGAGTTCTCGGCCGAGCTCGATCTCGACGCCATCGACGTGCCGCCTGTGTTCTCATGGCTGGCCAAAACCGGCGGTGTGGCGCCCGAAGAGATGATGCGCACCTTCAACTGCGGCATCGGCATGATCCTGGCGGTGGCGTCCGGCCAGGCGGCGCAGGTCGCTGCCGTCTTGCAGGAAGCCGGCGAGACGGTGACGCCGATCGGCCGGATCGTGCCGCGCCGCGACGCCGGCGTCATCTATCGGGGTTCGATCGGTCTATGAGTGCGCAGAAGAAACGCACTGTCGTTCTGATCTCGGGGCGCGGTTCCAACATGACGGCGCTGATCGCCGCCGCCAGCGACCCGGCTTTCCCCGCCGAAATCGTCGGCGTCATCTCCGACAAGGCGGATGCCGCCGGGCTCGGCATGGCGAGGGCGCGCGGCATCGCCACCCAGGTGATTTCCCGGGCCGACCACGCCAGCAAGCAGGCGCACGACGCCGCGATCGATGCGGCCCTCACGGCCTTCAATGCCGAGATCGTGGCACTGGCCGGCTATATGCGCATTTTGACCACCGGCCTCGTCCAGAAATGGCAGGGTCGCATGATCAACATCCACCCCGCTCTGTTGCCGGCCTTCAAGGGGCTCGATACGCATGCGCGCGCGCTGGTGGCGGGTATGCGTATCCATGGCTGCACGGTGCATTTCGTCACGTCCGAGATGGATGACGGCCCGATCATCGCACAGGCGGCGGTGCCGGTAATGGTCGGCGACAATGCCGACACACTTGCCGCACGAGTGCTGAAGGTGGAACACCAGCTCTATCCGCTGGCGCTGGGGCTGGTCGCCGAGGGCAAGGCGCGGATGGAAAAGGGCCGCACCGTATTTGCCCGCTTCGCCGACGATGCCGACAATGCAACCTCGATGATCATTGCACCGAGCCCGCTACGCGAGGAAATCGATTTCGAGCAATTGGCGCGGATCACGCCGTAGGCATTTTTGCAGTCATAATTTGATTGCAAACTTTGGCGCACCCGCCTATCTCATGCTTGCATGAACAGCAAGCATAGGCGCGTGCTCAAGGCGATATTCACCGATCCAGTTTCGGGCAGTATCGAATGGATTGCCGTCGAAACCTTGCTGGTCGCCGTTGGTTGCCAGGTGATCGAAGGAAGCGGCTCACGCGTGCGTTTTGTCTTTAAGAGCGAAGTCGAGACGTTCCACCGGCCACACCCTTCAAAGGAAGCAAAGCGATATCAAGTACGGGATGCTCGCCAATTCTTGTCGAGGATCGGAGTGAAGCCATGAATGCGATGACCTACAAGGGCTATTCGGCCCGTGTTGATTATGATGACGATGACGAGATTTTCTTCGGCCGTATTGCCGGTATTCGAGACGGCGTATCCTTCCATTCAGAAACTGTCGCGGGGCTAAAAGCCGCCTTCCATGAAGCCGTGGACGACTATGTCGAAACTTGCGCGAAAATCGGTAAGTCGCCGCAAAGACCTTATTCCGGCAATCTCATGTTGCGCGTTGACCCCTCGGTTCATTCAAAAGTCGCAATGGCAGCGGAACTCGCAGGCAAGAGCCTGAACCAGTGGGGAGAAGAAGTCTTGCGCGAGGCCGCCGAAAAGCAAATTGCCTGAACCAGCAGCTGTCCTGCCTCCATCTGCATCCGCCATTCGACCGGGAGTATCGTGAAACAGTTGTTTGTGCTGCGCCACGCCAAGTCGAGTTGGGACGATCCCAACCTCCCCGATTTCGACCGGCCGCTCGCCGAACGCGGATTGAAGGCGGCCCAATTGATAGGGCGCGAACTCGCGACGCGCGGGTGGCTGCCGGACCAGGCGCTGGTATCGCCGGCGCTGCGCACCCGCGAGACCTGGCGGCTGGTGGACGCGGAGTTGCCAGCGCATCCACGAGTCGCGTTCTCCGAGGCGCTTTATGAAGCCTCAGCGACGGATATTCTGAGCCAGATTCGTCAAGCCGATCCGTCGAACGACAGCTTGCTGGTGGTCGGCCACAATCCCGGTCTGCAATATCTGGCGAAACAGCTTGCCGGGCCAGGGTCAGAGGCCAAGGCGCGCAGGAGGCTCGAAGGAAAATTTCCAACGGCAGCCTTTGCGCGCCTCGTTTTCCAGGGCGACTGGTCCAACCTGTCGTCCGCGCGGCTGACGCATTGCCTGCGTCCGAAGGATCTGCGCTAGAAATCCGGGGTTAAGCTGGCAGCCAAGGCCGCTGCGTGTCCGGGACGTTAATTGCCCCAGATGCCTTGGCCGGGTTCGGGCCAGTCGGTCGTGGGCTTCGTCTTGGCATCGCCTGTCTCGTGGCTGGCCATGCCCGTATCCTTGAGCGCGCCGGTGACAAGGTGGTCCACGCCCGCCATCGGGGCGACGGGCTGGTTGGCATTGTCGGAGCCATAATGGTCGCTGCCGGCAAAGGCGCTGCCGGTCGCAACGAGGATGGCGGCGGTGGCGAGGGCGATCTTGTTCATTTCAATCTCCTGGATTCATCCGTTAGGCGGCGTCTTGGGAGGACGGTTCCGCTAAGGACAAGACCCCAGGCACTCCTGTTTTATTCCTGGGCTCGGATTGTTTTCTGCCGAGCTTGGAGGATTGGTCATGCGCAAAAAACAAGAGCGGCGGGCCAGGCCCACCGCTCTTTGTGGTCGAAGACTTACAGAATCAACGGCCCCAGATGCCCTGGCCAGACTGAGCCGGCACGTTGGCATTCGCGTCGCCCTGCGCCTTTATGGACTTGGTGATCGAGCCGGTATGCGTGGTGTCGATGTTGGAGGTCGACTGGTTGGCAACCGGCTGGTTGACATTGTTGGAACCATAATTGTCGCTGCCGGCAAAGGCGCTGCCCGTGGCAATGAGAATGGCGGCGGCGGTAAGAGCGATCTTGGTCATTTCTTTACTCCTGAGTTCAAGTTGGTTGATGTCGGCAGTCGCGATTAGCGGCCGAAAAGGTTGCGGTCGGCGCCCTGCGAAGCCGGGGCCTGGACGGTTCCGTTCGTCTTCGAGGTCGAAGCGGTGACGGAATGGTCGACAGCGGCGGCGGGCTGATTGGCGTTGGCCGAACCATAATTGTCGCTGCCGGCGAAAGCGGTGCCCGTGGCAACGAGGATGGCGGCGGCGGTAAGAGCGATCTTGGTCATTTTGGTTACTCCAGTATGTTTGTTCTGTCCGTCTAGTGGCGTGCCCTTGGGAGGATTTCGCGTCGCTCGGACCACCCCGAGATGGGTCTGCGGTGTTGTCGTTTCCAGTCACGAAAATGTGCCAAAAAAGCTGTGGGACGGCCCTTGAAATTGAAACGACATCGCTGGCTGCCACAATTTTATCTTGTTGAACCAACGGTTTATTGAGAAAACTCCATTGAGCCCACCCGTTTGCGCAGAGCGTACGTTCACCGTTTGATGTACGGTCCGTCAACACAAATCGAACCGAACGGTTCGGTTTTATCTACGTAAGGCCCGCGCGAGTGGCCGCATCCGGGCGTTTGCTTGCGGCTGGGTCGACATTGTCGCTTGCAAACGGGCTGAAGGACGCGCCAAGAGGCGCGCCGCATTCTCCACGCGGAGGCTTCGCCTCCGGTCGCGGCAGGCTCAAGCTTTCAGTCATTTTGACGACTGGAGAAATGGAAAGCGGCGGGTTCTGGCCCGTCAAGAAGCGCCAAAGCCAAGGACGTCGCGCATATCGTATTGACCGGGCGGTCGCCCGGTCACCCAGAGGGCTGCGGCGATGGCGCCACGGGCGAACATGACGCGGTCCTCGGCCGCATGCGACAGGGTGACGATCTCGCCCCCGGTGCAGAAGCTGACGCTGTGCTCGCCGACGATACTGCCGCCGCGCAGCATCGCGAAGCCGATCTCGCCGGCAGGCCGCGCACCGGTGACACCGTCGCGAACACGCCTCGCCATCGCATTGAGTTCGACGCCGCGTCCGTCGGCAATGGCTTGGCCGAGCATCAGGGCGGTGCCCGATGGCGCATCGATCTTGTGGCGGTGATGCGCCTCTAAAATCTCTGCATCCCAGTCCGCGGGACCGAGCGCTCTCGCCGCCTGCTCGACCAATCCGACCAGCATGTTGAGCCCAAGCGAAAAGCTCCCGGAGCGTACGATGACAACGGTTTTCGCGGCATCGGCGATGGCTGCCAATTCAGCGTCATCGAAACCGGTCGAGCCAATGACCATGGCAGGCCCGCGACGGCCGGCGCAGGCTCTCGCCAGATCGGCCGATGCCGCCGGCGTGGTGAAATCGACGACCACATCGGCCAGGCCGAGCGCCTCGTCGCGACTGACCAGGCCATCGCCGACGACGCCCGGTCGATGAAAGCGGGCAGTAAGCGCCAGCCGCGAGTCGGCCTGCACGGCGTCCGCCATCTGGCGCCCCATGCGGCCGAGCGCACCGGCAATTGCGATCCTGACTGGCGCCATCGCCGCGACTATTTCCACATGCCGCGCATGCGCGCGCCAATGTCGACGCGTATCTCCGGCCGGGGCGCCCTGCCCGGCGCTGCTTGCGCTGCCGGCCATACCGTCTGTTCGAATGCCGCAAGGAGGGAGGCCGGGATGAAGCGCGTGCGCGAGGCATAGACATGGCGGTCGCCGCGCGCCGCCTGGCCATGCGCAAAGAAGCGCTGCGGCATGACCAGGTTGAGGCTGTCCTTGGCCCTTGTCATCGCCACGTAAAGCAGCCGGCGCTCCTCCTCGATATCTTCCCTGGTACCAACGCCGAGATCGGCCGGAATGCAGCCATCGACGGTGTTGAGCACAAACACGTTCTTCCACTCCTGGCCCTTGGCCGAGTGGATGGTCGACAGGATCAAATAATCCTCGTCGCGGTGCGGCGGCCCGGCCTGGTCGCTGGTCGCGTCCGGCGGATCGAGCGTCAGCTCGGTCAGGAACCGTTCGCGCGAAGCGTAGCCGGATCCGATCTGCTCGAGCTGCAGAAGGTCGGCCCGGCGCGTGGTTGCGTCCTCGTGGATGCGCTCGAGATGCGGCTCGTACCAGAGCCTGACCTGTTCGAGATCGGCCGGCCATTTGGCGCCGGCACGCAGGCCGGAGTAGAGCGAGACGAAGCCCGGCCAGTCATCCGCCGCGCGCTGCGGCGGCCGCCAGCCGGCAAGGCCCATCGCCTCGTCCAGCGCCGATGTCATCGTCTCGACGACCTGCGCGGCGGCCGACGGGCCGATGCCGGGCAAAAGCTGCAGCACGCGAAATCCGGCGACGCGGTCGCGCGGGTTTTCGGCAAAGCGCAGCACCGCCAGCACATCCTTGACGTGAGCGGCATCGAGGAATTTCAGCCCACCGAACTTGACGAAGGGAATGTTGCGCCGCGTCAGCTCGATTTCCAGAGGCCCGCTGTGGTGCGAGGCGCGAAACAGCACCGCCTGCGATTTCAGCGCCGTGCCGGCCTCGCGCTCGGCCAGGATGGCCTCGCAGACGAAATTGGCCTGTTCGACCTCGTCGCGTACAGTCACCAGCCTCGGCTTGGCGGCGGATTTGCGTTCCGACCACAGGTTTTTGGTGAAGCGTTCCGAGGCCTCGCCGATCACGGCATTGGCGGCGGCCAAAATGGTTTCGGTCGAGCGGTAGTTGCGCTCCAGCATCACCACATCGGCGGCCTGCGCGAACTGCTTGGGAAAGTCCAGGATGTTGCGCACCTCGGCGGCGCGGAACGAATAGATCGATTGCGCATCGTCGCCGACCACCGTCAGCCCGGCGCCATCGGGTTTGAGCGCCATGAGGATCGAGGCCTGCAGCCGGTTGGTATCCTGGTATTCGTCGACCAGCACATGGTCGAAGCGCCCGCCCAGATGCATCGCTATCTCCGGTTCGGCCGTCATCTGCGCCCAGTAGAGCAGCAGGTCATCGTAATCGAGCACGTTCTGCGCCTGCTTGGCCTCGACATAGCCGGCGAACAGCTGCTTCAGCTGTTCGCCCCATCCGGCGCACCACGGAAAGGCGGAGCCCAGCACCTCGCCGAGCGGCGCCTGCGCGTTGACGGCGCGCGAATAGATGGCAAGGCAGGTGCCCTTGGTCGGAAAGCGCGCTTCCGCCTTCGAGAAGCCGAGTTCGTGGCGCACCAGGTTCATCAGGTCGGCCGAATCCTCGCGATCGTGGATGGTGAACGCCGGATCGAGGCCGATCTCCTGCGCGTAATCGCGCAGTAGCCGTGCACCGATGCCATGGAAGGTGCCGGCCCAGGTCAGCGCGTCAGTGACGATCGAGGCGTCACGGCCGAGCACCTCGCCAGCGATGCGCTCGACGCGCCTGGCCATTTCGGAGGCGGCGCGACGTGAAAACGTCATCAGCAGGATGCGGCGCGGATCAGCGCCCTTGACGATGAGATGGGCTACGCGATGCGCCAGCGTGTTGGTCTTGCCCGAGCCGGCGCCGGCAATGACCAGCAGCGGTCCGGCGATCCTGCCGTCGCCATGCTCGACAGCCTGGCGTTGGGCATCGTTCAGCCTTGCGAGATAAGCAGGCTGGTCGGTCGGTTCCCGAAATGTCGAATCATGAGCGGCAAGGTTCATCGCCCATCAAGCATCGTTTCCGCTTTGTTCGCAACAAGGAAGCGGCGCGGCGAGCTCAAGGTCGACAGGTCAGCGTTCCGGATCGACACCCATCGCTGCCGACTGCCTGCGCAATGTCTCCCGATCATTCTTCGGGACTGGCAGCAACAGGGGATCGACGGTGTCAGGTACGTCCTCGATCAGCTTGCGCGCGAGGCGGTAAGTGACGAAGGCGATGGTGCAGGCCAAGAGCAGACGGATCATCCAGCAGTCCTCCTTTGCCTGATCCAACCGGAGACATGAGCTTTTGTTCCTCGGCTTGATCGTCGCAACCAAACGGAAGTCGTCTCGTTGTCAGACGAGAGGAGGTAGCGATGAAGAAGCTCTCCCTAGGCCTTCTGCTGATCGTTCTGGCCGTGTCGGCCTGCGACAACAACGTCCCGCCAACCAAGGCTCCGGCAGCGGAAAACCCGCACGCCGACGGCAATCCTGTAGCCGGTAAGACCGGCAAATGAGTTGACATGCGTGCAGCAACGCCGCGGACCACGGCGGGACAGCACAAAGCACAGCCTGGAAAGGACGGCCGGCGCCGCTTGGGAGGTGCCTGATAGCGCCGGCCAGGCGGATATCAGGTCCGCCGCAATATGGATGTTAGCTGAGTCTTGCCGTAGCGTCATGGGGATTCCACCCCTTTGGCTTCCCGCCAAATTCCGGAACGACCGCGCCGTTCATGCTCCCAATCGCCGTCTGACGACCGCGGCATGGAAATTCGTGCCGAACAGCAGGCCGTCATCGTTGAAGTCGTAGCTCGGATTGTGCAGCGGCGCCGTGTCGCCATTGCCGAGGAAGACGAAGCAACCGGGCACGTGAGCGAGGAAACGGGCAAAATCCTCAGAGCCGGTCATCGGCTCGCGGGCGACGGCGACGCCTTCGGGCGCGAACACGTTTCCGGCGGCTGCAAAGGCCTCGTCGACCAATTCGGCGTCGTTGTGCAGCGGCACGAATTCCCTGCTGTAGGCGACCTCGGCGGTGACGTTGTAGGCGGCGGCGGTGCCGGCGGCGATGGTGCGCATCTGCTTCTCGATCTCGGCGCTGACCTCGGGGCGAAAGCTGCGGGCGTCTCCCAGGATACGGGCAAGGCCGGGCAGCGCGTTGCGGGTGCCGTCGGTGATCAGCTCGGTTACCGAGACCACCGATATGTCGGCCGGGCTCAGCCGGCGCGAGACGATGGTTTGCAGATTGGTGACCAGCGCGCAAGCGGCGACCAGTGTCTCCCGGCCGTCCTGCGGCCCGGCAGCGTGGCCGCCGCGGCCTCTCAGAACAATCTCGAAGATATCCTCGGCCGACATCATCGGGCCGGGGCGGGTTTCGAAATGGCCAATCGGCAATCCGGGCAGATTGTGCAGGCCGAAAATCTCATCGAAGGGAAAGCGGCGCATCAACCCATCGTCGAGCATGGCCAGCGCGCCCCTGCCCCACTCCTCGGCCGGCTGAAAGATGAAGCGCACCGTGCCGTTGAACCCGCCCTCCCCGGCCAGCAGCTTCGCCGCGCCGAGCAGCATGGTGGTGTGGCCGTCATGGCCGCAGGCGTGCATGATTCCGGGATTTTGCGAGCCATAGGCCACAGCCGATTGCTCGGTGATGCGCAGGGCATCCATATCGGCCCTGAGCGCGATCGCCCTGTTGCCGCTGCCGCGCTTCAGCGTGCCGACGACGCCGGTGCCGCCGACGCCCTCGGTCACATCGTCGAGGCCGAATTCGCGCAGTTTGGCAGCGACGAAGGCCGCGGTGCGCTTTTCCTCGAACCCGAATTCCGGATGGGCATGCAGATCGCGCCGCCAGCCGGTCATCTCCTGCTTCAAGGCATCGAGATCGATTTTGGCCATTTCTCCGCCCCTCTCAAACTAGGTTGCAAGTCGGGTGACGACATCGAGCAGAATGTTGGCGCCGGCGACGAGCTCGGTATCCTCGGTGTATTCGCGCGGATTATGGCTGATGCCGCCGGCGCTCGGCACGAAGATCATCGCGGCAGGTGCGATACGCGCCATCATCTGCGCATCATGGCCGGCGCCGGACGTCATGCGCTTCGAAACCAGCCCGCGACTGATGGCAGCGGCCTCGATCAGCTCCACGATGCGGCTGTCGAAGATCACCGGCTCGAAGCGCGCCAGCCGCTCGACCGAGATCGTCACGCCTTCGGCGGCGGCGAGTTCTTCGAGGTGAGCGGCGAGTGCTGCTTCCTCCGCCTGCAGCCGGTGCTCGAAAGGATCGCGCAGGTCGATGGTGAAGACCGCTCGCGAGGGAATGACGTTGATGGCGTTGGGCTCGAAAAGCATCGTGCCGACGGTGGCGACGGTCGGCGTGTTCGAAGCCTTGGCACGATCGTGCAGGAAGGCGACGACACGGGCGGCCGCATGGCCGGCGTCGCTGCGCATCGACATCGGCGTGGTGCCGGCATGGTTGGCGACCCCGTCGATGGTGATGCGCTGCCAGGAGATGCCTTGCAGGTTTTCCACCGCGCCGATCGGCACGCCTTCGCGCTCCAGCACCGGGCCCTGCTCGATATGCAGTTCGAGATAGGTATGCGGCTTGAGGAAGCCCGGCTGCTCGTCGCCGGCATAGCCGATGCGCGCCAGTTCCTGCCCGAGCACGCTGCCGTCGGTCCCCACGGCCGCCAGCGCCTCGTCGATCGCAACACCGCCGGCATGAACCAGCGAGCCCATCATGTCGGGGGAATAGCGCACGCCTTCCTCATTGGTGAAGGCGGCGACGGCCAACGGGCGCGACAGGACAAAGCCTGACGCCTTCAGTGTCTCGATTGCCTCCAGCCCAGCCAGCACGCCGTAGCAGCCGTCATAAATGCCGGCATCTATGACCGTATCGATATGCGAGCCTATCAGGATCGGCGCCTGCCCGGCATTCCCAGGCGTCCGCCAGATGCCGAAGATATTGCCCATGCGGTCGATGGCGACTTCGAGCCCCGCCTCGCGCAACCAGCCGACGAAGCGGTCGCGGCCCTGCCGGTCGGCGCCCGAGGCGGCAAGCCGCACCAGCCGGCCCTCGCCGTCGCGGCCGATGGCGCCGAGGTCCCGAATACGGCCAAGCAGCCGCCGCGCGTCGACCGAGATCATGGCGTTGCTCCAGAAAGTACCTTGCCCGCAAGCACGTCCGCGGCGGCCACGCCGACGAGTTCGGCATAACGCCTGGGATCGGTTGCGCCTTCGGTGTTGACGACCAGCACCCGCGAGAGCCGGTCGAGGCCGAGTTCGGCCTTGTTGTCGGCCAGCGCCCGGATCAGTCCGGCCAGGCCGACCCCGCCGCTTTCGCCGGCAACGATGGCCGGATCGCCGCCGGCCGGCCGCGCAAGCCTCCGCATCACAGCGACCGCATCCTCCTCGTCGACGGTCATGAAGGCATCGGCGGCACGCGCCAGCACGCGCCAGGCGACAGGCGACGCCTCGTAGCATTCGAGCATCGCCATGACAGTCGCTTCGCCATGCGCGATCTTGACAGGATGGCCAGCCCTGGCGGCGCCCAGGATACAAGCGGCACGTGCGGGCTCGACCACGGTGAAGACCGGCCTGGCATCACCGAGCACGATGGCGAGATGGCCAGCCACGGCAGCGGCAATGCCGCCGACCCCGGCCTGGACGAAGACGTGGGTGGGCGGTTCGCCGAGCTGGCGCAGCGCCTCGCGCATGATCGCGGTGTAGCCTTGCATGACGAGGCCTGGAATGCGCTCATAGCCCGGCCACGACGTATCGGACACGACGGTCCAGCCCTTGTCCGCCGCGACGCGTGCGGCTTGCCTGACCGAATCATCGTAGTTGCCGTCGACGCGGATCATCTCGGCGCCGTAGCGGGCGATAGCCGTGATGCGCTCGTCGCTGACGCCGGCATGGACGAAGATCGCCGCCCTCGCGCCGACAAGCCGCGCGCCCTGTGCCACCGAGCGGCCGTGATTGCCGTCGGTCGCGCAAGCCATCGTCATGGTGGCGGCGACCGCCCTGACATCGGGCTGATCGAGATCGGCGATGCCGAGCGGCCTGCCAAGCCGGCGGCCGGCTTCCTCCAGCACCAGATGAACGACGGCATAAGCGCCCCCAAGCGCCTTGAAGCTACCGAGGCCGAGGCGAAAACCCTCATCCTTGAGGTGGATGGCGCCAATGCCCAGTTCGGAGGCCAGCGCCGGCAGCGCATGCAGCGGCGTCTCCTGATGATTGTCGCGATGGGACAGGAAACGCTCGGCCGCGTCGGCCCCCGCAACCCCGAGCGTTTCGGCGTCGACCGGATCGAGTGGGCTGCCGTGCAAGGCATTGCGGTTGAGCAGGAACATCAAGGCCTCCTTGGCTGACGACGAGACTATATTGCAAGGCAGGCGCAAAAAGCGCTGTATTCAAGGTGCCGAAATGCAAGTTTGTTTCTTCAGGACATGCCATTGCCCGCTTTGCCAGCCTCGCTCGACAGTTTCGACCTCGCCATTCTCGCCGTGCTGCAGAAGGACAACACGACGCCGCAGCGACTGATCGGCGAGGCCGTGAACCTGTCGGCGCCGGCGGTGCAGCGCCGTATCAAGCGCATGCAACAGACCGGCGTCATCGCGGCCAATGTCGCGGTCATCGAACCGGCGGCGGTCGGCCAGCCCATCACCATCTTCGTCGAGGTCGAACTCGAAAGCGAACGCACCGAACTGATCGACGCGGCCAAGCGGCAATTCCTGGCGGCGCCTGAAGTCCAGCAGTGCTACTATGTGACAGGCGAGGCCGACTTCATCCTGGCCATCACGGTGGCCGACATGAGCGCCTATGAGGCGCTGACGCGGCGCCTGTTCTTCAACAGCAACAATGTCCGCAAATTCCGCACCTTCGTGGCCATGGACCGCGTCAAGGTCGGCCTGACGGTGCCGCTGCCGGGATGAGCGATCAGGTTGCATGTCTGGCATGCTTTCGCCATTCTCCGCATCGCGAATTAGCGGCGGGAGGCGCGCTTGCACGACACCACCCCGGTTGCGATTATCGGTGCCGGGCCGGCGGGCCTGGCCGTTGCCGCGTGCCTGCGGCAGGCCGGGGTCGACTTCATCTTGCTTGAAAAAGAGCAGCAGCCCGCTCCCGCCTGGCGGCGCCACTACCAGCGCGTCCACCTGCACACGACCAAGCGCTATTCATCCCTGCCCTTCGTGCCCTTCCCCAGGCATTATCCGCGCTATGTGCCACGTGATCTGTTCGTCAAATACCTCGATACCTATGCGCAACGCTTCGATCTGCGGCCCCGCTTTGGAGAAGCGGTGCGTGCGATCCGCCGGCAGGGCAGAAGCTGGGGCGTCGAAGCGACATCAGGCACCGTGCGCGCTTCCCATGTGGTGATTGCCTCGGGATACAATGCCGAGCCGCTGATGCCGGCATTCGCCGGCGCCGGCAGTTTCAAGGGCAAAAGTCTGCACAGCGCGGATTACCGCAACAGCACGCCGTTTGCCGGCCAGTCGGTGCTGGTCATCGGCATGGGCAACACCGGCGCCGAGATCGCGCTCGACCTGGCGGAAGGCGGCGCGCATCCGACGATCTCCGTGCGCGGCGGCGTCCATATCGTGCCGCGCGAACTGCTCGGGGTGCCCATCCAGGTCGTCAGCATGGCGACGCGCCTGGGGCCGCGACGCGTCAATGACGCCGTCTTCCCTATCATCCTCGATCTGGTGTTGGGCAGGCTGGAGAAATATGGGCTCAAACGGCCCAAGCAGGGATTGCTGGAGCAGATATCCCTGGCGTCGCGCATCCCGGTGATCGATGTCGGCACCATCGGCAAGATCCGCGAAGGCGCGATCAAGGTCGCGCCCGACATTGCCGAGATATCAGAAGGCGGCGCCCGTTTCGTCGATGGTCGGCACAGCGACTTCGACGCGATCATCTTCGCCACCGGCTACCGCCCAGCCTATGCCAAATTCCTCCAGCCCGGCGTCGAGCCTGGCGCCAGCGGCGTCAATGCGCGCGCTTCGGAACTCGGTCTTTATCTCGTCGGCTTCCACAATTCGGTCACCGGCCTGCTGCGCGAAATCGGAATCGAAGCCCAGGCGATCGCCGACGACATTCGTCTCCGGCAGAACAGAAAAAGGACGGCCGAAACCCTGCCGGTATGAGCTGAGGCCGCTCAGCTTGCCTTGCGCAGCCACACCTTGTTGTCGTGGAATGCCGCGCCGCCATAGGGTGCGGGCGCATCGGCGCCAGTCAGCACGTTGATGCCCTCGCCGCGCTCATGCGCGCTGTTCGGCCAGATGCCTTCGGCGATCACCACGCCGCGCTTGATGCCGTCGAACAGCCTCGCATGCAGCACCACCTCGCCGCGCGCATTGCCGAGTTCGACACGATCGCCCTCTGCCAAACCGTGTGCGGCGGCATCGTCGGGATGCAAGAGCAATTCCGGCCGGCCCTCCTTGGCCTTCGACACCGGCGTCTCGGAAAAGGTCGAGTTGAGGAAGTTGCGCGCCGGCGACGTAGCCAGCCGGAACGGATGCGCCTCGTCGGCAACCTCGATCAGGTCGACATGATCGGGAAATTGCGGCAACTGCTCCACCGGGCCGAACAGGCCCATGCTTTTCGGCGGCCGGTTGGGGGCGGCTTGTCCGGTCCAATCGGCGCGGAAGCGGAATTTGCCGTCCGCATGGCCGAAGCCCTTGGTGAAATGCGCGGTTTCGAAATCCGGCTGCAAGTCGACCCATTTCTGCTCCTTCAGGCTGGCAAAGCTGCCCAGCCCGCGCTTGCCCAGAATGATATCGATATGCTGCTGTTCGGTGAGGCCGAAGCCCGGCCTGTCGGCGACTCCGAGGCGCTCAGCCAATTGCTCGATGACGAAATGGTTGGTGCGCGGCCCTTCCGGCGGCTCGATCAGCTTCGGACCGAGCGTGATGTGCTGGTTTCCGCCGCCCTTGTAGATGTCGTCATGCTCGACGAACATCGTTGCCGGCAGCACGACGTCGGCGAGCTTGGCCGTGTCGGTCATGAACTGCTCGTGCACGCAGGTGAACAGATCCTCACGCAAGAAACCCTGCTTCACCAGTCGCTGCTCGGGCGCGACATTGGCCGGGTTGGTGTTCTGGATGAGCAGCGCCGTCACCGGCGGCCCGCCATAGAGCGCATCCGGCGCTCCCGTCAGCACCGGGCCGATGCGCGAATGATCGAGATAGCGGATCGAGGGATTGCGCATGCGCGTGCCCTCCAGCACCTCTTGGTTGAGCTTGAAGATGCCGGAATTGGAGTGGAAGGCGCCGCCACCCTCATATTGCCAGGCGCCGGTGACGGCGGCGATGCAGGAGGCGGCATGCATGTTGACCGCGCCGTTGCGCTGGCGGGCAAAGCCGTAGCCGAGGCGGAAATAGGTTTTCCTGGTCATGCCGACGAGACGGGCAAAGTTCTCGATCTCGGCCACAGTCAGTCCAGTGATCGCGGCCGCCCATTCGGGTGAGCGCGTGCGCAGATGCGCTTCCAGACCTTTCGGGTCATCGGTGTATTTCTCGAGATAGGCGCGGTCGGCCAAGCCTTCCCTGAACAGCACATGGATGACCGCGCAAGCCAGCGCGCCATCGGTGCCAGGCTTCAGGACAAGGCCCATATCGGCCTGCTTCATCGTGGCGTTCTCATAGACGTCGATGACCACGATCCTGGCACCGCGCTCCTTGCGTGCCTTGATGGCGTGGGTCATGACGTTGACCTGGGTCACCACGGCATTGGTGCCCCAGATCACCACGCAATCGGACTTGGCCATTTCGCGCGGGTCGGGACCGCGCAGCGCGCCCGCCCCCATCATCCAGCCGGTCCAGGCCAGGTTGGTGCAGATCGAGCCAAAGAAGCCCGAATATTTCTTCGCATGCCGCAGCCGCTCGATACCGTCGCGCTGCACCAGCCCCATCGTGCCGGCATAGAAATAGGGCCAGACCGTCTCCGAGCCGTATTTTTCCTCGGCCGCGATGAATTTTTCGGCGACGAGATCCAGCGCCGCCTCCCAACTTGTTTCCTGCCAGGCGCCCTCGCCCTTGGCGCCTTTGCGCACCAGCGGCTTCAGCAAGCGGTCGGGATGGTGGACGCGGTCTGCGTAACGAGCAACCTTGGCGCAGACAACGCCGGCCGTATAGCTGTTGGACTTGGCGCCATGGACGCGGCCGATGCGGTTGCCGTCAAGCAACTCGACCTCGAGCGCGCAGGTCGACGGGCAATCATGCGGACAGGCCGAATGGCCGATGCGAAGGCTGGCGTGCTGGTTCATGGCACGTGTTTAGCCGTTTTCGAACAAGGCGTGTAGGGCCAGATCTGACCGTCCCCTTGAAGGAGAGGGTCGGCGCGTAGCGCCGGGGTGGGTTGTGGCGCAGACCCCCACCCCGCTCCGCTTCGCGGATCGACCCTCCCCACAAGGGGGAGGGTAACTACTCCGCCGTGCCTTCCTCATACTCGGCCGACATGGTCAGCCATTTTTCCTCGTGGCCGGCGAGCGTCTGGGCGAGTTGCGATCGCTCCTTGGCCAGCCTTGTCGCCGTCGAGGGATCCTTTTCGTAGATTGCTGGGTTGGCCAGTTCGTCCTCGATGCCGTCGATGCGCTTGCGGATGCGGTCCATCAGCGCTTCGGTGGCGCGAATTTCCTTGGCCAGCGGCTCAAAGGCGGCGCGGCGCTGGGCCGCCTCGCGGCGGCGGTCGGCCTTCGAGGCTTTTTCCGCCTCGCGCCGCTCGCGCCGGTCGCCGGACACGCCGGTGACCAGCGTCTTGTAATCTTCGAGGTCGCCGTCATAGGGATTGACCGCGCCATCCTTGACCAGCCACAGCCGGTCCGCCGTCGCTTCCAGGAGATGGCGGTCGTGCGAGATTAGGATGACGGCGCCGGGGAACTCGTTCAGCGCATGGATCAAGGATTCGCGGCTGTCGATGTCGAGATGATTGGTCGGCTCGTCAAGGATGAACAGGTTCGGCCCCTCGAAGGCCGACAGCCCCATCAACAGCCGCGCCTTCTCGCCGCCGGACAGGTCTTTCGCCGCCGTGTTCATCTTTTCGGTGGTGAGCCCAAACTGGGCGACACGGCCGCGCACTTTCGATTCCGGCGCTTCGGGCATCAGCCTGCGAACATGCTCGTAGGCGTTTTCCTCAGGCCTGAGATCGTCGAGCTGGTGCTGTGCAAAGATCGCCACCTTCAGCCCGGGCGCCACGGTCATGGTGCCGGTCTCCTGCTTCAGGCGACCGGACAGAAGCTTGGCGAAGGTCGATTTGCCGTTGCCATTCGCGCCAAGCAGCGCGATTCGGTCGTCGGCATCGATGCGCAAGGTCATTTTCTTCAGAATCGGCTCACCGGGGGTATAGCCGACATTGACATTGTTCAGCGCGACGATTGGCGAGGCCACCGTCTTCACCGGCTCCGGGAAAGAAAATGGCCGCACCGTGTCGTTCACGATGGCCGTGATCGGCTTCATCTTTTCAAGCGCCTTGATGCGGGACTGAGCCTGTCTTGCCTTGGATGCCTTTGCGCGAAAACGCTCGACGAAGGATTCCATATGCTTGCGGGCGGCTTCCTGCTTGATACGGCCCTTTTCCTGCTGTTCTTTCTGCTCGGTGTACTGGCGTTCGAACTGATCGTAGCCGCCGCGCCAGAAGGTCAGCTTCTTCTGGTCGAGATGGACGATCGAATTGACGGCGCGGTTAAGCAGGTCGCGATCGTGCGAGATCAGCAGCACCGTGTGCGGATATTTGGAAACATAGTTCTCGAGCCACAGCGTGCCTTCGAGATCGAGATAATTGGTCGGCTCGTCGAGCAGCAGAAGATCGGGTTCGGAAAACAGCACGGCAGCGAGTGCCACGCGCATGCGCCAGCCGCCGGAAAACGAGGAGGCCGGGCGGCGCTGCGCGGCGTCGTCGAAGCCGAGACCGGCCAGGATGGTGGCGGCGCGCGACTCGGCCGAATGCGCGTCGATATCGGCCAGCCGCATATGGATGTCGGCAATACGGTGCGGATCGGTCGCCGTCTTTTCCTCCTCGAGCAGCGCCGTGCGCTCGAGGTCGGCCTTGAGCACGATCTCGATCAGCGGCTCCTCGGTTCCGGGCGCTTCTTGCGCCACCTGGCCGATCCGCGTGTTCTTCGGCAGGCTGATCGAGCCCGTCTCGGAAGGGAAATCGCCTGTTATGGCCTTGAACAGCGTGGTCTTGCCGGTACCGTTGCGGCCGACAAGTCCGGCCTTGGTGCCGGCCGGCAAGGTCAGCGAGGCATGGTCGAGAAGCAAGCGCCCCGCCATGCGCAGCGAGAGGTCGTTGATGATAAGCATGGCCGCGCTTTTGCACGGGAGACCGGCGCTTCGCAAGACCTTGCGGGCCGGTTGGCCACGCAAGGCATGAAAACGGCGCGCGCAATGGCGCCGTCAACATCGCAGCTCAGAGGCTTCCGGCCGCGGTCGGCCGCGCTCAGGCGCTGGCTTTGCCGCGCTTTGTCGCCTTGGCCACAGGGGCCGGCGCTGCCGGCTTGCGGCCAAGTCCCGTCGACTTCGCCAGCGCTGACCGTGTCGCTGAGTAGTTCGGAGCGACCATCGGATAGTCGGGCGGCAGGCCCCATTTGGTGCGATACTCATCCGGGCTCAGCCCATAGTCCGTCCTGAGGTGCCGCTTGAGCGACTTGAACTTCTTGCCGTCCTCCAGGCAGACGATGTAGTCGGGAAAAACCGACTTCTTCGGGTTCACCGCAGGAACCAGGCTTGGGCTTTCCGCGACAACGGCACCTCCGAGCTTTCGCACCGAGGCACTGACGCTGGCAATCAGGTCAGGCAGGCCGGAAACCGGCAGCGGGTTGTTGCCGACATAGGCCGAGACAATGTCAGCGGTCAGCTCGATAACGGTCTTATCCTCGATATTTGACAAATCTTTCACCCTATTTGCGACAAAATCATCTACCCCAGAGAAGAATTTCGTCGATGCATTTATTTAACCGCGTCCCCCAAACGGACCAGCAAATCTCAAAACGAATCAAGACTTGCAGTCAAATATTTTTTAGGGAAATCGGCTCCGTGCAAACTAGAAAAGCTAATTTTTCGGGTCGGCAGACTTAGGCGGCCCGGTTGGAAGGCCAATATCTGTAAAACACGCGCCGTCGGTCATAACGCGCTCCAACGTCTTTCGGCCCTCAGTTCGCAGTTTCCGTGAAACGGTGAAAACTGCTCTATCGCAGCCGGCGGCCGAAATCAGGCGTATGCGCGCCCTTCCTCGGTGCGCTGGAAATGCGCCAGGTCGAGCTGCACGGAAGGGCGGCCCAGAACCGTCAGGATCATATGGGCCTGGCCGCGGTGGTGGGTCTGGTGGTTGAAGACGTGGTCGAGCGCCGGAGCCAGCCGTTGCGAGACGGTGCGCATGTCCGATACCGTCATGTATATAAAGCGGCCCGACAGCGCCTTGTCGCTCAAACCGCCAACCCAGTCGACGATCCGCCGGTCCTCCGCCTCGCGCGCCATGCGCAGGCCCGGCAACGCCTGGTACAGTATGGCGTCCAGCGCCGTCGGCGCATCGCCCTCGCCGGTAAAGCGCTTCATCCAGATGCGATCGGCGGCCAGGAGATGGTTGAGCGTGCCCTTCATCGAGCCGAAGAAAGCGCCGACGTCGCGATTGAATTCCTCTTCGTCGAGATCGGCGGCGGCATCGTAGATGCGGCCATTGGCCCATTGATTATAGGCCGCAAACATCATGAAGTGCCGTTTCATCTTTTCTCCCGCCGGCCTGTGTCGAGGCGTTGCGGGATACCTAAACCGCAAGGAAGCCGCCGCCAATGACCATTCTGCTTTATGATCTCGTCGGACGCGACGCCACCCGCCCCTTCAGCCCGCATTGCTGGAAGGCGACGATGGCGCTGGCTCATAAGGGGCTGGAGATCAGCGCGGTGCCGACACGTTTTCTCGAAGTGCCCCGCGTCGAGGGCGGCGCATCGAAACTCGTGCCGGTGATCCGCGACGGCGAGACGGTCGTCGCGGATTCCTTCGCCATCGCGCTTTATCTCGACGAAACCTATCCGGACCGGCCGTCGCTGTTTGGCGGCGAAGGCGGCAAGGCCATGGCGCGCTTCATCGAGCGCTGGTCGCAACTGACCATCCATCCCTATGTGACCACCGCCGCGATCATGGACCTTTATGCCATGCAGGATACGGAGAACGCCGCCTATTTCCGCCAGAGCCGGGAGCAGCGCCTGGGCAAGAGCCTGGAAGAGGTGATGGCCGCGCGGGATGCCGGGCTTGGCAATTTCAGGGCTTCGCTGGAGCCGCTGCGCTCGATGCTCGCCTATCAGCCATTCATCGGCGGAGATTCGCCCCTGTTCGCCGACTATATCGTGTTCGGCGCGCTGCAATGGGCACGCGTCGCCTCGCCCTACCCATTGCTCGACGACCACGATGTCGTGGCGCAGTGGTTCGCCCGCTGCCTCGACCTGCATGGCGGGCTGGGTCGAACGGTTGCGGCGGCCGCGTGAACCGTAGCGCCTGATCTTGCGGCAGGGCTAACGACGAGCCATCGGCTCCGATATGGCCAGGTCTTATTTGGCCGCCTTTTTTGGCTTACCGGGCTTGGCCGCGGTCTTGGCCTCTTTGGGCGCGGTTTTTGCCTTGCCGGCGACGGCCGCCTTTCTTGCTGGCTTCTTCAACCCGGATGACCCTGCATCCTCCTGGTCGATGTCGGCTGTCGCCTGTTGCCAATGGCGCTCATGCTGTCCGGCCGGTTGCCCTTCTTCCTGCCAGATATGATGTGCGCGGCTGCGAATGCGCTCCTGGCGATCGTCTGTCATGGTCATGGTCTCCATCCGGGCCGACCTCAGCGCGGCGCCGACATGTGACTATAGCAAGCAAAGCCTAATATTGCAGCCGTCCGATCTCGGGCTGGCGGCATCGCCGATATCGGCCCGGCACGCAAACGCGCATGGCGTCGACTTCCCCCGTCGACTTCCTC
>NZ_VFVM01000020.1:0-54333 GCF_006442845.1 Mesorhizobium sp. B2-4-2 | reverse complement strand
GTCGCTCTTGATCGTCCTGCTTCAACTCCGGTCGAAGCAGTGCGCCGCTTAGGGCTCGGATTGTTCACGGTCGACTGGATAGCGCTGCCCATCAGCACGCCAAGGCCGGACAGTTCGTCAGCCGTTGTTTGCCACTGATTTAAGCCGCGTCGCGCTGAGCTGGATGCAAGGTCAGCTTTCCCTCCAGACCATATCGAGACGGTCAACCCGCTTTCGTGACGAATGCGGCCGCGCTCATAACGCTATCATCAAAATGCATGACTACCTTCTTTGTGGTTAGAACTGAGGCACCGCTTTCAGAGAAACTAGTCGTCTTTTTGGTCCTTTGGTTCGCCAGACCATACGAGAGAATACGAAGGAAAAGGTTTGGCGAACCAGCTACTAACGTATTGTTTTCCCGTAGAAAACGATGACCCTCCGGGCCCACCATTATCGTTATTTATAGTGCGTTAAATGGTGGTTCGCCACGAGGTTGGCCAACAGGTTCGCCAAGCAATGGTTTGCGCGTTACCAGCCTTACGACTCGGTCCATGCCCTGCACAGCCAAACGCACCTGCGACGCTTCCCGGGAATAGAGTTCGGCATGGTCGATATCGTCATGGCCGAGAACGTCCATCATCTGCCTGGTGGATGCTCCCGCCTCGGCGAGATAAACCCCGAGTGACTTCCTCAAACCGTGCAGTGTAAGGCCCTTCGGCAATCCGGCGAGAGCGAGGTACGGAACGTCCCGGACCACGAGGTGCAATGTGTCGACCCTCAGGGCGTAGCCCTTTTCAAGCAGTCGGCGGATGTCGTCGTTATGACTGGCCAGTTCGATTAACACTGAAGACCATTCCTTCCTTGACCTTCACGCTGCCACCCGGAGCCAGGATGCCTTCCGGCTTGTGACCGTCGCCGCGGGTGTAAGTTACCGAGTAGGTGATCTCGGGTGCTGCGGATAATCGGGATAAGCTAGTGTCACCACCTCGGCGTAGGTGATGGTGTCCTTCTTCGGGACCTCGTAGGGGCTGCCGTCAACAATGATGGTGACGGTCTTGTCCTTGCCCTTTTCGTTCTCCTGGGTCTGCATTTTAGGATATCCTTGTGTTGAAGCCGCTAACCGCGCGGCGGGAAGGGATCGTTGCCGTAAGAGTTCGAGTCGCGGATCTGCCCGTTGGGGCGATGGATCACCACCTCGCTGTGCTGGTTGATGGCGATGTCTCTTGCCGAGGCGACCGCACCGGCTTGGGTCGGATGAAGCGAAGTGGCGCGGTTATTGCCGGCGCCGAGCACCGCCCACTGACCGTCGCGAGGTACGACATGCTGATTTTTGCCCATGAAAGTCTCCGTTAAGGTTCGTTTGTCCGTCGGCAGGCAGCAGCGGTGCGCCATCATGTGCTCGGAAACGCTTTGGTGGCGCTGCCACAGGAGAATCGTCGCGAATTATCTGATCAGTCGTGGCGAGTCCGCGCCGCCGCGGCATCGGAGACGCGCAAGGTCGGGTGTGTGAGGCGGATGTTCGGCTTGCGCCGGGTTTTGTGCATTCCTGCATTTGAATAGACGTGCTTTGCCTGCACCAGCCGCCCATCAGGGTGCGGAACTGAGCCAATTCATGAAACCTTGCTGGAAGCGCCGAGGCACTTCGGCCTCTGGCACGTTCCACGAATTGAAGAGACGCTTGCCTGCTTCGGGTCACTGCACGAGCATGCTCGCATCGGTGTGGAGGTCCGATCGACCAGCCGGGCATACTACCAACCGATGCTAGGGATAGCGTCCAAAAAAGCGCCTAAGTTCGAAGTGCTACTGCATCTCTCCACTTCCGCGACTATGTGAGAAGGATTCAATCTCCTCCAAATCAATCCTGCCATCGCCGTTCTCGTCGACGACGTCAAATATCCTCCCGATCACATCCTGGATCTCGCTCTGCGAAAGTGCTCCATCGCCGTCGGCGTCCATTATCGCAAACATTATTTTCATCCTGGCCGCGTGCATCATGCGAGGCCCCATGCGATCAGGCTTTCGAGCTATCCTGTCCCCATCGTGCGACCCTTGCCCTATGTCCCGGTGCCAATCTTGCCGATGCGGAGGCCTTTCTTCGGGGCCGCGATCTCCCTGCAGCTTGTCCTGTAACATCTCGTCCACCATCTGCCGCATCATCTCACGCGTCTGGTCTTCTGTCTGTTTGTTAGGGCCTGGCAGTGGTGTGGATCCAGACTGCTGCGGCGGCGGCTTAAGCTCCGGTGTCCCACTCGTCTGGGCCAGCGCCGGCAAGCTTAACATGACCAAAGCAGCGGCAGCTGCCGTCGTCCCACATTGTACTTTCATCGGATTTTCCTTCCTTGAATGGCCATGCCAAACTTCGGCATTCACGGCCAAACTTGCTCCTCAGACTTTGGTTCCGGATGCAAGCTGCACAATAGAAGCTCAAATCGTGAGGTTCGGCAGCTGAAGTACGATGCAGCGATGTCGAGCGACAACATCTTCGGTCATTTGATGGGCCGCCTCGCTCACGGCTGCGGGGTACTCACCGTTTGGCGGGCGCCGACGACGCAAACCGCCGCCGAACTGGAAGCGATTGCATCTTCACACGGCTGGACGCCCGAACCCGTGTTGAGGAACTGTCGGCTTCGGAGACTGTCAGTGGCGCGGCCATCAGACGATTTCCAGACTGCCGACCTTCGCTTGGGTGAGACGCGTAAAGGCTATCGAACGCGCAATCGAGGAACACAAACCACGGTGATCGTTGCTGCCGAAATGGTGAGATAGAGAATGCTCGCAGGCTGCTCCTAAAAAGATGATCGAACGCCGCTTGGAATGGAACATGCGCTCCCACCACTGCTTGGCGCTCCGCCGGCATGCATTGTAGAGCTTGGCACAACGGGAACCTGCGTTGCAGTCGAAAGTTCTTGATGATGGCAACTCGCCCGATCACGAGCGTGCTCACCTCAATTGGCACGTTGACCTCTCGGCCGGCAGCATTCCTGGTGCTGCTGGCTTACGCGGCCCTTTGGCTATTTCTCGACAGGGCGAGTTTGAACTGGCACGGCGCGGCGACCCTGTTCACCTGGGCCATGACACTGTTCATTCAACGCGCAGAACATCGCGACACGCAGGCGATCCATGCCAAGCTGGATGAGATGTTGCGAACGAATAGCTCGGCATCGAACATCACCAGAATCGATGATGAGGAACCAGAGGAAATCGAAAAGCATCGCACTCGCAAACAGCAGGGCGATTGAGATGTGCCATGCGGACTCGCGGCGCTACGGGCGGGTGCGGACCCAGTGAGGTTTGGCGTAAACCGGGGAAGGCTGCTTAAGAGCCTCAAATACGTGGCCGTTGCCGTCATCGCCAGCCTGATCACTCTGCTGAGCATAAACTTGGCACCAGAGCCACGCATTTTGCGAACGCTTGTCCCGCACCGATTCGACGCGTCGGATCCCGAATTTGCAAGGAGCATGAGCAGTTATTCACAAGGACAGCTGTTCGATTCAAACGCGGTACAAACCCTTGTCAACGGAGATGAGATCTTCCCTTCAATGCTGCAGGCAATCCATGCGGCTCGGTCTACAATTGATTTCGAGACCTATATCTATTGGTCGGGGGTCGTCGGTTATGAGTTCGCGACCGCGTTGGCAACCAAAGCCCGGGAGGGTGTCGAGGTCCGTGTGCTCGTTGACTGGGTCGGCAGCCTGCCGTTCGATGAAGACCTGATCGAGATCATGACAAGCGCCGGCGTGCGGTTCCAGCGCTATAGACCTATTCATTGGTATACGTTGGATCGTGTAAACAACCGGACCCATCGCAAGCTGCTCATCGTTGACGGGCTGGTCGCGTTCACCGGCGGCGTCGGTATTGCCGACAACTGGCTCGGAAACGCCCGCAATCCAGATGAGTGGCGCGACACGCACTATCAAGTCAAAGGACCCGCAGTGTCTGCCTTCCAGGCGGCATTCGCGGAAAACTGGTTGGAGACGGCCGGCGAGACATTGCAAGGTGAGAAGTTCTACTCACCCTCCGAACCTGCGGGGTCGCTTAGCGCTCAGCTGATCCTGTCATCGCAGCCAAATGGCTCGGAGAACATGGAACTGATGATGCTGGCGGCGATCGCTGCCGCCAGGGATCATCTTCGCATCGGAATGGCCTATTTCGTGCCTGACGATATTGCCCTGCAGCAGATCTTGGACGCCAGGAAACGAGGGGTAGCAGTCGACGTGATCGTGCCCAACTGGCTCACAGACGTGCCCCTGGTCCGAAAGGGCTCGCGGTACTTCTGGGGCGACTTGCTCAAAGCTGGGGTCCGGATCTTCGAGTTCCAGCCAACGATGTATCATCCCAAACTCCTGATCGTCGACGACGTCTGGACGAGCTTTGGCTCTGCCAACCTGGACGAGCGCTCTTTGCGACTGAACGACGAAGCCACGCTGAATGTATACGGCCGGGATTTTGCCAAAACGCAGATCGACCTGTTCAGCCAGGATCTTGCGCGATCAAGGCAGATCAGTTTGGGCGAATGGGAAGCGCGCCCCCTGACCGAAAAAATATCGGACTGGCTGGCCAGCAGACTACACTCGCAACTCTAGAGCCTCTTGGTGGACGAGTCCCCGCAAACCGGCATCTGCGCCCGTCAAATGGCTAATATGGTGCGCCACGCGCAAGAATGGGAGCAACCCCGCAATAACACCGAGCGGATTGCTCAACACGCGCCCAGCAACTTCATCGGTCGATGCATCCCCACCTCGTCGGTCACGCGGCCCCTTTGCGATCATGACAGTGAGACCCGAAAGTGCTCTCAACGATGGTGTATTAAGGTCCGCGCATGGACGGCTGGAAGCCTGAGCGATCAGAGGCACCGGCATGTCTTAATGAGGACGAATACGCCCACTTGCGTAAGGCAGCGCCAAAAGCCCCGGGGCGATCCAGAAGCCGGGCTCAGCCATTGCGGCGAGATCTGACAGAAGTCGCTTCATGTTGCCCCACCCGTGCCCTGACGAATCCGCGGCCGATCATAAACTCGAGACAAGAGTCCGCTCTTGTGGGAGGAGAAGCGGGCTCTTAGCTGCGACCTAAGACCCAGCGGCCGGCGCAAGAGCCGCCCAGCGGACCCGATCGCCAGAAAAAAAGTCCGCCCGCGCCATTTGGGCGTCACCGTTTCGCGGCATCGCTGTCGGCCGCGGCGCGAGACAGGAACATCTGCGTCGTCTCGGCGAGGTGGCTCTTGAGCCAATCCGCCATCGCTTCCTCTTCGCGCAGATTCTGCTCACAGACACGCGCCACCTCGGCCTCCCCTTCGGCGTGGGCCGCGGCGATGAGCATCATGTAGGAGGCAATCTCCATATGCTCGAAAGTATAGCTGGCGAGCGACCCCTTCATCACCTCGTCGCCGGCGAACACGCCGCTGATCGACTGGCCATGGCGGTGAGCTTGCCACCTGCGTCTTTCATCGCGGAGGATCCCTCTCCGATCCGGTCAAGACAGCTTTTGAGGCGCGAGGCCTGCTGCCGCGCTGACGGATGCGGTCGCCGAGTTCCGGATAGCTTTCGAGGCGTGACAGTTGCCCGGAGAGCATCGTCTCGGCCTGCTCCTCCATGGCGTGAGCGTCTCTCAGCCACTGTATCAACCAGTCGCGCGATTGTGTCATGAAGCTCTCCCTTTGGGTTGCTCGCCCAAACCGCGAGCGGAGAGGATGGTTCCGCCCGGGCTATGGCAGGCTCGGCCAGAGGGCTGTCGACGCGCGGATTAACCACCGACGCGACTTCGAGCAGCGAGCCTCAACTGGCAGAGGGCCGGAGTCTGTAGCTTCTTTAGACCTCGGATAGGTTTTGGCGGTATCTATCGGGAAAAGGAGCGGGAAAGTCATGACCGAGTTCTGGCAGTCACTCCTCGCCAATCTTGCCCTGGTCTCCATCCTCGTAGTCGCCTGGGATCTTGTGGCGGACTTCACCGGGCGCCTGTCGACGCGGATGCAGTCGCTGGTTCTTGGTGTGGTCATGTGCATGGGCGCGATCATTTCCATGGCGACGGGCTTGTCCGTCTCCGGCTTCGTCGTCGATCTCCGCGCCGCCTTCATTGCGGCTGCCGCGTTCTTCGGTGGATGGCCGGCGATGTTCATCGCTACTGCCGGCTCCATTGCCTATCGCATCTATCTCGGTGGACAGGGCGCGAGCGTCGGTGTCGTGGGGATCCTCATCACCGCTATAGTCGGTATTGCGTGGCACCACATCGTTACTGCCCGGTCTCGCACCATGTTCGACATATTCGGACTCGGCGTGTCGGTAGCTTTCGCCGGGCTGATCACGCTCCTGATCATCCCCTCGCAAGTCGTTGCCGACCTGGTGCAGCAGAGCACACTCCCATCACTCGTGTTCCGCTTCCTCAGCACCGTCCTCATAAGCGTTCTGCTGGACCGGCAGCAGCGGCGGCGCGATCTTGCGATGTCCAACATGATCTACCGGGCCATGGTCCGCGAACTCCCGGATTGCCTGAACATTAAGGATGTCGACGGCCGGTTCATCGCCGCCAATCCCGCCACTGCCGAAATGATGCGCGCCGCTTCGGTCGAACAGCTTATCGGCAAGACGGATTTCGATTTCTACTCTAAGGACGTGGCCGAGCGCTTCCGGCAGGATGAGATGGGCGCTCTGGAAGCCGGGCAGACGCTGCGCATCGACCAGCCGGCGGTTTTCCCGGACGGCAGACAAGGCTGGCTCTACACGCTGAAGGCACCGTTCCGCGACGAGACCGGCAAGATCAGCGGCGTCATCACCTACAATCGCGACATCACCGAGCAAAAGCGAAATGCCCAGCTGAAGAACGATTTCATCTCGACGGTCAGCCACGAATTGCGCACCCCACTGACCTCCATCCGCGGCTCACTTGGTTTGATCGCGGCCGGCGTCGCCGGCGAACTGCCGCCCAAGGCCGCCAATCTCGTCAACATCGCCCACACCAACAGTGAAAGGCTGGTTCTTCTCATCAACGACATCCTTGATATGGAGAAGATCGAATCTGGCGTGATCACCTTCAAGATCAGGCAGATGGCTGTCCGCCCGGTCCTGGAACAGGCGATTGCCGCCAGCACCAACTACATGGCCGACAGCCGAATCAGGATCGTCTTGGTCGACGATGCCCCGCGCGCCGAAGCCAACATAGATCCGGATCGCCTGCATCAGGTGATGGCCAACCTGCTGTCGAATGCGATCAAGTTCTCGCACACTGATGGCATCGTCACGGTGAAACTCCATCGTCGTGCCCCCGATATGCTGCGCATCTCGGTCGTGGACCAGGGCGCTGGCATCCCCGAGGCGTTCCGCAGTCGCATATTCGGGAAGTTCGAGCAGGCGGACGCCTCCAGCACTCGCAAGATAGGCGGTACTGGCCTGGGCTTGAGCATCGTCAAGGCCATCACTGAAAAGCTGGGCGGCGGCATCTCCTTCGAAACCGAGGAAGGCAAGGGAACCTCGTTTCACATTGACCTCCCCGAAGCGCACAGGCAGACCGAGAAGCCGGTTTCGGTCGAGCGCCGGGCGCGCAAGCGCGATGGCCGCCTGCGTGTCCTCATCTGCGAGGACGAGCCTGACATTGCTGTGGTGATCGCAGCACTTCTCGATGCAGAAGGCTTTGCCAGCGACGTCGCGCCCGATATCGACACCGCCAAGGCGCTGCTGAGCTCGCGCGACTACGTGGCGCTGACGCTCGACATCAAGCTGGCGGGGGAATCCGGAATCAAGCTCTTCCACGACATACGGGCATCACCGGTGAATTCCGACATTGCGGTCATCGTCATCTCCGCCGTCGCCGACGAGGCCAGGCGCTCGCTGAACGGCAGCGCCGTCGGCATCGTCGACTGGCTGGAGAAGCCGGTGGATTCGAAACGGCTTCACGCCGCTCTTGCCAAGATCGTCGGCCGTAGGGTCGAGCCGAAG
Organism: Mesorhizobium sp. B2-4-2; assembly: GCF_006442845.1. Lineage (NCBI taxonomy): Bacteria > Pseudomonadati > Pseudomonadota > Alphaproteobacteria > Hyphomicrobiales > Phyllobacteriaceae > Mesorhizobium > Mesorhizobium sp. B2-4-2. Next base: position 46,429 of record NZ_VFVM01000020.1, on the reverse strand, counting down.
CCACAAATCCTGCATGTCGAAGACGATGAGGGCGTGCTTGCGGTGATGTCAGAAGGGCTGGGTTCGGGCGTCTCGATCACCTCGGCGAAGACACTAAAGCAGGCCCAGGAGGCGATCGCCCGCCATCGCTTCGACCTAGTCATCCTGGATATCGCGCTTCCCGACGGATCGGGCCTCGACCTCCTGACCGATCTGCCGCTCGAGACTGCGGTCATCGTGTTCTCGGCGGCGGAACTCGACCAGAAGCTCGGCGATCGGGTGCAGGCGATCATGACCAAGACCAGAGCGTCGGAAATCGATGTGGCAAAGTTGGTACGGAACATGTTGGTTTCGTCCCGCAATGGCACTCGGCCTGCCGCGCACGCCAAGGAGTGATGCTAATGCCCGCAAGGATCCTCTATGTAGACGACGAGGACGATATCCGCGAAATCGCCCAGATGTCGCTGGAGCTCGAGCCGGAATTCGAGGTGCGATCCTGTTCTTCGGGCATGCAGGCGCTGGCCGATGCCGCCGAATGGCGGCCCGACCTCATCCTGCTCGATGTGATGATGCCGGACTTGGACGGACCGGAGACGCTGAGGCGCCTGGCCGAGTCCCGGCCGACGGCGTCGATACCCGTGGTGTTCATCACCGCGCGCACCCAGACGCATGAGGTCGAACGCTATCTGGCTATGGGGGCGGTGGGGGTGATCGCCAAACCTTTCGACCCACTTGCGCTTGCCGGTGAAGTCAAAAGATTGCTTCTATCGCGCACCTGAGCCGACGTATGGCTTGGCCACCGAGCGCAGTTTGTCTGCACACTGTGCGATACCGTTCAGGGCTCCTATACCATGTCGCCTTATTCATCTACTGATTGTGCCGAGGTGCAGGCGCAGCGAATCAGGTTGTCTATAATCGCGTGGCATCGGCGGACGTCGATGAGAGAGTCGAGACGAATATTTCTGTCTGCATGGACCGCATTGGCGGATGTCGGTTCATGGGATCACTCCGGGGGGCGACGGAACCGGAGCAAGGCTGGTGAACGGAGCGAAGGCAAGAGTTCTGATTTGCGATGACGATCCCTTGTTGATCGAGCTGATGGAATTCAGGCTCAGGGCAAAGGGATATGAGGTCATCAAAGCAGTAGACGGGGCGGAAGCGCTCTCGAAGGCAGAGCATGAGGCGCCGGACATCATCGTGCTCGACGCGATGATGCCCAAGGCCGACGGCCTGGAGGTCCTTGCCCGCATCAAGGGCGATCCGGCTTTGTCCGAAACCCCGGTCGTCATGCTGACCGCCCGCAAGGGCGAAAGGGACATCGTCTCGGCCCTCGAAAAAGGAGCCGACGACTACCTTGTGAAGCCATTCATCCCCGAGGAGCTTCTGGCGCGGTTGGCGCGTCTGCTCGCGCGAAAGAGCGGGAAACGCTGATGCGGCGCTGCCGGTGCGCAGCCCTTGGCGCATGTCTGATCCTGGCGATCGCTGCGCCCCAGGGCCCGGTGCTGGCGCAGACGGTGGATGAACTTTACGAGTTCGGCGTCAAGGCCAGGCAAGCGCAGCATTTTGACGAGGCGGTGGAGTTTTTACGGCGCGCCCTTGCGCTTAAACCCGATAACGCCGACGCCTTGGTGCAACTCGGTTTTGCCGAACTCGGCCGCGACAATCTGTCGGCGGCGCGCGCCGCTTTTTCCAATGCCCTGTCCTTGGCCCCAACCTATCGGGACGCCAGCTTTGGCATGGCTGAGGTCGAGTTCCGCTCGGGCAATCTGGATGCCGCGCTTCCGCTAGCCGAAACGGCCCTGCGGGCCGAGCCCGGCAACGCTGACGCCGCCACGCTTATCGCCAATATCCAGAAGGCGAAGCAAGCCGCCAGCAGTGAGGTGAGACGGTCTCCCGCGGTTCCGGCGCCGACAAAGAAACCGACTAGCCGGCGGCCCGATCCCGTCGCCGGTCTGATGGAGCAGGGCAGACGCCTGCGAGCGGCGGGAAAGCTGCCCGAGGCGGAGAAAGTCTATCGCCGGGCACTGGGACTGGCGCCGAAGAACACCGACATCCTCGTCGCCCTTGGCCTGGTCGTCGGCTCCAGCCAAAGCTTCGACGAGGCGGGGCTTTTCTTCGACCGCGCGCTTGCGATCAAGCCGGGCCTTCTCGACGCGCGGCTCGGCAAGGTGCGCCTGGCGATCTGGCGGGGCGACGCGCCGAGCGCCCGCCGCTTGGTCGATGGCGTGCTGGCCTCAGTGCCAGGCAATGTCGAGGCGCTCGAGCTGGATGCGAGAGTGGCTTTGCTCGAGGCCGATTACACGCGGGCCGGGCAGTCGTTCCAGCGCGTGCTTGCGGCCGATCCGCGCAATGCCGAGGCGCTGGTCGGGCTCGGCGATGTGCGCCGCGCCGAGGGTAAAGAGGAGGACGCGCGGGATGCCTACAGCCAAGCGCTCGCCGTCGAGCCTGGCTCTTTCGATATCGAGCAAAGGCTGGCCGTGCCGCCGCCGCGCAAATGGCGGCTCGACCTCGGCAGCGAGGTGAGCGATCTCACCAGCGAGCTCGGCGACTGGACCGACAGTTCGGCAGGCCTTGCCTATGGGCTGTCGCCGCGCACCACGATTTCCGGTCGCACCCGGCTGGCCACACGCTTCGGCCGCACCGACGTCCAGATCGAAGGCCGTATCGACCAGGCCTTCTCGCCGGCGTTCTCTGCCTATGCTCTGGCGGCGGCGACGCCGGACGCTGATTTCCTCGCGCGCTATTCGATCGGCGCCGGGGCTTCGTGGCAGGTCATGGCGCCGGCAAAGGCGTTCGGCCCGCTTTCGCTCAACATCGACACCCGGTACGACAATTTCGCCGACACAAATGTCACCAGCATCTCGCCATGGGTGCAGACCTCTATCCTAGACGGCCGCCTGGGGCTTTCCGCCCGCTGGGTTCATGCGCAGGATGATATCGGCACGGGCGCAGACGGTTATGTGCTTCGCGTCGACCTTGCTGCGACACCGCACTTCAACGTATTCGGCGGTTATGCCGACGCTCCCGAAATCTCCGACGGCACGCTGGTGCCGACGCGCGCGGTCTTTGGTGGTGTTTCCTGGGACATCAGCGATCCGCTGACGTTGCGCGCCAGCATCGCGCATGAAGAACGACCGAGATTCGACCGGAATACATTCGGTCTCGGCCTGACCGCGCGGTTCTGACCATGTGGTACATCTGGGATCTCTCCATACTGCTCAGCGCTCTTTCGCTGGTGATCATGCTGTTCCTGATCGCGAGACGCGTCCTGCAGGAGCGCCGGAGCAAGGCTGCGGCCGACCAGCGGCGTCAGCTTCTGACTGCGCTGATCGCCTTCACCGAGAGCCGCGACCGCGAGGTGTTGAAAACGGCCATTCTTTCGGTGCCGGCTGGCGTGGCGATCAATACCGGCTTCGAGTTCATTTCGCTTTTGCGCGGCGAGGAGCACGACGATGTCCTTGCTGCTTTCAAGGAATGTGGCCTGCCGGCCCTTGTCGGCAGGCAACTGGAAAAGGGCAACGGCGCCGAACGCATCCATGCGGCCGAGATGCTGGCGGCGCTGCGCTCGGAAGGTGCGGTGGCAAGCCTGCTTTCCGCGCTCAACCACGACCGCTCGCGCGAGGTCAGGATCGCCGTCGCCATAGCGCTCTGCGATCTGAACAGCCTGCCGCCGCTCGGCATTGCGCTGCGCAAGATCGGCGTGGCCGGGCAGCGCTCGCGACGCCTGATCGAGCTGTTCAGGCGCTTTCCGCACGCGCGCCTGGAGGAACTGGCGGACCATGCTGCGCGCGCCGACGCCGTGCCCTTCATAAGGGCGGCCGCGATCGACGCATTGGCCCGCGCCGGCGGCTTCCGCTTCGCCGATCTCTTCGCCCGCTTGGCCGACGACGCCTCGCCCGAGGTTGCCGCGGCGGCACTGCGGGCGCTCGGCCTCACCGGAAATGCCGACGCGCCGGCGATCCTCTCGACCGCGATGACAAAAGGCGACTGGGAGGTGCGCAGCGCGGCCGCCGATGCCGCCGGCCGCCTCGGCCTCGCCGAACTTGGCCGGTCGCTATCCAAGCTGATGGGCGACGAGGTGTGGAACGTGCGCTATGCCGCCGCCAACGCGCTGCGCTCCTTCGGCCAGCCGGGAGAGCGGTTGCTGCGCCAGATTGCCGACAGCGAGGTCTCGCGCAGCCAGCGCACCGCCTCGCTCATTCTTGCCGAGGGACCAGCCGTATGATCGCCGACTGGAGCGACGAGATCGTTCTTGCCGCCACCATCTTGTCTTGGTTCATCATCGGGGCCGGGCTGGCGCAGACGACGATATACCTCCTGCAGCTCATCGTCGCCGGCTATGCATTGTCCAAGCGCCCACCGGTCGCGCGCTCGGCGCTGCTTTGGCACCGCTATGGCGATGTCGCGCCGCCGATCGCGCTATTGGTGCCCGCCTACAACGAGGCCTTGAACGTGGTCGAGAGCGTCCATTCCATGCTGGCGCTCGAATATCCCAATTTCGAGGTCATCGTCATCAACGACGGCTCGAAAGACGAGACCTTGCTGCGCCTCATCGAGGCGTTCAAGCTGGTAAAGTTCCATCGGCCCTATGAGGAGGCGCTCGCGCACAATCCGATCCGCGGCCTCTATTCGTCACCGATGACCGAGCGGCTGTTCGTCGTCGACAAGGAGAACGGCGGCAAGGCCGACGCCCAGAACGCCGGCATCAATGTCTGTCGCGCGCCGCTCTTTTGTGTCATCGACGGCGACTCTATCCTTGAGCCCGACGCGCTGATGCGTGCCGCCCAGCCATTCATCGACGACCCCGAGCGCACCATTGCCGTCGGCGGCACGATCCGCATCGCCAACGGCTCCAGGATCGAGGCAGGCAGGGTGCGCGAGGTCCGTCTGCCACGCCGTCTGTTGCCACTGCTCCAGGTGGTCGAATACCTGCGCGCCTTCCTGATGGCGCGGCTTGCCTGGAGCCGCATCAACACACTGATGCTGGTCTCCGGCGCTTTTGGCATGTTTCGCCGAGCCGAAGTGGTGGCGGTCGGCGGCTTCACCAAGGGTTCGATGGGCGAGGACCTCGACCTCGTCATCAAGCTGCACCGCTATATGCGGGATAAAAAGCGCAAATACCGCATCCAGTTCATTCCGGAGCCGGTGTGCTGGACCGAGGCGCCGGAATCGCTGAGCGTCCTTGCCCGGCAGCGCACGCGCTGGCAGCGCGGCTCGCTCGAATGCTTCTTCCGCTACCGCTCCATGCTCTTCAACCCGCGCTATGGCCGCGTCGGCTTTCTCGGCTTCGGCCACATCTTCATTGTCGACGTTCTGGGACCGGTGGCGGAGGTGCTGGGCTATATCCTCATCCCCGCCTTCTGGCTGCTCGGTGTCCTTTCGGCCGAATATCTTCTGGCCTTCACCTCGCTCATCTTCACCTATGGCGTCTGCGTGAGCGTATGCTCCCTCGTTCTCGAAGAGGCCGAGTTGCAGCGTTTTCCCCGCGCCAGGGACCTCGCGGTATTGACGGCGGTCGCCGTGATCGAGAATTTCGGCTACCGCCAGCTCAACAATTTCTGGCGCGTGAAGGGCTGGTGGCAATTTCTTCGGGCCGACCAGAGCTGGGGTGAGATGACCAGGACCGGCCTGGGCGGCGCGAAGAAGTGAGCCCCGTCTGCTGAGTCACTTCAGCGTCCGCTCGATCTCCGTGATAAGCGCATCGAGTGCGGCGTGCGAGGCCCCATCGTCCGCCTGCTCGATCAGCAATGTCTCCAACGCCGATGCCCGCGCGCTGATCTCCGCAAACCCGAATGTCCCCGCGGCCCCGGCGAGCGAGTGCGCGGTGGGAATCAGGGTGTCGTTGGAGCCCACTGACGGGCCTCTCTGACGCGCCGCCCTCAACTCCGCGAGTTGAGTGGCGCACCGAGCCAGGAAACGCTGTCGTAAGGGGGCGAAGGGATCATTCAGAATGGAAGGGGCCTCCATGGATGGCTTTAGAGGTATTCAAGCAGAAAACTCGGTGGAGTGGAACGAACTGCTTGCGGTCCACGCTCCTGTCAGAGCAGAACTGCGGCGCCCGCTTCAGCCAAATGCAATGGCGATGAGTTTTTGATGTCCAACCGCGGAATGAGCGAGCTGGTCGGCATAGACCTTCTTGAAGGCCGGCGAGCGGGGTGCATTCAACGTATTTTCAAATGTTTGGAGCCTGCTGCGGTATTCGGATAGGCCGACAGGTCGGCGGCCGCAGCACGTCCGCTATCATGCAATTGGTGAAAGTGTACCATCCTGCCGCCATGAGCTCACGACCGGCAATACGGCTTGCATGGCCCAACAGTTTGCCTAGCCACTCGTCAAGCGCGGGACATCTGAAGCGCAACACGATTTCGTCCTTCCGATTTGGCACGAAAAAGAGCCAGATCGGCGGCATTGACGAAATCCTTCGGCGTTTCGTTCTCGGTGGGCACCGCTGTTGCGACGCCAACGCTGATGGTCACGCGATCCGAGCCGTGGGGTATGTTCAGCTCCCGCACGCTCTGGACGAGCTGCTCTGCGATCGCACTGGATTGTTCCAGTAAAGTGTCGACCAGCACGATGACGAACTCTTCGCCTCCGTACCGCGCAGCGAGATCGGTGGAACGGCCGGAACCGCTCTGGATTACGCGGGCGATTTGCTTGAGCACCTCGTCGCCGGCCATATGGCCATAGGTATCATTGTATCGTTTGAAGTTGTCGGCATCGATCATCAACAGCGACAATGGGGATTGTGCGCGAAAAGCACGCTTCCATTCAGACGCCAGATATTCGTCAAAATAGCGCCTGTTGCCGAGGCCCGTCAGGCCATCGATCCGCGTCAGACGTTCAAGCTCGAGATTAGCACTGATCAGCTGTCGCTGGCTTTCCCTTAGCGCTCGGTATGCAGCTTCTCGCTGGACGTGATCCAGATAGGCCCGCGTGTGATATCGAACGCGTGCAATCAGCTCGATACGATCCGGAAGCTTTACGAGATAATCGTTCGCTCCCGCACCGAACGCTTCGCCCTTGGTGGCTGGGTCTTCCTTGCTCGACAGCACAATGACTGGGACCGCGCGTGTCGAAGCATGCTTCCGGTATTCTCGCACCAGATGCAGCCCATCGACCCCGGGCATGACGAGATCCTGCAGGATGACGGTTGGCTTTACCTCGTCGGCGACCGTGATCGCTCTCAATGGGTCGGTGCAGAAGTGTAACGAGATATCAGGCTCGCTGGCTAGAGCGCGCCTGACCGCCTCGCAAACCATGATCTGGTCATCGATGAGCAGAACCATGGATGAATAGTTATCTGCAAGTGGTGGGACCAGCTGTGGTTCTAGCGTCATCGGACGAACCCTTTCACCTGGAGCGCTGAAAGGGCTTCGATTATGCGTGAGCCGATCGCACTCAAAGGAAGAATATCAACAGCCGCGCCGACATCGGCGGCGGCCTTCGGCATGCCGTAGACGGCGCTGGTTGCTCTATCCTGCGCGATTGTGAGATGCCCCTTGTCGCGGAGCTGTCTCAACCCGTGCGCACCATCCCTGCCCATGCCTGTGAGCAGGACTCCAATCACCGAGCCAGGCCACCATTGCGCGGCACTTTCGAAGAACACATCTACGGACGGCCGATAAACGCTGTCCTCGGGGCTAGGCGTATAGCCAAGTTGCTGAGCTGACTTGAAAACCAGATGATCCGCGGAACTGGCAATGAGAACGGTGCCCGCTTGAGGACTATCGTTTTCCCGCGCTGGACGGATCGGGAGAGGCGTATGCTGGCCGAGCCAATCAGCAAGGCCTGGAACGAATTGGGCATCGAGATGCTGTACGAGCACGATGGCGGCGGCGAAATCAACGGGAAACGCGCTCAGGACTGCGGCAACGGCGGCCGGCCCGCCAGCAGAGGCACCGATTGCAATTAGCCGTCGAGCTGTCGGCTCAGCCGCACGGGACATCCTCCTTCTTGCCTTGCCCGGCGCATCGCCGATCAGCTTGCCGATCGTTGCTATCTTGTTGGTCAACAGCCGTGCGGATTGCGAGGACGCATCACCTTCGATGCCTACTGAGGGAATATCGACGGCGTCGAGCGCGCCATGCCCCATCGCTTCGTAGACGCCGGCGACGTTGGCTTCGATACTGGCTGTCACCAGCAAGATTGAACATGGGGTTTCCGCCATGATTCTGCGGGTCGCTTCCACCCCGTCCATCTCTGGCATCGCTAGATCCATGAGTATCAGATCCGGCAGATCACGTCTGCAGACCTCGACCGCCTCACGCCCATTGGTCGCAATCCATGCGACTTGGTGTTCGCCGGTCGACATGACCAGCCGGCGCAGAAGTTCAACCGCCATCGGCATGTCGTTGACTACGCCAATTCTCATTCGTTGGTCGCCAATTTCGATCTCATTCAGTCGCCTCGCCGATCATGTCCACGACGGCATGGATCAGCGCCTCGTCCTGAAAGGTACTCTTGGTCAGATAATAGTCGGCACCGGCGTCAAGCCCGCGCGAGCGGTCTTCTTCCCGATCCTTGTATGAAACGATCATGATGGGTGTGTTCCTGAGATGGACGTCCTTTCTGATCAGGCTCACCAGTTCGATACCATCCATGCGCGGCATGTCTATGTCAGTGACGACGAGATCAAAAGGACCAGATCGGACGGCATTCCACCCGTCCATACCGTCGACTGCCACTTCGACGTCATAACCGTGATTGCCCAGCATCTTGCGCTGGAGTTCGCGAACCGTGAGTGAATCGTCAATCACCAGCACGCGCTTGCGTCTGCTCGGTCCGGGACCGCCCGCGGCTCGCCGAAGGGCTCGAAATCCGCTGGACGACGCAAGCTTTTCCACCGATCGAACCAGATCATCGACGTCGAAGATCAGAACAGGCGAACCGTCCTCCATCAGGGCCGCTGCGCTGATGTCCTTGATCTTGGCAAACCGGGAATCGAGAGGTCTGATCACCAGTTCGCGTTCCCCGAGAAAACGGTCGACGATTACGCCGTAGGCGTCCCCCCGACCCGTTTCCACCACGACGACCGAGAGTTCCTCTGCTTCGGACGCAGACTCTCCTCGATCCAGCACCTCGCGCGCTGTCACCAACCCGATCTGTCGATCGTTCAAGCGAAAATGCGGGCGGCCCTGCAGGAGGTTGATCTCCACCCGCTGCAATTTCATTGTCTTGGAGATGGCAGCGAGTGGAAACGCATAGGGCTCCCCATCGACTTCGACGAGTAAGGTGCGCAGGACTGACAACGTCAGCGGCAGTTGCAGTTGAAACCGGGTTCCTCGACCAAATTCCGAGGAGACGCTCGTGATTCCGCGGACCTCCTTCGTCATCGCCTGCACTGCGTCGAGTCCCACGCCACGGCCGGAGACGTCGGACAGGCCAACTTTCATCGAAAAGCCGGGCAGAAAAAGGAATGCCAGCAATTCCGTTTCGCTGAGCGCGTCGGCGCTTTCCCTGGTTGCAAACTGCCGGGCGACGACAGTCTCGCGCAGCTTCGAGAGCTCGATCCCTCTGCCGTCGTCCACCACGGCTATTTGCAGCAGTCCGGCATTGTGCCTCGCTTCGAGCCTGATGAGTCCCTCTTCGGGTTTGCCGGTTGCGAGGCGCTCATCAGGCGGTTCAAGCCCATGGTCTACCGCGTTGCGCAGAAGATGCCCCAAGGGGGCATCCAGCTGCTCGAGGATATCGCGGTCGATGCCGGTCGAGCCGCCTACGATCTCCAGTCGCACCTGCTTGCCAAGTGTACGACCGAGGTCGCGGACCGTTCTTGCGTAGTGTCTCACCCCGTCTTCAAAAGGTCGCATCCGGCTCGCCAACGTCTCCTCGTACAATCGGTTGGCAAGATCGGTGGCTTTCCGATCGACTGAATCCAACTCATCGAGACGCTCCGCCAAGAAGGCTTGGCTCAACCGAAGCTTTCGCTGCGTTTCAACCAGCGCCTCCACCACAGCCGCATCTTTTGCGACCGGCAGCAGCACTGCATCGAGATTGTCGAACGCACTTGCGATGTCTGATTGAAGGCGCTTCAGCCGCAGCAGCCCGTCAGCGAATGGCCTGAGCCGCCGAGCTTCCATCAGCGACTCGCCGGCCAAACCGAGCAATCGGTTCAGGCTGTCTGCCGTCACCCGAACTATTCTATCTGAGCTGATGCTCCCTCGGGCTTGAGCTTTCGGCTCGACAAGGGGGTTCGCTGACGAGGTTGCCGCCGGCTCCTTTCGGCTATGCTCTGGGGTTGCGAAATCAGCTGCCGAATCTTGGGGTGCGGGCTCGGGGAGGGACAGTTCCTCGAACTTCGCCAGAAAGCTTTCGACTTCCGGGTTGACGCTCTCGTTCGATGATCCCGATGCGATCAATTTCAGAAGGTCAGAGCCTTGCAGAAGCGCATCTATATGCTCCTTGCGTACCCTCAGATGCCCACGTTGCGCGGCGACCAAGCAATCTTCCATTGCATTTGCAACTTTGACGGCGGGCGTCAGATCGATAATGCGGGCTGCTCCTTTCAGCGAATGCGCGGCCCGCATGCATTCTTCCAGGGCGTCGGTGGCGACAGGATCGCGTTCGAGCGCTAGAAGGCCGGAGGTCAAAGCCTGTGATTGCGTCTCCAGTTCGGCCTGGAAAAGGCTCAACATCGAAACCTGACTGAAGTCCTCATCTGTCATGCCATGCTCCGATCCATCATCGTGAGCAGTTGTCCCGGGTCGAGACAGCCAACAGCCCGTTCACGCCAGGGCAAAACGGCAACAGTAGCCGCCGACAGAGTCTTGCCGATCGTAGCTGGCACAGCGAGAGTGTCGCGTGCCCGGTAGCGATGTAAGCCGTGGACCTCATCAACCGTGAAAGCAACCCGCTTGTCCCGCTCGCCCACCACGACGAGGCGGCGAAATATCTTGGCTCGTCTGCCTTGTTCCTCCTCCTTGGGTTCGTCGATCCCGAGCAATTCAGCGAGCGACAGGCAAATCAGCAATTCGCCCCGGACATTGGCGATGCCGAGCACTGCACTATTCCTGCGGTGTGGAAGGGAATGAACGGGACGGGATTCAGCCACTTCATGAAAAATGCCAGCTGGAAGCGCCAGCCATTCGTGTCCCAACCGGAAGAGAACGGCCGTCTGTGGCGCTTCATCGTCCGCCGAAACGACCGCTGCACGACCAGCGCTATCGGGCCATTCGCCGCGATATGACGAGGGCGCCGCACGATCAAGGAGGCGCCGTGCAATCTTCCTGTAGGTCGGGCAATTCCGGCAGTGTAGATGCTGCTCCAGTTGGGGACAGGACTTGTCACCCCGAACGCCTATCCGCCGCCAGCAATCGTCGATTTCAATCTGCTCCACTGGCAGAGCGATCCTTGTCGAAGCCGGCATCAGGTGCCGCTCCTTTTCTGGACCCGGACCAGCCTGTCGGCCAGCGCCTCGGCGCCGCTGTGGTCGCCTTGCTTGCGAAGCAGCAAAGCCAGGTGGACCAGAGCCTCTCGATGATTTGGCGCGAGATAGAGTGCCTTGCGATAGCTTTGCGCGGCCTTGGATGCAGCGCCATCCGCATCCTGAACGAGGCCCAGCAGGTAGAAGATTTGCGCGGAAGGACCGAATTTCTCGAGATGGGCGAGGGCGACCTCCTGTGCCTCCTTTACCCGACCCGCATTGGCGATCCGTTCAACCGCGACTAGGCTTTCCGAGACCTGATCAACGGGCTTGGCCAGGGCCGGCGCACTGTTTTCCTTGCCGACGGTCAGTCGTGGCCGAAGAACGGGCTTGCTCTTGTTGAGCTTCGGGGTTGATGTCCGCACCGGGATAGCAGTTGTCGGCGCCGCGGCCTTGATGGGCTCCGATTCTAGGAAGGCAAAGGCCAAGGGCCATTCAGCGGAAATAAAGCCATGCAGCCTTGGAAGTGCTGCTTCCGCGGGACCGACCAGAAGAAGTCCGTCCGTGGCCAAGAGGTCTTTCAGGCGGGTCAATGCGCGATCCTGCAGTTCGCGATTGAAATAGATCAGCAAATTCCGACAGAGTACGATGTCGTAGACCTCTTGCCCAAAAATTGCGCGAGTACCGAATAGGTTGCCGACCCTGAAGCGAACCTGTTTCAGCACCGCAGCACTGGGCCGCAACCCACCCTCGACCGCTTCGAAATAGCGGTCCCTGAATTCGAGATAGCTGCCGCGAAAGGAATTGCGCCCGTAGACGGCACGTTCAGCCAGCGCGATATTGCGGGTACTGACGTCCACCGCATCGATGTTGAACTCGTGCGCCTCAAAGCCGGCATCGAACATGGCCATTGCGACCGAATAGGCCTCTTCACCGGTTGAACATGGCAGGCTCAAGACTTTTGTTGGCTGAGCACGCTTGTGCACGCGCGCATGCCGCGCCAACATCGTGAACGCTTCTCGGTCGCGAAAGAACCAAGTCTCCGGGATCACCACCGCATTGATCAACTCCTGAAGCTCCTGCGGGGAACCGGTCAAGTGTTCCCTATAGGCCTGAGGATTGGCAATCCGGCACGCTGCCATCCGGTCTCTGACCGCCTGACGGACCACTGTCGGGCCAACGCTGGCACTGTCCAGTCCAATGGTTTCCATCAGGAGCTTTTCTATTGCGCCGGTCATTAAACACCCATCACGGCCTGGCGGAGCAATGCGGTACGAATCTCTTCCGAAAGCAGCGCTTCCGCTTTGACCCACTGAATGATCTCCGTGCCATCCGAAGTCACCGGACCAAGATAAGACGGCGTTCCTGGCTCGAGGCCGAACGGCGCGAAGTCGGCAGGGTCTCGCTCGACCGTATCCGTCACCCGTTCCGCGACCAACCCAAGCAGGCGTTGCTCGCCATCTCGCGCCGGGTAGCGCGTAACAACGATCCGGGTGCTCAATAGGCGCTCCGATGGCCGGCCAAGCGCAAGAAGAGTAACATCGATGAGAGGGATGGGTATTCCGTTATAACTGACCAGACCGACCACACCGGTTGGCGCACCCGGCAGAACTTTCACATCGATATAGGGCAGCACCTCTTCAATTTGGTGGACATCGATCAAGTAGCGATCCGAACCCATACTGAAGGCGAGGAATAGCATTATCACCTCCTACTGCCGGCCCGCTATGCTCTCAGCTTGAACCTTGAAATGCTGCTTCGCATGCTACCTGAGACTTGATTGAGCTCGTCGATCGCGAGCGTCGATTGCTGAAGGGACTCGACTGTTTGCTGAGCTGCCTCGCTTAGCTGGGTTAGCGTGTCGCTTATCTGTCCCGCGCCGATCGCTTGTGCTTGCATGCCTTCATTGGCGACTTCGAAACGTGGCACCAACCCCTGGACCTGCTGGATGATGTCGAAGAGTTGCCCGCCGACCTGCTGGATTTCGTGCATGCCCCGGCGGACCTGCTCGGAAAACTTGTCCATGCCCATCACACCGGCAGCAACTGCCGACTGGATGTCTTTGACCATCTGCTCGATATCGTAAGTGGAGACGGCCGTCTGGTCCGCAAGCCTTCGGATCTCTGTCGCCACCACTGCAAAGCCCCGGCCATATTGGCCGGCCTTCTCAGCCTCGATGGAAGCGTTGAGCGACAACAGGTTCGTCTGATCGGCCACTTTGGTGATGGTCGTCACCACCTGATTGATGCTGCCAGCTTTCTCGCTGAGGATTGCGAGTTTGGAATTGATCGCACCCGCCGCGTCCATGACCTGCTGCATGGTTCCTTCCATACGGGTCAGCCCCTCTTGCCCTCCGCCCGCGACGGCAGCCGTTTGCTCGGCAACTGTCGAGACCTCGTTCATCGTGCGAACCAGCTCGTTTGAAGTGGCGGAAATTTCCTTGGCTGTCGCGCGGATCTCAGTCGTGGTCGCGGCGATTTCAGTCGCTGTTGCCTGCTGCTGCTTGGAGGTTGCAGCAATCTCAGTTATCGACGTGCCAACCTGTATGCTGGACCTTTGTACCTGACCAATGAGAGTTGTGAGATCGTCTGCCATTGCGTTGAAGCCGTCGGCAAGCACGCTGAATTCGTCCCGGCGCCTCAGATCGAGGCGTTCGCTGAAGTCGCCTTGCCGTATCATTTGAACTGCGTCGACCAAACGTGTGAGCGGAGCTGTGATAGCGCGGAACAGCTGGTAACCCAAAAGAAGGGCTAGTCCGAGGGCTATCAACAAGCCCACGCTCAAACCGACTTCCGCCGTGCTAACGATTGAGCTGATTCGCTGCGTCGCGCTGTTTGCCTCGCCTCTGTGATCCTCGAGCATGGCTTGCAGAGCGGACTGCAATTTCACAAAGATCGGCTCTACCGTGTTCTTGATGACCGGGCTTTCATTGGGAGTTTCACCTTTCGACAAGGCAGCTCGGCTCGTGTCCAGCACAGCAGTTTCCGCCAGCCGAAATTGGTTGGCGAGTTCTTTGACGACTGCGTAATTCTGCTTGTCGATGTCGGAGACGATCGTTGCTTCATACTCGTCCATCAACCGCCGCACTTGGTCGCGATTGGTCGCGATCGTGCTTTCAAGCGTGCTTTTATCCGACGGGTTGTCCTGGAGGGCATATTCCTGAAGCAGGCTATGTGCCTTCATCTGCCCCATCATGATCTCGGTGCTGTGATAGAGGTCTGGAAGGATGCCCTTCTCGACCTCAGTTGCCTCCCGCTCCGCCTGAAGAAACCAGGCGTACGCGATAACGGCGATCACGGACATAACCACCAGAACGGCAGCGAAACTGACGAGGATGCGGTGGCGTATTGTCAGACTCGTCATGGAACCGGTTCACCTATGGGGGCATCGAGGCCTGCGCGAAAAGCGCTCGTTCCGACGTTTCGAAAAGGTGCGTCGAAAAGCAGCAGTCTTATGCAGAATGGTTTCTTTTCCGTTCCATCGCTAATGATGGCGAAGCGGCTCGCCAGTCGGCGCCCCCAATAAGCGTGGTCAAAGGCATGTCTCGCCGTCGACATAGATAACCCCGACATCGGCTGGGGCGGCACGCACCGTCAAGTGGAGCGTGCATGAGCTGCTTGAGGCCAGGAGTTGAATGACTGCTTAGCCCGCTTGATGCCGAAAGCCGACCTCTCGCTTGCGTCCCCTAATTTCACCTTGAATCCAACGCAAAGTAAAAAAGGGCCGAGCTGAGACACATATGGTGTGCGCGACGAGCGGACTTTGCGCTGCCGCCCGAGAACCATCTTGGAACGAAGCCAAACGTTCTCTAATTGCAGATGCTGGTGACTTGGAAGGACGCGCACAACGGAAATCCAAGGAATTTTCGACGCACTCGCAACATCCAAGCATGAGCGGTGGAGAGAAGTTCTATACTCACCTGTTCGACCCGGGCCTGATGACCGTCCCATGCCGGGGTTGATCCATATGGCGTGGCGTCGCAGGCGCGAACCTTCAAATTTTCCGTGATAAAGAGAATGCTGGATTCAGTAGGCTGACAATTGTAGTGCCGAGAATAGATGAGGCCCGCAATCGCTTGAAGAAATTGGAGTGAAGCTGACCGCTGAACCGGAGGCTGACTGCGGAAGGATCGCTACGAGTTCATCTGCAAGGCGTGGGCGTCACAGCCGGAACGCTTCAGACTCAATCCGCTCCAGCAAATGCCGGGACCAAACATTTAGGCGATCAACCGGGGTGGGCAAGATGTGCCGCGTGCGCAGATATCAGGGCCCTGAATCTGCCGCTCAACAGGCACCTCGCCGCTGGCCAATCGCTCGCCGGTGGAAAACGCGGCCGCGCTGGCTGAGGAAAAACATCTTCGGCTGGGCCCGCCACTCTATGCCATGAAGCCTCCGGCAGGCTTGGACCGCGCGAAAAAGGCGGCGTCGCCCGGCTGGGTCTGTCACACTACACCACGACGGACGAGGTCGACCAAGCCATAGAGGCCGTTGCCCGGCTCGCGGTCCGACGGGGGCATTAAGTAGGCAAAAAGGGGGCCAGCTGTGGCTGCTGTGGATAATGGTCCTGGTGTCTTGCTGATTGGGCCAGCTAGCGCGCACTCTCACAGCTATGGTGGCAGAGCATGTCGAATTGGCCTTGTTTGAGCAGTCACTCGGCAACATCGAAGGCCTCAATCGACCGTTCTGTGATCGTGTGGCGGACGCTGCGGAAAAAACCGAAGGGTCGGTTCTGTTCGATGTCCGCGTTGACGGCGATACCTGGGTTCAGCGGATAGCTGCGATTGGTTATGGCGTGATAGGTACAGCCATAATCGTGATGGGGAAGAACGGACAACTTAGATGCGCATCGGTAGACGGGGATACCGCTCTTTTGGTGGCAGAATTGGCTGCCTGGAATGCGTCTCCGCTTGGTGAGCAAGCGAAGATTGATCAACGCGGAGCAGCCAACATCCTGCTGGCGACGCTCCGTAGTTCAGGTCACTTCGGCAGTGGTGGCTGGCGTTCCTGAGCGAGGCTTATGCAGCCTTCTGGCTAACCACCAGCGGGATAGTCGAGTTCCAACGATCCAGATTTCCAGGGGGGCAAATTGCTTGCCCTGTGACGTCCCGTGACTGACGGTCAGGTCTCCCTGCCTGGGCGGGTTGGGCTACAATACCGGCTCCGCCAAAGCGGTCGATCTTGCTGGAAGCTTGCTGCCGCGGTCACGGGTTGGGCCATGCCGCATAGCAGCTACGTACAGGCAGCCTTACAGCAGCAGAATGAAAACCGACCGCCCTATTCCCGCCTGTACGGCACGCCCAGCATAGCCGGTGCGCTGGTCCGCGAGCGACGGATCATCAACGCAACGATCGCCGCAACATAAGGCATCATCAACATATATTGGTAGGGGATGGCGATACCGACGCCCTGGATTTGCAATTGCAGCGCGTCGAGGAAGGAGAACACCAGAGCCGCCACGAAAACCGGGTAGGGGCGCCATAGGCCGGCGATGACGATGATGATGGCCAGCCAGCCGCGCCCGTTGGTCATGTCCGGCACGAAACGCGCCGCCTGGCCGACGGAGAGAAACGCGCCGGCAACGCCCGCCATCAGGCCGCCGAAGAGCACGGCGGCATATTGCACCGGCGCGACCTTTACCCCCTTAACATCGAGGGCCTTGGGATTGTCGCCGGCGCAGCGCACGATCAGTCCATAACGCGTCCGGAACAGGAAGAGCCATACCGCCGGCACCATCAGAAAGGCTATGTAGGTCAGCACCCGCTGGTCAAACAGGATGGGGCCCAGCACGGGAACATCGCTCAGCCCTGGCACCGGCACATCGGCGAAGAAAGGGATGGTCGGCGTCTTGCCGTCGCCAGCGAAAGCGGAACGCAACCAGTATGTGGAAAGGCCGGCGCCGAGCAGGTTGACGGCAAGACCGGTGACGATCTGCTCTACTTTCAGCGTGATCACCAGCACGGCAAAGACGAGAGCCATCAGCGCGCCGGTAAATCCGGCAGCGAGGACGCCCAGCCATAACGACCCGCTTTCATAGGCGGCGAGATAGCCGGTGAAGGCTCCCATCAGCATCATGCCCTCAAGACCCATATTGTAGACGCCGCTGCGCTCGGCGATGAGTTCGCCAAGTGCGGCGAGCAGGAGCGGGGTGCTGATGCGGATGGTGGCCGCCGCCACACTGACCAGGATTGAGGTTTGAAAGAGTGCGTCAAGCACGGCCGACCCTCCGCAGGCGGAAATTGCACGCTGCCCAGCCAGCTAGGAAGAACAAAAGCAGGATCGCCTGGATGGCGTATATCAGCGCCGAGGGCACGCCGGTCTTGATCTGCATGAGCGTAGCGCCGTTGAGCAACGCTCCGAACAGCACCGAGGCAACGACGACGCCAAGCGGATGCAATTGGCCGAGGATGGCCACGATGATGCCGCTGTAGCCGTAACCTGCTATTACGCCTGCCTTCAGGCGGTAATGGACGCCGTAGACTTCCGTGATCCCCGCGAGCCCCGCAAGCGCGCCGGAAACCAGAAGCACAACTATGACCAGCCTTCGAGTATTGGTGCCCTGTACATCGAGCGCGCGCATGTTGGACCCGGCAGCCTTGATCTCATAGCCCAGCGGTGTGCGCGTCAACAGCATGTGAACCAAGCCAGCCGCCACAATCGCCAGCAGGAAGCCGGAATGCAGGCGTGAACCGGAAAACAGCAACGGAAGCACCGAGCCCGGATCGACCTTCGGCGTCTGTTCGAAGAAGGCGCCCGCCTCGCTCCATGGGCCGCGCAGCAGCAGCAGCGAAAGGACATAGACGATGATGTAGTTGAGCATGACGGTCGAGATCACCTCATCGACCGAGAAGCGGGTCTTCAGCACGCCCGCAAGGCCGGCATAGAGTGCGCCGCCGACAATGCCACCGGCTATAACCACAGGAATTTGGATGAAAGGCGAAAAGCCGGTGAGATTGTGCTGCGCCCAATAAGCGAACATGGCGCCGGCAAAAACCTGGCCTTCGGCGCCAATGTTCCAGATACGCGCGCGGAAGGCGACACAGGCGGCAAGACCGGTGAAGATCAGGGGCGTTGCCTTGACCAGCGTTTCGCCGGCGGCACGCCACGAGCCAAAGCTGCCTTTCAGGAGAGCCGTGAAGGCGGCACCCGGGCTGGCGCCCGCGGCGGCGAAAAGCAGACTGCAAACCAAAACCGCCGCGATCGCCGCCAAAGCAAGTGCAACGATGCGCGCGGTCGGCCGCGGTTCCAGCCGGCGCTCGAGGCGCCACTCCACGAGGTTGAAATCGGTCACGCCGCAGCCTCGCTCCCATGGCCGGCCATCAGGCTGCCGATTTCGTCATAGGTGGTTTTTTCCGTATCGCGCACCGCAAGGACGCGGCCGCGAAACATCACACATATACGACTGCTGAGAGCGAAAAGATCCTCCAGTTCCTCGCTCGCAAGCAGGATGGCGCAGCCTTCGTCGCGCTTGTGCAGGAGTTGTCGGTAGACGAATTCGATGGCGCCGACATCGAGTCCGCGCGTCGGCTGGTTGCACAGCAGAAGCCGCTTCGCTTTGGCGAACTCGCGGGCGAGGATGACCTTCTGCGCGTTGCCGCCAGACAATTTGCGAGAGGGTGACGACGGCCCGGTTGCGGCAATCGAATAGGCAGCGATGACCATGCGCGCATTTGCGTCGAGCGCCGCGGTGTCGATAAATGGCCCATTGCGCCAGCGCGTTTGCCATTGTTGGCCGAGTACAAGATTCTCGCCGATATCGAGATCGGCAACGAGCCCGTCGCGGAAGCGGTCGCTGGGCACGTAGCCAATGCCTTTCGCAGCAATCGTCGCCGGTGAGTACGCCTGCAGAGTTTCGCCATCGAGCAAGACCGTGCCGCCGTCGGGCGCGGCGAGGCCTGCGAGGCACTCGAACAGCTCATCTTGGCCATTCCCGGAAACGCCGGCGATGCCGACGATCTCGCCGGCTGCGATGTCGAGCGATGCGTTGTCCAGCACGGGCCTTCCATCGCGCAGGTGCGTGAGCCCACGCACCGAAAGCACCGTCTCGCCGGTCGCTTTCGCATCTGCGGCGCGCGCCGGCGCCGCAACGGAGCGGCCGACCATCATGGTGGTGAGTTGGTCGCGGCTGACGTTCGAGGTTACGACCGTTCCGACCAGTCTGCCCTTGCGAAGCACGCTGACCCGGTCGGATTGCATCACTTCCGACATCTTATGGCTGATCAGCACGACCGACAGATCTTCACTGGTGAGCCGCCGCACGATCGCAAACAGGCGGCGCGATTCCTCGGGCGTCAGCACCGCCGTCGGTTCGTCGAGGATAAGCAGTCTGGCGCCAGTGTAGAGCGCCTTGACGATCTCGACCCATTGCTGTTCGCCGACGGAAAGGTCGCCGACGTGCCGGTGTGAGTTGAGCGAGATGCCGTAGGTGGAGCAGATCGTCTCGATCCTGGACAGAGCCTCAGCCCGGCCCAGCCGCCAGCCGGAGCCCGTGCCTACCGCCACATTCTCCAGCACAGTGAAGCTGGGCACCAAGACGAAATGCTGGTGCACCATGCCGATGCCGGCGCGGATGGCTTCGCCCGGCGAGCCTAGCTGGACGGTCTTGCCGTCCACCCGAATTTCGCCGGCGTCTGGCTGGTAGAGCCCGTAGAGGCAGGACGACAGTGTCGACTTGCCTGCGCCATTCTCCCCCAACAAGCAATGCAATTCGCCGGGCATGACGTCGAGCGAGACGTCGTCATTGGCGGCAAGCGCAGCGAAACGCTTCGTCAGGTGCCGAACCGACAGGCGCGGTATCTTGCTCATCTCGGATCGGCCCGGCACCACCTCCGGCGTCAGTCCGATTTCGGCTCGTTCACATTGAGCTCGATTTTCTTCTTGCCGCCCTGGATGGCCTTGGCCGTTTCAGCCGCAAGCGCCTTTACGTCATCGGGCATTTTGGCTTCCCAGGCAGGATTGAGGATGAGGTCGCCCGAACCCTGCTGCCAGCTGAACCACCTTGGTTCCTTCGGCGCGTCGAATTTGGCGTTCATGGTCTTTGCCTTCCACCATTCATCGATGATCCAGTTAATGTGCGGATCCCATTTGACGATGGTGGAGGCGACGATCGACTTCGGCGCCACTTCCGACATGTCCACATAATTGCCGAAGCAGCCTATGCCGCGCTCCTCGCAAACCTCGAAGGCGCCCGACATCTGGTAGATCATGTCCGCGCCGGCGGCGATCTGCGCCGAGGTCGCCTCGTTCGATTTAGCCGGATCGAACCAGGACTGGATGAAGGTGATCTTCTGTTTCACCTTTGGGTTCGCTTCCTTGGCGCCGGTGAAGAAGGCATTGATCTGATCGTTGGTATCTTCGGCCGGGAAGGTGGAGATGGCGCCGATGACATTCGACTTCGTGAGTTTGCCGGCCAGTTGCCCCATCACGTAGGCAGGCTCGTGCGCGTGGACGAATATCCAATAGGCATTGCCGCCGAGTCCGCGATTGCCCGAACCGCTCATGACGAACATCGTATCGGGGAATTCGTCCTTCAGCTTCTCGATCGCATCTGCATAGGCGGTGTCGCCGAACAAGATGTCGTAGTCGCCGGTCTCGGCATAGGTGCGGAACACCTGCTCGGCATTGTCGTAAACGTTCTCGGTATAATTGACCTCGATGTCGAGGCCGTGGGGCTTGGCGGCGATGATCCGGTCCATGGAACTCACGAAGGATGATTCCCACGGTGCTTCCTTGCCCGCCGAAAGAATGCCGGCGATCCTGAGCTTGGTCGGCTCTTCGGCTTGTACGCGGCCGCCCCACAGCCACGTTGCGGCCACGAGCGAAACAGCGACAACAAGGTTTTTCAGCATGGTTCCCTCCCTTTTCTAGCGTTCCCAGTCATGAAGCCGGCTTAACGGATCGACCACCGTCAGGTTTATGCAATCGATCAGGCCGAGATCGGTTATCGCGAAATCGGGTATCGCGGTGATCTGCAGCACGAACATGTACATGAAAGGCCATGGCAGCCTACAGCCGAGCGCGCGCGCGGCCGCGTCGAGATCCTGCTCTTTCTTCGCCATCTCTGGAGGATCAATGTCCGATACGATTCCGCCGATCGGCAGGGGCAGGAATGACACGATCCGACCGCCGTCCGCCACCGCCTGGCCGCCATTGTTCTCGATAATGTGGTTGATTGCCAACGACATGTCGTGGGGATTGGTGCCCACACAAACGATGTTGTTATCATCAGGCGCCGTCGAAGTGGCGAGTGCGCCGGAGCGCAGTCCGAAGCCTGAAGCGAACGCGACCGGCCGATGGGAAGTGCGGCCGTAGCGTTCGACGACGGTGAGATACTGCACGTCCTGTGATGGATCCGCGTCTATATAGCCGTCGCGGACCGGGAGCACGACATCACGTCGCGTGCGTACGAATATTCTCTCGGGCGTAACGGCGATCGCCAGCACGGCCGCCTTGTCGCCCGCTCCGGGCGCGCGCACCAATAGGTCTTTCTGTGAAACCGGCGCTACCTTGAATGTGTTGGTGACAACGGCGCTGCGGGCAGGCGGCGCAAGATCGTCCACGAGCTTGCCGTCGCGGGCGGCCAGCTTGCCCTTCGCGATGACACCTGAGACATGGAAGTCCGCGATATCCTTGACCAGCAGGATATCGGCGGCGAGCCCGGGCGAGATCGAGCCGACCTTCTGGCCGATGCGCAGCGCCTCGGCGCCGTTGATGGTCGCCATCTGGATGGCGGTGAGCGGCGGAACTCCCATCGCGACCGCCATGCGGATCATGTTGTCGAGGTGGCCACGGGCCAGGATATCCGAGGCGACCACGTCATCGGTGCAGAAGCTGACCCGGCTCGTCGCGGCTATTCCCATCTCGGTGACCATCCGCAGGTTCTCTTCGAGAAAATGGGAGATCGAAGATTCGCGAATGACGACATGCATGCCTTTGCGCAGCTTCTCCAGCATCTCGTCCGCCGTGTAGCTCTCGTGGTCGGAGCGCACTCCGGCCTGCAGGTAGCTGTTCAATCGATTGCCGCGACACATCGGCGAGCAGCCGAGGATCGGCAGACGGCTCTTTTCGGCGATCTCGACCGCCTGCAGAACGTGCTCATCCATCGTGTCGACGAACTCGCGCACCGTCTCCCATATGCCGACGCATTCCGGCCAGGAATGGGTGGCGCGGTGATCGTCCGGTCCGAAATAATAGCCGACGTTGGAGCGAGGCAGTGTGTAGGGCGTCTTGCATGGTGCGCCCCAGAAGATCTTGAGAGGGGTTGCCTTGGCCTCGTCGAGGAATTCGCGGGCGCCTTCCAGGCCGGACACCACGAGGATCTGGTCGAGGCCCGACACAATCGAAGTGGTGCCGAGCGGCACCACCGCCTTGGCGAAGCTAGTTACCGACATCTTGGAACATTCAACGTGGAGGTGGCCGTCTATCAGGCCAGGGCAGAGGAAATAACCAGTAGCATCGATCATCTCGGTCTCGGGGCCGCGGTACTCCGAGACGTCTCCGACAGCGACGATGCGATCCTTGTAGACGGCGACGTCGGCCGGATAGATCTCACCCGAAGCGACGTTGACTAGTGTGCCGCCGGTGACGATGAGAGTCGATTTATGCTCGGCGCGACCAGCACGGATGAATTCGCGTATGTCGGACAAATTCATCTCCGCTCGTGTGGCCTCGCTCGGGCTTGGGACCAAGCTTGTCTGCGCCAAAAATCCCACCTTGCGCGCTCTGATCCTGTCGTATTAGGGTCGTCCATGCAAATGGCAGTTTCTGGCTAGTTCTGGACGCACCGTTCAAATTCTTGGACGATTGATGGATTTTGAAGCGATCGATTATTTTATCAAAGTGGCGGAGGCGCAGTCGCTCTCGCACGCCGCGAAACTGTATGGACTGCCCAAGTCTAGCCTCAGTCACAAAGTGCGCGCGTTGGAGGATTCGCTCGGTGTCGCACTGTTTGTGCGCGACGGTCGGGAATTGCATTTGAGCGATGCCGGGGCCGAGTTCCTCGACCATGCGCAACGCATCAAGGAAAGTTGCGAAGGAGCCAAGGCGGCGATCGCCGAGGCGGGCCACGATATCGCCGGCACGCTGACGATCGGCTCGACCGGCGAGTTCGGCACTTCCTTCACCTCGGAACTGCTGTTCGCCTTCCGCCAACAGTATCCGCAGGTGAATGTCGACGTGATCTTCCTTTCGCTCGGCTATTTCCTGGCGCCCGAAAAGCACCAGCCTTTCGACGGCATATTCCACTGGGGCGAGCCGGCGAACTCAGACTACATCGCTCGCAAGCTCGGGGAGGCTTCCTTCTGTCTCTACGCCAGCCCGCGCTACATTGAGCAATTCGGGGAACCGTCGACGCCCGCAGACTTGGCGGGCCATGGGGCCGTCGCCTTCCGCCGCCCGAGCGGCGTGCAATCCTGGCATCTCGAGCGCGGCGCGGAAACGGTCGACTTCATGCCGACCGCGCAGTGCATGGCGAACGACTACTGGATGCTGAAATACTTCGCCGTAGCCGGCGAGGGTATCGTCTATCTGCCAGCCTTCTTCACCGAGATCGAGTGCAAGAACGGCGATCTGGTGCCGGTGCTCCCGCAATGGCGCTCGCCACTGGTTCCAATCAATCTGCTCTACATGCGACGCCGGTATGTGTCGCGTAAGTTCGCCGTTTTCCTTGATTTCTGCCTGGACTATTACCGCCAGCGCGCCGCTTACAGTTCGCCAAGATATTGCGTCGAGGTCGTGCGGCCCTTTGCGGGCGCGCGCGCCGGGGGAGAAAACAACAGATGATCCAGAGCTGGTTCGAATGCGCGCCGCAGTTGGTTGATGTCGCCATGGGACGCACGCCGGCCGACATGGTGGTCCGGAACGTGCGCTGGGTGAATGTCCATTCGGGCGAGATCATCCCCGCGACGGACATTGCCATCGCGGTCGGCCGCTTCGCCTTCGTCGGCCCGAATTCCGACCATGCCGTGGGCCCCGAGACGCAGATTATCGACGGAGAGGGCCGCTACGCGCTGCCGGGGCTGTGCGATGCGCATATGCATGTCGAGAGCGGCATGGTCACCGTTACCGAGTTCGCGCGTGCGGTCATCCCGCATGGCACCACCTCGATGTTCATCGACCCGCACGAGATCGCCAACGTCCTGGGCATGCCGGGCGTCAAGCTGATGCACGACGAGGCTGCCGGACTGCCGATCAATGTGTTCGTGCAAATGCCGAGCTGCGTGCCGAGCGCTCCGGGCCTCGAGAACGCGGGTGCCAGCCTCGGTCCCACCGACGTGCGTGAGGCGATGTCGTGGCCGAACATCGTCGGCCTCGGCGAGATGATGAACTTTCCTGGGGTGGTCGCCGGAAATGGCGACATGCTGGCCGAGATCGCTGCCACTCAGGCGGCAGGCAAGACGGTGGGCGGCCACTATGCCTCGAAGGATCTCGGTCTGCCCTTCCATGCCTATGTCGCCGCCGGTCCGTCCGACGATCACGAAGGCACCAGCCTGGCGGACTGCGTTGCGCGGGTGCGCCAGGGCATGCGCGCCATGTTACGGCTTGGCTCCGCCTGGTACGACGTCGCCGCGCAGATCAAGGCGCTGACCGAGCTCAGCCTGGACTCGCGCAATTTCGTGCTGTGTACCGACGACAGCCATTCCGGCACACTAGTCAATGACGGCCATATGAACCGCGTTGTGCGCCATGCCATCGCCCAGGGATTAAAGCCGATCACCGCGATTCAGATGGCCACCCTGAATACTGCTCAGCATTTCGGCATGGAGCGTGAGCTTGGCTCGATAACGCCCGGGCGGCGCGCCGACCTGGTTTTGACCTCCGATCTCACCGAACTCCCGGTCGAAACCGTCATCGCACGCGGCTGTGTGGTGTCGAACGACGGCAAGCTCGTCGCCGACATCACGCCCTACGACTATCCCGCCTCGACCAAGAACACGGTTCGCTTGGGCAAGAAGCTCTCAGCGGCGGACTTCGACATCGTGGCGCCCGAGGGTGCGAACCAGGTCATGGCGCGGGTCATCGGCGTGCTCGAGAACCAGGCACCGACCCGTGCCCTGGAGGCTTCGCTCGGCGCCTTGAATGGTATCGTTCAGATGGATCGGACCGGTGACGTCTGCCAGATCGCGCTGGTGGAACGGCATCACGGCACGGGAAAGGTCATCAACGCGTTCGTTTCCGGCTTCGGTTATGATAAACCATGCGCCATCGCCAGCACCGTCGCCCATGACAGTCATCACATGATCGTGGTGGGTACCGACAAGGACGACATGGCGCTGGCGGCGAATCGGCTGGGACAGGTCGGCGGCGGCGTCGTGCTGTTCAGCGAAGGACGCGAACTTGCGCTTGTCAAGCTGCCGATCGCCGGACTGATGTCTGACCAGCGCGCCGAAATCGTGGCAGAAGAAGCCAATGGCCTGATCGCGGCGATGCTTGCCTGCGGATGCGCCCTCAATAATGCCTATATGCAGCACTCTCTGCTGGCGCTTGTCGTCATCCCGGAATTGCGCATCTCCGACATCGGACTGATCGATGTGTTGAAGTTCCAGCCGACCGAAGTGCTGGTCGCCACGACCGCATGAGGAGGCGGATTTAACCTGACATCACCTTCGTCCTGATCATTTTCGGGTCACTCCTCGTCTCTTCGGCATTCATCCAATAAATCATAGCCCTTCCTCCCGCGCATAGGCGGCAAGAAGGTCCGGAAAGTCATTTTCGGGTTTCGCTTTCAGCAGTGCACGTGTGGTGATTGCATCAATATGATGATCCATCAAGGCAGCAGCCTTGTTCCGGTCGGCCGCGGCCAGGGCGGCAATGATCTCGTGATGCTCGGATACGGCACAGTCGGACGAATGCGGCCGCCCGTAGAGCGACAGGATGAGCGATGAACGCGAAACGAGTTCCGTGACATAGCGCAGCAACAGTTCGTTTCCGGTGAGCGAGGCAAGCAGCACATGAAATTCGCCGGCCAACTGAATCGACGACGCGGCATTGTTGGCTTTGGCCATCTCTTCCGCGTCGACATGAGCTTCGAGCTGTTTGATCTTTTGCGGCGTCAGCTTGCCGATCAGCGTGTCGACCACCAGCGCTTCAAGCGCCCGCCGCACCTCGAATATATTGTGGCCTTCCTCCAGGCTCGGCTGCGCGACGCAGGCGCCCTTGTGCGGGCGCAATTCGACCAGGCCTTCGCCGTTCAGCCTTGCCAGCGCCTGCCTGACAATGGTGCGGCTGACGCCCAGCCGCTCGCCGATCGAATCCTCAGGCAGCTTTGTTCCCGCGGTCAGCGCCTGGTCGAGTATGACGCGCTTCAACGTGCGATAGACCGCGTCGGACTTGGATACGGCGGATTTCGGATTTTTATTGCGAATGTTGATTGTCATGACCGATCCTGAAAATTCATATCCAAGCACACAAGAAGAAAAGCATCCGCAAAGCCGGAGTTTAGAGATGCAAACGGCCCGGCGTCGAGGGCCAATGCCGTCGGCTCGCGTGCCATCAAGGTTTATTCCAATCGTTGTGTGTCGTTTCTGGAGCCCTCATGCCATGAACATCCGATAGCTGGGAGGGAAAATCTCGGCGACCGTCGGATGTCGCCAGGTGCGTTGCGGATAACGCTGGACAAGCCGTTCAAACTGGGCCTGTGCGCGCTGGTGGGCTGCATCGAGATCGAAACCCGGAATGGTTCGGGCGCTCATCACGGTGCGCCCGTCAATGATGACCGTGTGCACATCGCGTCCGCTTGCGGACGTCGTCAGGCAGGCGATCGGATCGAGGACCTGTCCCAGATGGTTGCCGGACAGGTCGAACACGACGATGTCGGCGGCTGCTCCCGCCTGCAAACGTCCCAGGTCCGACCGGCCGAGCGCGTCGGCGCCGCCAATCGTTGCCGCGTCATAGAGATCGGCTGATTTCGGCGTCTCCAGATTGCCCGCCATGACGCGGCCGAGCATCAGGCCGACCTGCATGTTCTGCACCATGTCGGGTGGCCAGGTGTCCGTGCCCATGCCGATGCGCAGACCCTGGCCGCGAAGGCGGGCGAAATTGTCGAGCGCCGCGCCATGCCGCGCCATCACCAGCGGGCAATGCACCAATGTGGCACCCGAACCGGCGATGATTTCGAGATCATCGCCGTCGGCGTGGGTGCCATGCGGCAACAACGCTCTTTCGCTGAGAAAGCCGATGTCCTGGAGCCAGCGGGCGGATGTCGTGCCGAACCGGCGACGCACTGTCTCGATCTCGAATGAAGACTGGCAGCAATGCAGACGGACCGGCACGCCGAGGTCTCGCGCGGCATTGGCGGTCCTGCGCAACAGGTCGGCGGTCCAGAACTCGACACGGTCCGGTGCAAGCATGGTTCGCACCAATCCGCCGAAGCGTCCTTCGTGCTCCAGGCAAAAGGCAACGGCATCGTCCAGACCCTCCGCGCCGCGCTCTTCGTCCACCTCGACGACGATGCCGCCATCCGCTTCGATGACGGAATGGCCGGCGCGAAAGGCAGGCCCGAGATAGACGCGAAGGCCCAACTCTGCGGCGCTTTCGGCGGCGGATGCGAATTCGTCCGATGTCTCGTTCCATGCACGATAAAACAGCGATGCGATCGGCAATGCAGTAGTGATGCCGTTGCGGATGAGTTGCGCGAAGGCATAGTGTTTTTGAAACGCCAGCTCCTCGCGCGCCAGCATTTCGAGCGGCCCGGCTTCCACATAGTCGCGCGGCCAGACGCGGCCCTTCTTCCAGCCGGGTTGATGATCGAGGCCGAGCACGCCCGTATCCAGGTCCGAAAGCGCATCCAGATCGATGAAACCCGGGCCGATCAGCGCCCTGCCATGATCGATCCGCCGCTTTACAGGCCCGCCGTAGCGATGGCCGACGAAGACGATCCTGCCGTTCTCATGGACGACCTCGCCATTCTCCAGAAGGACATGGCGCCCGTCCCGGTGGCCGACAACCCATCGCGCGGTGAGCAGGACAGGTCCGTCGTCACGCTGGTTCGTCCGACGACTATGCGACATCGGGCAGATCTCCGGCCAGCGCACCGTCACGCACGAGCACGCGGCCGCCGCGGATGACCGTGCGCTTGCGTGGGGTCAGGGCCACGGCTTCCGCCAGGGTCCGCGCGCAAACCAGCACGACATCGCCGTGGCAACCGGGCGAAAGCCCATAATCCGTCAGGCCGATACCTTGCGCGCCGCCAAAGGTGCAAACGCGCGCCGTCTCTTCCAGATCGGCATCGTTGGTCATGCCGTTGCGCTGCGCAAGATATTTGGCCCGCTCCAGCATGTCGCCATTGCCCCATGGCTCCCAGGTGCCCTGGATGCCGTCGGAACCGGATGCCACGACGAGGCCGGACTGGCGCATCATGCGCAGCGGAACCGCCGGCGCGGATGGGCTGCCGACCGTCATGACGGCGATGTCTTCAGCCGCCAGCGCGTCGATCAACGTGTGCTGCCTATGCGTGTCCAGCATGCCGAGACAATAGGCATGGCTCACCATGACGCGGCCCTGAAGGGAGAGCGCCTTGGTCCGTTCGACGATCAGCTCAAGGCAGAAGCCGCCCAATTCTCCCGGTTCGTGCAGATGAATGTCGACCGGCTTGCCGTATCGATCCGCGAGCGCGAAGATTGCGTCCAGGTGGCGAACCGGATCCCGCTCGATCGTTGCCGGGTCGATGCCGCCGACAATATCGGCCCCCGCCTTCAATGCGTCCTCCATCAGCGCCTGCGTGCCTTCGCGTCCCAGCATGCCGCTTTGCGGGAAGGCGACGACCTGCACGTCGACCAATCCCTTGAAGGCTTCGCGCGTTGCAACGACACCCTCGATGTTGGTAATGCCGATTTCCGTATCCACATCGACATGGCTGCGGATATGCGTCACGCCGAAAGCCAGCGTCTGCACGATCTGACGCGCCGATTGCCTGCGCGCATCGATGCCGAGTTCCCGCTTGGCCTTCCTGTCGGCCAGGATCCTGTCGTTGCGCGTGGGTCCCACACGGTTCTGAAACCAGTCCATGCCGACAAGCGTCTTATCGAGATGCGTGTGCGCCTCGACCAGGCCGGGCAGGGCAACCTGTCCAAGCCCGTCGATTTCATGCGCCGCTTTCCCGCTGGTTGCGTGCGCGAACCGACCGTCGCGAATGTAGAGGTCCGTGACAGCGCCGCCCAAGGGCCTGACATTGCGAATGAGAAGGTCTTCGGTCATCTGGGTCTCCCTGTTTGCGCCCCGGAACTCGGCCTATGCCAGCCCGGCGCGTTTCATCATCAGATGGAAGGCTCCTTCGGCGCGATCCAGAATGGCGTCTTCATCGTGATCGACGAGGCGGCGTCCGCGCATGAGGACACGCCCGTCGACGATCGTCGTGTCAACATCCGCGCCGTTGGCGAAGCGTGCCAGCCGCTGCGCGGGGTGTGCCGGCGGCCACAGATGCGGCTGGCGCATGTTGACCAGGATGATGTCGGCGCGCTTGCCCGGGTCCAGCGAGCCGATTTCGTTCTCCATCGACAGGGCACGCGCGCCCTCGATGGTCGCCATCTCCAGCAATTGCATCGGCGGCAGGACCGCATCGTTCCTGAAGTGCCGGGCATGATAGCGGTGCGCCTGGAACATGTTGCGGAACATGTCGAAAGAGCGATCGGGCGCCGCCGCGTCGGTGCCGAGCGACACGGTGACACCCCTTTCCATCAGTTCCGTCGCCGGACAACGGCCCGAGACCGACATCAGAGCACTTGGATTATGCGCCACCTTGGCGTGGCTGCGTTTCAGCGCGGCGATGTCTGCCTCGGTCAGTTCGATGCAGTGCGCCAGCAGCGAATGCTCGTCGAACAGATCGAGCCGTTCCGCATTGGCGGCGATGGAACCGTCGCGATGGCCATCCTGGATGAACAGCACGTTTTTTGCGCGAGCAAGGTCGCGAGCATTGCGGGACAGATTGTATACCGTTTGTTCGTCAAGTTCGCGCCGAGTGAACACCGGGAGAGAGACCGCAATCCGCACCCGGCCATCGCGACCAGCCCAATCATCGATGATTTCCGCGCACACTGCCAACTGGGTTTCCGGCGAAATGGTGATTTCGACAGACGGAACGTATGCGTGGTCCCGATAGACATGGGACGAGGTCGGCCGGTTCGGCCCGACGGCGAGTATCTCGCGCACTCCCATTTCGGCGATGGCGGCAAGATGTGCCCGTGCTGCCCCCGGCGCCTCGGTGCGCATGATGTCCGGCCCGCCGCCAAACAGCAGGGCAGCGGTGGTCGTTCCGCATTTTATGCGCTCAAGGGCCGACAATGTGGCCTCGGCTGCCCAGAATTCCGTATCCGACGCCTCTGCATAGATACGCCCCGCGATAGTCATCCAGGCTTCGGAATCGTCTCCCAGGCCTTTGGTCAGCATGTGACCCGCATGCGCGTGCGTGTCGACGAGACCCGGCATGACAACCATTCCCGAAGCATCGATGCGCGCCACCTTCTGATCTGTGGCGGGGGCCGCGCCGTCGCCGGCGGTGACGATCCGGCCATCCTCCACCAGGACATGACCCCTCGAGAAAATCCGGCGCCCCGCATCCATGGTGACGATGACACCGTTTTCTATCAGCAAGGCCTGGGTCATTCGGAATCCCTTTTCGGAACGGTCACTTGAGCGGTTTTGCACATGAGAAACGAAATCGAACATGCCTGCCTTGATATTGTGCACAATGTGTGTACGATATCAATAGGGATAAATGGTATCCAATATATCGGAAACTTCGTATACAAATGGGAGAAGAGAATGAGAAAATGCGTTAGGGTCCTGCTCGCCGGACTTGCGATGGTGATGTCGGTGACAGCGCCTTCGCTTGCACAGACACTGCGCTGGTCATCGGCCGGCGACGTCATTTCGTACGATCCGAATGCCCAGGTCGACAGTTTTACCCAGAGCGTCCAGAACATGGTGTTCGACGGGCTGGTGCGCCGCAACAAGGAAATGGCTATCGAGCCTGCGCTTGCGACCTCCTGGGAGATCGTCTCGCCGACGCGCTGGCGCTTCAAGCTGCGGCAGGGCGTCAAGTTCCACGAAGGTCAACCCTTCAATGCCGATGATGTCGTCGCCACCATCCAACGTCAGATCGATCCCGGCGCGCGCAACCGAGAAAACCTCTCCGCCGTAACCGGCGTCGAGAAGGTTGACGACTACACGGTCGACCTGATCCTGCGCGGACCCTATCCGCTGCTCCTGAACGATCTCGTCGCCATCTACATGATGAGCAAGCCATGGATGGAGGAGCACAATGCCCTCAAGCCCGGCAATGCCTCAACGGGGGTCGTCACCTACGCCAGCAATCATGCCAATGGCACCGGCGCGTTCAAGCTGGTCAGCTACGAGCCGGACTCGCGCTCGGTCTTCGCCGTCAACAAGGAATGGTGGGACAAGCCGCAGCACAATCTGACGGGGGTGGAATTCCGCCCGATCGCTTCGAACGCCACGCGCGTCGCGGCGCTGCTTTCGGGCGAACTCGACATGATCGCGCCGGTCCCGTTGCAGGACATCGACCGGGTCGCCAACACCGCCGGCCTGAAGGTTGTCGAGAACCCGTCGCTGCGCGAGATCTTTCTCGGCTTCAGCTTCCGGCCGGAGCTTCATGCAGCGCCCGGCAAGCCCAATCCGCTGCTGAACGTGAAAGTGCGCCAGGCGCTTTGGCACGCGGTCGACCTGAACACGATCCAGAAGCGTTTGATGCGCGGAAAGTCGCGCACCTCCGGCACGCTGGTCGCGCCACAGGTCACCGGCTACGATCAGTCGATCGACGTACCGCTGGACTATGATGTCGCGAAGGCGAAATCCATGCTGGCGGAAGCCGGCTATCCCGACGGCTTCAAGGTTGGACTGGCCTGTTCCAACGACCGCTACATCGCCGACGAACAGATCTGCCTGGCAATCGCGTCGATGTGGGCCAAGATCGGCGTCGAGGCCGACGTGCACGTCGAAAGCAAGACGACCTATTTCCCTCGAATGGATAAGGGCGATCTCGATATCTATATGCTCGGGTGGGCCTCGCTACCGCCGATGGATGGCTACAGCGTGCTGCAAGCCTTGCTGGCGACCAATGACGGCAATTATGGCGGCAGCAACCCCAACGGGCTTTCCAACGCCAAGATCGACGAATTGGCCCGTTCGGCATCGACCGAACTCGACGAGGCCAAGCGGGTGGATATGCTGAAGGCGGCCTTCAAGATCACGCATGATGAGGCCCTCTATCTGCCGCTGCACCAGCAGCCGGTCGCCTGGGCGATGAGCGACAAGGTCGACATGCCGCAATTCCCCGACGAGTATGTGCGTCCCTGGTTCGCGCATATGAACTAGGAAAACGCGCCGGTAAGGCGTGCCCGCGCTTGCGAGGGAGCTTTCGCGGACACGCCTGACTCCGTTGGAGTGCCTGCTATCCGTGGTGGATCGCGAGCTGCTCCAGCGGTGGCGCAAGCCCCGCCTGTCTCGATCCGCGCTTCTTGAAAGGTTTTTCCTGATGATCCGGATTCTATCGGTGCGGCTGTTGCAGGCCATCCTCGTGATGGTTGCCGTAACCGCCATCGCCTTCATCATGTTCCGTTTCGTCGGCGATCCGGTCGCCACGATGGTGCGCGAAGGCGCGAGCCAGGCTGAGAAGGATGCCTTGCGCGTCGCTCTCGGACTCGACAGGCCACTTTTCGTACAGTTTCTCGAATTCGTCGGGCGCGCGCTTCATGGCGACCTCGGCACCAGCTTT
This sequence comes from Mesorhizobium sp. B2-4-2, assembly GCF_006442845.1. Taxonomy (NCBI): domain Bacteria; kingdom Pseudomonadati; phylum Pseudomonadota; class Alphaproteobacteria; order Hyphomicrobiales; family Phyllobacteriaceae; genus Mesorhizobium; species Mesorhizobium sp. B2-4-2. Next base: position 13,368 of record NZ_VFVM01000020.1, on the reverse strand, counting down.
CGCTACCAGGAGCCTGTCGTCAGCCTGCTGTTGACCAGGCTTCCCGCAACGCTGGAACTGGTCGTGGTCGCGACCCTCCTGTCGCTGTTCATCGGCATCCCGACGGGGGTTCTCTGCGCCCTGAAGCCGAACGGCTTTCTGTCGCGGCTGATCCAGTCGCTGACCCTCGTCGGGATATCCATGCCGACATTCGTCACCGGCCTGCTGCTCATCCTGATCTTCGCCGTCAGTCTGCGCTGGCTGCCGTCCTCGGGGCGTGGCGAGCTTGTCGATCTCGGCTTCTGGAAGACAGGCTTCCTGACGGCCTCCGGCCTCAAATCGCTGATCCTGCCTTCGATCACACTGGCGCTGTTCCAGTTGACGCTGATCATGCGCCTCGTGCGCTCCGAGATGATCGACGTGCTCTCTTCGGACTATGTCCGCTTCGCCTTCGCGCGCGGTCTGCCCCGCCGCTACATCTACGGCCGTCTGGCGCTGCGCAATGCCTTGATGCCGGTCGTGACCGTCACCGGGCTGCAGATCGGACAACTCATCGCCTTCGCCATTGTCACCGAAACCGTCTTTCAGTGGCCGGGCATGGGGCTGCTTTTCACCAACGCCGTCGGCTATCCGGACATCCCCGTCCTCGCGGCCTATCTGCTGTTCGTCGGCTTCCTGTTCGTCGTGATCAACATGGTCGTCGACATGCTCTACGCATTGATCGATCCGCGGCTGAGGACAAAATGATGGCAACGCAGGTATCTCTGTCGCGCAGGCTTCCTCCCATCTCGGTCATGATCGCTGGCTTGATCCTGGTGACCATGCTGGTGCTGGTGATCTTCGCTCCGTTGATCGCACCCATCGATCCGCGCGATGTCTCCTCATATTCGCTGATCGACATGGAAATCCCGCCCGTGTTCATGGACGGTGGCGATCCGCGCTTCCTGCTGGGCACCGACAATCAGGGACGCGATCTGGTCTCGGTCATCCTCTTCGGCCTGCGCATATCGATGCTGATCGGCGCCGGGGCGGTATTGTTGGCCGCTGCCATAGGCGTCACACTGGGATCGATAGCCGGCTATTTCGGCGGTATCATCGACAGCATCGTGATGCGGATCGCCGATGTTCTGGTGAGCTTTCCGACGATCCTCGTCGCGCTTCTGATCAGCGGCATAGCCCGCGCGCAATTGAGCGCCGATACGGTCTCGAGCTGGGCACCGGTCATCCTGATCTTCGCGATCGCCGTCAACGAATGGGTGCAATATGCCCGCACCGTGCGGGCCTCCAGCATGGTGGAAATTTCCCGCGACTATGTACGAGCCGCCAAGGTCATCGGTCTTCCGTCCCGCCGCATCATGATGCGGCACATCCTGCCCAACGTGATGAGCTCCGTCATGGTGATCGCCACCATCAATCTGGCGGGCGCGATCCTGACCGAGGCGACCCTGTCGTTCCTCGGCGCCGGCATGCCGGCCACCTATCCCTCGCTCGGCACGCTGATCCGCATCGGCAACGAGTTCCTGTTCTCTGGCCTGTGGTGGATCGCCGTTATGCCCGCCGTCGTGCTGGTCGTCCTGGTTCTGGCAGTCAACATAATCGGCGATTACCTGCGCGATCGCTTCAACCCCAAACTGATGGCGAACTGATGGAAAACACAACGCCACACGCACTCGACATCAGGAATCTGCGGGTCGAATATCCGCTTGCCAACGGCAGCATTCTCGCTGCCGTCGATGACATCGACCTGACGATCCGGCCCGGCGAGATACATGCACTGGTGGGAGAATCCGGTGCGGGAAAAACCACCGTCGGCAATGCGCTGATGGGCTTGTTGCAGGCTCCCGGCAGGATTGCTTCCGGCACCATCACCATAGCGGGCAAGCCGATCGACATCCGAACCGGCCGCACCAAGGGGATCATTCCAGGCCGTGACGTCGGCGCGATCTTTCAGGATCCGATGACAAGCCTGAACCCGCTTTTCACCGTGGAAAGCCAGTTGTGCGAAGGCATGCTGGCGCATCTGAAGATCGGGCGCCGCGAAGCCAGGGCCCGCGCGCTCGAATTGATGAGAGCCGTCGGCATTCCCGAGCCGGAACGCCGGCTGGGCAACTATCCGCATCAATTGTCGGGCGGCCAACGCCAGCGTGTCGTCATCGCCACCGCACTTGCCTGCGACCCAAGGCTGATCGTCGCCGACGAGCCGACGACGGCGCTCGACGTGTCGGTGCAAGCGCAAATCCTCAAGTTGATCCGCGAACTTGCCGATGATCGCCGCGTCGGCGTCCTGCTGGTTACCCACAATATGGGCGTGGTTGCGGAAATTGCCGACCGGGTCACGATCATGCAGAACGGTTGCGTGGTCGAGAGTGGATTGACACGCGATGTGCTGACGGCGCCCAAGGCGCCTTACGCGCGCACGCTGATCGCCGCCGTTCCGCCGATCGACATTCGCCTTGACCGTCTGCCGGTCCCAAGCGAGGAAACGAAGACGACACTGGAGGCGCGCGAAGCCGTGCGCTCCAAGAACACCGGCACCGCTGCGGGGCGCAACGGCGAAGCCGCGCTGACTGTACGCAATCTTTGCGTGGAATACGGCCAGCGCTCGTTCATCCCGGGCCGCAAGGCATCGGTCTTCAAGGCCGTGAAGGACGTCTCCTTCGAGGTGCGCCGCGGCGAAATCTTCGGGCTTGTCGGCGAGTCCGGTTGCGGCAAGACCACGGTCGCGAACACCATTGCCGGTCTCGTGGCGCAGAGTTCGGGAACCATAGATTTTCAGGGCACGGCATTGGCTGCCCATCGCGACAAGACCGTGCGCCAGTCACTCCAGATGGTGTTCCAGGACCCGTATTCGGCCCTCAATCCAAGGCTGCGGATCAATTCGGCGATCGCGGAGCCAATCCTGTTCTACAAGCTTGCCTCCAGCGCGGCGGAAGCGCGGTTGGACGCCGAGACATTGCTCGAGGCGGTGGGCCTGCCGGCGCAGGCCGGCTCTCGGTTTGCCCATGCCTTTTCAGGCGGCCAGCGCCAGCGCATCGCGATTGCAAGGGCGCTCGGCCCTCGGCCATCGCTGCTGATCTGCGACGAGCCGACATCGGCGCTCGACGTGTCGGTGCAGGCGCAAATTCTCAACCTGTTGAAGGACCTACGAGATCTTGCCGGGCTGTCGATGCTGTTCATCAGCCACGACCTCGCGGTGATACGGCAGATGTGCGACCGGGTCGCCGTGATGAAAGGCGGCGAGATCGTCGAACTCGCGGATACCGAAACATTGTTCTCCGCGCCCACTCACGAATACACGCGCGAACTCCTGCGCCTCGCGCCTTCGCTCGACCGCATCCTTTGCAGCGAAAAAAGAGAAGCGAGCCTGTGATGGCAGACATTCTGATCAGAAACGGCACCGTCATCGCTGTCGATCCCGATCGGCGGATCATTCCCGATGGCGCCGTAGCCATCGAGGGAGACCGCATCGTGGCCGTCGGCGCTTCGCAAGACGTGGCGCGGGACCATCCGGCGCGCGAGACGATCGACGCCCGCGGCATGGCCGTCATGCCAGGCTTCGTCGACAGCCACGCCCATGCCGGGCACGGGCTGATCAAGACGATGGGCGGCGGCCGCAGCGACCTCTGGTACAGGGCATGCCAAGGTGCCTATACGGTGGGTTCGACGCCGGAATTCTGGCATGCGGAGGCGCAGCTTGCCGCGCTGGAACGCCTGCGTTTCGGCGTGACGACCGGCGTGTCCTTGCTTGGCGGCGGCGATTCGGTCATGCGCACCGACGATCCGGCCTATGGCAACGCCCATATGGAAGGCGTGCTTGGCATCGGCACGCGCTCAGTGGTCGCCGTCGGCACCACGCGCCCGCCGCACCCCCTGACTTATGCACGTTGGAAGGGCGCCAGCCGTACCGATTATCCGGTGTCGTTCGACCAGCAGCTTGCCACCTCGCAAAAGCTGGCCGACCGCTGGCACGGCACCCACGAGGATCGTCTGCATCTCGCCCTGCTGACGCCGACCATGCATCAGGAACATCTCGATGGTCCCGGGGCAGGGGACGCCATCGCGCAATCGCGCAAGGTCAGGCAGATCGCCGAACAGCGCGGCCTGATCTTCACCCAGGATGGTCATACCAAGGGCAGCGTGAAGATCGCCGGGGAGATCGGCATTCTGGGGCCGCGCACACTGCTGTCGCATGCGACCGCCCTGACTGACGAAGAAATAGCGATCTGCGCCGAAACCGGCACGAGCATCGTGCACAATCCGAGCGCCGTGGCCGCCATTCTCGCGCGCTGCCCGGTCACGGAACTTCTCGACGCTGGCGTCGTGGTGGCCATCGGCTCCGATGCGACCGCGCCGGACCGCTCCGCGGACATGTTCCGTCACATGCAGCAATGCATGCACTATCATCGCACTCATTTCCACGATCCGAGCTGGCTTCCGCCGGGCAAGGCCCTGGAGATGTGCACCATCGACGGCGCGCGTGTCCTGGGCCTCGACCATCAGGTCGGATCGCTGGAGCCCGGCAAGAAGGCCGACGTCATTCTTGTCGACCTGCGGCGCCCGCATCTCTACCCGGCCAACATGCCGGAATTCCGTGTCACCTATTTTGCCAACGGCAACGACGTCCACACCGTGCTGGTCGGCGGACGCGTGCTGTTGCGAGACCGCAAGCCGGTTCATATCGATCAGGATGCCGTGCTCGATGCCGCGCAGCGGGAGACGGAACTGATGATCGAGCGGCTGGGCCTGCGCGATCTGCTCAGGACCCCGGACCGGTTCTGGCGGCACAGCCGCGACACGGATCTGATCGAATAGGCTTCAATATCGAGACAGTCCCATCAGCGATGCGGAACGGCAGCGATGCACGTTCCATCGGACGGCGGCTATAGGAATTTTCGCATGGTACGCATCGGCATCATCAATCCCAATTCGACCGTGTCGATGACGGGATCCATCGCCGTCGCGGCGCGGCTAACCGCGCAGGCCGGCACCGAAATCATCGCAATGCAGAACGACAGCGGCCCGGCTTCCATCGAAGGCCCGATCGATGGCGCGAAGGCGGTCCCGGGTCTTCTCGACCGGATCGAACGGGCCGAGCGCAGTGACGCCGTGGAGGTCTATATCATCGCCTGCTTCGACGACACCGGGCTCGACGCCGCGCGGATGCTGACGCGCAAGCCCGTTATCGGCATAGGCGAGGCCGCCGCCCGCGTCGCCAGCATCGTGGCGAGGCGCTTCACGGTGATTACCACCTTGCCGGTTTCCGTTCCTATTCTCGAGGACAATCTGGTTCGCTACGGCCTTTCGCCATTCGCCACCGTGCGGGCGAGCGGCATTCCCGTCCTGGCGCTGGAAGCGAATGGCGAGGCAGCCTTGTCGATCATCAGCGAAGAAATCCAGGAGGCGCTGCGGGTCGATCGCGCCGACGCCATCGTGCTTGGCTGCGCCGGTATGTCGGATATGGCGCGGCGACTGGCCAGCCTTCACGGTGTCCCGGTCGTCGAAGGGGTGTCGGCGGCTGTCAGGCTCGCGGAATTGCTCGTCGGCCTGGAACTTCATCCCAGGCAGGATGCTTTCGCCACCTCTCGGCGGAGCATGACGGCTTCGCTCGCCGCAGCAACCCGCTCGGCTTCCACGCACAGCGTGTCGGGGGGCTGATGCCGATGGTCAAGCGCAGACTTTTGCTGGGCGTCATCGTCGCCTGCATTCCATTGATAGCGTTGGGGCAGAACATGAATGAGACAAGGCTTCACTCGGCTGCGGCAAATGACGATGTCTCCATGATCAAGATGCTTGTTTCCGAGGGGGCCCGGATCGACGCGCGCGACGAGAACGGCCGCACGGCTCTTCTCGTCGCGACCCACGGCAACAAGGTCAGCGCTGCCAGGACTCTCATCGAGGCTGGCGCGGACGTCAACGCCAAGGACGATATCCAGGATAGTCCATATCTCTACGCCGGCGCACGCGGGCATCTCGAAATCCTGAAGATGACGCTTGCGCACGGCGCCGACCTCAAGAGCACCAATCGCTATGGCGGCACCGCGCTCATTCCGGCCGCCGAACGCGGACATGTCGAGACCGTCGGCGCGCTGATCGATGCCGGTGTCGATGTCGATCACGTCAACAAGCTCGGCTGGACCGCGTTGCTGGAGGCCATCATCCTCGGCGATGGCGGGCAGCGTCATGTCGAGATCGTGAGGCGGCTGATCGAGGCCGGCGCCAACGTCAATCTCGCCGACAAGGACGGGGCGACACCGCTGCGGCACGCGCGCAGGAACGGCTATGCGCAGATGATAACCCTGCTGGTGCAAGCGGGCGCCAGATGAACAGCGCGAAAATGTCGATGACCGCGCAACCTGTAACCGACAGGCAATGGACCCTGCTTGCCCTCGTCGTGCTAATCGGGATCAACCTGCGTCCCTTCCTGACGGCCCCGGGACCGATATTGGCTGATATCGTGGCCGACACCGGGATGGGCTATGGCAGCCTGGCCATGCTGACGCTGTTGCCGATGCTGCTGATGGGCCTCGGTGCGTTCGTTGCACCGGGCATCCAGGCGGCCGTCGGAACGCGCCGGGGCCTGCTCGCGGCGCTAATGGTGCTGACAGCGGGCTCGCTGCTCAGGCTTGTCGTGCCCGGCGGCCTGTCGTTGATCCTGACGGCGGCACTTTGCGGGGCGGGGGTGGCCTTCATCCAGGCCGCGTTTCCGGGGATCATCAAGGCAAAGTTCCCGACCAGCACACCCGCCGTGACCGGCCTCTATTCCTGCATGATCATGGGCGGTGGGGCGCTTGGCGCACGTCTGGCGCCCCTGCTCGTCAACAACGGATACGACTGGCGGGCAGCCCTTGCCTGGCTCGCGGCTCCCGCCGCCATCGCGCTGTGCGCCGCATTCCGCGTTCTGTCCGACGCCAAGGCTTCAAGACCCGATCGCGCCTTGACTGGCTTTCTGCTTCGCCGTCCACGGACCTGGGTCCTGATGGCGGCCTTCGGCCTGGTCAACTCCGGTTATTCATCTATGGTCGCCTGGCTTGCGCCCTACTACCAGGCGCAAGGATGGAGCAGTGCCGCCAGCGGCAATCTTGTGGCCGTGATGGCCATTTGCCAGGCGGCTTCGGCCCTGGTGCTGCCTGTCCTGGCGCGCCGGGGCATCGACCGCCGTCCCTGGCTCTGGCTGACCCTGCTGTTGCAGGCTGCGGGCTTTGCCGGACTTGCGGTTTTTCCCGCACTGTCGCCCGTTCTGTGGGTGGGGATATGCGGGGCCGGTCTTGGCGGAAGCTTCTCGCTTGCAATCGTCACGGCGCTCGATCATCTGCCGCGCCCGGAGCAGGCGGGCGCGCTGGCTGCGCTGATGCAGGGCGGCGGTTTTCTGATCGCCGCGCTTGGTCCATTCGCCACCGCGCTCCTGCATGGCTGGAGCGGGAGCTTCAGCAGCGGATGGATCATGCATCTCGGCTGCGTGACCGTCACAGCGTTTCTCTATCTGCACTTCAACCCAAAACGGTACGCCGACGTCATGAGGGGCTCGGAACAAGAGCAGTGCGAAATGGTAGTTTAACGAAGCGGAATGCAAGTTCTGAACTCAATGACGACGTACGTCTCCGCGGGGTGAGCAGCAGGCGCTTGCGCCGCATCTCGGCCGTGGAGATCGGCTCTGCCGGATCATCGGGGCCGGGCTGGCGCAGACGACGATATACCTCCTGCAGCTCATCGTCGCCGGCTATGCGCTGTCCAAGCGCCCGCCGGTCGCGCGCTCTGTACTTCCCCTCCTCGGCCGACAGTTCTCCATCCGCCAAATCGCAATTGGGGTTGCAGGCGCCCAGACAACAGCCGGGCCGATAAAGTCACACGCCATCGTTGCGAAACTACACAAACATCATCACGATGATCGCTCCGATAACTATCAGGACAAGCCCACCGATAAGCATCGGCAGCAGAGTGTTGTCCGGGTCGATATCAGAATCAATGTCCTTTGTGACCTGTTGATCATTCTTCTTTGGTTCAGCCATGGCCCATCTCACATCCGAGCAAAAACAGCGCGCGTCGAAGCCGCGCAACATTATACGGTCTTGCGTGTCGCCCCGGTGCGAACGGGTGGTATCTGACCGCCGAGGAAGTCTTCGGGCATCAGTGTGATGTCGGCGAGCGTGTAGCGGTCAAGGACGTTCAGGAAGGAGGCTGTCGCTTCGTCAAACATGCCTGAAAGCTTGCAGGAGGCGGTTAGCACACACCGGTTTCCGGTCGCGAAACATTCGACCAGCGCGAAATCCGGCTCGGTTAACCGCACGACATCGCCAATCCGGATCATCTCAGGCCGGCGCCCGAGAATGAGACCACCGGAACGGCCGCGGATTGCCTTCATATAGCCGCCACGGGTCAGGGTGTTGGCGACCTTGTTCAGATGCGTCTTCGACACGTTGAAGGTGCGGGCAACCTCCTCGATCGTTATAAGCCGGCTACCGGCGGCGGCAGTGTACATCAGCATCCGCAATGCATAATCCGAAAAGCTGGTCAGCCGCATGAATCACGGCTTCCTGTCGATCGCTGTGCATTGTAGGAACCACTCACAAACCGGTCGTGCATCACAAGTCTCTCTCGACGATAGGTTCGATGCCGATCGTGGTCTCGCCGCGGTTGAAGGCGATCGCGAGACGGAAACTGTGAGCAATTCGCAGCGCGCGATCCATAAAAAGCGTCGCCACCTCGGCCGGGCAAATGCGACGCACCGTTGTCCGAAACAATATTAGCCAGCGACGGAAATGCGCCGCGCCGAGGCCAGCTATGACCAGGTGCGGCGGCAGTGGCCTGCCGTCGTATCGGGATGTCCGAAGTAGAGTAGCGGACCAGAAGTCACACATCTTCGCCAGATGCTGCGGCCATTTATCTGGCTCGATCCGATCGTGGAAAATGGGACCGAGAAGGTCATCACGGCGAATTTCGTCATAAAACCCGTGGACTACACCGCGGATCATTGCCTCGTCGAGTATGTTGGGCAATGGCACGCCGTCGACCACGATTGTTCTCTTGCTTCGACCGTTCGCGGTCATTCCGAAGCTCCTGTTTTCTCCGATGCAAGCTGGCTGAAGCCTTGGTTCGCTCTTCGATGTGATCCTCTATATAAGATATATTATCAATCTATCTTATTGCGTGGCAAGACGCCGTGATGCCGCACCAGAAATGGGTCTGTCCGACCAAGCGGCGAATGACGAGCCCTTAATCCTAGGCATTTCCGAACTGCCTGGACATCACCCCAGGCCCGAGGCCGGAAGTATCTAAATTGGCGGGGAATTCCCGATGTGGCTCAGTTTCGAGAGTCGCCAACGCCTCATCAGATGACCGTGCCAGCCGGAGTCGCTCCCGAACCTGAAGTGCGATCTACGACAACGGCAAATCCTTCACGACGGAAATCCTGGCGTCCTCAATTCGCACTCCACTCCATGTCAAACAGGCGGCGATCGCAGGCGCGGATGTCGCGACCGTACCACCAGCGATACTCAGAAACCTCGCCAGACATCCACTCACCGACAAGGGCCTCAAGTCGTTTCTTGCCGACTGGGGAAAGACTGGGCAGGCGATCTTGTAGTTGTGCGCAGTGGAATCGCGGAGGGAAAGCCATCATGAAAACTGCACTCAACTATCGATTAAATTCGTTTGCATGATGTCCGCGAGAGCGGGAGACTGCGGTCTGAGCCACTCAGCCCAGTACATGACGCAGTCGGAATGTCGGCGCGGATAATGCTGAGAATCTGAAGGCGCACTAGCCAGGCAGAAGGTACCCCGAAGCAGTGTGCCGCTTCGCCGCACGAGCGGTTTTGACACGGATCGCCAAGGACGAGAATATGGCTGAAGCTGATACCAAATCAAACGGACCGGATCTGGTCCAGGGGATCGCGCTGTCCGACCTTCTCGATGGCGGAAAGCTTGTCGGCCATTGCGGCGACGAGCAGGTGTTGCTGGTGCGCCGCGGGGCCGAGATCTTCGCCATCGGCGCGACATGCACACATTACGGCGGGCCGCTCGGTGACGGTCTTGTGGTGTCGGATTCCATTCGATGTCCGTGGCACCACGCTTGCTTCGATCTGCGCACAGGCGAAGCCTTGCGAGCGCCTGCCTTCAATCCACTCGCTTGCTGGTCGGTGGAACAGCGCGATGGGCGGATATTCGTGGGCGAGAAACTCAAACGGACGGCGCCGAAGCCGCGCGGCGGAAGCGCGGGCGGGGTCCCCGAGAAAGTCGTCATTGTCGGCGGCGGCGCGGCCGGTTTCGCGGCGGCCGAAATGCTGCGGCGAGAGCAGTACCAGGGCAGCATCGTCATGATCAGCGACGACCATGCGCCGCCCGTCGACCGGCCGAATCTCTCCAAGGACTACCTCGCAGGGAAGGCCCCGGAGGATTGGATTCCGCTGCGCGGCCAGAAATTCTATTCAAAAAACAACATCGACCTGCGTCTCGATACGAAGGCCGTCGATATCGACCTGCGTTCTCGCGAGGTCATTCTGGCTGATGGAAGCAGGAGTCCTTACGATAGACTGCTACTTGCCACGGGGGCCGAACCGGTGCGCCTCTCCATCCCCGGCGCGGATCAGCCACATGTTCACACGCTGCGCTCGTTTGCAGATTGCAAGGTGATCATCGAGCGAGCCACGACTGCGCGCCGCGCCATTGTGCTTGGCGCCAGTTTCATTGGCTTGGAAGTTGCCGCAGCGCTGCGCGCGCGCAATATCGACGTTCATGTCGTGGCGCCGGATAAACGACCCATGGAACGGGTCCTCGGTCCGCAAATGGGTGACTTCATCCGCGCACTCCATGAGGAACATGGAGTCGTGTTCCATCTCGAGGACACCGCGAGCAGCATCGACGGCAACAAAGTGAAACTAAGCAGTGGCAACATGTTGACGGCGGATTTCGTCGTCGCCGGCGTCGGCGTGCGTCCGCGGACCGGGCTTGCCGAAAGGGCGGGGCTCACTCTTGACCGCGGCGTCGCCGTAAATGCCTTTCTGGAGACGAGCGCACCGGACATATTCGCGGCCGGCGACATTGCGCGGTGGCCGGATCCTCACACTGGCGAGAACATTCGGGTCGAGCATTGGGTGGTTGCAGAGAGGCAGGGGCAAACCGCGGCCCTGAACATGCTCGGCCATCGCGAGAAATTCGCGGCCGTGCCGTTCTTCTGGAGCCAGCACTACGACGTTCCCATCAACTATGTCGGCCATGCCGGGCAATGGGACGAGATTGCTGTCGATGGAGACATCGGTGCCAGGGACTGCCTGCTGCGCTTCAAGCGCGAAGGGCGCACGCTGGCTGTCGCTTCGATCTTCCGTGACATCGAAAGTCTAGGGGCGGAGATGGAAATGGAGCGCCAAATGGCAAGGTAGCAAGCGCTCTTGGGCACCGCGATCCATAGACAGTGCAACCCGTATGGCGCAGCGGTGCGTCGCTGTGACTGAAAGGAGTTCGACTTATGTCCACAATGCAACAGGAACCGAGCACCACCAACGGATTGGACGCCGTTCATTCAAAGATCGTCAAGTTCGCTACCGGTGTGGCCAGGGAAGCGTCCGATGAGGCGCCGACCTCGGTCGAAATCTTTTCGGACAGGGGCCGCTGGTACTGCAGGGTCCGTCGCGGCGATGAAAAGACTCGGCCAATGGGTCCTTATTCCAAACAACAGGCTGAGCGGATCCAAGAGGCTCGGAGACTGTTGATTGCCAAAAGAGGCACCGTTCGGATCATGTTCGAGTAGGGAGGACATTCACGATCACGTCGGCCGGCGTACTTCTCACCACAACCATCGTTCCGTTCATCATCGACTTTTTTGAAACTGTGCAGGTAGACCTCCGGCATTGAGGGTTGTCGCGTTGTGAAGCCGCGTTGCGCGGCAGGGTGTCTGTTGACGTTTTCCCCTTGGCCAAGCCGGCATCGTTGCAGCGTCGCCCGAGGGCGCCTCTTCTGGCAATTTTCATCGTTCCACCCACCTGGTAGCCTGATCCTCCAGGCAGGACGGCCTGTCTTCGTCGCCTCGACCAACCAGGAAATTTCCGCAACAAGGTTCTTGTCGGATGGAGGATACGCGTGAAGCGAAGCGTCCGGTTACCGATGCCATGCCATTTTTGCAAATGGCTCAGGGGGTTGGTGCAATCACGATCGAGGATGCCGCGACCGATGAAACCTGGAACAGCCTGAACAATATCGTCGCCTTCCTTTCGAGCCACGGCGTAAGGGCGAAGGCTGACGTGTTTCCGGAAAGATCTGATGGTGGATCAATCGCTGATGTGGCCGATGCGATGCATGCGGATCTGACCATATCCGGCGCCTGAGGCCACAGCAGGTTCAGGGAGTGGATCTTTGGCGGTGCTACCCGCTCGCGGCTTGAGAATGATCGACTGAACCGGTCATGCCGATTTGATCGTGATACACAAGTCGTGGATGCACATTGTCAAAAGCTGGAAATTCTGCGCGGCTTGAGCGCTCCGGGTTGACCGCCCATCTATAGTGACAAGGCTGTCAGGCAGGCATCGGGTGAGTATGCACTCGTTACTCGCCTTCCGTGGCGATCAACATCCAATTGCGCTTTGTTGACTGGGTGTCACAGGCGAACGTCCACGTATCGATCACCTCAACGATCTGCTGGGGATCGCCGGCGACGATTGCATCGTTGGCCGAGCGTGTAACGCTGACCACGTCGGAAACGAAGCGAACGGCAATCTCAGCGGTGCTATTCTCCGCAAGAGCGTCGACGACCTTTGCTTCCTTCGTGCCAATGAAGGTGAGTTGCAGCATCTCCCCCCGATCCCGGCGGCCGGCAATCGCTCGTCCGAAGATATCGAGCACTTCCGGCCCGACGAGACGCTTCAACGTTGGGATGTCGCTGTCCGCATACGCGCGCAGGATAGCTTCATAAGCCATATTGGCACCGGTCAGAAACGCGGCAAGGTCGAAAGTTGGGTCGATCTCTCGGATCGCATCCAAGCGTGTGTCCGTATAGGATATATCGTCGATACTGCCGGTTCGCTGCTCTCTCGGCGCATCGTCCTGCTTGGCCTTGTCGTTGCCCGAGCGCGGCAGAGTTTGGCCCCAACTGCCCAGCAATGCCCAATAAAACGCTATGATCGCCACGAGCAGGATCTGGTTGTTTGGATCTGTGGTTTCGTTCATGACGGTTCTCCCGACAGAATGTCGAAACAGGCGCCGGTTCGGAACCGGAGCGAACACTAGGCAATGCGCGGCAGCTTCTCCCATTGATGGAAGGGCGGCGGCGATGGCAGCTGCCATTCCAGCGTCGTCGCCCCTTCGCCCCAAGGATTGGCGCTTGCCTGGCGTCTTCGGCTGAAGGCCTCGGCAACCGCGATGAAGAAGACGACAAGCCCGGCCGTTGAGATGTAGGAACCGATC
>NZ_VFVM01000002.1:0-683425 GCF_006442845.1 Mesorhizobium sp. B2-4-2 | reverse complement strand
GATCGGTTCCTACATCTCAACGGCCGGGCTTGTCGTCTTCTTCATCGCGGTTGCCGAGGCCTTCAGCCGAAGACGCCCAGCAAGCGCCAATCCTTGGGGCGAAGGGGCGACCACGCTGGAATGGCAACTGTCATCGCCGCCGCCCTTCCATCAATGGGAGAAGCTGCCGCGCATCCGGCGGACAGGACTCGATGACATCGGCGCCGCACTTCCTTCCAGGCGTTCGCGGCGGCGTGCGCATGGGCGACCAGGCCGTCAAGGATTCGATGATCACCGACGGGCTGTGGGATGCATTCCATCAAGTCCACATGGGCGTCACGGTCGAGTCGCTGGCGCTGCGCTACCAGATCACGCGCGATGAGCAGGACCGTTTCGCGCTTCGGTCACAGGAGAAAGCCGGCGCAGCCATCCGCTCGGCAAGGTTCGACGATGAGGTTGTGCCTGTCTCCGTAAAGACCAGGCAAGGCGATGCCGTCGTCGACCGGGACGAGCATCCAAACCCCTCGACCACCCTCGAAGGGCTTGGCCGGCTTAAGCGGTCTTCAACCCGGCGGGGACAATCACCGCCGGCAACTCCTCCGGCCTCAACGATGGTGCCGCCGCCGTGCTGGTGATGGCGGAGACACGGATGAACGAACTCGGGCTGAAGCCCCTCGCCCGGATCGCGTCCTATGCTTCGGCGGGTGTCGAGCCGATGGATATGGGGCGGGGTCCCGTCGCGGCGTCACGCCTTGCGCTGCAGAAGGCCGGCTGGCGGCCGTCCGCCCTCGACGTTATGGAGATCAACGAAGCCTTCGCCGCGCAGGCGATCGCGGTCAACCGCGAGATGGGCTGGAACGAGGAGATCATCAACATCAGTGGCGGCGCCATCGCGCTCGGCCATTCGCTGGCCGGATCCGGCTGCCGCATCGTGGTGACGCTGCTCCACGAGATGACGAGGCGCAACGCCCGCAAAGGCCTGGCCTCACTCTGCATCGGCGGCGGCCAGGGCGTGGCGATCTGCCTCGAACGATGAGGCTGAACCTCTGCGCAGTTTTAGCGTGAGAAGAACAGGGCACGGTCTTGGCCACGCCGCCTTCTAATTTCATGATCCGACGAACGGCAGCTTTGGGTCAACGGCAAAGCGCAACTCTAGGACGGAGTTTGGGCGCAAAGCTGCCACTCGGTGTGAGATAAATGCCCTTCGCGGGCATGATTTCCCACCCGATTGTTTAAACAACATTTAACCCATTGAAATTGCTGTCAAATATTTCCTGCAACCGCATAGAATCCGACTCAAGAACCGTCAAAAAGTTACGCTATTGATTTTAAAAGGAAAACTATTGCGAAAAAAATTTCGAGGTTTCACTAACTATCGGGACCAGTCGGACGATTTTTCATATTTTGCGGCATTCGACGGCGTGACCACACCAACGTGAAGGTACCGTCATCGCCCCACTAGGCATTTTTTTGTTGCAAATTCAATAATCATGGCAGCAGGCTTTTAGACACTTTGAGTGCTGCGCCGCCGGGTTGCGAGTTGAGCCGCCTCTCCTTAGGGCCGCCATCTGTCAGGTTACGATCACCAGAAGGCGCAAGCGGATTGTTTGGAAGCGTGGCGATATTGTCGTTGCCTCTGGCGCAGGAATTCGGCGAAGTGCGCTACCGCCGGAGAGAACTGGCGGCGGATGGAGAAGACCTGTCGGACCTCCAAGAGCAGTCGTCGTCGGCAACTTTGACTTCGCGCAGGTTATGCCTGCACGGAGTTGCATGAGCAGCCGTTTCCAGAGGTGCGTCAGGCATCGGCGATCAAACAGGCGATGTCCTCGAGCGGACGCCGGGTGAAGTCCTCCGCGAGCTCGCCAATGATCTTGCCCTTCAGGTCGCGGTCAAAATGCTTGCGCATCTCCCCCAAGGTCCGGGGTCGGAGACAAGGACCAGGTGCTCTATGGTCCCGTCCAGACTGAGCTTGTTGAGGAACGCCGCCGTCGCTGCCGCGAAGTCGTCCTCCACGAGTTGTCTACTGTCCGGGTTGGCGGAGCCGGTGTGGTGGCGCACGCCGGAACCCGGATGGGCGGACGTTGGCG
The DNA here is from genome assembly GCF_006442845.1 of Mesorhizobium sp. B2-4-2. NCBI lineage: Bacteria > Pseudomonadati > Pseudomonadota > Alphaproteobacteria > Hyphomicrobiales > Phyllobacteriaceae > Mesorhizobium > Mesorhizobium sp. B2-4-2. The sequence continues at coordinate 681,359 of NZ_VFVM01000002.1, read as the reverse complement.
AAGCCGCCGTGATCTCGGCCAAATGCGCCCCAGATTTCACGCCCGTATTGTGGAACAGGCGGACCCTCTCGCCGTCAGCAACTGCTACTGTCGTGCCGGTAGGTAGAACCATCCAAAAACCTCATGTTCAAGACCCCACATAAACGTCAGCGGGCTATGATATTTGCGTGCCAGCGCTTTGCGGCGCCTCGACGATAGCGGCTGCTGTGAGGAAGATGCGCAGCTCGACGGGGACGCGAGCACCCATCACGGCGATCAAGCAATTGCAAACGCAGTGTTGGTCGCCATCGGAACGCCCCACCCGCGCGACTACGGTCCCGCCGGGACGACGAGCGCATAGAGAAGCGCGGGCACGACCATGCCGCCGAGCGCAGCCGCGATCGGAGGCGCGGCGGAGCGGCGGCTTGCGAGGTGACCGACTGTCATCTCGCGCTTCACTTCCATTCCCACGACGAGGAAGAACACCGTCAGCAGGCCGTCATCGACCCAATGGAGGATGGACATCCGAAAGGATGCGTTGCCCTAGCTCATGCCGAGCTCCTGGCGCCAGAGCGCCTCGAACGCCGGCCCGATCGGCGAGTTCATCAAGAAGATCGCCACCACGGTCGCCAGGTCAACCAACCGGCTATGGACGATCCTTTGATTGCAAAAAAGCACACATACTGGAGAGCAATGGCCAGGTAATGCGGCACGTCAATATCGTTTGAGAAGCCGTGCTCGAGATTCCCGGGCGAAGCGCGTGCGCCACTTCGGACGCACCAGGTTGTTCCCGTGCTTGCAGTGCTGAATGCCACTGACGAGATCGAATGACCTACATTTCGGGACTGAGTTTATGAGCACGGGCACTTAGGTGGCAAGCACACCCAAGAACTCGAGATCCGAAGCAGATCCAAAGGCAGTTGAGGGCACACGCGGCCGCAATTCCACCAACGGAGTGCCTTGGGCACGACGCCAAACAACCGTCCACACAGCTCCCCGGTCGACTTCCTCCCCAACTCAGCGCTTGGGGATTCACCAGCTTGCTCCAACGTCCTTCATGACTCGGCGCCATTGGCCTTGCTTGAATCGGAAATCGCATGAGGCAGCGCCCGGTTCTTTCTTGTAAGCGAGCGGCTTCTGCAGCAAATCCAGGAATATTCATTTTGATTTGCCTCCCTTTGTTGTTTGTAACGATCATAGCACTTGACCAGACTACCTCTCGATTTGTCGACACAAATGACGTCCAACTCACGGGGCTGTTGTTGTCAATGGACGAGCCCGCGTCAGCTGTCTTCCATGCGTTCTAGCCGAGTTATTGGTTCCAACGAGCAAAATCGGTAAAGGGGGCCACGGCGTGGCTGGCTGCGGCAGACTGGGGCGGGGATATCATTGTTAAATGACGGAGCCGGAGCGAAGTGCGATTGAAGGTCGTCAGCGGCTCCCTGAGCTGCTCAATGAAAGCATTGGCTTGAAAGGGACTACAGCATGCGGTTGCATCCGGCCGACATCGCCATTTACCCAAACGATCTCGAAATGCTGCAGCGGGTTCTTATCCGATATTGCTCAGACAGGCGGTGCAGCCTTGATTCCAACACGGCCCATGACGCAGCATGTGAGCTGATGGCACTGTTCCAGGCCGGCATCGAGGACGAAGGCGAACTCGAACGCATCATTTCTCGTCGCACTATGCCGCTTCAAATGGTGGGTTAGGTCCCCTTTTCTGCCCCCACATAATGGGCATCTTCGCGGGCCGGTGTACGCCAGGCAGGGTGTGCGAAAGGTTTAGGCTTTGGGACAACAAAGTCGAAGCTATCATTGCGCCGATCCGTGATCCTGACACCAAGGAAAAGCGACCTGCCACTGAACTGTCATCCAGCGGCGATTAGAGCCTCGGCAGTTTCTGTTACGCCATGGGGCGCGGGGGAAGCAACCGGCGGAGGCGCGGAGCCTTCGATCAGCGCAGCGTCGGAGCCGGTTGCGGTGATGACCCCGGCATAGGCCGCCGGGGTCTGGTAGCCGAGCGAGGAATGCCGCCTCGCGGTGTTGAAGTCCTCCCGCTATTCGGCGATGGCGTTTCGGGCGTGGTCGAGGCCGAAGAACAGGCTCTCGTTGAACAGCTCGTCGCGCATCCGGCCGTTGAAACTCTCGACATAACCGTTCTGCATCGGCTTGCCCGGGGCGATGTAGTGCCATTCCACCCGATGATCCTTCGACCATGCGAGGATGGCGTTCGAGGTGAACTCCGTGCCGTGGTCGGAAACGATCATTGCCGGCTTGCCGCGTCGGCCGACAGATCGGTCAGTTCGCGAGCGACGCGGCGGCCGGAGATCGATGTGTCGGGGATCGCCGCCAGGCATTCGCGCGTCACGTCGTCGACGATGTTGAGCACGCGGAAGCGCCGCCCGCTGGCGAACTGGTCATGGACGAAATCCACCGACCAGCGCGCGTTCGGCTTTGCCTCGACCAGGATCGGCGCCCGCGTGCCGACCGCTCGCCGTCTTGCCCGACGCTTGCGCACCGTCAGGCTCTCCTCGCGGTAGAGCCGGTAGATGCGGTTGACCCCAGATGCCTCGCCCTCGCGCCTGAGCAAGATGAACAGCCGCCGGTAGCCGAAGCGCCGGCGCTCGTTGGCAAGGTCACGCAACCTGGTGCGCAACTCCGTCTCGGGCGGACGCCGAGACCGGTAACGGACCATCTTGCGATCAGCGCCCACAAAGGAACAGGCCCGACGCTCCGATAGGCCCATAACGGCCCGCAGATGCGCTACGGCTTCGCGCTTGGCGGCGGGCCCTACCATTTTTTTGACAGAAGCTCGCGCAATGCCGAGGCTTCCAGCATCTGGTCGGCGAGCAGCTTCTTCAGCTTGGCATTCTCGTCTTCCAGAGCCTTCAGCCGCTTGGCGTCGGAGACCTCCATCCCGCCATACTTGGCCTTCCAGTTATACAGCGTCGCCTCCGAGACCCCGTGCTTGCGGGCCAGATCGCCCGCCTTCGCACCTGCTTCATGCTCGCGCAAAACCGCGAGGATCTGTTCTTCCGTAAAAAGCTTTCTCTTCATCAGTCCGTCCTTCGATCAAGGGCCGGACTCTAATCTCAGATGGAGGAAAAACTCAGTGGCAGGTCAAAAGATCGAGACTGGCTCACAGGGCCCTAGTTCAACGGGAGAAATCGCAGCGCCCTCGCCCTACTGCGTCGTGAACGTCGACGGAGCCAGCGACCCCAAACAAAGAGTCGGAGCGGTTCGCCGCTTCCGTGAAACGGTGAACTGCTCTAATTAAAATTAGTCAGGCGAGCCGCCATCGCGATGCTGCATGGCCTCCGAAATCACCTCGAAGACACTCCCGACCTCTTCAGATATTTCATCCAAGCTGATGCCAGCTATGTCCGCAGCTTTCGCTGCCCGAAGACCATCTCTGTCATTTCTGCCCCTCGGCGGGCCCAACGTCTTTCTTTTCACCGAGCTCCCTCAATGCGCGCCATTGTGGTCTGTCATTCACCGGATCCTAAATCGCTCTATCAACAATACGGAACGCGGAAGATTTCCGTACCTATGACTTCGCCGGCGGGAACGTGCCCGCCGCCATAAACCGGGCCGAATGTATGTTCACTCGTTATGCGCGAGATAGCTGTGCATATCGGTTGCGGCGATCGCCGCGTGTCCGAACGCGACCGCGATCTGATTGATCTCGTCAACCACATCGCCTGCGGCATAGAGGCCTGCAATTGCGGTGCGCTGGCGCGAATCCACAACAAGGTTGCCGACTTCGTCACATTCCGCGCCGAGATCGGTCGCGAGCTTCGATCGTATCGTGCAGCCCAATGCGGGATAAATGGTATCGAAAGAAACTGTGTTCCCGGCAACGAGCCTGACGGTCGCGTGATTGCCGGCAGAGCTGATTGAGTTTGGGATGCACTCCTCGACATTGATTCCCGCCTCTCTTAGCAAAGCGTCCGCGGCGGGGTCGGATCGAGTTCCCGTCTCGACCAGCATGGTAACGTCGCTTGTGTAGCTTCGCATGAACAAAGCCTTCTTCATTGCGTGATCTGCCGGGCCCATCACCGCAACCCGTCCGTCGATGACCTCGTAGGCGTCACAGATCGGGCACAGCCGCAACGTCCCGGCCTTGATCATATCGGCGGCGTCGGGCGTGTCTGGAAGCGTATCGACAATACCGGTGGCCATGAGCACCGCGCGCGCCCGAATGGGAACCGATGCCGTGGCGATGAAATCGGTCCCACCCCGCCTTATTTCGTGGACCGTATCGTCCAGGAGTTCGACTTCGCTCAGCAGGGCCTGCTGCCGCAGACGGTCAAGCAACTCCACCCCGGAAATACCGTCAGGAAAACCGGGACAGTTGTGCGTTGTCGGTATCAACTTTGCGCGGCTTTGGCCGGCGTCCACAACGATGACGCGGCGCCGGAACCGCCCCAGGTAGGTCGCGGCGGTCAGGCCGGCCGGTCCCGCGCCGATGACCAGGCAGTCGTATAATTCGCCAGGACGGATTTCGTCTCGAACCACAAGAGAACTCCCGACATCAAGGCGTTATTCCTGCTGCCACCTGAGCGCCTCACAAATCTCACAACGCAACCAAAGGAAAATCACCGCTCATTCCTTGTGGCAGCGGCATCCAGCACGTCCGCGACTGCGTCCTTCTTTGCGCGGGGAAGGACGGTCATCAGAAGAATGAATGCCGAGAGAGAGAAGCAGGCGGCGTTTGTAATATTGATTGGCCACTCGCCTTTCATGAATCCGAAGATGAGCCAAAACGCGAAGCCCACCACAGTAATCGCATACATCGGCGCGGAGATACTGCCCGTGTCCCGCGTCTTTATGATCTTCCAGGCCTGCGGCGCAAAGCTCACCATCGAGCATAGTGCCGCGACATAGCCGACGAATGTTTCAGTTTCCATGCAATCAAACCGTCGGCGCGCGGTTTTGTTCACGACAGGCGACTCCAAGTTCAATTTGACCGCTGACTGACGTCCCATTCAACTCCCTGCGAGGAAATCAGCAACTGAATACGCCTGGCGGCGGCAGGCTGACTGAGCCCTGTCGAGGCTTGCCAAACGATCAACGAAAAGAAACGAGAAACCGGTGTGGGATGAGAACCTCAAGACGATTTTCTGAATCTTAATCTTACACGATGCCGACGCATGAAAAGCTTGTCTGAGCAGCTAGCCGGTGTTTCGCCTGTGCAGACACTTTAAGACTTGGTCGTGGAGGACTGATCCGATTCGGGAAGTCGATGTCGAACAGCCTTTTCGGTAGTCTTTGCGGTGGCGTTGACGACCTGACCGATCTTACCGGCTACCGTGTCGGCGGCGCCGCTCGAGCCCTGCCGGTCCGCCTCGCTCTTGACTGTCTCGTAAGCTTCGGCAGCGATCTCTTTCGCTTGCTCCACGCTTTCCTCTAAAGCACTGTTGGCGCTGCCAAGTAGTTTGTCGCGATAGCCGCCGAGTTGCTCGTCTTCCAAAGCTGTGCGAGGCAGAAGCACACCGATAGCCGTACCCGCCGCCAGGCCGAGGACGGCAAGTGCCAGTGGTTCGCGCTCAAATAGTTCCTGCCAGGTTCGACTCGCCTGCGCAGCCATATCACCCGCACTGGAGCCAAGCTGCCCCATGGTGTTTACAAGCTTATCCTTGGTCTCGCCAGCCGCTGTTGACGCCGCTTCGCTTGCGTTGCTTGCAACAGAGGCAACGGCATCGCCGGCATCCGAGAGCATCTCTCCGGCTGACGGTCGTCCGCCGGGGATCTCCCGCCCAGAACTCAGCCCTTCCGCAGCCCCTTTCATATCGCTGCCCCCGAACGCCCCCCTGTCGGGTTCTGGCTGATTGTTTGCAGCCTGTGTTGCCGGAGACTCACCCGCCGAAGCACCGCTGCCAAGCATCAGCCAAGCTAGGCCGGTCCCAACCAGCATCAGGGCCAAAGGGTTGTCGCTGACTTGGGTCTGGAGCCTGCCGAGGGCGGCGGTCCCTGCGCCGCCGGCAAACAACCCGGTGAACTCATCGATCAACTGACCGGGTGTCATTTTGCTGCGGATGGATTCGGCGGTATCGACGACCGCTGCGCGGGCAATCTCGGCTTCGCGTTCGAGTTCGGCTGCCGATTTCTCGCTCATCTCATTTGTCCTTTGATTACACGCGCATCGCTCTTGAGTTGTTCTTGTGTGCGGTCAGGAGCCAATTCCGAAGGCGCTATGCTGGCCATTCCCGTGCGCAGGAGAATCACTCCCAGGACCGCCACGACGACACCGACAAGCAGCGAGGACCACCCTGCCCCCAGACCCGCCTTAGCCAAAGCGATCACGAGGGCTTGGAGCAGTACCACCAGCGATGCCAGCAAGCACACGGCACCACCTATGACTTCGACCGCGCCGCGCCCAGCTTTGCTGACGTTTTCGGATATCTCGGCCCGCAGAAGCCTTGTTTCGGTCTGTAGCAGGGTCGTCACTTGCTGTGTAAGGTCGCTCACAAGGCTCGCGAGACTGCGGCCGTCCTGATCGTTGTTCATCGGTCATGCTCCGTGCTCGGCCAAGAAAGTGGCTGCATTCGTTATGACGTGAGGTCGTCCCGTGGAGAGCTGCCTGTGGTCTTCGGGCGCCTTACAGTCTTTGGGGCGCCACTGCTTTTCAGCCGACCGTCCGCTTCGCTCGAATCAGCGGGTGGCGAGCTTTTGATGAAACGTCCCAGAGCCAAACCGGCGAGAACCGACCCGGCGAAAAGCACTCCAGAGTTTTCGCGCCCGAAGGACCTGACCTCGCCTAAGACTTGTTCGACTGGTTTTTCCCGCAAAGAGGACGAGAGGCGCTCCAGCCCACCAGCGGCAGTAAGCACGACCTTCGAAACGGTGGCTTGATCGCAGTTGGCCAGATGCTCACTTGCTGCCCGCAGCGCGCCCCCAAAAGCGGCTAAGCTCGCGCTCATATCACGCTGCGTTTCCTGCGCCTTCCCTGACAACGCCTCCTGCGCTTCCGACGCGTACTTGCGAGCTTTGTTGACGACTTCGTCACTGGCGTCGTGAATCAATCGGGTGGCACTTTGGGTCTCTTCCTGGAGCCGCTCGGACAGCTCGCTCTTTGCTTTATCGAAATCGGGCGCTGGACGTCCCTGATCGCCTTCGCGTTGCATGATGGCTCCTAGTGAAAACCGAGGAAGGAGAGAATTGCCAGCACGACGACAACGAGGCCTATGAGATAAATGACGCTGTTCACGGCCTGATTTCTCCATTTTCGTCGAAAGCAAACACGCTGAACCGCGCGATGTTCCATTAGCCAAAACTTTTTTAGCTATCTTAGATTTACAGACCCCCTGCGTGGGTAGACCGTGCGAGTTAAACGCGAGCACGTCGCCATGTTTGGAGCCCAAGGGTTACTCGTCACCGGCGCTCTTTTGGCTATCCAGTCTATGGAAACGGCTGGTAAGACTAACGCATCTTCCGGCTGTCATTTGACCTTCCGCGGGCTCAATCTCGAGGAGCCCTGGGCCGAGGTAAGCCCGTAGCCTCGTTCGAAGGTCAGGCGATCAGGCGCCGGAACAACCATGTGGCGTCTCGGTTCGGATGGCGAAAAACGGTGAGCCTTTGGGGTGCGACGTCCCAGCGGCGATTCGCCAGTCGCCTCAACCTACGCAAGGAGCACGGCAGCATGTCTTTCCGGTTCCAATTCTCACTGAAACGATCATCACGCGTCTGGGTCGGCGGCCTGATTGCGGCGGTGGCCTTGCTAGCGTTGAACAATCGAGCAGCGACCAAGCAAGCGCTTTCCGTCCGCGCGAAAGGAAGGACCATAGAGGTCGACGGTGTCCGCCTACGATATATCGAGGCTGGAAGCGGCAGGGACCTAGTTCTCCTGCACGGGAACGGTTCCGCCGCTGAGGACTTCCAAACCAGCGGTCTAGTCGACAAAGCAGCCAAGCGTTATCGCGTTATTGTCTTCGACCGTCCCGGGTTTGGCGGCAGTACACGACCGCGCGGTCGCCTATGGACCGCCGCGGCCCAGGCAGATCTGCTCCAGAGCGCCACGCAGAGGATCGGGGCAGACAATCCTATCGTTCTTGGCCATTCCTGGGGGGCATCGGTCGCGCTCCAGTGGGCGGCCCGGTATCCTGACGAGATTGGTGGCGCGGTTCTCCTCTCCGGCTATCATTTCCCTTCCCCAAGGCTCGATGCCCTGCTTGCCGCCCTGCCGGCACTGCCGATCGTGGGAACCATCCTTTGCCACACCATCCTGCCGCCTGTCGTTAGGCTGATCTGGCCCGTGTTGATGCGCCGCCTGTTCGGGCCGCAACTTGTCCCGCCAGAGTTTTCAAATGCGTTGCGAAATCTGGTCAGCGCACCGTCGCACTTGCGAACGACCGCTGCGGAATCTGGTCTGCTGATCCCCGTTGCCGCATTAGCTCCCAAGACCGCAGGGAGGACAAACGCGCCGATAGGTATCATGGCCGGGGACGCGGACAGCCTGCTCGATACCAACTATCATTCCCAACGTTTGCACGCAGTCCTACCGGGCTCGATGATACGCATCGTCGCGGGCGCCGGTCACATGGTGCATCATGCTGCGCCGCACCTTGTGCTGAAGATGGTGGACAGCATCGCGGCGGCCGGACCCCCCTCACCTGAAAAAGCTTCTTACAATGCTCCTGCACCGCGCGAATGACTCGGGCGGAAGCCATCTTTTCGGATCCCGGCACAGAGTCGTTTTGTCATAGTTCGAAGAAAGCAGACAGCCAGATGCCGCGATTATGCCGATTTGCGTCCGCCTTTATAGGTCTGTCTCATTGGGTGAGCCATTCGTGATGAAGGACCGTCAGCGCTCCTGAGGCTGCATGGATCGAAACGCCAACCGACCAGTTAAGTGGGTCAGGTGCAGACACGGAGAGAGCTATGCGCCCGAACACCTCAGGCAATGACATGGGATACGCCACCCCAACCACACCACCCGCGGACGGCCTCGCTCCTGCCTTGGCCCGCAACATCGAAGCAATCGTTCAACGACGGAAGCGCGATGCGAACGCTGCCACTGCGGAGCAACGCGCCGCGGGGGCAATCAGCCAGTTCGCAGGCAGCATGATGTTCGTCTATATCCATCTTGTTTTCTTTGGGGGCTGGATCGTCCTCAACATCAAGCCCGTCGGCTTTGTTCAGCCTTGGGACCCATCCTTGGTTATCCTGGCGATGATTGCATCCGTGGAGGCGATCTTTTTGTCCACGTTCGTGCTCATCAACCAGAACCGGATGGCCGCTGAGGACGATGCGAGAGCAGACCTCGATCTTCAGGTCAGTCTGCTCAACGAACACGAGACGACCAAGCTCATCAAAATGGTCGAGGAGATTGCCAGGTGCATGAATGTTCCCACGGAAGCGGACGATGAATTGAAGGAACTGAAGCGCGACGTGGCACCTGAAGCTGTTCTCGATAAGATTGTGGAGGCAGAGAAGTAGGGGGAAGTGTCGCCACTATCTCACCGATAGGCGAAACGTGTCGATGAACGCTCGTTGTCCTGTCAGCAGGGTTGGCGGGTACAAAGTAGCCGCAGACGAAGACGATCCCTTCAAACACTTGCCCCCTCCGACATGGCTCCCGGGGTCGCAGACCCTATACCTGCGACGGCATGTGTCTCGTCGGATCCATTCGGTATTCCACACGGCACACCTTTATCAGTGGCCTCCCTTCGCCGCTGCCATTGCCGGCAGAAGCTTACAGGCGTCGAATTCGATCTCGCTTACATCAGCGGCCAGATCGTCGACCATCAGAAGACTGTGCAACTCCTTGAAGGGGAGATCGGCTCCGGCCAGGATCCGGACGTCCAGCATTTCGCCTCGGATATCCATTGCGGGTCCGCCCTAGCGTGTCGCGCGGCGTGGTGCCGAGAGCGCGTCAAGGCGATCCTGAAGGTGACCATTGAGGACGATCATTTCCTTGAGGGCCTTCATCACATCCCTTTGTGGATGGCAACGAACTTGTCGGCGACGGCTTGAAGGGCAGCCTCTTGCCGGCTGTCGAGTGACACAACGCGATCCATCTGAACGCCCCCAAATTTCCTGTACGGAAAGTGAACAAAAAAAGAACAAAACTGTCAAGTGCGAATTGATTGAAGGAGGAATGTGTTCCTATTCTGAGCTATGCCTGACGCTGAATGGAAGGGGTTGCGACCTTCGGCTCTATTGGCGACTCCGCGCCCGACAGCTGGGACGACGCCTCATGCAGCGGTCCGAACGGCATCTCGCGCATCGTGAGAAACGTGCTGTTCGCACCCTTGCCGAGCCATTACCTTCTCGGCGTCGCCGACCAGACAAGGCTTGGCGCGCTACGTTTCCGGCTGGTCGGCACAAAGGTTTACCAGGCGCCGACGTCTGACGGCGTTCCTGCCCTCATCGAACTCGGCCGGCTATTGCTTGGCATCTAAATTGCTCTGACAGGTATGGGGTGGGCGAGAGCCCGTCGCTTCGCAAATGGAGCGGCGGGTCTACTCTACCAGTGCCTGTCGAATGGCCACAGCCCGGCGGGGCTTGTCACCTCCTGGAGGAAGAAGACCGACGCGTCGACCTTGTCACGCCGTGCACGCAAGTCAGCGAAGTCGCCTGGCCTGGCGTGTGGCCGTCCGGGAAGACAGTGTGGAAATCTCAGGCATAAGCGCGGGTAGCCACCCTTATAGACACCATTGCGTTTTGCCCGGCCGAGGCCGCTTCGGAACGAAACCATCTTTCCCTCGTTCGCTTTGGCAACGCACGGGCAGACCATTTGCAGGATCCATTCTTTCAAGAGCCGGTGATCATCGAGACGAAAAGACCAGGCGCTTATCGCACTTTGATCAGCGTATCCGAGGCGCAATTTTTATGATGGACAGCTGGCCTGAGGAACATGGCGAGCGCTACAAGGCGGCACTTCAAGCATGTACCGGCCGCCTCCCTATGCCGCAGCAGGTTGAAATCGCACGCCAAGCTTTTCTCGCTGCGGCGAAAGAGGCCGGTTTGGTCGTTCTGGATGCCGCAACCTGCGGTGAAGGCGATACCCCGCCCAGCAGATGCAAGGCGCAAGAACCGGGCGCGGATTGAGGAAGAGGAAGAGTTTTTGGTTCGGTTCCTGGCTCGCGAAACGGGCATCACCGAGAAGCAGGCCCGCAACTTGATCAATATGATGGGAACTGACCGGTCGTCGTTGCTGGGTGAGGCCAGGATCCTAAAAGCGCACCAATAGCCGCGATCTTTGCCCGCCGGCTTAAACGCACACGATGAGGTGGCCGGCTATCTACAGCTTCTCCTTTTTTGCTTTCGCGAAGCCTCGGTCGGTCGCGATGAACCGCGCAACCATCGGCGCGATGAGGCGCGCCGGATCGACAGATGACTGCCCTATTTCCCTGCCAAGGATCTCCGCGTACCTGATCAGGTCGCTATGTAGCGGCGCTGGCAGCTCCACCGTAATCTTGACCGGTTTGTCGTCGGCGATCGTGGCGAGCTTCAACTTGGCCATGTCAACCTCCGTATGGCTCGAGCGCAAGATCGTGGGTAACGAGCACGCGGACGGGAAACCCCGGTCGGATCGTAAGCGTCGGCGCGATACCGAGTTGCCGCTGAACCACCTGCTGGCCTACCTGGCTGACACTATCGGAAGCGCCGCTACGCAGGGCACGCACGATGTCGCTGTCTTGATCTGACGAACCGGCCTGCGCGCCGACGCTCAGAACCGTCGACAATACCGCAGCCTTGAACAAGTCGCCCCAGTGATAGTCGACTTCGTCCTCGAGGCCGGCAAAACCCTGAGCATCCGCGCCTGGCTGACGCTCCAAAACGATGGAACGTCCGTCGGGAAAGATCAGCCTGTTCCAGACAAGCAGCACGCGACTCTGACCCGAACCAATGCCATTGTCGTACTGCCCGATTATACGAGTGCCTTGCGGGATGAGCAGCGAGCGGCCGGTGGGACTGTCATAGACGTTTTCGGTTACCTGAGCGCTGATCTGGCCGGGCAGGTCCGACCGGATACCCGTAATGAGCGCGGCCGGAATCACCGCGCCGGCCTGAAGCACATAGGGTGACGCCGGAGGCGTGACGCGATCTGGCGCGAGTGTACGCCGGTCAGCGGCGCCTGACAGGAAGGAAAGCTGGCGATCCTGTGCATTTGGCTGGCCGATCTGACTGGCAAGGTCATTCGTGGGACGTGCGGACGCTTCGGCAGTCCTGGCGTCTTCTTGCCCTGTCTGGAAGAAGACGCGCGAGGTTCTTGCCGCTTCCTCCTCAGCCCGTCGGCGCTGCTCGGCTTCGTCAATCGCGGGGCGTGCGATTGAGGGAGGAACAACGGCCTGTCCCTTGTTTTGGGAATCGAGGATCGGCCTACCAAGATCGCCAGGCAGGGGCGGCCCAAGGATCGGACCTGCATAGTCGCGCGGCAGATTTGCCAGCCCGTCAGCGGGTGGGCGATTGGAGGTAGGGTAGAGCTCTTCGTCATGCTTGATCGTATTCGCGTCCCGCAGAGCGTATATCAGCGCGCAACCAACAGCGAGCGAGGCTAAGAAGCCGATGCCTGCGAGCATCTTACGCGACAGACGCATCACGCGTGGCAGGTCGGCGCGAAGTTGCATGGGCTCGACGGCCATATCCTTTTCGCTCATGGCTGCAGCGCTCCCTTCTGCATTGAGTTCGGCAGCTTCGCCGCGGCGCTGTCATCTAGCCTGCGCCATAACCCAGCGGTTCTTCCTCTGTCCGTGCGGACGATCCTTACCCTCTGCTGCCGCTTGCCTGCCCCAAGACGCAGTTCGGCCGCGCCGAAAAGGCGGTCGACAATCAGGACGTTTTGATAGACGCGGCTGTTGGTGATTTCAGCCTCGCCGTCCGGACCGATGACAAAAATCGGCGGCATCTCGCCCTGCACGATGCCGCGCGGAAACTCGACCATGACGGCGCGATAGAACCAATCCGGCAAAATCAATTCGACGCCAAGCGGGCGGCCGTTTCGATCGAAACGCTCCTGCCATTCATTGATCCACGAGAAGCGATGCCGCCGGCCTTCGGCGGGCTGGCGGATGGAGGTGACGACGCTTGTCGACTGCAGGCGGTCGAGCGCCGCCTTGAGGCGCAAATAGTCTCGCTTCGAGACACCGCGGCCGACGAAGGTGAGCATTTCGTATGGCGTCGCGGCCATCAGGCGCGACGTGCGCAATCCAGCGTCCCGCGCGTTGACGATCTGGCTTGCGGCCCAGATCAGGATATCGGCATCCCAGATCGTCGCCATGCCGTGGTCGGGCATGGCTTCGACACGGATAGCGATATCGCTAGCGCGAAAATCGATCGGCGCGATGCGCCTGGATTTGGCAAGCGAGAAGAAGGGATAGGCCATGAGGTCCTGCGCATCGCGTGGCGCGACGACACCGGGCAGAGCGTGGAACAGATCAAGCTGTCCACGTTCCGACGGCAGGCGTGGTCCTGCAGACATAGGGGAGATCAGCCGGGTCAACGCCTTTCGCGCCCGGCATAGGCGATCAGGCGGGCGGCTTGAGGCTTGGCGGGCAGCACAGAGCCTTGCGGGTCCGATGTCGACGTCATTGCGCCGCGCTGGACCCAGGCCTGGAGGTCGTCGACGGCGTAGACGACGCGGCCGCCGAGTTTTCGATAGGCAGGCCCGGTGCCGTAGGTGCGGTGTTTCTCCAGCGTACGCGCGGAAAGACTGAGGAAATGCGCTGCTTCCGAAGTGCGCAGGTAGCGCGGCGGCAATGGCGCTGCGTCGGTGTTCATCGGGTGTCTCCTTGGCGTCGTCGCGATTGAACGGCGATCGATGGCCAGGATGGAGGAGCGTGGGGACGGTGATCAGGTGCGCAATTGAGGGGCGCTATTTCGCACCACCAAGAGCATTCAGGAGTGGCGCCATCGCACGCGCACCACTGGGCGGTAGCAGTGCTCAACCATCATCGCGCCATCGCGTATCAAGCAAGGCATCCGATGACAGGAAGGCCGGTGATGGCGGCCGGCGGTGCGGAAAGCCTCCGCGGGTCACCGGCAGAAGACGCCTCGCCCGATACCGGGCGAGGCGTTGGCCAGTTCACTCGCCGTTGCGGCGGTTGGGGCGCGACCAGATGAGGCTGTGGCCCTCGCCTTCCTCGTCGGCGAAGAGGTTGGCGTAGATCGGAGCGGTGAAGCTCGGATCGTCGAGCTTGAGGCCGAGATAGTCGCGGCCCTCGGTGGAGCGCTTGGACCAGGCGGCGCCGATTTCGGCCTTGCCGACCACCACGCGGTGGCTTGGAGCGTTCTCGCCGCTGGCCCTTGTGTCGGGGACAATGCGCACGCCCTTGGCGTGGACGCTGAGGGTGACGATCTCGCCGGTGAACTCGTTCGCATTGGTCTTCTTGAAAGTGCCGATGGTAGCCATTTTCAATCTCCGTTCTTCGTTTCCGAGCCCGCACCATGCGACCTCGATGGCGATCGTTGGGCCGAAGGCGACCGCCGCCGCATCGCTTGCGACCGCAGCAAAGCGGAGGATGGCGCAGGCGCGCGTTTCTTGGTTCCGCGAGGAAGGGCTTCGCCCAGGGGAAGAAACGCGCGCCGCGCCATTGCGGCATAGGCGGTCGAGGCTTCAGCGTCCTTCGGCCAGATCAGCCCGTTCGAGAGGTCGTTGGTGCGCTCTGTGAAATGAAGAAGGGAGGCGATTGCGGCATCAGTGGCTCAGAGAGAAAGCGGACTGGTTCGCCAGGATGTCAGCCCACAATGGCTTACCCTGCATCAAAGTCTTTGCCCATCCGTTACCAAGCGCTCACGACGGAACGCTATGAATGTTCTGCTTGAGACCGGCAGCGGACTGATCGCTTTGAGGTGCGAACCCGACGAAGCCGTCATACGCCAACCCATCACGCGGTTAGGATCTCCCTGATTTTGTCGATGCCTTCACCCCGTTGACAACGCTATCAAAGCATGGCCTCGACTGCCTTATGAATGGCTAGCACGTCCGCTTTTACGCCCCACTCCATTTCCAGGCGCGCTGTTACCTTCGATTCTAGCTGCCCCGCGTCAATTCCGTTATTGCGAGGCGCGCTGCGAATGTCCCGGACGATCCAATGGACTGCGTCCTCAAGCGAGAGCGTGTCTGCCACGATATCGTCTACGTGCCGGAGACACACTCTGAGCAGGTTCATTACCCCTAAGGCCAAATCGGGCGTTAGCTGGATGCCGGCAAGGCTTCGGAAGTCGACCCCATGAAGATCGGTACGTCCATTGTTCCAGAATTTGTTGAGCGGGGTCCCGTGGGACCGAATGTAGGTCGCAAAAGCAGATGTTGGTTTGGCGTTCACATGGGCAAAGTGGTTGCGGAGATGTCTGAAGTAACCAAGGGTTTTGAAGTACCCGGATGCTGGATCAGAGCCCTTCCACCGACAGACCTTGAGGCGCAGTTGCTCTTCTTCGGCATCATCAAATATCGGGTCGCCAGATGTCGTGACGAGGCTCTCTCTCAGGTGTTGCACGTCGGACATGTAGGCAAGTAGATGTTCTACGGATGCCACCACACCCATTTGAAGAGCAACCAGCTCGGCCTCACCTGCGAAGGTGGCGAGATCCGAAACTGATCGAAAGATAGAAGCTGCGTACGGGTTATTGGGAAATGCCGCGGTTGAGAACTCCTTTGGAATTGCATTGACCATTGGCGCGAGGCGATTGGCGAAATCCCACTGCTGAAGCGCGGAAAAGCAAATCTGATCGTTGACGCATATGAGCTGCTTGAGAAAGCGGCTCGCTAGCGGTGTCTTCTTCATCTGGACCCTCTGGCACGGCGGCAGCATTGTGAGCCTGGTTTAGCAAAAGGGGCGGCAGACGTCGCCACAGCCCAGCCCAAGCTTGAAGCTGCGGGGAAGACCATGGTTTGGCCGCCATCCGCCGCCCCACTACCACATTCTGACGCGACTTCGTTCAGCCAAGACGTACCCAGCGGCCAGCTCGCTTTTCAAGCCGACTCTCAGGTCTCATGTCCGCTCGAGAAATCCCCGGCGCACTTCGAACGACCGGAATGCGGCGCAAAGCCGCCATCCTTTTCAGGATTGAGAGTAGAAGTCGGCTCGCCAACAGCGCAAGTAGGCGGACAACTCGACCGGCACTTGTCAGAGATGACGCCGCCGCGCGCGCAGCAATTGGCGGTAGCCGCGCTCGACCATCTTCAGGCCGTCGTGCACGAGGCGATGTGTCTGATAGCGAAAAGCTGAGTCGTGCCAGTCGGCGGCACTGACCAGCCGCCGGCCGAATAAGGCGGTCGCGACTTCAAGATGGGATGCCTGCTCCTCCCGACCATCGAGGCATCGCAGCATGTGGCCAATGCGCCGGCGCTGGGCCGCGGTCAAGCGGGCATCGGGAAGGTGTTGCCTGTGGGTCGAGCGGATGAACCGTTTGATCGCCTGGAGCCTGTCGTACGCCATGTCGTCGAGTGGAATGATGGCAGCCAGCGGTTCGCCTAGCTGCGCGTCTTCGAGAAGCGCCAGTTGCGTGCCGTCCGGCGCGGAGCGCACGTGATGGCCCACTTCGTCACGCTGGCCAGCGGTCAGCGGAACGTCGAGGGCGCTGCCCTCCCGCGCTCGCAGATTCGGCGGAACCTCGACTAGGTTCACGACCCCAGGGTCGATCTGAGGCGCCCAATAGACGGGCTGCTCGAATGCAGTTTGGTCAGGCCTGGCGGCGAAACTGCAAACCCCAGCGCTTGCGCAATGCGTGCATCGCCTTGGCCGAGCGAGAGGACGCGAAGTCCTGCTGATATTTGGGATTGCGCCGCAGGAACTCCCAGGCAATCGCATCGGCGGCGGCCCCTTTGACGAACGCATATGCCTGTGGGTCACGCCACTGCGATGTATCTGGCTTCATCCGCATCCTTCCCTTCTCAAGGATTTGATAGGGGGATGCAGCGTTGAGCGAAATCCTTGGATTCCGTCATTGACGATTGAGCAAGGAGCGATCTCGGCGCAGAGCAGTCAGGCCGAGACTTGCGGTGCCTACTGGCTCGCGCCTTGCAGTGTCTTGAATGTGTCCGTCCAGGCACGACAAGCATCATCATCACCCTGGCTCCACGCGCTGAAGGCGCGCCAGGCGGCGAAAGATGATGCAGGCTGCTCGAACAACACGCAGATCGACTGATTGCCGGCGGGCCAGCCGGCAGGCTGGTCGCTTATCGCTTCATGCGTGAGCCGTTGCAGATCGGCCAAGGCAGAGCGGATGTGCGGCAGCGGAAATTCGCAGAGGTCTGTGTTGTCACTTGCCTCCCGAAGGATGACGGCGAGTTTAGCCACGACACCCACCAACGATTGTGCAGGCGTCGCCGCAATATCGGCCAGCAAGGCGTCGGCCCTCTCGGAATCATCCTGCTCCACCGTCCGGGCATCGAGATAGCGGGCGACGCTGGTCCCCTCGCCGTATCCAATGATTTCGCCGGCATGCAAATTCGCGCCACGTTCTAAGGGCCCCTCCTCCGCCTGCTGCTGCCGGACACAGGAGGCCAGCATCTCAACGTGAGCATCGATCCAAGCAAGGGATAGAGCCACGACCGGGTCCTCCGTCAGCTGGTTGTCGACGATTGATGAGATTTGTGAAGACGGCTGGTTCCCACTCACTTTCGTAGCACCCTTTCTCACTCGTGACGAAAGGACAAGTCGTGTCTATTGTCAGAATCAGCAAAGATTCTGAGCTATCGACGACGTCGTGCAGGTGGGGCCGAGCGAGCTATTACGCCAGACCTCATCAATGACTTCCGTAGGGTTGCATACTAAAAGCGGCTTTTTTGACCTATGTCAACCAAAAAGAACGATTTTGAGAGCGAAGCGATTTCTGTTCAGCAGTGTCGTGCTGCAAGAGCTATGCTTGGATGGAGCCAGGGCGACCTGGCCGAGGCAGCTGCTGTTTCGAGGACTACGATAGTAGACTTCGAAAGGAGTATTCGTATTCCCCATCGAAACAATCTTGCGGCGATCCGCCGTGCGTTTGAGGCCGCGGGTATAGAATTCCTTGCGGAGAACGGCGGTGGTGCCGGCCTGCGATTTGCGCGAAGGTCTGATCAGACCTAGACAACTCTCGCCCGGCGCGATTTGCCGGGCGAGGCGTTGGCCAGTTCACTCGCCGTTGCGGCGGTTGGGGCGCGACCAGATGAGGCTGTGGCCCTCGCCTTCCTCGTCGGCGAAGAGGTTGGCGTAGATCGGAGCGGTGAAGCTCGGATCGTCGAGCTTGAGGCCGAGATAGTCGCGGCCCTCGGTGGAGCGCTTGGACCAGGCGGCGCCGATTTCGGCCTTGCCGACCACCACGCGGTGGCTTGGAGCGTTCTCGCCGCTGGCCCTTGTGTCGGGGACGATGCGCACGCCCTTGGCGTGGACGCTGAGGGTGACGATCTCGCCGGTGAACTCGTTCGCATTGGTCTTCTTGAAAGTGCCGATGGTAGCCATTTTCAATCTCCGTTCTTCGTTTCCGAGCCCGCACCATGCGACCTCGATGGCGATCGTTGGGCCGAAGGCGACCGCCGCCGCATCGCTTGCGACCGCAGCAAAGCGGAGGATGGCGCAGGCGCGCGTTTCTTGGTTCCGCGAGGAAGGGCTTCGCCCAGGGGAAGAAACGCGCGCCGCGCCATTGCGGCATAGGCGGTCGAGGCTTCAGCGTCCTTCGGCCAGATCAGCCCGTTCGAGAGGTCGTTGGTGCAGTCCGCGAACTGGTAGAGGAAGGAAATGGCGGTACATGCGATTAGAGACCAAGCACCGGGTCTCCAAGATGTCTTTCGATGTCGCTTTGCAGAGGCTGTAGCAAGCCCTTATCACGTCGGCATGAGGCGACCGCCACCTGGCCCGCAATGGTGGCTCGGCGCCCGATCCGCGCGAGCTAACCAAGTTGGGCCGCCGCGACCTCTACATTCCGGATCTGCACATCGACAACATGAAGTGAGGACGCTGGTTCTCCGGCGCGCCGCTGAATTTCTTGCCGGCTCAGGATCGCAAGACGACCCAAAACGTTAGAGGTCGAACGTCGTGACGTCGCAGCTATGGAAACAAGGAGTCGACAATGGCCGACAACAAATCGAAGCGAGGCGCCGCCGACCGGCGGCAAGTCTCCGGCGGTGAAGGCTACGAGGTCAATTACTTCGCCCGCAAGCACGGCATTGGCAAAGATCAGGCCGAGGCGCTCATCAAGCGGGTCGGCAACGATCGAGACAAGCTCAATGCCGCCGCGCAGAACCTGAAGAAATAGGCCGCGCGCCGCGAATGGCGCTTCGGACATTCGTCTTGGCGAGAGTCAATTCAGTGAGCAAGTCAGCGTCGCGTCGCCTCACAATTGGAGGATCTTTAACTCCCCCTAGGAAGCCAGCGTCGCGGGGCGCGGCCAAACTCGCGCCACCTGCCTTCCGGCCTGTCCAGCTCGCAAAACTGGTGGACACGGTTCCCCCTGGCGATCGCTGGATTCACGAGATGAAATACGACGGCTACCGCATTCTCGTCGCGGTGGGTGGCGGAGAGGCGCGCGCCTATACGCGCTCCGGTCTGGACTGGTCCGACCGCTTTCCCTCGATCCTGTCCGAGGCACGCAAGCTCAACGTCCGCTCCGCGCTCATCGATGGAGAGGCCGTCGTAACCGACGCCGAGGGACGATCCAGTTTCCAGGCGCTTCAGAACGCATTGAAGGGTGCTCCGGCGAGCATTGACTATTTCGCATTCGATCTGGTCGAACTCGACGGCGAAGACCTTTCGAGGCTTCCGCTCCTGGAGCGGAAGGAGAAACTGGAGGCAATTCTGCCGGCCGGAAACCCTATCTTTCGCTACTCCGATCATATCCAGGGGCGTGGAGAAGAATTGCTGAACCGCTTCTGCGACGCCGGCCTGGAAGGGGTAATCTCCAAGCTCGCGGATTCGGACTATGTCGGAGCCCGAGACGGCAGCTGGCTGAAGATCAAGTGCATCAAACGTCAGGAATTCGTGCTCGTCGGCTGGACGCCGTCGGACAAGGATCGCCCGTTTCGATCCCTGATTCTCGGCGTCCAAGATGGCGGAAAGCTGCGCTATGCCGGCAAGGTCGGAACCGGTTTCGATACCGCCGAGATGGCCCGGCTGATGAAGACCATGGCGTCGCTCGAGCAGAAAGCCGCCACGGTCGATGCGCCGCGCGCGGAGGTTCGCGGCGCCCACTGGCTGCGTCCCAAGCTTGTCGCCGAGATCGCGTTCACCGAAATGACCAATGAAGGAACGCTGCGTCATCCAAGCTATCTTGGCCTGCGCGAGGACAAGAGGCCGGGGGCCGTCGTGCTCGAGACGGAACACCGCACGGCAACCCTGACGTCGCCGGCAACCAGCACGATCGCGATCAGCAATCGCGGCCGCGTCATCTACCCGGAATCCAACATCACCAAGGGACAGCTAGCCGATCATTACGCCGAGCTCGCCGAGATCATGCTTCCGTGGGTCGGCAACAGGCCGATCAGTCTGGTCCGCTGCCCGCAGGGCCGCGCGAAGAAGTGCTTTTTCCAAAAACACGACGCCGGCAGCTTTGGCGACAAGGTCCACCACGTCGGGATCACCGAGAAGGACGGACACGAGGAGCCGTACCTTTATCTGGACGACGCCGACGGCCTGATGACCTGCGTCCAGATGGGAACGATTGAGCTGCATGGATGGGGAGCCCGCATCGAGGACGTCGAAAAAGCCGACCGGTTGGTGTTCGATCTGGACCCGGATGAGGGCTTGGATTTTGAAGCCGTGCGCGCCGCTGCCTTTCAATTCCGCGACATCCTCAAATCGCTGGGACTGACGACTTTCCCGATGCTGACGGGCGGCAAGGGGGTGCATGTGATCGCTCCGCTGACCCCCCAGGCAGAATGGCCGGAGGTAAAGGATTTCGCGTCTCGCCTGGCTCAGGCGGTCGCCCAGAGCGATCCCGCCCATTTCACGGCGGTGTTGTCGAAGGCCCGCCGCAAGGGTCGCATCTTCGTCGACTATCTGCGCAACCAGCGCGGGGCGACCGCGATCATGCCGTACAGCGCGAGAACCCGGCCGGGTGCTCCCGTGGCGGCGCCGATCACCTGGGCGGAGATGAAGACCATCGATGCACCCTCGCATTTCCATATCGGCGACGCTCCGGAATTGAAGAAACGAGCGGCTTCCAAGGCTCTGGCGGGCTGGGGGCGCGCTGACCAATCCCTGCCACATCTGTAGCGCCCCGCGGGCCGCGGAGAACCCACGCCCGTTTTGCCAACGCCGCGCCATCGGGGCCAAGGATTCTTTGGAACTTGCCAAGACCGGCCTCGTTTGCCTGAAGCAATGGCAAACACCGACACGAGGACCATCGCCAATCTACTGAGGGAATACGCGCATAGGACATCCCTGCGTGGCGGTAATCCCTATCGCACAAAGGCGTATCTACGTGCCGCTGACAGCCTGACGGCACTCTCCCAACCGCTTGATCGCATCATCGCCGCCGGCGCGCTCACCAGTATCCCGGGGATCGGGGACGCCATCGCGGACATCGTCACGAAGCTCCATCAGACCGGCACGCACCCAAGCCTCGATAAATTGCGGGAAGAGGTGCCGGCAGGCGTGATGGAACTGTTTGCCGTTCCTGGTCTTCGGCCCGACAAGATATTGAAGCTTCATGAGGCGCTCGGCGTGAGTTCGCTGGCGGAGCTCGAAACCGCGGCGAAGGAAGATCGCATCAGGCCGGTCAAGGGGCTTGGCGCCGCGCTTCAGACGAAGATCCTGGAGAACCTGGCTATCGCGCGAAGCGGTCAGACACAGCTTCATCTCCATAAGGCCGCTGCTCTCCTTGAGCATGCAATGGCATCGTTGCAGCAAGAACATCCGGAGTTCTCCCGCGTCGAGATCGCCGGTGAATTCCGGCGCGGGTGCGAGCTCGTTTCCGCCTTCGCGCTGGTAGCGCAAGGCAAGGAGCCGGCCGAGGTCGGTGATGCGACCCTGCGGGTTGTCATCACCGACAAGAAACATTTTGGCGCCAGACTCCTCGACGCGACCGGTTCGGCAGATCACCTCAAGCAGCTGAAGGCGGTCGCGACCGACAAGGGATTTGTGCTGAAGGATGACGGTCTCTATCGCGGCCGAAAGCTGGTCGCCTCAGCGACAGAAGACGAAATCTACGACACCTTGGGCCTGCAGTTCATCGAGCCCGAACTGCGCGAAGGCAGGGATGAGATCAGACGGGCGGCCATCCACGAGCTGCCCGCACTTGTTCGCGACCAGGACCTGCGGGGCATCCTGCACTCCCATACGACAGCGTCCGACGGCACCGAGACGCTCGAAGCGATGGCCGAAGCCACGCGCAAGCGCGGGTTCGACTATTTTGGTGTCGCTGATCATTCGCAGTCCGCTCACTATGCGGGTGGCCTTTCGCTGCAGGAAATAACCGAACAGCATCGCGAGGCCGACCGGTTGAACCGGCGGTATGGTGAGAAATTCCGCATCGTGAAAGGCATTGAGGCTGACATTCTGGCGGACGGCTCGCTCGACTATCCGGATGATGTCCTGGAGCAGTTCGACTTCGTGGTCGCCAGCGTGCACAGCCGCTTCAGACTGCCCAAGAAGGAGCAGACCGATCGGCTCATCGAGGCGATCGGCAATCCCCGAACGACGATCATCGGCCATATGACAGGCCGCCAGCTGTTGCGGCGCCCAGGCTATGATCTCGACATCGCCAAAGTTCTGCGAGCCTGCGCCAAATTTGGCGTCGCCGTCGAAGTCAACGCACATCCATGGCGTCTCGATCTCGACTGGCGCGGGCATCAGGAGGCGCTCGACTACGGCTGCATCTTTAGTATCAATCCGGATGCTCATTCAATTCGCGAGCTCGACTACATGCACTGGGGCGTTGAGATGGCGCGAAAGGGCGGCGTCCCTGCGAAGCGAGTCCTCAACGCGATGCGCCTGCCGGCTCTGCTTTCCTATCTGGCAAAGCGCAAGCGCCCATCGAAGAGAATCGGCCGACCACGCGCGACGGCGAGGGAAGCCATGCTGTGATCCAATTGGCTGGCCTGGTGCGGCTCTATTCCAACAGGTGCGCGTTTCCGCGTTTGCTATTGGAATGGAGCAACAATCCCAGCTAACCGACGTGCCCGACCGACAATGTTCCTGCCTGCAACGGCCCGATCCATCGATCTCCGGAACTGAAGATTGTAGTATCCGGCAGCACGAAGCTTATATCCTGGCGGAATGACATTGCAGGCAAATGGTCTCTGAACGCGGCGCTGACCGGCGCAAGATCATCCATGTCGACATGGATGCATTCTACGCGTCGGTCGAACAGCGCGACAACCCAGAACTCCGCGGCAAACCGCTTGCAGTCGGCGGAGCGGCCGCCCGCGGGGTGGTGGCGGCTGCAAGCTACGAGGCCCGCGCCCACGGCGTTCACTCCGCCATGCCTTCGGTGACGGCAAAACGCAAATGCCCCGAATTGATCTTCGTGCCGCCCCGCTTCGACGTCTACCGCGGGGTCTCGGGTCAGATCCGCGACGTGTTCGCCGAACATACCGATCTCATCGAACCGCTCTCGCTGGACGAGGCCTATCTCGATGTGACCCAGAACCGGCTCAACATTTCGTCGGCCACGACCATCGCCGAGATGATCAGGGCAGAGATCCTGAGGGTGACCGGTCTCACCGCTTCCGCGGGAATCTCATACAACAAATTTCTCGCAAAGATGGCCTCCGACCAGAACAAGCCGAACGGCCAGTTCGTCATCACGCCACGCCATGGGCCTGCCTTCGTGGAGGCTTTGCCGATCAAAAATTTCACGGTGTCGGTCCTGCGACAGCCGCGAAGATGGAGGCGCTCGGAATCGAGACCGGCGCCGATCTCAAGAGCAAGTCGCTTGCATTCCTGCAGCAGCATTTTGGAAAGTCGGGGCTCTGGTACTATCAGATTTCGCGCGCCATCGACGAAAGAGCGGTCGAACCAGATCGGCCGCGCAAATCAATCGGGGCCGAAGACACGTTCGCAGCCGACATCTTCGACCTCGATGCATCGCTGGCTGAAATCAAGCCGCTGGTTGCCAAAGTGTGGGGATACTGTGAAGGGAAAGGCATCCGGGGAAGGACCGTCACGCTGAAGGTCAAGTTCGCCGACTTCCAGCAGATCACGCGCAGCCGCACGGTGGCGATGCCGATCGAACTTTCCGATTTCGAACATCTCGCAGCCGACCTCCTTGAATCGGTGTTTCCAGTGCACAAGGGAATCCGCCTGTTGGGCGTCACGCTTTCGTCGCTAGGCGATGTGTTGCCGCCCGATCAACGGCAGATGCGGTTCGAGCTGTAGCGCGGCCCTGGGGCCGAACCCAAGGACCACCGGCCGCAACTTGTCCGGATCATCGCTCGTGTGGATCGATCTCGCGCACGATCTGGGAGACCTCTCCTTCATATTCGTCTGCCCGCACGACTGTGAGCGTTCCGTCGCCGGCGCGGAAGATGACGATGCTGACCATCAGGCTGGTGGCGAGGCTGAAGGCGAAGGCGTTGGCTTCTACGAGGGACATTTTTCCGGCTCCTGTTCTTGAAGCGGGGAGCGATCCCCGCGTGACAGGCGCCCGATGTGTCCGGCCGAGGGCCGCGATCACCGTGAAGGCAAGGGCGAAACGGCGGCACGCTTTGCGTAGTCCGACCCTTTTTGGGTTGATGGCATCAGGCCCTCGGACCGGACCAAGGAATTGCGCCGACCAACGCGGGGATAGGTTTCCCTGTTCTCCATTCCAGGACGGGATGAACCTCGTGTTTCGCCACTTCGCATTCATTGACGCCAAATCGTCAGGAGCGATCGTCCAATCAACGCGCTGAGAACGACGGAAATCGGCGCGAATGACTTGAGGCGGGTGGACTGGTGGCCCTTCACGTCGCGCCGAACTTCATGACCGGAATGCCGAGCCTGCGGGCCTTGTCGGCGAGATTGTCCTGAATGCCGGAGCCGGGGAAATGAATGACGCCAATCGGCAAAGTGTCGAGCATGGCGTCGTTGCGCTTGAAGGGCGCGGCCTTGGCATGCCTGGTCCAGTCCGGCTTGAAGGCAATCTGCGGCACGTTGCGGCTGTGAGCCCATTTGGCCGCGATCAACTCGGCACCTTTTGGTGATCCGCCGTGTAGCAGGACCATGTCCGGATGTTTGCCATGGACCTGATCGAGTTTTGCCCAGATCAGCCGGTGATCGTCGAAGTCGAGACCGCCGGTGAAGGCGACTTTCGGTCCGGGTGGCAACAGCAGCTGGCTGTCTGCATGCTTCCTCGCGGCAATGAAGTCCCGGCTGTCAATCATTGCCGCGGTCAGGTTGCGATGGTTGACGACAGAGCCCGAACGCGGGCGCCAGATCGAGTGTGTGTGACGCTCGTAATGCTCGCCGGCCTGGTCGCGCATCAATTCGAAGGCGTTGCGGCGTTCGAGCAGCGTCTGACCTTGGGCGATGAGGCGCTCGAGTTCGACCGACTTGACCTCGGATCCATCCTGTTCGCGCTGCAGCCGCTGCTGGCCAACCTCGTTTTCATCGAGCTCGCGTTCGATCCGCTTGGTCGCGCGATGGAACAGGTTGACCGTACCCCATAGCAACTCTTCGAGATCGGGTTCCAGGCGTGTGTCGGCCATCGCCACCAGGAGAGCGTCGAAGATGTCGGCGATGCTGGCCGCGACCACCCGGCCTTCGGGAAGCGGGCGCGGATCGGGTTCGTCGTCGAAGGGACGGTAGCCATAGAGCTGAAGCTCCTGAAGGACATGGTCGATGGGAGATGATGCGGGTTGCGGCTCGAAGTCGGTATCGTGCTCGGTGCTCATGACGGCTTGCCTTCGTGGTACCGGCCGCGCCCATCGCGGCCTTCATGGCGACGAAGGCGACGGACGATCCGGACTTGCACCCTAAGCGCGAGCGCAGGGCCGAAACGAAAGTGAAGGATGGCTGCGCCCGGCTATTTTGGTTCGCGATGGAAAGGCCCGAAGACGGGGTCCCGCGCGCCTCGCCGTACGGGGTGGCAGGGCCGCCGGAAAATAGCCGGGCGCAGCCATTGCCTGTCCGGACCGGCCGGCGCCCGATCGCCCTCTGGAAGGCCGTGGGCCGGCCCTCACCCCAGCGAAGGTTCACCTGCGACCCGAGCCACGCATCGCTGGCACGCCCCCCTCCTTCCCTTCCAGGTCAGGCCGCCAGCTTCATGAAGCGCTCGACATCCTGTGGCGCGATCTGAACCCGCAGGATGCCCCTCAGCGCATCGGCGCCGAGCAGACGCAGATCCTCGTTGAAGTCACCAAGTTTCGGCGTCAGAACCATAGCCTCGATACCGGCCGCGCTGGTGCGTTCAATGAGGGTTGCCACTGCTGCGTCGCCTGCCGGATCATTGTCGCGGACGATGTAAAGGCGCCGCAATGTGTCAGGAAACAGGATTGCCGACAGATGTGCCGCCGACAAGGCTGCGAGTGCCGGCATGGCGGGCAGGACAGTGCGTTGCGACAGCATGGTCTCGATGCCTTCGCCGGCGGCCATGACATCGCAGCTGCCGCCGAAGCGGACGGCGTGCCCGAGCAGTTCGCCCATGGCCCGTCTCGGTGTCTCGAGCGGAGCGCGGCCGAGATGGGCTTCGCTAAAGCCGCCCGGATCGAGCCAGGTGCGGTGCACCCCGGTAAGCTGGCCTTTGAGGTCGGTGACCGTCGCGATCATTGCCGGCCATGCTTCAGTCGGGCCGTGGTCTGGACGGTAGTAGCAGCGGGGATGAAACCGCAGGCTCCCGGTCTCATGCAAGGCTGTGATCGCGCGTGCGCGCAAATACGTCTCCACAAGTGTTCCCCATATCGGCTGCGACATGGAAACCAGCCGCCGCGCCGCTTCAGTGGAACCGCCGGCAGCGGGAGCGGCTTGTTCCCACCGGCCCTTTAGTTCGTCCGTGCGCGGCATGGACAGAAAGCTGCGCGCCTCGTCGCAGACCTCCTTGAAATCGACAAGGCCAAGCGATTCCCGAATGACGTCCAGAAGGTCGCCATGTTCGCCGGTTGCGGCGTCGGTCCACTTGCCTGCCGCGCCTTTGCCGGCATCCGGCCCCTCAAGGCGGACAAACATTGACCGCCCAGGCGAATTGCGAACATCGCCAACCAGCCAGTACCGGCCCTGGCGTTGACCATTGGAAAGATAGCGACGGCATACTGCCTCAGCATTTGCGGCAAGCCTTCGCGCAAGCTCGGTGGCATGGTGCATTGCGGACTCCAAAACGAAAAATGGGCCCGTCGTTGCCGACGGGCCCTCGGGTTACGTGTTGCTCCTTCAGCTATTCGGCCGCGACCGCCTGTGTATCGACTGCGGCTGCTTCATTGTCGGTCTGCAACTCTGCTTCCGCGACAGCCAATTCGCCGCCGCCTTCCGCCGTTTCCCCGACCCGCTGTTCGATGGAGCCATCGATCGCGGTCGACGAGGGTTCAGCGACCGTAACGCCTGGTCGGCCGGGTGTGCGCAGTGGCTCCGGCAACCATCCGGTATCCGCGAGCAGTTGCTGCGCCGTCTCCGCCATGTCGTCCTTCTTCAGATGCTCGATCCGATCGCCGGCTCGTGTGCCCTTTGCCTCGCGAACAGACGCGAGAATACGCGCCTTGGTGACACGGCCGAGATAGGTGTCGACCGTTGGCACCCATCCGGCCGCCACCATGTCGAGATCAACGGCCTGTGCGAGCCGGTCAGCGTGGGATAGCGCACTCGGTCGACGATTATACGCCTCGTAGATCGCGTTGACCGAGAGGGACACACAATGCGCGAACAGCGCCTGACGGCTGTCGATTTCGAACGTCTGCAAAGCTTCCCACAGATCCTCAGGTTCTTTCGGGAGCACCGCCACCCATGACTGATGACGAGCATCGACTGCGTCTGCCATGCGGCTGTCATTCAAGCTCGGTGTCTGGGCGCCGAAACTGATGATTTTCAGATCGAGTTCCAGGCACGTATCCGAGCCGTAGCGATAGAAAGCCCGGAGCGTGAGCGCATGAAGCGCAGCGAGGAATGCGACATCAGGCTGCTCGCCGAGCGCATGGCGCAAGGCAAGCGTTCGATGGGCAGTCAGCTCGGTCATCAAGCGATCCGGTATCGGCTTCAGGCCGTTGTCTTCGTCCTGCTCGATCGTGGTCTCTGGGCCGGCGGTAGAGCCATTGAGCAGGCGCTCCGCTCGCGCCGCGCCGGCATCAGCCGCGGTCTCGTCATCGACCCCCGCTTCAACCGGCCGTTCGTCTTCGGGGCGAACATATCCACGCTCGACCTTGAGGTTACCTGATGCATCAATGCTGACAAAGGCGCCCGCGCACCCGATCTCATCGGGGTTGAAGATCTCCGGCCTTTCGTCAATCGCACTGATCGCAGTTTCGATCTCGCCGAGCCGTTCGTCGACCTCCTCGGGTAGTTCGTCGGAATCGCGGTAAGCCTCCTCAAGCCCGTTCAACTCGGCCTCGAGTGCGTCGCGTGTGACTTGCTCCTGCTCGGTGAGAGCGGGCTGTTCGCCACGAAGGCGGCGGAGGCCGTAAGTGTGCCCATAGGGAAAATCGGGGGCGACATCGATCCACTTCCAGCCCTCAGCCGAAATTGCATCGGACTGCACCCGCAGCTTGTCCGCAACCAGTCTTTCCAGGAAGTTGACATCCTGCAGCCAACCGCCGTCGTCGCCTTGGAACAGGTCACGCAGAATGACGCCACCAGCCTCGGCATAGGCGTCGAGGCCGACGAATTGTGCACGCTTGTCGGAAACGCGAACCGCTGCCTCGGTCAGCATGCGGCGGATGGTATGTGATTCTTTGTTGTAGCTCTGAGCGAGACGCTCGAAGACCTGCTCTTGTCGTTCATGGTCGCCATTGACGGTGAACGCCATGAGCTGATCAAGGGTCATGCCGTCTTCGGCATAGACATCAAGGAGTTTGGGCGACACCGACGCAAGACGAAGCCGCTGCTTGACGACGGACGCGGAGACGAATTGGTTGGCGGCGATTTCCTCTTCAGACATGCCCTTCTCACGAAAGGTCAGGAAGGCGCGGAACTGGTCCAGCGGATGAAGCGGCGCGCGCTGTA
Organism: Mesorhizobium sp. B2-4-2; assembly: GCF_006442845.1. Classification (NCBI taxonomy): domain Bacteria; kingdom Pseudomonadati; phylum Pseudomonadota; class Alphaproteobacteria; order Hyphomicrobiales; family Phyllobacteriaceae; genus Mesorhizobium; species Mesorhizobium sp. B2-4-2. Next base: position 652,392 of record NZ_VFVM01000002.1, on the reverse strand, counting down.
TATTCTCAGCGAGCGAATCTTCCTCGGCCAGACCGCCTTCGCGTATGACGCACGGCACAGGTGCGTTCTTGGCAAGTCGCTTCTGCTTGACAAGAAGTTCGAGTGCGCGATAGCGGCGCCCGCCAGCGGGAATCTCGAACATGCCGGTCTCGTTGCCGTCCGCATCGCGCACAGGCCTGACGGTGATGCTCTGTAGCAAGGTTCGCCGGGCGATGTCCTCCGCCAGGTCCTCGATCGACACGCCGGCTTTGATCAGCCGTACGTTCGCCTGGGAAATGACGAGCTGATTGAAGGGGATGTCGCGCGAGGACGACAGGGTGATTTTCTTCGCAGCAGTAGCCATTGAGATGCACTCCGCGACGGGCGGCCGAAAGCCTCTCTCTCGACCTCCAACCCGTCATGAAGCTACGGCCCACCTCTCACTCTGAGAGGCGAGCCATAGATCCGGACGGCAGGAAAAATGCGAATCCGCAGAGCCCAAGTGGTTGTCAGGTGGCGCGGTCGAGTAGCCGCTTCGCCTTGGCTTCCAGGTCGAGGCGCGCGTCCTGATGCGTCTTGTCCCGTGCCATCGCGGTGATGCCCTGGACAAAGTCGAAAACGCTCTCCGGCTTGTGGCCCTCCTCGCCTAGCACGGTCTCTATGATCTTTGTGGCCTCGGCTTTGCTGAAGCCGCGCTTGCGCAGGAAGTCGGTGCGGTCTTCGTCAGATCTCGCCACGATCCGCTCGCGGGCCGCCTTGATACCATTGACGAAGGGCACCGGGCTGGAATTGGCGAACCGTGCGAGCGCTGGTGCCGCCTCGTGGGCGAAGCGTGACGCGGCATATTTCGAGTGACGGATTACGATCTCCTCAAAATCCTCGACGCCCCACAGATTGCGATTCTGGCAAACGGCGCGGAGATAGAAGGACGCCATCCCGAGAGTCCTCGCACCAACCTCCGAATTCCAGCAATAAAAGCCGCGAAAGTAGAGATCCGGCGAACCGTCAGGCAATCGTCCAGCCTCGATCGGATTAAGATCATCCACGAGGAACAGGAAGACATCACGATCGCTCGCGTAAAGAGTCGTCGTGTCTTTGCTCACGTCGACACGGGGATTGTAGAGTCCAGTCGACCAGTTCAGCACGCCGGGCACCTTCCAGCGCGTGTCGCCGGTGCCGTCGCCGGCGATTCGCTGAACTGCAGCGACCAGCTCATGATCGTAGATCCGGCCATAGTCAGGCCCGGTAACAGCGCGCAATTCCACGCGTCCATCGCCTGTCTCAAGCGTCTTGATATGCTCGCCGCGGTGTCTGGCCAAGCCATATTGCAGATTGATTCCGGCCAGCGAAGCGGGGAGTTGGCGAAGGTATGTCGCCGGCGCGCCGATCAGGCCCGCGAGTTGTCCAAAGCTCCAGTGGGTCGGTGCAATTGGCTCGACCGGACCAGGAAGAACCAGTGATAGGCGTTCGGCGTTGTCTCGGCTGGCTTCAACGCGAACAGTCGTGGTCTCGACGGTGCGCGTCCTGCTGTGTTGGCTGCGGGTGTGGACGGACGCGAACAGATCTGACAACGAAAGGAACCGCTCGTCATCGGGTCGAGAAAACCATTCCGACGACACGCGACCGATCCGGTGCCCCCGGGCCACATCGACTTTGTAGCCGCCGCTAGCGTCCCGCACTGCATCCAGAACTTCAACATTACTCATGGCTGATCTCCATGACAGACCGCCGGAAGCCTCTCTCCCGATCTTCAATCCGTCACAGCCAAGAAGACAGCCCTCTCACTCTACCCGAGCCTGCCGCGACGTTCGGGTCGCGGAAGCGACGGATCGAGAGAAACACCGGGCTCTGGCGAAGTGTCAGGCCTTTTCCTTTCAGCTTCAGGCTTTAGGTAACAATGGGCCGTGATTTCGGCTGCGCGAGGATCAACCCATGTGCAATGATTACGAGCAGCATATCGCCTGGGCCGAATATTGCCGGATGATGCAATCGCTGGCGCTCGACATTCCTAGCCATCAGACCGAACTGGATTTGCCACAGGCGGATGACATTCGCATCAGTGACCCCGCTCCGATCATGCGCGCCGCCGGCGACACGATCGAACTCACACGCATGACCTTTGCCTTTCCGCCTTCCGGTCCCAAAGGCGGGCCTGTCTTCAACTTCCGCTCCGAGGGTCGGAATTTCTCCAACAGCAAGCGCTGTCTCATCCCGGCATCAGCCTTTTTCGAATTCACCGGAAAGAAGTCACCGAAGGCGAAGCATCGCTTCACGCTCAACGGTGCTTCGTTCATGGCGATCGCAGGCCTGTGGCGCGATGGCGAAGGCAACAAGCCGCCAACATTCGCCATGCTGACGACTGAACCCGGGCCTGACGTGGCGCCCATCCACAATCGCCAGATTGTGGTGCTGCCTCCGCAGGATTGGGCGGCCTGGATCCACCTCACCAAGCCCGAGGCGGAGCTATTGAAGGCCTTGCCTGCCGGGTCATTGGCGGTGGAAACCGTGCGACAAGGGAGCGACTAGATCAGATGCCTGTGCGCTTTGCGCGACCCCGGGAGATCCTCAATGGCATCGCTGCGGCAATGGTTGCCCCACGAGATCGCAGCTCTCGCCAAAGCGCGGGCGCTTCGTTGCCCCTGGTTGCCGAGTGGCCACTTCCGCCATCGGCGACGCTTGGCTCGTCGGTGCGCACGAAAGGAATCGAGCGTGAAATACGGGCTCACCTGCCCTGGGCGGTGAGGAAGTACGCCAAGGCCGAGACTGGTCGCATCATACTGCGGATGGGCGAAGACGATGCAGAAGAGTTCGAGGCCGCCTCGAGCAAGATCGCCAAGATGCTGGAAACCATCGAAGTGTTGCCGGTCCTGCCGCGCGAAGCCGAGGACATCCTCACAATCTCTTCGCGGGAGCGTCACAAGTGGCTCAAGGACGGACGGCTGCTAAGCATCGGCACGCGCACCGTGAAGATGCGCGGTCGATCCAAGGCCGTCACCTTCCACGTTTTCGATCCCAAGCACATCGAGGAGATCCTTGATCGCGATCTGCCAAGCCTTTGGCGCGAAGAGGACGCGCAGCAAGTTACGGAGAACAGGCGACGCGGCGCCGGCAAGGCCGCCCTGACGCGGGCGGGAAAGAGTAGCGGCAAGGTTCACGGTGCCGGGAATGACCCCAGAGAGGACGCGCCCCGGCCCAAGTTGAAGGGCTGGGATGCGTTCGACGATGAGGGACTTCTCCGTTAGATCCGTCTTGGAGCCAATTCGCGTCGAGAAGTGGCCCTAAGCGAAAGCTTCCCGGAAGCCACGCTGCAGTCGCGATTGCCCGTCCTGAACCATTCCATATTCAAAGAGTTCTTCAAGCTGACAACCGCCCATTTTTAAGGATGGCCGATGTTCGAAAACTTCGTGCTTGAAATGATGGAAACCGAGGACGGGCCGATACGGCTGCGGCATGGCGGATCTGGACCGCCGCTGCTTCTGATCCATGGCCATCCTCGCTCGCATATGACGTGGGGCCAGGTCGCGGACTTGCTGTCAGCACATTTCAGGATCGTGTGCCCCGACCTTCCGGGCTTCGGGCGCTCCTACATACCGGGCGACGACCCAGAGAGCAGGTTCTCGTCCAAGCGAGCAAAGGCTTCGGCGCTGGTGGAGGTGATGGAAAGGTTGGGCCACCACACTTTCTTCGTCGCCGGGCATGACCGTGGCAGCCTGGTCGCTTTCAGAATGGCGATGGACCATACCGACCTGGTGCGAAAACTGATTGCCGTGGATGGATTGCCAGTTATCGAGCATCTGGAGCGTGCCGACTGGAAATTTGCCCGCGATTGGTACCACTGGTTCTTCTTCGCTCAACCCGATAAGCCGGAACGGGCGATCCTGGCAGACCCGTTGGCCTGGTATAGCGCGTTGCGGCCAGATGAGATGGGACGCGAAGCCTATGACGAGTTGGTTTCGTTCATCCACGATCCCACTATCGTCCATGGGATGGTCGAAGACTACCGCGCAGGTATCAGGATCGACCATCGCCATGACCGTGAGGATCGCGATGCCGGCCGGAAGGTGGGCTGTCCGATGCTCTGCCTTTGGTCGCTCGACGACGACCTGGAGCAGATCTATGGCAACCCGGTTGCGATCTGGAAGCTCTGGGCGGATGACGTGAGCGGCTACGGGATCAAGAGTGGGCACCACGTCGCCGAAGAAAATCCAGCCGCTCTCGCAGCAGCGTTCAACGCCTTTCTCTGAAAAATGACAGAGCAGCGATTGAGCGATCGCCCATGCGTATCGACGAACCCAGCCATTGTTCGGCAGACCCGTTCTTGCGACGCCCTATTTGAAATCCCGCGTCTTCACCTTGATCTGGTCGATGTGCAGATAGGGATCAATGATATTCCTCGGCCTCGGCCCCTTCGGCATGCCGCGCGGGTCGGGCGTCGGACTGCCATAATGAAACTCGTCGCCCCGCCCATGCGGCAGCGGGAAGGCAGTGTCCCGATCACCAACGCTGGCCAGATCAGACGAGAGATCGCTGAGTCGGTGTGCCACGAGATGGACCACATCGCCTTCCCTCTGGATGCGCCCATAGACGCCAATCATGCCGGCGCCCAGCACCACCCTTCGATATTTTTCGAAGATCTTCACCCACACCACCAGATTGGCGATGCCGGTCTCGTCCTCGATCGTGATGAACATCACGCCCTTGGCCGAGCCCGGCCGTTGGCGGACCAGCACGAGACCAGCCGCTTCCAGCCATTGTCCGTCGCGCGCCTGCATGGCCTCCCGGCACGAGACGATACGCTTGCGACGCAGGTCTGCCCGCAGGAAGGAAAGCGGATGGTCGCGCAGGGTCAGTCCGACATGCCCGTAGTCCTCAACCACCTCACCGCCGGCGGTCATGGCACGCAATGTCACGCCCGGCTCCTGGATCTCCGGCGCCGTCCGCTGTTCACGGGCAGATGCGGCTGCAAACAGCGGCAGCGGCTCGTCGCGCAGCGCCTTGATCGCCCACAGTGCCTCCCTCCTCGCCAGCGACAGTGACGGCTGAAACGCATCGGCCTGGGCGAGCTCGACCAGAGAAGCAGCGGGCACGCCGGCGCGATGCCAGAGGTCGTCGACGGAGCCAAATGCCTGGTCAGCGCGCACAGTGATGATGGAAGCCGCGTCGGCATTGGCAAGGCCGCGAACCATCCGCATGCCAAGCCGAACGGCAAAGCGATCCTCGTCCCCAGTGGGTTCGAGCGTGCAGTCCCAGCGCGAGGCGTTGACGCAGACTGGACGCACTTCGACACCGTGGTTGCGGGCATCGCGAACGATCTGCGCCGGGGCGTAGAACCCCATCGGCTGGGCGTTGAGGAGGGCGGCGCAGAAGACGTCGGGGTGATGACATTTCAGCCAGGACGAGGCGTAGGCGATCAGCGCGAAGCTCGCCGCATGGCTCTCGGGAAAGCCATAGCTGCCGAAGCCTTCGAGCTGCCTGAACGTCTTCTCGGCAAACCCGCGCTCATAGCCGTGCTTCACCATACCGCCGATCAGCTTGGCGCCGAAGCTGGAAACGCCGCCGGTGTGTTTGAAGGTCGCCATGGCGCGGCGAAGTTGATCGGCTTCGCCCGGCGTGAAGCCGGCGCATTCGATCGCCACGCGCATGGCTTGCTCCTGGAACAGCGGTACGCCCAGCGTTTTTCCAAGAACTTTCTCCAGTTCAGGCTTGGGATAGACCACCTCTTCCTTGCCTTCGCGCCGGCGCAAATATGGATGCACCATGTCGCCCTGGATGGGGCCTGGCCGCACGATCGCGACCTCGATGACCAGGTCATAGAAGGTCCGCGGCTTGATGCGCGGCAGCATTGACATCTGGGCGCGGGATTCAATCTGGAAGGTGCCCAGCGTATCGGCCTTGCGGATCATCGCGTAGGTGCGCGGATCCTCAGCCGGAATCGTCGCGAGATTGAGATTGATGCCCTTGTGTTCGGCCAAGAGATCGAAGCCGCGCTTCATGCAGGACAGCATGCCGAGCGCCAGTACATCGACCTTCATGAACTTCAGCGCATCGATGTCATCCTTGTCCCATTCGATGACCTGACGATCCTTCATCGCGGCGGGTTCGATCGGCACCAGATCGTCCAGCCTGTCACGCGTCAGGACGAAACCGCCGGGATGTTGCGACAAATGCCGCGGCGCGCCTATCAATTGCTTGGCCAAATCCAAAGCCAGGCGCAGACGGCGGTCGCCGAGATTGAGGTTCAGCTCTTCGGCATGTTTTGGCTGGACACCTTCGTCCGACCAGCCCCAGACCTGCGATGACAGCATCTTGATCAGGTCTTCGGGCAGGCCAAGCGCCTTGCCGACGTCGCGCAAGGCGCCTTTCGAGCGATAGCGGATGACGGTCGAGCACAAGGCCGCGTGCTCGAGGCCATAGGTTCCGAACACCCATTGCATGACGATTTCTCGCCGCTCATGCTCGAAATCGACATCGATATCAGGGGGCTCCCGGCGCTCTTCGGAGACGAAGCGTTCGAACAAGAGGTCATTGCGGTCGGGATCGATCGAGGTGATGCCGAGCACATAGCAGACGGCGCTGTTGGCCGCCGACCCCCTGCCCTGGCAGAGAATGTCCTGGCTGCGCGCAAACCGAACGATCGAGTTGACCGTCAAAAAATATGGCGCGTATTGCAGCTTCTCGATGAGCTGCAGCTCATGTCGGAGCGTGCCGATAACCTTGTCCGGCACGCCCTCGGGAAAGCGCTCCGTCGCGCCTTCCCAGGTCAGTTTCTCCAAGGCCTGCTGCGGTGTCAGGCCCGGCAGCATGCGCTCTTCGGGATATTGATAGGCAAGTTCGTCGAGGGAGAACCGGCAGCGCTCGGCAATCTCGGTGGTCCGCGCGAGCGCTTCCGGATAGCGGCCAAAAACCCGCGCCATTTCTTCCGGCGGTTTCAGATAGCGGTCGGCGTGGCGCTCACGCCGAAACCCGGCATCGTCGATCGTGACATTGTGCCGGATGCAAGTGACGACATCCTGCAGGATGCGCCGTGACGGTTCGTGGAACAGGACATCATTGGTGACAACCGTTGGCACGTGGGCCTGTCCGGCAAGGTTGGCCAGATCGTGCAGGCGCAGCGCCTCGTTGGGACGGCGCCGCAAGGTCAGCGCCATAAAGGCGCGATCGCTAAATGCGTCGCGCACCCGGCGCAGCCAGAGTGAGCATGTGTCATCTGCCTGGTCGGGCACGAGTACTGCAAGGAGGCCCTCGCCATAGGCGACAACGTCAGCCCAATGCAGCACGCATTTCGCCTTGCCGCCACGCTTCTTGCCCAGCGACAGCAAGCGGCAAAGGCGCGAGTAGGCCGGGCGATCGGTCGGGTAGACCAGGATGGAAATCTCTTCCGCGAGGTCCAGCCGGCAGCCGACGATCAGCCTGACGCCGGTTGCCTTTGCAGCCTCGTGCGCGCGGACAATGCCGGCCAGACTGTTGCGATCACAGATGGCAAGGGCGAGCATTCCCATGCTGGCTGCTTGCGCGAACAGTTCCTCACAGGAACTCGCGCCCCGCAGAAAGGAAAAATGCGAGGTGCATTGCAGCTCGACATAGCACGCGTTCATCCGAAGATGCCATGCAGGAACCAGCGATGCGAGCCGGTCGCGGCATCCTCGCCGTCGCCTGCGCGATAAATCCAGAACCGCTCGCCGGCTTCGTCCTCGACCTGGAAATAGTCGCGCACGGCAGCGAGCTCGGCGTCGCGCTTCCACCATTCGCCGAAAACCCGCTCAGGTCCATCGGCGCGCTTGACCCGTCGACGGATGCCTCTCCAGGTAAAGCTTGCTGGCGGATGATCCGGCAGCAGCGCGATGGCCTCGATCGGCTCCGGCACGGTAAACAAGCGAGCCGGACGCGGCCAATGGTCTGGCCATGCGTCGCCGGTCTCAGCGGATCCGGCGGCTACGCGCCGGAAAGATCGCTCGGGTACATCGCTGGCAACCGGGGTAAACCGATAGAGCTTTTCCTCACCGACACGATTGCTGAGTGTGTCGATCAAATCCGAGATGTCTGCGTCCCGTTGCTCGATCAGCGACGAAACCGTCTGCCTGGGCATCAGTGATTCTGCCAACGGCGCGGACAACCTCATCAGCTCGATGCCGAAGCCCGGATCGACCGTCTCGATCTTGTCGCAGAGCAGCCGCGTCAGCCGCTTCACATCGAGAACCGGCAAGGCCGTGCCGACGCGAATGGCTTCGACGCGGTCGTCGACGCGGTAGAGTAGCAGGTCAAGCCGCCGGGCGCCGAGCCCTTTGGTCTCGAGCTCGACACACAGCGCTTGAACAAGCCTGCCGACATAGCGCGCGATCGTCTCGGCCGCGCCGATGGACTCGCCAAAGGCACGTTTCACCTCGACCACATCGGCTGGCCGCACGGGCTCTATCGGTTCGGCAAGGCGCCCAGCGGCCTGGTCAAGGCGGCGGCCGAGTTCCGGTCCGAAGCGCAGCGTCAGTGGCGCACGTGGCTGCCTCAGAAGCTCGCCTACCCTTTCGAAGCCCAAAACCCGCAGACCGCCGACGATTGCATCGGGCAATCGCAGTGCCGCGATGGGCAGAGGAAGGATTGCATCGCAGCTTGCGTTGACGGCGACCACGCTGACGGTCTGGTTGACGTAGCGCGCGACGGCGTGGGCGGCACCCCAGCTATCAGCTAAAGCGGCCCGTGCCGAAATGCCGGCCTGGCCGAGGCGGTCGACCATGTCAGTCAGCATCAACCGTTCACCGCCATGGAGGTGATCGGCGCCCGTGGTGTCCATGACCAATCCGTCCGGAGGATCCGCGGCGACGATCGGCGCGTACCGCCGCAAGGCCCACAGGGCCAACCGCTCCAATGCCTTCGCGTCGGCATCGGGTTCGGACTCCATGACCGCCAGCCCCTTCACGAGCGCCTGCGCCTTCGTTGCCGGCATTCCCACGCGCAGGCCCGCTTCCAGTGCCGCGCGATCGGCCGCAACCACCAAGCGGCGATTGCCTTGCCGCCCGACCAGCACCAAAGGCTTATCCGGTGGCGGCGAGACGTCGCCCAATTTCCTTCTGAGCCGGTCGGTCGACCAGCTTGGAAGGAAGAGCGAGACGACCCTTTGCATCACAAGCCTCCACTTCGATATCCAGTGTTTCCCCTCCACGAGACCGGATCAGTTCAAGTTGCCATCGCGCCCGGCCAACGCCGGGTACAGGCAGCGGCCGCGATGGCAGCACGGAAACCCGCCAGCGGGTGACAGACGCCGTCGGCTGTCCGAAATCGGCAGCTTCGGTCTGCCGGCGCCAGCGGCGGATGGCGATGCCGATCGCGCCGGAGCCTTCCGATGCCAGTTGCAACCGGCGCGAGGCAGTCATGGACAGACGCGCCACTTCCGCGACCACAGCTCCAAGCCCGACATGCCGCAGACCTTCCTCGAAGCAGGCGAGCAAGGATTTGTCGTCACCGGCTTCGACGTAGATAACCCGATCGGGATGCAGCCCGACCTGGGCGATTGCCGGCGCAAACAGATCCTGGCGCGTCACGCACCACAGCACCTTGCCTTGCGTCCTCGCTGCAATCCCGGCTGCAAATAGCGACGCTGCGGCGCCATCGATCGCTCCATTGCCGCCGCCGGCAACCTCATGAAGTGCGCCAAGCGCCACACCGCCCCCTGGCAGATGACTGTCGATGGCAGCGACGCCGAAGGGAAGCACCGCTCGTTCGCGCGTATTGCCGCCTTCGAGACGCGCAATGCGATTTCGAAGGTCGGAAATGGCAGCGTTTGGCGCCGATGCACTCATCTGTCCCCTGAACGCGAAATGCTGATAATATGTTCCTCATTTGTTCTCTTCCTAATGAAGAGTCAATGGTACGGCGAGGTGGCGCTGCGGAAGAAATGTTTGGCGCGACCGCCTGGTGACACCGACAGAGTTGTTTGCCGACAGGACGATACGTCGAGGCCACGATGCTGCGCTGGACGTCGCGCCGGCGACTGCCGGCGCCCAAAGGAAAACGGCGCATAAACCGCAGTCCGGCGCGCGTCCGCAGCAGCGGATGATTGTCGCGCGCGGGACGAAGGAAATTCGCCTCCGCCGGGGGCGGTTAACAGGACAGCCGTAGGAGCGTCAGCATAGCGCCGGCCGCAGGACGGGACGCGGGACCGACTGTCCCCGTCCGCGGTGGTCCGCGTGCAGCATCGACCCATGAATGCAGTTGCCTTGGAAATTGAGCACGGAGCCTCAACCGATTGCCAGTGTGACTATCCCATTGAAAAACGAGCCTATTTTCCAACCATCAGGAGTCTATTGACACCTTTGTTCTTATTTTGTTCACTGTTGGGAGGATTGACACAGGAGGCGAACCATGGAACTTCGCTTGAACATTGAAGGTGCAACGCCCGAGGAACTGGCACGCGGGGTCGCGGCAGCCGAAGCAGTCTTCGCGCGCGCCGGCATTACGGCTTTGCAAGGCGCGGAAGGTTTGTTCGCGTTGGAAGGCTGGGATATCAAAGGCTTTCCGGAAGACGACCAGCCAACCGAGGACGAGGACCAGGCTGCTTCAGTCTGGATGGAAGCCGACGAGGCTGCGACAGCTGCATGTTGTGCGGGCTGGCCGGAGGATAAAGTTCCAAGCCATCAGATCATGGAATTGATCGACGTTCCCCGAACGCGGTTGCAATCCGAGGCGCTTCCGGACACGTGGCCGGCGCGCAGGCAGCTTTATCCTGACGTCGTCAAACGGCTGGAGGTTGCAGCTGGCCCGGACCGCCAGATCGATTTCGATATTGCCTTCGTTCTTGGTTGGGTGCCCGAGCGGCCGACGCTGGATCGGGTCGAGCCGCTTTCGGAAGATGGCGACCGTATCCCCTTCTTCACCAGCGACCTTGCCCAGGTTGAGGAAATGGCCCGCAAGGCGCTCAAGGACTGGAAGATCGAGATTGACCGAGATCCCTATGATGCCCACGTTTTCGACCCTGCAGCCGCCGATGATGGTGACGAATTGCGCATGGCGGCGTGGCGCGATTTCGACGGCTCCTTGCTTATGGAGAAGCCGCCTGCAAATCCTGCAATCGCGCTGACCCTAGCAATGATGCGCGGCCAATCCATGCATTTCGAATAATGGTGAACGGCAATGACATGACCGCGATCGTCTATCGATCGTGCTTTGGCACTCCGGCCGAGCGGCTGACGAGGCCACACCGCGTCTGAGGAGAGAGACGATGTCAGAAAAACCACCCTATATGCCGACCGGCATTGGAATGGGCATGATGAGCGACGACGAGATCAAGGTCGGCGTTCTGATATTCGAAACAGCGCAAGGTAACTTCGACTTCGCCGTCAATCTGCAGGCAGTCGATGTCCTCACGAAGGCAATCAATAAGATCGAGATGCATCTCCGCTCCGGCCGGACGCACTGAGTGTCCGACGATGTGCCAGATCAGAAAAAGCCGAAGCTGATCCTTGTCGTGGCATAGGACCGCGGCGACGATGGCGACCGGTTCACCGCATACGGCCCGACCGACCAGCAAAGCGAGGACCGGCGATCCGCACGGCAAAGGCGCTGGCTTCAAACCATCTCGGTGTCTAAGCACCAACCTTGCGCACCTCGGTCGAGGACGCATCAACCGGGCGCCCTTCGGCATTGCGAAGAATTAGGGGGGCGACTGGTTGGCCGCTAGCCTTTTCCACGAGCACTGAATGCGCTTCGCCAGGGTTGAAGCAATGAGCCTCTCCCCACTGCCTCAGTCCCACCACCACGGCGAATAGACCACGCCCCTTTTCAGTCAGCACATAGTCGCTGTGCGCCCCACCGTCTTTTGGCTTTTCTGAGCGTAAGATGTCGGCCTCTTCAAGCGCCTTTAGCCGGGCTGCAAGAATACCCTTCGATATCCCCAGGTTGCGTTGGAACTCCCCAAAGCGGCGCATGCCATCAAATGCGTCACGCACGATCAACAGGCTCCACCAGTCGCCGATGACATCCAGAGCCCGAGCCACCGGGCATTCGGCCTTCTCCATGCTCTTGCGCTTCACGCGGCTTCTCCAAATCACCCAAATGTGGTTCTATAATAGTACTTGACATCTTTTTTGCAAATGGTTCTATCATGGAACCACCAGCAGAAAGGGTCTCTTATGTCCAAACATCAAGACGAGATTGGGAAGGCGGTCGAACCGCGCCGCAACAGCCCGGTACGGGTAGCAGTGGTTCAATTCAATCCCCAGGTTGGATTGGAAAATCGCAAGGCCAATCTTGCCGCCGTCCAGCAGCGCCTCGAAACAGCCGCAGCAGAAGGAGCAGATCTCATCGTCCTGCCGGAGCTTGCCACGACCGGCTATACCTTCTTCTCGCGCGAAGAGGCGTTTGCCCATTCCGAACCTGTTCCGTCCGGCACCACGGTCCGGGGATGGGAAGAGCTCGCCAAAGCCAAAGGCGTTTACATCGTTGGCTGCTTGCCCGAGTTGGACGGAGCCAAGCTCTACGATACTGCCGTTCTGGTGGGACCGGAGGGCTACATCGGGAAATACCGCAAGACCCATCTGTGGAATGAGGAAAAGCTGTTCTTCACTCCTGGAGATCTAGGCTATCCCGTGTTCGACACGCGGATCGGCCGTATCGGTCTTCTCGTCTGCTGGGACATCTGGTTTCCCGAGACAGCTCGCATCGTCGCGCAGCAAGGCGCCGACATCATTTGCATTCCTACCGGTTGGGTATGGACGCCTCCGCCCCTCTACGATGCGAGCGGCACCTGCATGGCCGCCTATCTCACCATGACGGCAGCGCATGCCAATAACGTTTTCATCGCGACCGCCGACCGCATTGGTGTAGAACGCACCTCCGGCTTCATGGGCAATTCGCTCATTGCCGCAACCAACGGCTGGCCAGTTGGCCGCATCGCCGGACCGGATGAGGACACAATCCTCTACGCCGATATCGACCTCGTCGAAAGCCGCACGGCGCCCATCTGGAACCAGCTCAACGATCTACATCGCGATCGGCGCGTCGATCTTTACGACCAGATGCTGGGCTATCGGGGCGGCAATCCGCACCCCCGCTGAAAAACAATAATGGGAGGAAAGACAAAATGGAGACGCCCTCAATTGGCGGGCGCAGGCCTCGTTTGCCAGCAATCGCCTTGCGTATGCCAGTGGCCACCGGTTCCGGCATCGTCGTCCTCACGATCGCTCTGTTATGGCCGGACAAAGGTAGCTACACCCCTTGGAGCGGCGAAGCCGCTCCAATTGGTGACCTCGCCAGATGGCTCCTCTCGGCGTGGACTGAGCCGGCGTTCTATACGTGCGCGTTCGCCGGAGCGGGGCTGCTCATCGGAGCGATATTTGCCTACTATCTGGAGGCGGCCCGATCTCCTTGGCGGGGCATCGGCCTAGCCTGTGGCTCGGGCCTATGGCCATGGACGGTGGCTAGCTCCCTGCTTGGTCTCGTTTTCAGCAATATCGCCTGGGGTTGGACACTCCGCGACACCGGCACGTGGCAGCCTACCTTCGTGGCTGTAGTGTCGGTCGCGCCGACCATCGTACTCACTTATGGAGCGGGCTGGAGACCAGCGCTGACTGGAGCGGTGCTATCCGCCGTCCTCGTCGCACCATTGTCCATCGCGGCCACGCATCTCGTTTGCCGCCCGCTCGGATTGCCGCTTGTCGCGGGTGTGACCGGAGGCATGGCGATCGGCGCGTTCCTTTCATTTGCGGTCTGCCATTTCCTGCCTTGGCTGTCCTCCTATTCCGTGCAGACCGGCGGAGCAAAGGCACAAGAGGTAAAGGCGCCTGATCGCGGCCTTGCTTGGGCGCTCCGCCGGATGCTCGCTGATTTCTCCGAGGCACAGTTCTTTGGCAATGAATGGGCAAGTATCGGCCTGATCCTGGGGGCTGTGCTGGCGTACGTCGTCGCGCCCGGCGTGCCTGTCTATGGCAGTGGGCTATTGCCCATGGTGCTGACTGGGCAAGGTATCGCGGCTATGATCGGTATGACGCTCTGGCATCGCAAATGGACTCAGAGCGGCTTTTATCCAACGTTCGTACCAATCGTCTCCGTGGTGCCTGCGGCAACGCTGGCGTTTGGAGGGGCGACCATGCCGGTGCTGGGCAGCGCCGTGCTTGGCGCCATCATCGGGGCGCCGCTTGCCGCCGCGATTTCGGCCCGGCTGCCAGAGGGCTTCCATCCCTTCATCGGCAATGTGGCATCAATGGCCATCAGCACCGTCGCCATCATCCCGGCGCTCGGCCTGCGCTTCACCGCGTCATGAGTATGAGGCCTGAAGCATGACCCATTCACCACGCCCGTCATCCAACACCGGTCCAGCTTTCTCGCATCGTGACCGGGTAGGCCAATGCCTCGCGCGCATCGCCGATCCTGCCGGTGAAGGTTCGAAAGCCTTTCTCACAGTCTGGAATGAGGAAGCTCGGATTGCAGCCGAAAGCCTCGATAGGTTAAACGATGCCGGCTACCGTTCTGCGCTCGATGGCCTGCCGGTCTCCATCAAGGATCTGCTCGACGTAAAGGGCGAGGTCACGCGCGCGGCAGCGCGTCCTCTCGACGACACGTTGCCGGCGCGTGAAGACGCACCAGTGGTGGCACGCCTCAAGCAGGCTGGCGCGATCCTGATAGGTCGCACGAATATGACCCCGTTCGCTTACTCCGTCGTCGGCCTCAACGGTCATTTCGGGACGCCAGGCAACCCGGTTGATAGGACCCGAACCCCTGGTGGCTCCTCCTCCGGCGCTGCGGTGTCGGTTGCGACCGGCATGACCGCAGCGGCGATCGGTTCCGACACGGTCGGCTCTATTCGCGTGCCGGCGGCACTTTGCGGGGTCGTAGGGGTGAAACCAACGCAACGCGCCGTACCCCTGGATGGCGCCTTCCCGCTGTCCACGACGCTCGACAGCATTGGTCCGCTCGCACGAACGGTCGAGGATTGCGCAAGGGTGTTGGCTGTGATCTCCGGAGGCCAATTGCAGTTATGGCAGCGAACGAATGTCGAGGGTGTCCGCCTAGCTCTCCCCGGCGGCCGCTTCCTTGAAAGCCTTGACACGACGGTATCGGGTGCCTTCGAACGAGCCTGTCGGCGACTGAGTGCGGCCGGCGCCCTCATCCGCGATCAAACCTTCGAAGCCCTGGAAGCAGCAGCCGACGGCTCTCTAGCGCGCACAATACAATCCGTTGAAGCCTTTACCACGCACGAAGCGCTGCTAGCCCGCCGCGGCGGGGATTATGATCCCCGCATCCGTGCCCGCATCCTTCAGGGGCGAGAAGTTTCAGCTGCGGACTATGTCCGCGCGATCCGGATACGCTCCGGGCTCATGGCAGCATTCATGGCGGACATGGCGGAGGTCGACGCCCTCATCTTGCCGACTGTGCCGGTTGTGGCGCCCCGCTTCACCGAATGCGAGTCGGATGAAGACGGCGTTCGCATCCGACTCCTGAGGAACACGGCGCCCTTCAACGTCCTCGACGCCTGCGCCGTCACCCTGCCAATCCAGGACCCGGGCGAACTGCCGGTCGGCCTCATGCTCGCAGCACCGCCCGGGCGTGATGCTCAGCTCATTGACATCGCACGCGCCATAGAAGCCGCGCTTCGCACATAAGGAGAAACCCGATGCCCTATCTACAACTCGATGTCTCACGGGCTTACCCGACCGACGTCAAACGTGAACTCGCACGTCAATTGGGCGAGATTTATAGCCGCATCATGCAGGCCGACGTGCGGCGCATTTCGATCGCGATTCGCGAATTGGGCGAGGGCGGACTATGGCGATGCACCGGAGAGGAGCCCTACCCCGCCGCTTTGCTCATGTGTGACATCCGTCGCGGACGCCCGGCCGAGCAGCGTGCCATGCTCGCGGAGGCTCTAGTCCGCGCCTGCATGGAGAGCCTCAAGCTGATGATCAACGAAGTCAATGTCGAGTTCACGCAGCATGCGGGGGACGAAATGTACCACCCGATGCTCGGCGGTGTCAGCGATGACTGGTCCGAGAACGAAGCCAGTAGCTGATACACGCCGTTGGGACGACGTGACGGGCCGATAGCGGCGGTCTATCTGCACCCGCTACGCGCCGAGTTCGCCGACGGTCCAGGTGATGGTCGCTGCAACAACAAGGCTTTCCCGGAAGCCGAGACCGAAATGGCTCAAGGCACAAGGTTGATGCTGAGCATTGTCGTCGAACTCACGAGCGCCAATCGGACCGTGTCGAAATCGCAAGAAGAAGAAGCGAAGGCATGACCTCGACCGCAGGCGCTCAGGCAGCATGCGCAAGGTCTTTCCTGGACTGATCGAAGCCGATCCGCAGAAGGCCTGGGAAATACTCCATCGCGGCCGAGGAATTCATCACCGACAGTCGAAAGAAGAGAGGACCCAAACTGGACTGACGGGCCACGCCGCAAGCTGTCCCAAGCTTTCGATGGCGGTGTCGCTTCTGCGCCTGCATCGCTCGGATTGTGACCTTCCAACATGGCGGGCACATTTCTAGGACGTCAATAATCACCTAGACAGGAGCGTCGTCCTGGATGACGCGACGAAGCGCCGTCACATGATGCCAGCTGTGAGCCAAGTGACTAAGCCTACGGGCGGCAACGAAGTGCAAAATGCGGCGAGGCTGAGTGGGGGGAAAGGCGGTAGAGCTCTCTGGACCGCCCCCCGAACTCGCACAACCATCCTATTTATACGCCCTGACCGCCATTCAACGCACAGTCTGATCGGATCCCTTCCGGCGCTGGCTGATACAATCCAGATCTTGATCTCTGAATGGAAGCCCACGCACAAGCACGGGCGCATGCCAACAGCGAGATCATGAAAAGCGACACCCTTTCCTATCCTCCTCGGGGTCTCTCACGCGAAGAAGCGGCTCGATATGTTGGCGTGGGCATAACCAAATTTGACCAGATGGTTGCTGACCGCCGCATGCCGAAGCCGAAGAAAGTTGACGGCCGCGTGATTTGGGATCGCCTTAAACTCGAAGCGGCGTTTGCCGAACTACCTGGAGACGATCATGAGAATATCGTCGACTTCCTGTTGCAAGGGAATCACCGCAGGGAATAGATTCACTCCGCTATGACCGACAAATATCCCGGCCTGTCCTCCTACACCGATCGCCACGGAAAACTACGCTGGCGCTATCGGACGAAGGAGCGTGTGGTTGGTCTGCCTGCTCCCAACCAGCCGGGATTCAAGGACGCATATCAGGCAGCGGTCGAAGGCCGGAAAGTCCCCAAGGCCCCTGTCGTCCAAATGCCTGGAGCCGCCCTGCCCGGCACGTTTGGAGCGGCCTTTCAACGATTGAAGGTTTCGGTCAAGTGGTTGGCGCTTGACGAAGCCAGCAAACGCAAGAACATGCGGCTGATTGAAGAATTTCTAGAACTGCGGGTGGTCCCAGATCACCCCCTTATCTGGCGCGACGTACCGGTTAAGAACCTTAGACGTATCCATATTGAGGAGCTTCTTGGGCGCTTCATAGCCACACCCCATAAGGCCAAGCACCTGCTGGTGGGCATACGCAAGCTGGTCTATGTCGCACTGCGGCAAGATTGGATTGAAATCGACCCCACTGCGGCAGTCGAGTGGCGCCCGGCCTATGCGGGTTGGAAAGCCTGGTCGCGCGAGGCGATGGCGCAATTTGAAAAACGTTGGCAGCTCGGCACTGCGGCACGCACGTGCTACGGACTGGCGCTTTGGCTGGGCAACCGCCGCGGCGACGTTGCGGGCCTGCGCTGGGACCAGAGGGTCACCCGCCGTGTCTTCATCGATGGCGTCGAGCGTCACTTCGACGGGTTTGATATCGTTCAGGGCAAGAACAAGGGACGAACAGGCGGCAAACGCCTGTTCGTGCCGATCACACCGATGCTGTCCGAGATTCTGGATGCGGCTGACAGGCGCGGCGAGACCGTCCTGGTCAACGCCTATGGTCAGCCCTTCTCCGCCAAGTCCTTGACTGGAATGATGGCGCATTGGTGCAACCTTGCCGGTCTTCCGAAGGGCCTTACCCTGCATGGTTTGAGGAAATCGCTCGGTGTGTATCTGGCGGAGGCCGAGGCCTCGACCAGGCAGATGATGGACGTGCTCGGGCACGAGGATATCGATCATGCGGAGCTCTATTCGCGCGAGGCATCGCAGGTACGGTTGGCGGTTCAGGGCATGGATCGAGTCGTGCGGCTGGTCACGCGCAAGCCGATGCTTGGCGAACCTGTTGGCGAACCTCGTGGCGAACCACCCTATAAAACGTTGATAAATAACGAAAATGGTGGGCCCGGAGGGACTCGAACCCCCAACCAAGCGGTTATGAGCCGCCGGCTCTAACCATTGAGCTACAGGCCCCACGCGGGCTGGATTAATGTTTTTCGCATCGCGGCACAAGGCTTTCCGGGACCGCTGGTCACAATCGTCCAAATCAGCCCATAATCGCGCCATAAGGAGCCGCGTGCGCCCGCTGGGCGCGGATATGCTTACCCGAGGAGATTTCATGACCAGACCTCTTTTGCCCCTCGCACTCGCCGCCGCCATCGCCTTTCCGGCGCTGGCCGCGGCCGCTGAGTCGCCGACACCGCCCCGTATCGTGGTTTCGGGCGAAGGGGCGGCGACTGTAGCGCCCGACCTGGCGGTCCTGACGCTCAGCGTCATGCGCGAAGCCAAGACGGCGCGCGCCGCACTGGATGCCAACAACGACGCCATGGCGGCCGTGATCGCCGCGATGAAGTCGGCCGGCATCAAGGACCGCGACCTCCAGACCGCGGGCATCCAGATCAATCCGCGCTATAACTACACAAACAAGCCCGACGGCGGCCAGGAGGCCGAATTGATTGCTTACCAGGTAACCAACACACTGTCGGTGCGCGTGCGCGACGTCGACAAGACCGGTGAGATCCTCGACAAGGCGGTGTCGCTGGGCGTCAACCAGGGCGGCGGCATCGTCTTCACCAACGACAATCCGGCTGCCACCGTCACCGAAGCGCGCAAAAAGGCGGTGGCCGATGCCATGGCCAAGGCCAAGACGCTGGCGGAAGCAGCCGGCGTCAGTATAGGCCGGGTGATCGAAATCACTGACCAGAACATCGCGCCGCCACCGATGCCGATCAACGCCAAGGCCTTCGACGCGGCCGTCGGTGCTGCTCCGGTGCAGGCCGGCGAGAACGCCTACAATGTCCAGGTCACCGTTACCTTCGAACTGAAATAAGCGTCTTCGATGGTCCATGGCCGAGCCCGACCCTGAACCGTCCGCCGTGGTGCATGAAAAAACCCGCGGGATCGCTCCCGCGGGTTTTTTGAGCCGCATTCTTCCCGAAGGAAAGCGGCTCCACTACTCCAGACCGACCTTCGCAGAAGGTCGTGTCTCCAGACTGATCCTGACAGGATCGATCTTCGCAGAGGGTGGTGTCTGCGACTGACCCCGCAGAAGATCATGCCGCTACCAACCCTCGCAGAAGGTCGCGCCTTAAGAGGCTCAGCGGTTGATGATCGGGCAACCACGCTCATTGGCGAACACGATGACGACGCGGTCGCCATACTGGCGGCCCATCACCTTGACCGTGCGGCGGCTGACGTCGACGACGCGGGCACGGCGCAGCCCCATGCGTTCGGCCTTGTTCAGGGCCCAGTCGGGCGAACAGCCGCGGCGCCAGTCGTCGCGGCGTTCATCGCGGCGGTGGCGATAGCCGTCATCGCCGGCATAGACGCCGAAGCGCGGATCGTTGTTGTTGCCGAAGCCCAGGTAAAGGCTGTCGGCATGGGCGGGAACGGCCGCCAGCGTACCGAGGCCGACGAGGGCCGAAAGTGCTGCCGTTTTCACCGTGTTGAACATGGTCTTCTCTCCTTGTTGCGGGCTCTCGCCCGTCCTCTTGAAATCGATGATGGGAGAATGCACCCGCCTGTCTGAACTATTTACGAACCCGCCGTTCATCCGCGGTTCATGTGGCGGAAAAAGGAAGCTTCTGCCGGTTTTCCAACAATGTGCCCCAAACGTCTCGCATGGTTCCTGGTTCCTGCGCGCCCTTGCGGACACCGGCCTCAGGGCTCGGCATACCGATGCGAGCCAGGCTCCGCATATCGATGCGCGCTATGGCTCGTCATCCCGATGCGAGCTATGGCTCGTCATCGAGCATATAGTCGAAATAATCCTCCGGCTCGGCCAGGTCCGTCTCGCTGGCCTTGACCCGGCCGCGCATCGACATGCCGGCCTCATGCACCGTCTCGGCACTGCCCGACACCAGACAGTGCCACCAGTAGAGATCGCGCCCCTCCGCGACCAGCCGGTAGGCGCAGGTGCTGGGCAGCCAACTGATGGTGCGTACGTTTTGCGGCGTCAGCCCGACGCAATCGGGAACGCGCGCCAGCCGGTTGTGATAGTCCGAACAGCGGCATGTCTGCGCGTCGAACAGGCGGCAGCCGACGCTGGTCCAGTAGATGTCGCCAGTATCCTCGTCCTCGAGCTTCGACAGGCAGCATTTGCCGCAGCCGTCGCAGAGCGATTCCCACTCGGCCGGGCTCATTGCTTCCAGCGTCTTTGTTTTCCAGAACGGCGTTTCCATCTCCGGCATGTGGCCCCAGCCGCCGCGAAGGTCAAGCAGGGCAAAGGCTGGAATGGGGCGGCACCCCCGTCGAAAGACATGAAGTTGCCTTCAAAAGGCCGGCCAATCGCCCCGTACGGTCCCTAACCATGAGCCGCCGGAACCAATTTCGTTAAAATCGGTTTCGGCAAGGATGGGACCCCACAAGGAGAATTTCGATGAAACGCCAACCACGGATTCTGGCAGGCACCGCACTCGGCCTGCTGATAGCATCCGCGCCGTTGGGCGCATCCCCGCTTCAGGGAAGTGCCGCGTTCGGCCCCATGCGAGACAGCGCAATGCCGCTGGTCCTGGCCCAGGACACCCAGACTGACGATGCACAGCAGAGCGACCAGGAACTGCTACGCAAGAAGAAGCGCGATCAGCAACAACAGCAGACCGAACAGGCACCCGCACAGCAGTCCGCGCCAGCCGCCGAGGAACAACAGCCACGCAGGAAGAAGCGCGATCAGCAGCAGGTCGAGCAGGCGCCGGCTGGTGAAGCCGCGCCCGCTGTCGAGGAACAACAACCGCGCAGGAAGAAGCGCGATCAGCAACAGCAGACCGAACAGGCCCCCGCGCAGCAGGCCGCACCAGCTGCCGAGGAACAACAGCCACGCAGGAAGAAGCGCGACCAGCAGCAGGTCGAGCAGGCGCCCGCCGGTGAAGCCGCGCCCGCTGTCGAGGAACAGCAGCCGCGCAGGAAGAAGCGCGACCAGCAGCAGCAGACCGAGCAGGCGCCAGCCGGTGAGGCAGCACCCGCCACCGAGGAACAGCAGCCGCGCAGGAAGAAGCGCGACCAACAACAGCAGACCGAACAGGCACCGGCGGGCCAAACGGAACCTGCCAACGACAACCAGCGCAAGAAGCGCAAACAGGAGCAGCAGGCCGAGCCCAGCGCCGTGCCGACACCGAAGGAAGCACCTGCCGCAGAAGCACCCAAGGCAGAACCGGCACCCTCAGGCGAGCGGCCGGCAGCCCAGGGCGAACAACACCAGGACAAGAGGAAAAAGAACGCCAGACAACCGGCTAGCGAGCAGCCGGCCAATGGCGAACAACAGCAAACCGGCAGGCAGCCTGCAACGGGCGAGCAGCCGGCCACGGGTGAACAGCCCAGTGCCGGCAAGGCCGCGCCTGTCCAGGGGCAAAACCCCGAGCAGGCCGAGACGCCCGCTGACAAGAACGCTGCCCCCATTCTCGACAGCCAGAAGGATGCCCGACGCCGCGGCCGCGGCGAGAACGGTCAGGCCAGCAGGAACCCCGCCAACCAGAATGGCGAGCAGCAAAATGGCGAGCAGCAGAATGGTGGGCAAAACGCCCGGCAGGGCGGTGCTCAGGGCCGCCAGCCCGCGGTCGCTCCCGTCGACCAGGGTCCGCCTCCGACCGACGATAGAGCTGCTCAGCAGGAGATCAAACCGGAAAAAATCGTCCCGGTTACCGAGGAGAAGGGCAAACGCCTCGAGCGCGCACCGGACGAGAACATCCGCGACCGCCGCCGCCCCAAGGGTGTCGACGTGCTCAAGGAGATCGGCGATCGCGTCATCATCCAGCTCAACGATCAGACATACGTTCAGAGCAGTGACCGCCCGCGCCTGACCCGCGGCGCCAAGGATGTCTACTATGAGGATCTGTCGCAAGGCCGCACGCGCGAGACAGTCGAGCGCGACAACGGCGTACAGATCGTCACTATCCGCAACCGCTACGGCGACATCATCCAGCGGTCGCGCATCATGCCCGACGGTCATGAGTATGTGTTGAGCTATGTCGACGAACGAAGCTACGACGACGATAATGATTGGCGCGATCCGGGCGACGACCTACCACCGATGCGGCTGACCATTCCGCGCCGGGACTACATCCTTGACTCCGAAGAGGTCGAAAGCCCGGACGACTACTATACCTTCCTCGAGCAGCCGCCGGTGGAGAAGGTGCAGCGCCTCTATTCGATCAACGAGGTCAAGCGTTCCGCGCGGGTGCGCGACATTGCCCGACGCATCGATCTTGACACGCTGAACTTCGAATTCGGCTCTTCCTCGATCTCCGATGCCGAGGTGCAGAAGCTCGAGGGTGTCGCCACGGCCATGGAGAAGCTGTTGAAGAAGAACCCGGCCGAGACCTTCCTGATCGAGGGCCACACCGACGCTGTCGGCACACCGGAGGCGAACCTCGCTCTGTCGGACCGCCGCGCCGAAGCGGTGGCCGAAGCGCTGACCAACGCCTTCGGCATACCGCCTGAAAACCTGACCACGCAGGGCTATGGCGAGGAATATCTGAAGGTCGACACCTCAGGCCCCAACCGCGAGAACCGGCGTGTCGCCATCCGTCGCATCACCTCGCTGGTGGCGCCGGTGGCGAGCAACAACTGACCAGGATCCGGGAGCCGGAAACCGGCTTTCGGAAAAGATCATGGTCGATCAAATGTCTGCATTTCCAGCCGCTTGAGCAGGCTTCTGGAATCAGATCGGCAAAAGGCCCATCCCGGCTGAACCGGGATGGGCGAGATCGCGGGCAACGGCCCAAGTTCAACAAGAATTGTCCTGGTGTTAGATCCCGCTCATTGAATCGCGAGTTTGCCTACCCCAGATTCAGGATCGGGCGTTCCCTGCCCCGTCCCGACTCCAGCGGGACGCACTGAGCCCCGCCGGCCCCCTCCGGCGGGGCTTTTTGCTCAGAGCAACTGCAGGAAAGTCTGAAACCGAGTTCCATCCGGAATTGCGCCTCGATACATCTTTAGAAAGCCGTCCTGATCTTCGTGTCGGAATTGGCAAACACCTCGTCCGGGACAAAAAAGTCGCCGGCCAGCGGCCCGGCCGCACCCGGCGCATACACCGAGAAATCGCTGATCCCCTCGGCGCGCAGCACTTCCTCGTCGATGTAGAAATTGCCGGTCGCTTCGCGTGATGGCCGCATGAAGATGGCATGCGCGGCATCGGCCATGATTTCGGGCGAACGGCTCATCGCGGCCACCGTCGCGCCGCCCAGAAGATTGCGCACCGCCGCGGTATCGATGGTCGAGATCGGCCACAGCGAATTGACCGCGATGCCGTCCTTGACGAACTCCGCGCTCATGCCCAGCGTGCACATGGACATGCCGAACTTGGCCATGGTGTAGGCGACATGATTCTTGAACCACTTGGCCTTCATGTCGAGCGGCGGCGCCAGATTCAGGATATGAGGATTCCCGGCCAACTTTAGGTGCGGAATGCACATTTTGGAAACGAGAAACGTGCCGCGCGTGTTGATCTGGTGCATCAGGTCGTAACGCTTCATGTCGGTTTCCAGGGTCCCGGTGAGCTGGATAGCGCTGGCATTGTTGACACAGATATCGATGCCGCCGAATTTTTCGACCGTCGTCGACACCGCTTCGGCTACTTGCGCCTCCTCGCGAATGTCGCACAGGACCGGCAGCGCCTTGCCGCCGGCTTGCTCGATCTCTTCAGCGGCGGTGTAGATCGTGCCCGGCAGCTTCGGATGTGGCTCAGCGGTCTTGGCCGCGATCGTCACATTGGCGCCGTCGCGCGCGGCGCGCAAGGCGATCGCCAGCCCGATGCCGCGCGACCCGCCGGAGATGAACAGCGTCTTTCCCTTGAGCGACATTTTTCCTCCGCTTGCTTGTCTCGTAGCGCGATCCTTGCCTGTGGCGGTCCCCGGATACAAGAGCTTGCGGCAGCGGCTGACGGTGACGCTGCGGAGGGTCCGTTCCTTGCCGCTGTAAATGATCTGGAGCTATAGGGGCAGCGCTGACTTTGACGATGATCGTCAAATCCTGGCTGAGACGTCACCCTAGACCAGCACCAGCCCCTGCCGCATCGCAATGGCGATGGCATCCGTTCGGTTGGCGGCGCCGAGCTTGATCAGGATCGCTGCGACGTGGAACTTCGCCGTATGCACGGAAATGTCGAGCCGCCGCGCGATTACCTTGTTGGGGGCGCCCTCGGCCAGCAGCGCCAGCACTTCCGCTTCTCGCGGCGACAGCGCCGGGCGGGCGGCATGCTCGTCGGGATGCTCCTCGTCGAAAAGGCCGTCGCCGCCAATATCGCCGCCGTGGAAATCATCGCGGCGGCCAGGAACGGATCCGCTGTCGCCAAAGACGCGGTAGCCGGCCGCCGCCAGCCTGGCGGCGGCCGCAATCAGCATTGCATCCGCCGCCGTCGGCAGCACGGCGAACACCTGCCCCTGCGGCCGTGCCAGGCCGGCCTGCGAAGACAACAGCACCCGCGCGGTCGCGGCGGGAACGGCGTCGCCCTTCCCTGTTCCCGCACCCGTGGGGCCGGCGGTCTCGTCGACGATGGCGACATCAACCGCTTCGCTGCTGCCCGGCGTCACCGGCAGCAGATCGTCGGTCGCGGCAAGCGACGCGGACAGCCGCTCGGCGCGCGCGGCATCACCGAGCGCGACCAGCACGACCAGCTGCCGCTCGCCGGTGCTGCTTTGCGTCATCTCGCCTGTCGCGATCGCGTCCATTAATCCTCTCAGCTGAGCGGCTTTTCGCCGACCGTCAGCGCCACGTCGCGCTGTTCTCCGCCGCGCACGACACCGAGCGTAACCGAAGCTCCGGCACTGTCGGGGCCGAGCCTGCGGATCAGCTCGCGCGGGCCGCTCACCGCCTCGCCGTTCCAGGCGACGATGATGTCGCCGAGGGAAAGGCCGGCGGCCTTGGCCGGACCGTTGTCATCAAGGCTCATGACGATGGCGCCGCGGGCCTCGCCGTCACGGATCGGATGCAGACCGGCGCCGAGATAGCCGCGGGCGACATGGCCTTTTTCGCGCAGCGTTGCGACCGCTCGCTCGATCGTCTCGTAAGGCATGACCAGCGCGCGGCCGCGCGGCCCGAACAACAGCATGCCGATCAGCGCGCCCTTGGCATCGAGCACCGGGCCGCCCTCGAAACGGCCGCCGGCGCCCACCGCCAGGTTGATGCGCCGGTCGATGGTGCCGCCGCGCATTGAGCGCCAGGCCGGGCCGACTTCGCCGACCGAGCCTGAAACTGCCAACGCCGAACCCCGGCTGTTGCCGATGGCGACGGCAATATTGCCGGGCCGCACCGCATCCGCTTTGGCCAACGGCTCGGCATTGGTAGCACCGGCCGGCTTGAGCAGGGCGACGCCGGTCGAGGGATCGCGGCCGACAAGATCGGCCTTCACCGTCTCGCCCGAAGCCAGCGTCAGCTCGATCTCCTCGCCGGCCTCGACGGCTTCCTCGGCGGCAACGAAGTAGCCGTCGCGCCAATGGAAAGCGCTCGCTGTGCGATGATTGTGGGTGGTGAAGCTCGCGGTCGCCGGTGCCGCCTTGGCTGCCAGATCGGCAATGGCTTCCGAAAAGGCACTTAGATTGAATTCGCTCATAGCAGTCTCCTGGGTTCATCCATGCCCCAGATATCGCGCGGCAGCGCGCTTGGAGATACTCGCCTGACGGCTAGTCGGCCGGGCGACTGGCCATCTGGTCAGGTCGCGGCGGATGAAGCCGCTCCGCACATATAGTCATCGTTGCGCCTGAAAACATGGAGCCTGCCAATGGCCGTTGCTGCCGCCAAATTCCAATCCGACGACGCGCTGCTCGACGCCTACTCGACGACGGTGGCCGATGCTGTCGACCGCATCGGCCCGGCTGTCTGCCGCATCGAGCGCATCGGTGGCCAGGGCGGGCATGGGTCGGGCTTCGTCATTGCGCATGATGGGCTCGTCGTCACCAACTTCCACGTCGTCGGCGATGCCAGAACGGTGCGCGTATCGATGCCCGACGGCGCCTCCAGCGAAGGCCGCGTGCTCGGCCGCGACGCCGACACCGACATCGCGCTGGTGCGCGCCGACGGCAGCTTTGCCGATGTCGCTCCGCTGGGCGATTCCAAGCGCCTGCGGCGCGGCCAGATCGCCATAGCCATCGGCAACCCGCTCGGCTTCGAATGGACCGTCACCTCGGGCGTCGTCTCGGCGCTCGGCCGCTCGATGCGCGCTTCCACCGGCCGGCTGATCGACGATGTCATCCAGACCGACGCCGCGCTCAACCCCGGCAATTCCGGCGGACCGTTGGTATCCTCGGCGGGCGAGGTGATCGGCGTCAACACCGCCATGATCCATGGTGCGCAAGGCATTGCCTTTGCCGTCGCCTCCAACACCGCCAATTTCGTCATTTCGGAGATCATCCGTTTCGGCCGCGTCCGTCGCGCCTTCATCGGGGTGTCGGCCGACACCGTCAACCTGCCCCGTCGCGCGGCCCTTCTGTCACAAGTATCGAGCAAGACCGCGGTTCGGCTGCGCGGCGTCGAGAAGGAGGGCCCTGCGGCCAGGGCCGGCCTCAGGGAAGGCGATATCGTCGCCGCGATAGACGGCCGACCGGTCACCGGCGTCGACGACCTGGTGCGTTTGCTCGACGCCGAGCGGATCGGCCGCGAGACGCGGTGCACGGTGGTGCGCCGCACCGGTGTCAGCCAGGTGACAGTGACGCCAGTGGCAAGGGCTGGTTGAGTTTCCACTCAGGCGCTCACTGCACCCTGCGCATACTGTGCCAGGAATTCCTCGCTTGGCGGGATCGGCTTGATGACATCGATCAGGACGCCGTTGGGATCCCTGGTGATGAAATGGCGCTGACCAAAAGGCTCGTCGCGCAGGGACCGAAGGATGGGCAGGCCGGCGGCTGTGATCCGCTCATAGACCGCATCGGGATCACGGACTTCGAAGTTGATCAGCAGGCCCGAGCTCCGACCCCGTCCCTCTTCCGGGATCGTCTCATGGTCGCCTCGCACGATACCGAGATTGACGCGCTTGCTCTCCACCGATTGCAGATGCACGTACCAGTCGCTCGTAAACAGCGGCCGGAAGGCGAAATGTTCGACATAGAACGCCGCTGTGCCGGCAACGTCCCCGGTCATCAGCACCGGATAATAGCTGGTCGTCTTCATCTTTCCTTCTCCCGTCAAGCAACATACAGTCTGCATGTAAATTGAATTAACATACAGGCTGCATGTATGCAACAGAGATCAGCGCGCCGTTCCAACCGTGACCGCACCGAGGCGACACGCGCCGATCTGATCGCCGCGGCGCGAAAACTGTTCATCGAAAAATCCTACGCCGAGACCGGCACACCAGAGATCGTCGCCGCGGCCGGCGTGACGCGCGGCGCGCTCTACCACCACTTCTCCGACAAGCAGGCGCTGTTCGGCGCCGTCGTCGAGCAGGAGGCAGAGGCCGTGGCGCGGGAGATCGAGGGCGCAGCGCCGCCTTCGCTCAATGCCCGCGACGCGCTCATTGCCGGCTCCGACGCCTATCTTGCCGCCATGCGCGCGCCCGGCCGCACGCGGCTCCTGCTGCTCGACGGCCCGGCCGTGCTCGGCCGCGCCGAAATGGACGCCATCGACAACCGCCATGGCAATCGCTCGCTGCGCGAAGGGCTGGTCGCGGCGATGCGGGCGCGGACCATAAAGAAGCTTCCGGCCGAAGCGACGACCGCCCTGCTCGCCGCCGCCTTCGACCGCGCGGCACTTGCCATTGAGGCGGGCGGTTCGGCCGAAGACTACCGCACCGTTCTCACGGCACTGATCGATGGGTTGTCCCGCGCGTGATCCGAGGCTTCCCGCCGATGAGATCCAGGGCAAAGGTTGGAATCAAATCTGTGCGCTGGAAATTTCCGGCTCTTCGTCGGGCACCTCGCCCGGCTCGAACTCGTTGAAGCAGCCAAGTTGGCGCTTGAACTGGTCGATCAGCCAGGCCGCCGCCGGCTTCGGGCTGCGGTCGGCGCGGTGCATGGCATAGAGCGGCGAACGCACCTCCCTGAAAGGCTCGAGGTCGAGTTCCACGAGACGGCCGGTAGCCAGATCGTCAGCGATCAGCCAACGCGGCAGCCCGCCCCAGCCCAGCCCCTCACGCATCAACATATGTTTGGTGCGCAGGTCCGTCAGTCGCCAGGTTCGGTAGGCGAAGACGCCAAAATCGCGCCCCTTGGTACGCTCGGACTGGTCGGTGACGACGAGTTGTGTGTGTTCGCGCGCGTCCTCGATCGCGACCGGTTTGGGCAGCAGCGCCAGCGGGTGGGTGGGCGCGGCTGCCAGCACTATCGACATGAAGCCTATACCCACCAGATGGACGTCGACATCGCCCAGCAGGCCGCCAATACCGAGATCGGCCTGGCCACCGACAACGTGGTCGGGGATTAGGCCGAGTGTGCCGATGTGCAGGCGCAGCATCACGGTCGGAAATTGCGCCTCGAACGCCTTGAGCACCCGCACCAGCACTGGCGAAGGCAGCGCCGCATCCACCGACAGCGCGACTTCCGCCTCCAGCCCCCGATGGTGACCATCGACGCGCGAGCGTATGCGGTGCAGCACGCTGATCATCCGCCGCGCGTCTTCCAGCATCGCCCGACCGATCTCGGTCAGCTGCGGCTCTCGCGTGCCCTCGCGCTCGAACAGCTTCAGCCCGAGTTGCGCCTCGAGATTGGCGATGCCGTAGCTGATGACGGATTGCGCCCGGTTGAGCTTGCGGCCGGCGGCGGAAAAACTGCCGGTGTCGGCAACGGCCACGAGGATCTGAAGCTGGTCGAGTGTCGGATTAGGCTGCATCATCGTATCTAATTAATGGATGGATCATATATAAAATATACCGGTTTATCTGATGGGTTAATAGCCCATATGTAGCGGGACAGTCCAATTCCACTGGAGAGACCCAACATGTCCATTCTTCTCGTCACGTCGAGCCCGCGCGGCGCTGCCTCGCACTCGACCCGTATCGCCACCGAATTCGCTCAGAAGCTGCTCGCAGCCGACCCGTCGAACACGCTTGTCGTGCGCGACCTTGTCGCCAATCCGCTGCCGCATATCGATACCGACTATGCGACCGGCATATATACGCCTGCCGAAGCCCGCACGCCGCGTCAGGCCGAAGTGGTCGGAGTCTCGGATGCCGTGCTCGACGAACTGTTTGCCGCCGACACGGTGATCCTGGCGACAGGCTTCATCAACTTCAACATCTCCTCGACGCTGAAGTCCTGGGTCGACCATGTCGCCCGTTCCGGCAAAACCTTTGCTTACGGCGAAAATGGCCCCAAAGGCCTCGTCACCGGCAAGAAGGTCTATATCGTGCTGGCATCCGGCGGCATCTACTCGGAAGGCGCGGCCGTGCAGTTCGATCACGCCGTTCCCTATCTGCGCTCGGTGCTCGGCTTCATCGGCATGACCGACGTCGACGTCATCCGCATCGAAGGCGTCGCCAAGGGTCCTGATGCAGTAAGCGAAGCGCTCGCCAAGGCAACCGCCAAGGTCGACGCCGTGGTGGCTGCCAGCCGGGATGTCGCGGCAGCCGCGTAAAAGCTCTGATTGCCAACCAGATCGAAGGCAGGCGCCCGCGCCTGCCTTTTTTGGCCTATCCAATGATGTGCCGCAGCAGTCCCGCCGAAGCGACCCCGATCAGCACGGTCGGCAGCATTGAAAATCGCGTGGCGGCAATCAGCGTGACGGCCAGAGCCAGAAGATCGGCCGGGTTTTTCGAGACGAAGGCAGGCGCGATCACCGAGATCAGCACGCAGCCGGGCGCCGCCTCCATCACGGCCGTTGCCCGCGCGCTGAGCACCCGATTGCGCAGCACGACATAGCCGCCGACGCGGCTGAGGTACGTGACACCGGCCATCAGCACGATGGTGAGAAGCGTCTGCGCGTCGATCATGCCTCATCCCTCCACAACAGCCAGGCCGAGACCAGCCCCGCCAGCGCGCCCGCCGCTACATACCAGGCGCCGGGAACGAAAAGGTAGGTCAGCGCCGCGATGATCAGACTGACCAGCCACGGCCGCGCAGCGGCAACATCCTTCCACATGCCGCGCAGCAGTACCAGGAAGACGGCCGCGAACGCCATGTCGAAGCCGTAGGTCTCGGCTTCGCCCAGCACCGGCCCGAGCAAGGCGCCAATTGTGGTGAAGGCCACCCAGGTCAGGTACATCGCCACTGCCGCGCCCATATAGTAGCGCGGGCTGAAGGCTGGCGCGACGCCGTCGGCGGCGCGCCGTTTGGCGTCGGCCAGGCCGAGCGCCCAGCTTTCGTCGCACATGAAGAACAGCGCGGAAAACGCCTTGCGCCGCGGCAGGTCGCGCAGGAACGGCGCCAGTGCCGCCCCCATCAGGAGATGGCGGCTGTTGACCAGGAAGGTAATGGCGACGATGAGCAGGACATGCGGCGGCGACGTCCACAGCTGGATCGCCGCGAATTCCGAGCCGCCGGCGAAGTTCAGTCCCGTCAGCAGCGACAGTTCTGCGGTGCTGAGCCCCCTTTGTGTGGCCTGTGCACCAAGCACCAGCGCATAAGGGATGGTGCCGAACAGCACGGGCGCGCAGGAGGCCACGCCCCGCCGGAACTCGGAGTTCAGTCCGCCGCCCGCCGCCGATCTGGTCTCTGCAATGCTCATGATCTTCCTCCGGCCGCGCCGCGCGGCCGCCTCTGCCGGTTCCGTTGGATGCCGCTGATGTCAGGGCAACCATAGCCGCCAGGCCTCGCAATTTGGTTGCGAAGATTGTTGTCTTTTACCAGATTTTGGCATCTTATGCCATGAATCAACAGATAAACGGAATTTAGAGCCATGAAACTTGACGAGATCGACAAGCGCATCCTGCGGGCACTGCAGCGCGACGGGCGCATGGCCAACAATGAACTGGCCGCTGAAGTCGGCCTGTCGCCGTCGCCGTGCCTGCGTCGCGTCAAGCTCCTGGAGGAGGCCGGCGTCATCGACCGCTACGTCGCAGTGCTCAATCCGGCCCGCATCGGCAAGGGCCTGACCTTCTTCACCCGCATCTGGCTGAAAGCGCAGGACGAAGACACGATCGAGCATTTCGCCACCGAAGTGGCCAAGCTGCCGCAGGTGATGGAATGTTATCTGATGCTCGGCGACTGCGACGCCATGGTGCGCGTGGTGGCGGCCGGCATCGACGACTACCGCCGCTTCCAGTCGGAACATCTCAGCCGCATCAGGGGCGTGCAGAACGTCAAGACCGACGTTCCCAGCCAGACCATCAAATACACATCGGAACTGCCGATCTAGGCGCCGGGGAATGGCCCATCCCGGACTGGATAAAAAATGCAACCGGATTGTAGGATTGGTGCCGGCGCCGGCGTCCTTCGGACGCAAGCGGCAGGCCAAGTCAGGCCGTGCCGCACAACAAATGCCTTACGGCATGGGAGAAAACCATGAACCTTTCCTATCGTTGGGTCATTGTCGCGGCCGGCGCGCTGATGTCCTGTGTCGCCATCGGCACCATGTTTTCGCTGGCGATCTTCCTCGAGCCGATTGCGCTCGATACCGGTTGGTCACGCGCCGGCATATCGAGCGCGATGACGCTCAATTTCCTGGTCATGGGCCTTGGCGGCTTCGCCTGGGGCGCGCTGTCGGACCGCTTCGGCGCCCGCATCGTCGTCACGATCGGCGCGTTGCTTCTCGGCCTGGCCTTGGTGCTGGCCAGCCGCGCGGGCTCGCTTATCACCTTCCAGATCACCTTTGGCGTGCTCGTCGGGCTCGCGGCCAGCGCCTTCTTCGCACCGATGATCGCGCTTACAACAGGCTGGTTCGACACCAATCGCGGCCTTGCCGTGTCGCTGGTCTCGGCCGGCATGGGCGTCGCGCCGATGACGATCTCGCCCTTCGCCCGCTGGCTGATCTCGGCCTATGAATGGCGCACCGCCATGTTCGACATCGGCATCATGGCTTGGGTGCTGCTCCTGCCGGCGGTGCTTCTGGTGCGCCAGCCACCGAAGCCTGTCGTGACCGACACCGGCTCCTCGCCGGTTGCCGAGGGCGCCGGCCTGAGCGTCGGCCAAGCGCTGCGCTCGCCGCAATTCATCGTCTTGGGGCTGACCTTCTTCGCCTGCTGCGCGGCGCATTCGGGGCCGATTTTCCACATGGTCAGCTATGCCATGCTGTGCGGCGTGGCGCCCATGGCCGCCGTCTCGATCTACAGCGTCGAGGGCCTTGCCGGGCTTGGCGGGCGTCTGCTCTATGGCGTGCTCGCCGACAGGCTTGGCGTCAAGCCGGTGCTGATCGCCGGCTTGTTGATCCAGGCCGTGGTGATCGCCGCCTATCTCTCGATCAGCCAGCTCGACCAGTTCTACATGCTGGCCGTCGTCTTCGGCGCCACCTATGGCGGCGTCATGCCCCTCTACGCAGTGCTGGCGCGCGAATATTTCGGCCAGCGCATCCTGGGCACCGTGTTCGGCGCCGCCACCATGCTGTCCAGCCTCGGCATGGCGCTCGGCCCGCTCGCCGGCGGCATGGTGTTCGACGCCTACGCCAACTACCAATGGCTGTTCATCGGTTCGGCCCTCATCGGGCTGGGTGCGGCGGGCATCGCCATCGCCTTCCCGCCACTGCCGCGCAGAGCGCTGCAGCCGGCATAGCGGAGCAAACGAAAGGGCCGGCCCATATCTGGACCGGCCCTCGGATCTCTGGAATTCTTGAGCCGTTCGTCGGCGGTCTACCCGAACATCCGCTCGCCCTGCTCGTCGACGAGCTGGATGCCCTTCTTGATCGAGATGTCGACGGCGTCGTCCAACCCGGCGAAGCGATCGGCGCGGATGAATCTGTGTTCCTTCAGGACGCCGTCGACGTCCTTGGAGACGACGCCGCAGGTCTGGTACTGGCCATCGGCCTTGTAGGGCGTGGCGCTGATCGTGAAACCCTTGTGCTCCACCTGCTTGGCCGGTGCGGCGCTCTTTGGCTCGGCCGCTTCATCACCGCCACCGCCGAAAAGACGCTTCAGAAAAGACATCGGGCTTCCTCCAACAGCATTCATCCCGCACCACATAATGTGGCGCAGGATGAATTTCACTATCGCTCCTTGCTCGGACGGGCAAGGGCCGTGCCGGTTGGACCGAAGCCGGGTTATTTGCGCGACAGCGCTTCGAGCGCCGCGGCGGCGTCTTCGAGGATGCTCATCGCCTCGGCCTGCTTGTCCGCCGGCGCATCGACGATGTCGCTCAGCGCGGCGCGCAGCCGGTGGCGCAGCGCACGGAATTCGTCGCGCTTTTCCGAACGGCCGCCTCGGCCGTCGCGCCGATCCTCGCTATCGTCGTTCCAGCCGAACCAGTCGCGCGCCTTGGCCATCTTGCGGCCGAAGCGCTCGAGATGGTCTAGAACGCCGTCGATCATCTCACGGTTGTCGGCAAGATGCGCCTGCCCGGCCTCGGTGATCGAAAACACCTTCTTGTTGCCTTCGCTCGAGGACACGGCATAGCCTGCCTCTTCCAGGAAGGTCAGCGTCGGGTAGACCACGCCCGGGCTCGGGCTGTAGATGCCGCTGGTGCGCTCCTCCAAGGCCTTGATGATGTCATAGCCATGGCGTGGCGCCTCGGCCAGCAGCGACAGCGTGATCAGCTTGAGGTCGCCGTCGGCCAGCATGCGCCCGGCGCGGAGCATGTCGCCCGGGCCGCCGCGTCCGCCGCCCCTGCCATGGCCGAACGGGCCAAAGCCGCCGCCCCCGCCTCTGCCGCCAAATTTGCCGGCCATGTGCATGAAGACGCGCTCGGCGCGATCGCCAAAATGATTGTGTCCGTGCATTGATTGCTCCTTGAGTTATATCTTACGACATATCTTAGCTAGGCACACGCCAGCGTGGAGTCAAGATATATCTTACGATGTATCGGGCCGGAAGCGAACAGCATCTGTCGGACGCCGACCCGTCGGTCGCGCGCGAACATGCGTTCATCATGATTGGAGTAGCCGGCGCTACCAGCGGCCGTTGCGCCGGTTCCAGGCATAGAGCAGGTCGGCGAAGCGGTCGTAGCCGAAGCGAGCGAGCGGTAGCGTAAGGGCGTTGCCGAGCAGCTTTGCCAGCCAGCCCTCGCCCGGCGTCAGCGCCCACACGGCGATGGCGACATCGGCGCCGACCAGCAGCCTGCCCTGAGCATCGGTCGCGTGCAGCCGGCGGCGGATGTCTTCCAGCGAAGCGCCAAATCCGGCCAAGGCTTCCGGTTCATGATTGATGTCGCGAAATTCGATCCGCCCGGCCTTGATCGCCTCGATCAGCCGCCGCTTCTGCCTGGCAATTCCGGCATCACAGACCGGGCAGCGCGTGTTGTACCAGACGGTCAGCAAGGGCCTGGTTCTGCTGTCGATCACTTCAGGCCCATCACCGTCTTCGGCCCGACGCATTTGTTGTCGCGAAACAGCTCCCACTCTTCGCACAGCCGCCGATTGGGCAAGCGGCAAAATCCATATTCATTGCCAGCCTTGTCCTTCTTGATCACCAGGCGCCCGCCGATCTCTCCGCAATGGACCGATGCGGGATTGGACATGCCGACCGGTTTTTGCGGGGCAGTGTGGGCATCGATCGGCATCGACGACCACGCGGCAAGGCTGATAGCCAATATCGAAACTTTCTTCATCGCGATCTCCGCTGGCTGCATTCTATCACGATGAAGCGCACTGTCTTGCCGCAAGGCGCCGTCGAGCCGGCACCTGCTCATCGGCTCCGGAACGTCCCGATTTGCATCATCCAAGCGACGAGATGATCTCGCGGTAAGCAAGCTCCGGGAAAGCCTTCAGGGTCCGTGACTTGACGTTGCCGCCCGCGGCCAGCATCAGCGCGAAACGCGCCAGCACCGCATCGTCGGGCGCTTCGACCACCGCCACCATGTCGAATTCCCCCATGGTCAGGTAGAACGACTTGAACGATCCCCCCATCTCGCCCAGTTGCGTCTTGGCGGCATCGAGGCGCTTGGGGGATTCGCGCACGTTCTTCGCGCCCTGCTCGGTCCAGTTCATCAGCATGATGTAAGTCGTCATGGCACGCCTCCTCCGGGGCCACGGAGCACGGTGCTCAGGCCATGGCGATGTCGACACGGCCTCGACCGGGGCGGGCTTCCCGGGCTGTCGCCCAGAAAAATGCATCCGACACGAAATTATCCTCCCTAAGGGCGCGTGCCGCAATGGCGAGCGCCAAAGAAAAAGGGCGCCACGATGGGCGCCCTTGATCTCTTCACAATCGGTAGGCCTCAGCTATCCAGGAAGCTTCTAAGCTTGCGCGAGCGGCTCGGGTGCTTGAGCTTGCGCAACGCCTTGGCTTCGATCTGGCGGATACGCTCGCGGGTGACCGAGAACTGCTGGCCGACTTCCTCGAGCGTATGGTCGGTGTTCATGCCGATGCCGAAGCGCATGCGCAGCACACGCTCCTCGCGCGGCGTCAGCGAGGCGAGCACGCGCGTGGTGGTCTCGCGCAGATTGGCCTGGATCGCCGCGTCGATCGGCAGGATCGCCATCTTGTCCTCGATGAAGTCGCCCAGATGCGAATCCTCCTCGTCGCCGACCGGCGTTTCGAGCGAGATCGGCTCCTTGGCGATCTTCAGCACCTTGCGCACTTTTTCGAGCGGCATTGCGAGCTTCTCGGCCAGTTCCTCCGGCGTCGGCTCGCGGCCGATCTCGTGCAGCATCTGGCGCGAGGTGCGCACGATCTTGTTGATCGTCTCGATCATGTGCACCGGAATGCGGATGGTGCGCGCCTGGTCGGCGATCGAACGCGTGATCGCCTGCCTGATCCACCATGTCGCGTAGGTCGAGAACTTGTAGCCGCGGCGATACTCGAATTTGTCGACGGCCTTCATAAGGCCGATATTGCCTTCCTGGATCAGGTCAAGGAACTGCAGGCCGCGATTGGTGTATTTCTTGGCGATGGAGATTACGAGGCGCAGATTGGCCTCGACCATTTCCTTCTTGGCGATAGCCGCTTCGCGCTCGCCCTTCTGCACCTGGTTGACGATCTTGCGGAATTCCAGGATCGAGATGGCCGTTTCCGTGGCCAGATTCTGGATCTCGGCGCGCAGGTCCCTGATCGCGTCCTTCTCGTTCTTGGTGAACTCCTTCCAGCCGCGCGAGGTCAGATTGGCAATTGAGCGCGTCCAGTTCGGGTCGAGTTCGGAGCCCTGATATTCCTTCAGGAACTCCTCGCGGCGCACGCCATAGCTTTCGGCGAGACGCAGAAGCTTGCCCTCGTTCTGCACCAGGCGCTTGTTGATGTCGTAGAGCTGCTCGACCAGCGCCTCGATGCGCGCCGTGTTGAGCGACAGCGACTTCACCGCCTTGATGAGCTGATCCTTCAGCTCCTTCAAGCGGCGGTCCTGGCTGGGCGACAGCGTGCCGGCCGCGGCCAGCCGGTTCTCGACCTGCTGATCCTGCAGCTTGCGCAGCTTCTTGTAGGTGTCGGCGATGACGTCGAGCGTTTCCATGACCTGCGGGCGCAGCTCGGCTTCCATTGCCGCCAGCGACAGGCTGGCCTCGTCCTCGTCCTCCTCGTCGTCATCTCCGATGCCGCGCGTGTCGGCGCCGACATTGGTGATGTCGTCTTCATCGTCGCGTCCGCGGCGCGGCTTTTCCTCGACCTTGGGCGCTTCCTCGACGCGCTCCACCACCGGCGCCTGCTTGGCCTCGGGGCCGGCATAGGTGGCTTCGAGGTCGATGATCTCACGCAGCAGGATCTTGGATTCGTTGAGCTCGTCGCGCCAGATGATGATGGCCTGGAAGGTCAGCGGGCTTTCGCACAGGCCCGCGATCATCGTCTCGCGGCCGGCCTCGATGCGCTTGGCGATGGCGATTTCGCCCTCGCGCGACAACAACTCGACCGAACCCATTTCGCGCAGGTACATGCGCACCGGATCGTCGGTGCGGTCGGTCGGCTCTTTCTTCGTGGTTGTGGCGGCGACGGCGGTGCCGGTCTGCTCGGCCAGCTCGTTGGCGTCTTCCTCGGCATCCGCCGCGGTGTCGCCGGCCTCGGCCTCTTCGCCCTGCTCGTCGTCCTCGACGACGTTGATGCCCATGTCGGACAGCATCGCCATCGTGTCCTCGATCTGCTCGGAGGTCACTTCCTCGGAGGGCAGCACCGAATTCAGCTCGTCCATGGTGACATAGCCGCGCTTCTTGGCGGCCTTGATCATCTTCTTGACAGCATCATCGGAAAGGTCGAGCAGAGGGCCATCGGTGGCGCCTTCGCGTTCGGTCTCGACCTCTTCCTTTTCCTTTGTCGCCATAGTCTTTATCTTCTCCTAGCGGCCCGACATCGAGGCCGCGCAAGCTGTCGGACCGGTCAAATCGGCTGGGCTCGCTTTTGCAACGCGCTTCACCGGGCCAATAACTGCATCATCTCTTTGTTGGTGCCCTGTCGTCGCCCAAAACCGGTTTCCATTTTTGGGCGACATGCATTAAGTCCAGATTAACCCTGATATCTGTGGCAGGCTGGCTGCCTGTCCAGTGACCAAGACCTCACATCGCTGCTTTTCCCGTCGACGCGGGTGCGGGTTAACGTTTCGAATCGTCCTGATTCCGCCATTCTGCCGGAAGGTCAAGCGCCTCTCGCATGATTCGCATGAAAAAAGCGAATCAATTACCCGACTTAGCGCGGTCCGGCTCTAGAAGATCCATGACAACGCCGTCATTCCTGCACTTGCTGGCATGAGCCCGTCCCAACCCTCGGGCCGAAATGAGCTCCGCCTTTCTTCTGCTGGAGTATGATCGTTCCCGAAAACCGGGTCCCGCTTTTCGGAACCATGCTTCAGGCCCGACCAGCCCTGCCCGACGAAACACCGAAACCTTCGATCAGCGCTTCCGTCGCTTGTACATCCCGAAATTGCGCTTGAATTTCGATCAGATGGCGGAAATTCTCGTCCGACGGATCCGCATCCATCGCCGCTTCCGCCTGTTTCAGCTCCTTATGTAAGGTGCGCGCGCTACGCTGCAAGTGCAGCGCCTGGTTCAGAGCGTCGCGGGCGTCCTCGAGCGCTGCCGTCTCCAGCGCCGGCCACTGCCGCGCTCGCCTGATCAGGCCGACGGCACGCTCCCAGATCTTGGCGCAGCCGGCGCGTTCGATCGTCGCCACCACGGCGTGGCGGTCATTGGCCATGTCATGTGCCATCGCGTCGAGGATGGCGCCGTGCAGCCGCTTCAGCTCGGAATTGGCGAGATCGAGGAACTCGACATGGGCGAAATTCTCGTCGATCAGCGCCGGGTGGTTGACCAGTGCGACGATGATCGTCGCCTCGCGCACCGACATGCCTTCGCTGCCGCGCTTGACCAGTGCCGACTGGCCGAGGCTTTCCGTGATGGCGATGCGACCACCGCCGGCCTTGGCGAATTGTCCGCCGGGAGCGGGCGCCTTGCCCTGCCCCGGTTTCCAGTCCGGACGACCTTGCCGCGTTCCGCGCTGAGAACCGAAGAAGCTCAGCACGCGCTCGCGCATCTCCTGCTGGTAGTGATATCGCAGGCTTTCATCACGGATGCGGCTGGTCAGTTCGCGCAGCCGCTTCTCCAGTTCGGCCCGGCGCTCCGGCGTGTCGAAGACGCCGCCCGCCGTCTCGCGCATCCATAACAGATCGGCAAGAGGACGCGCTTCCGCCAGCACGGCGCGGAAGGCATCCGGCCCCTCCGCCTTGACCAGGTCGTCGGGATCCTTGCCTTCCGGCAGCAGCGCGAAGCGTGCGGTGCGCCCCGCCTGGACTACGGGCAGCACCATGTCGGCGGCCCGCCATGCCGCCTTCAGCCCGGCCTTGTCGCCGTCGAAGCACAGCACCGGCTCGGCGGCCATACGCCACAACAGTTCGAGTTGGTTTTCGGTAAGCGCCGTGCCGAGTGGCGCCACGACATTCTCGAAGCCGGCCTGCGCCAATGCGATGACATCCATATAGCCTTCGACGGCGATGACCGTGCCGCCCTTGGCCAGCGCTTTTCGCGCGCGGGCGAAATTGTAGAGTACGTTGCCCTTGTGGAAGAGCTCGGTATCGGGCGAGTTCATATATTTGGCGAGCGCATCCGGCGCCAGCGCTCGCCCGCCGAAAGCGATGATCTTGCCGCGCGAATCCGGAATCGGGAACATGATGCGGTCGCGGAACCAGTCATAGGAAACCGGAATGTCGTCGCCATGGCGCACCAGCCCACAGGCCTCGATATCGGCCTTCGGCACGCCCTTTGCGGCCAGATGCTCCTTCAGCGCATTGCGGCTGTCGGGCGCATAGCCCAGCCGGAACGCATGCTGCGTCGCAGGCGTCAGTCCGCGGTCGCGCAGATACGCACGGGCTTTGGCGCCCTCCGCGCCCTGTAGCCGCTCCTGGAAAAAGGCAGTCGCCATTTCCATGACGTCGGTAAGGCTGGCGCGTTCCTTCTCGCGCCGCTCCTCCTGCACGTCGCGAACCGGCATCGGCACGCCGGCCATG
The DNA here is from genome assembly GCF_006442845.1 of Mesorhizobium sp. B2-4-2. Classification (NCBI taxonomy): domain Bacteria; kingdom Pseudomonadati; phylum Pseudomonadota; class Alphaproteobacteria; order Hyphomicrobiales; family Phyllobacteriaceae; genus Mesorhizobium; species Mesorhizobium sp. B2-4-2. The sequence continues at coordinate 612,717 of NZ_VFVM01000002.1, read as the reverse complement.
TCTGCGATCTTCTCGACCGCCTCGGGAAAGCTCAGTCCGTCAAGTTCGGTCAGGAACTTGAAGTGATCGCCCGAGACCGAGCAGCCGAAACAATGGTAGCGGCCCTTCTTGTCCTCGCAATGGAAGGATGGGCTCTTCTCGCCATGAAACGGGCAGCAGGCCCAATAATCGCCGCGTGACGCATTGGTCTTCTTGCGATCCCAGGCGACGCGCTGGCCGATGACCTGCGAAATCGGCACGCGGTCGCGTATCTCGTCGAGGAAGGCGGGCGGAAAGCGCATCGGGGAACTCGTTTATCCCCCATATAATCATGCCCGCGAAGTCCGGCGACCCCTAATGCTGACGATGCCCGGTTTCCACAGGGCAAAAGGAAAGGCGGCCGTTGCGGGCCGCCCTTCCTCCAGTCTGGCACTATCGGGACTTTACTGCGCGGCGATGGCGCCAAAGATGATGCCGGAGAGGGCGCCGACCAGCACATAGTCGTTGCCGACGCGGATCCATTCCTGGCCACGGCCCGGGCGATGCAGGCCGTAGCGACCATAGTCGCGGACCGGCTGATGCTGCCGCCAGCCGGAATATTTCTGGCCATTGCGCCAGTTGTTCCGCTTCACGACGACCTTCTTTTGAATGATACGCTTCTGGATAACGCGCTTCTGGATGACGCGCTTCCTGACATCCCGGTTGGTGGGCTTCTGCCAATCGACATTGGTATAGTTCGACTGCGGCGCGACCGGCGCATTGAGCGGTGCGGCCTGGCCCGTCAGGGACGTGGCGGCCAACATCGAGAAAGCAAGACCGGAAAGAACAATGCGCTTCATGAAGGAATCTCCTTGGTTGTCAATGCCGCAGAAATAGCCGTCGAAGAATGAACCGAAACTGAACATGAGCATTACAATTCCGTAATAAATCCGAAGCTTTAGACCGATTGGTTGAACATCCTCGCAAATTCCGGGCGAAGGGCGGGGGGCAACATCGGCCGATCCGCTGCGTCAGGGCGGCGGGGCTCATGCAACCATTTCGGCATCCGTCCATTCTCCGACACGGCCCGTCGCGCGCGGAGAGCCCTTGAAATCGACAAATTTTTATTATCCGGCTAAAATATTCGAGCTATTATCGGCCAACGTCATGATCATGATTCGCACCCCTCCTCTTTCTCCCGACCGCCGCGCTGCCCGTGTCGCCGGCCTTGTCCGTATCGGCGCGCCGCAATGAGCGGCTCCGTGGTTCTTCTGCATCTGGCCGGGGCCGTGGCGCTGATGTTGTTTGCCACGCGCATGGTGAAGACCGGCGTCGAGCGCGCCTATGGCGACGTGCTGCGCCACAAGCTGCGCGCCACCATGCGCAATCCTGTCATGGCGGTGCTGGCCGGCACCGGCCTCGCTATAGCGCTGCAGAGCTCCACCGCCGTCACGCTGCTGGTCGGCTCCTTCGCCGGCTCCGGCATCGTCTCGGGCGCGGCCGGGCAACTGGCCGTACGCGGCGCCGAGATCGGTTCGGCTCTGGTGGTCAAGCTGCTCACCTTCGATCTCACGCTGCTGGTGCCGCTCTGCCTGATCACCGGCACGGTCATGTTCATGGCCACCGAGCGGCGCGACTGGCGCCAGACCGGTCGCATCCTGGTCGGCATCGGCCTTTTGATCCTGTCGCTGGAAATGATCGGTCAGGCATCCGAGCCGCTGCGCAACAGCCAGTTGATGCCGGTCATCATCAATTACTTCTCCGGCGATTCCATCACCGCCTATCTGCTGGCGGCGCTGATCACCTGGCTGTTCCAATCGAGCATCGCCGCGGTCCTGTTGATGGCGACGCTGGCGGGCCGCGGCCTGATCACGCCCGAACTCGGCGTCGTCCTCATCCTGGGCGTCAATCTCGGTTCGTCGATCATCGCGCCCATGCTGACCCGCTCCTCCGGCCCCGAAGTGCGCGTCGTGCCGATCGGCAACCTCTTGATGCGCGGGCTTGGCTCGCTGGTCATGCTGATCCTGGTCATGATCTTCAGGCCGCATTTCGCGTTCCTTGGCGCGACGGCAGCGGACCAGATCGTCAATGCCCACATCCTGTTCAATGTGCTGATCCTGCTCGCCGGCCTGCCGCTGGCGGGTCTCGTCTACCGCGCCTCGGAGAAGATCGTGGCGCTCGGCACCAAGACGCCAGCCGCCACGCTCGACGTCGTCGAACTCTCGGCGCTCAACGAAAGCGCGCTCGACGTGCCGAGCCAGGCGCTGGCCAATGCCACCCGCGAGGTGGTGCGGGTCTGCGAGACGGTCGAGATCATGCTCAAGCGCATCATCGAGCTCTACGAGAGCGCCGATGCCGACAAGATCAAGGCGCTGGCCGCCCTTGACGACCGCGTCGACCGCAAGCACGCGGCGATCAAGCTCTACCTCGCCAAGGTCACCAAGAACCCGCTGACCGAGGACGAGGCGTTGCGCTGCCAGGAACTGATCGGCGCCTGCGTCAAGCTGGAGCAGGTCGGCGACATCATCGTGCGCAACATGCTGGTACATGTGAAGAAGAAGTTCGACCGTGGACTGGAATTCACCGACGAGGGTTGGAGCGAGCTGTGCGCCTTCCACGCTTCGGTGCTCGCCAATGCGCGGCTTGCCTTCAACGTGCTGGTGTCGCGCGATGCCGAGACGGCTCGCCAATTGGTGCTGGAGAAGGAACGGCTGCGCGACGCCGAAAAAGAGACCAGCGCCAGCCATTTCCTGCGGCTGCGCGAAGGCACTGCCAAAAGCGTCGAGACCAGTTCGATCCACCTCGACACCATCCGCGATCTCAAACAGATCAACTCGCTGCTGGCATCGATGGCCTATCCCGTGCTGGAAGAACGCGGCCTCCTCGGCGGATCCAGGTTGAAGGCGAGCTGATCAACGACATCTCTCCCTTCTTTGAGACACCTCATCCCACCTCGCTTTGCGACGCCACCTCCCAACAAACAAGGGCAGAAGGAAGAGCGCCGCACTCTGTCGAAAAAATTGTATTGCGGCAGAATTGCATGGCGTCGGTCCTTCGGCGGCAAAATTGCCATTGCCGCGTTTCCATCGCTCGGGCTAGGCATATCAGCCAAAGCTTTCGGAGGAGATCGATGGACACCCATTCGCGCAGTTTCGCCAAGGCGCTTTCGTGGCGCGTGACCGGCACCATCGATACGATGATCATCTCGCTGGTGGTGACCGGAAGCGTCAAGCTGGCGGCCGCCATCGGCGTGACAGAAGTCTTCACCAAGTCGCTGCTCTATTATTTTCATGAGCGGGCATGGTTGAAGGTTCCTTATGGACGCAAGACCCCGTTCTGAACCCGGGGTCAAGATTTTGAACCCGGAGATCAAGAAAAGCTAAAGCGGCGACAAAGATTTCTGGATTGCCGGCAGCGCGCATCCGTGGTTTGAGGCCTGCATTCGAGGATTTAATTCCCGCCATGTCGCTTCCGCTCATCGCCCTGTTCATCGCTGCCTTCGCTTTCGGCACCACCGAATTCGTCATCGCCGGCGTGCTGCCGCAGGTGGCGCAAGGGCTTGGCGTTTCGGTTCCGACATCGGGCTATCTCGTCTCCGGCTATGCCTGCGGCATCGCCATCGGCGGTCCGCTTCTGGCACTTGCCACCAAGTCCTTGCCGCGCAAAACCTTGCTGCTCGGCCTGGCGGTCGCCTTCACCATCGGTCAGGCGGCCTGCGCGCTGGCGCCCGACTTCACCTCGATGCTGCTTCTGCGCATTGCCGTCGCAGTCGCGCATGGCGCTTATTTCGGCGTCGCCATGGTGGTTGCGGTCGGGCTGGTGCGCGGGGACCAGCGCGGCATGGCGGTGGCCGTCATCCTGTCGGGCCTCACCGTCTCCAACGTGATCGGCGTGCCGGCGGGCACTGCCATCGGCAACATCTGGGGCTGGCGCGCGACCTTCTGGGTTATGTGCGCATTGGGCGTGGCGGCCACGCTTGCCATGGCAGCCCTTTTGCCGCGCACCACAGGTTATCAGGCCAAACCCGCCGGCCTCGCCCGCGAGGTCCGCGTGCTTGCCCGCCAGCAGGTCTGGACCTCGCTGATCCTGATGCTGATGCTGATGATCGGCCAGTTCGGCCTGTTCACCTACATCACCCCGACATTGATCGAGATCACCGGCCTCGACGAGAACCTGGTGCCCTGGGTGCTCTTGCTCAACGGCGTCGGCGCCACGCTTGGCGTCTTCCTCGGCGGCAGGCTAGCCGACTGGAAGCTGATGCCCTCGCTGATCACCATGCTGGCCCTGCAGGCGGTGACGCTTGCGGTGATCTATGCCGTCAGCCCCTATCCCGTGCCGATGATCGTGGCGATCGTCATCTGGGGCGGCCTCAACTTCGCCATCGGTACGCCGATTCAGACCCGCATCCTGTCCTGGACTGCGGATGCCTCGAACCTGGCCTCCTCGCTGATCCCATCCGGCTTCAATGTCGGTATAGCGCTCGCGGCATCGCTCGGTGCCGCCATGCTCAATGGCGGTTACGGTTATCGCAGCCTGCCGCTGCTTGGCGCTGTGGCGATGCTCGTCGCAGTCGCGGTGGCGCTCGCCTCGCACATCTGGGAGTGGCGCAGCAACGCCACGCCACCGCTGACGGCAGCGGCTGAGTAGATTATCCGCGTCAGGACATCCACCACCGATCATGCCTGATCCGGGCGTCCACCGGCGCAAGCACGACGCGATGAACAGTCATGTCTCGCCCGGCGGCTGCGCAGCTCCAACGCATTACAGATCGATGCGGAACCGCAGGCTCTCCGCTCCGCCATAGGCGGCATCTTCGAGGAAACGTTCGACCAGTCTGCCGCCGTTGGCCAGGATCACTTTGTGCGAGGCCGGATTGCCAGGTTTTGCGGTGATGTCGACATGAGCCAGGCCGACCGCCCTCGCCTCATCCAGCATAAGCCGCAGCGCTTCCGTCGCGTAGCCGCGTCGCTGTTTCCACGGCACCACGGCGTAGCCGATATGGCCAAGCACGTGCGGCGGCAGCGCCGACGTGCCCTTCTGCCAGCGCAGGCCGATCGAGCCTGACGTCTCGCCGTCCCACATCCAGCGCCTGAAGCCCGGCAGGCGCGGGACCTGTCTGCCGTCAGGCAAGGTGATCGGCGGCCCCTTGGCCTCGGGATCATCGAGGCTGGCCAGGAACGCCGCCGGATCCTCCTCGATTGCGGCAAGCTGCTCGCGAGCTGCCTCCATGAGCCGTACATTGTCGGGCGACCAGCCGCGCTCGAGCGCAGCCTTGTAGGACGCCAGATGCTTGAGCCCGGGCTTGACAATTTCGATCATGATCCATGCTCCTTCGCAGGCCAAGCAGGCATAGCGATAGCCACTGGAACGCTCAAGCGGGCTGGAAGCGGATCGCGCCCTTGTTGAGGAAACACGCTTTGCTGAACAGCGACAGATCCAGCGGGTTCGGTAGCCGAACGTCGCTGATATCGGGAAACGGCTTCGTCGACGGATCGTAGGAGCGGTCGATCTGCGAGATGAAGACCAGGATCACGCCCGTGTCACGCGCAAAAGCCTTCAGCGTGCGCACCTGATCCATCAGCTCCGGATTGTCCCGTTTCTGGTCGAGCAGTTGCAGATAGTCGATGATAGCGAGCGTCCCGCGCGCCGCCGATCCCAACACCTCGACGATGTAGTCGGCGCTGATGGCTTCGGAAGTGTCGGACGCGAACAATCGGTCGAACTGGGCGGGGTCCGCCCCGATGGCGCGAAACCGGTCCAGCACATCGCGATGCGTGTATTCCAACGAGAAGAACACGCTGCGATGGCCACGCTTCATGGCTTCGACCGCGAGCTCGAGGCTCATCAGCGTCTTGCCGTGGCCTGGTCGCGCACCGACCAGAACCAGGTCGCCGGGCATCAGCCGCGAGAACAGCCTGCCGGCGGCCGTCGTCTCGGCTGCCTTGGCCGCAAGCAGACTCCAACTCGCAAAACCTTCGCGGGCTGCAACACGGTCAAGCGCCTGATGGAGCGGAATCTTCTCCTTGCGGGACAACAGCCTGGCTTGACGCTTCAGATGGTAAATGGGCGCAATCATCGCAAACCTCCTGGTGCGAGCAGTCTTCGCAACCCCTCCTTATGCTTGGTGCTCGAACAGTCGGTTCGATGATCGGATTGCCCCGCATGAATGATGCTTTCCCGACGGAGGGAGGAGGCGTGGGCGCGCCGGAATCAGACAATACCCCAATGCTGACCGGTCGAAAACGCGCATACGTGCCGGGAATGCTGAACAAGATGTGTTTCGCCGGCCGGCATAAGCCGATTTATGATCGTGCCGGGGGTGATTCACCGCCAAAACACAAACGCTTCGACAGGAGAACGGGTCTGGTGCGGTTGAGATCTATCCCGCTGGGTGTCGTCGCCAGCCTCTTCCTCGTTGTCGTCGCTTTGACGGCACGGTCCTTTGCCGCGCCCTCGGCCATTCCGGCCTGGCTGCAGGCCCATGTCGGCGAAGGTGATGGCCAGATCTCAGCTGTGGTCCTGGAGCGGGCCCGAGCGCTTTACCTGAAGAAAGTCGGCGCAGGAGCCGTTAACAATCCCTGCTACTTCGCCATGGATGCGACGCGCCCTAGCGATCTGGGCAACAACAAACTGGGTCACCGTTATTACATCATCTGCGAGGCCAGCCAGGCGTTTCGCGCCGTTTCGGCGGGCCACGGCAGCGGCCGGAATCTGAAGGGCGTCGCAGATTTCGCCAATGGCAAGCGCTGCGCGAAGAACTTCGGCAATGCGCTGGATTCGTCACTGACCGCCGGCGGCGCCTATATGACCGGCGAGGCGAAAACCTCGTTCAAGGGCTATTATCGCACCGCAGCGAAGCAGGACGTGGCTTTCATGCGTACCTTCGTGCAGTTCGATGGCGAGGGCGAGGCCGCGAACGCCAGGCAGCGCGTGATCGGCGGGCATCCGGCGGAAGTGCTGAAGGGAATGTGTCTTCGCAAAGACCCGGCCAGCTCGCATGCCGACCATGACGGCTACGTGCCGTTCGGCAAACTGGTGGATTATGCCGGCGGCCGCAGCAATGGCTGCACCAGTTGGTCGGCGGCGGATGCGCAGCAGATCATCCCGATGGTGAAGGACAATCCGACTACGCTCTACATCTACCCTGAATCGCGCGACATCGCCGCCGTTGCGCAAATCGTGGCGGCGGGCCGTTCGCTGTCGGACGCTGGCCTCTATTGGAACGCATCCTGCCTGAAGGAAATCGGCACGCCGAAATTCTGGCCGCGAAAGACGCTCGAGCCGATCATTGCCCAATACAGGAAGGACCACCCGGCACCGCCGCCGCAGCCGGTGCCGATCTGCAAGGAGCCGTGAGGTCCGTCCCGGCTCCGGGGATGCGGGGTCTACGGGATCGCATCCCTCAGCGCAGAAAATCGAACACCGCCTGCATGAAACCGGATGGATATTCGACATTCGACAGGTGAACCGCCGGCAGGACGACCAGTTTCGCGCCGGGCACCGCCGCGGCGATCAGTTCGCTGTGGCTGGCCGCCGTCACCGTGTCGTGCTCGCCGGCGATCACCAGCGTCGGCCGCGAGATCAGCGCCACGGTGCGGCGAAGGTCGGCGTCGCGCACCGCCGCAAAGAGGCCCGCCAGGCCTTGCCGGTCGATGGCGAGCAGCATGGCGCGAAATTCCTCGATGACGGGCTCGTTGGCCGCCACCATTTTTGCCGGGAACCAATTGTTGAGGAACGTTTCGGCGGTTTCGGCCATGTCGGGCGCCTGCCGGACGGCGGCAATGCGCTCGTCGAAATAGCTTGCCGGTCCGAGATGCGACGAGGTGTTGCTCAGGATCAGCCGGTCGATCCGCTCCGGCGCGTGGATGCCGAGCCATTGCCCGACGAAGCCGCCCAGCGACAGGCCGAGGAAATGCACGCGGCCAAGGCCGAGCGCGTCGAGCAGTTCGATCACGTCGCCGCCGAGCCGATCGAGCGAATAGGCGCCGGCCGGCACGCTCGATCCGCCATGGCCGCGAAAATCATAGCGCAGAAGATGGAAATGCCTGGACAACTCGCCGACCTGTCCATCCCACATATGCAGCGTGGTGCCGATGGAGTTCGACAGCATCAGAACCGGCTTTCGCGCATCGCCGTCGAAACGGTAGGCGATGCGCGTGCCGTCGCCAACAGTCACAAAATTCAGCTCACTCATGATGAAAGATCCTTCTGGAAGGGTTGAATGACAGAGCGTAGTCAGATCGTTGGTTTGTTGATATTACAAAGTCAGGACAATCTCTGTAATCAAAGCTGACATGGCTGAATTCACCTTGCACGACCTGCAGTGCTTCGACGCCGTGATCCGCACCGGCGGCTTTCAGCCGGCGGCGGCCCTGTTGCATCGTTCACACCCGGCTGTATTCGCCGCTGTCGCCAAGCTGGAACGGCAGCTCGACCTCGTTCTCCTGGACCGCAGCGGCTATCGCGGGCGCCCGACCGAGGCCGGGCTGTCGTTCCACCGCCGGGCGCAATCGCTGCTGCGCGAACTGGAAGGCCTGCGCGTGCATGCCGCCCAGCTCTCGATGGGCGAAGAAAGCGAAATCCATGTGGTGATCGGCGACCTATGCCCACGACCGCAGGTGCTGGGCCTGCTCGGGCGGTTCTTCGCGCAATGTCCCGGCACGCGTCTGCACCTGCACTTCGAGGCCGTCGGCGGCCCTTGGGAACGCCTTTTCGACGACGAGGCCGATCTGGTCCTGCACTGGATCGACAAGGGCGATGCGCGGGTGGAATGGATCGATTTGTGCAAGGTGCCGTTCATTCCCGTGGTGGCACCGGGCTTTCTGCCGGAGCGCATCGAGCCGCCGATCACACCCGACCAGATGCAGGCGCTCACCCAATGCGTGATGCGCGACACTGCCCGCCATTCACCGCAACAAGACTACTTCATGGTCGAAGGCGCGCCGCAATGCCTGGTCGCCGACCAGGGCATGAAGAAGGAGATCATCCTGCAGGGCCTCGGCTGGGGCCACCTGCCACGCTTCCTGATCGAGGAGGAGCTGCGTGATGGACGCCTGCGGTCCATCGCCGGCCCTCATATGCCGGGCCGCACCGACGAACTGGTGGTTGCGCGTCGCCGCGACCGTCCCCACGGGCCGGTCGCCAACCGTTTGTGGGATCATATCCAGCAGGAGGCGCCAGCATTGCGCCACGCGTTGGAGCCCCAGAAGGTTGTTTTATAGGCAGGCGAGCGCTGGCGCTCGCGCTCGACGCGCCGACTATTGCAAAAGCCCCTTGATGATGCCGCTTGCCTTGCCGAAATCCATCTGGCCGGCATATTTCTGCTTCAGTGCCGCGATCACCTTGCCCATGTCCTTCTGGCTGGCGGCACCGGTCGCCGCGATCGCCTCGCGCGCCGCGGCGGTGATGGCGGCATCGTCGAGCTGCGTCGGCAGGAAATCGCGGATGATCTCCATCTCGCTGCGCTCCTGCGCGGCCAGTTCCGGACGCTTGCCGTCTTCGAAGGCCTTGGCCGATTCTTCGCGCTGCTTCACCATCTTGGCCAGGATCTGCAGGATCGCCTCGTCGCTGGCCGGTTCCTTGCCGGCACCGCGATTGGCGATATCGCGATCGTGGATGGCGGCTTGGATCAGCCGCAATGTCGGCAGCCGGTGCTTGTCCTGCGCCTTCATCGCGCTCTTCAGGGATTCGGCGATTTTTGCGCGCATCGTGCTCTCTCCTTCGGTCGGCGCGGACAATAGCGCCCGGTGCGGACCAACGCAAACCCTGATATGTCGAGGCAAGCCTATGATATTGCTCAATGAAATAAATCGTAGCGGCATTTCCCATCATCATTGACCGACCTGCTCCCTTCCCCTATGTACTGGGCCTTGCATGAACTGAAGCTTGAGTGCGTGGAGGCAGCGAATTCGCCGCTCCGCGCCGTTTGCCGCGCAAATAGCCCGCCGGGCCTGTTTGAAGCGCGCGGCCTGATAGGAGTGCCGCCATGGCCGACACCGCGTCCACCCCCGCTTGGGCCACCGAGAAACCGACGGCATTGCTGGTGCTGGCCGACGGCACCGTCATTGAGGGTCGCGGTCTCGGCGCAACGGGTTCGGCGGTCGCCGAGGTCTGCTTCAACACCGCGCTTACCGGCTATCAGGAGATCCTGACCGATCCGTCCTATGCCGGCCAGATCGTCACCTTCACCTTCCCGCATGTCGGTAATATCGGCACCAACGGCGAAGACATCGAGGACCTCAATCCGGCTGCTCGCGCCGGTGCCGTCGGCGCCGTGTTCAAGGCCGATGTCACCAATCCCTCCAACTACCGCGCTGCCGGCCATCTCGATCAATGGCTGAAGAAGCGCGGCATCGTCGCCCTCTCGGGCATCGACACCCGCGCGTTGACCGCGTTGATCCGCGAAAAGGGCATGCCCAACGCCGTTATCGCGCATGCGCCCGACGGCGTCTTCGATCTTGACGACCTGAAACGCCGCGCCGCCGCGTGGTCCGGCCTGATCGGCCTCGACCTCGCCAAGGAGGTCACGTCAGGCCAGTCCTCGGTGTGGCGCGAGACGCCTTGGGTGTGGGACGAGGGCTTTGGCGAACAGGACGAGCCCTCCATGCATGTCGTCGCCATCGACTATGGCGTCAAGCGCAACATCCTGCGCCTGCTTGCGGGGCTTGGTGCCAAGGTGACCGTGGTTCCGGCCAAGACCGGCGCCGAGGAAATCCTCGCCATGCAGCCGGACGGCATCTTCCTGTCCAACGGCCCCGGCGACCCTGAAGCCACCGGCGCCTACGCCGTGCCGGTCATCCAGGACCTGCTCAGGACCGAGATTCCGGTGTTCGGTATCTGCCTCGGCCACCAGATGCTGGCGCTGGCGCTGGGCGGCAAGACCGCCAAGATGCATCAGGGCCATCACGGCGCCAACCATCCGGTCAAGGACCACACTACAGGCAAGGTCGAGATCGTCTCGATGAACCACGGCTTTGCCGTCGACGCCGACTCGCTGCCGTCAGGCGTCGAGGAAACCCATGTCTCGCTGTTCGACGGCTCGAATTGCGGCATCGCGCTGACAGGCCGGCCGGTATTCTCGGTCCAGCACCACCCCGAGGCCTCGCCCGGCCCGCAGGATTCGCATTATCTGTTCCGCCGCTTCGTCAACCTGATCCGCGAAAAGCGCGGCGAGGAACTGCTGGCCGAACGGGCTTAGTTCCGACAGATCCTCATATTCGTGCCCCATCTTCCGCGACGCCTTTGGTGACGGTTCCGAGTGCCGCAGGCCTCGCCACTTTCGTAACGAAGACAACGAGCGCCAGCACTAGGAAAACCGCGCCAACCAGGTAAGGCGCACCGCCGAAGGTCACTGGCGCGCTTGGCCCGGTGAACCAGGAAAAGATCGCGGTATAGAGCAGCGGCGTGACGATCGATGTGATCGAGAAGATCGACGTCATCGCGCCTTGTAATTCACCCTGCGCCGAAGGCGGCACCTTGGCGGCGGCGAGGCTCCTGAGCGGCGGGTCGGCCAGCGCTTCCAGGCAGCCGACGACGATCACCGCATAAATCATCCAACCCTGCGTCGCGAAGGCGTAGCCGAAAGCACTGAGCGCCGTGAACGCCAGACCGATCACCGCCGTCCTCCACTCGCCAAGCCTGGGAATGATGCGTGGCAGCACCGTTGCCATGACGATGGCTCCGCACAGGCCGAAAGCGCCGAGCGAAAAACCGATCTGCTGCTCGTTCCAGCCATAGCGATAGTTGGAGACGAACGACCAGACCGCCGGATACATCATGTGGCCGAGCGTCATCAGGAAGAAGACGAGCCCGATCCAGCCAATGCCTTGATATTGGCGCATCTGCAGAAGCGTGCCGACTGGGTTGGCGCGCTTCCACTCGAAGCGGCGGCGGTGCTTTTCATCGAGCGTTTCGGGCAGCAGGAACAGCGCGATCAGGAAGTTCACCAAGGCAAGTCCGGCGGCGAAATAGAACGGCACGCGCGGCCCGAAGGTGCCGAGCAGTCCGCCAAGGACGGGCCCGATGACGAAGCCGACGCCGAAGGCGATGCCGAGCAGGCCGAAATTCTTGGCCCGGTTCTCATCGTTCGAGATGTCGGCGATGAAGGCTGATGTGGTCGAATAGCTGGCGCCCGAAATGCCGGCCAGCACGCGCCCGATGAACAGCATCGGGTAGGACCAGGCTATGGCGCAGATCAGATTGTCGATGGAAAACGTCAGCACGGAGGCGAGAAGGATCGGCCGCCGGCCGAACCGGTCGCTCAACCCGCCCATGACGGGCGCGAAGAAGAACTGCATGGCCGCATAGACGAAGAACAGCCATCCGCCCTCGATCGCCGCCTCCGAGACGCCGACGCCGGTCAATTCTTGCAGGTAGGCCGGCAGCACCGGCATGATGATGCCGAATCCGATGATGTCGAGGAGCAGCGTCGTGAAGACGAGCGCAAGCCCCCGCTTGGCGGTTTTGGGATCGATCATGGTTTCGTCTGCTCCTTCCCGGCGCCTGGCGCGCAGGCGGAGGCACTTATAGGCGAGCAGGCCGTCAGGAACAATGAGGGAACAAGCAGGACGTTCGCATCCTGACACCCCCTGACGACATCCTTGCCGTCAGGTCACCCGTGAAAGAACCGGATGCTCAGATCGGGTTGTTGAACGTATCGCAGTCGGAAAGCTTGCCGCTCTTGTAGCCGCGCGCCAGCCAGGTCTGCCGCTGCGCCGACGTGCCGTGGTTGAAGCTTTCCGGCACTACGTAGCCCTGCATCTTCTTCTGCAGCGTATCGTCGCCGATCTGCCTGGCGGCATTGAGCGCGCTTTCCATATCGCCTTGCTCCAATATGCCCTTCTGCGCCGTGTAATGCGCCCAGACGCCGGCGAAGCAGTCGGCCTGAAGCTCGACGCGCACCGACATTTGATTGGCTTCGGCCTCGCCCATGCTTTGCCGCATCTGGTTGAATTTGGACATGATGCCGGTCAGATTCTGCACGTGATGGCCGACCTCATGCGCGATCACATAGGCCCGCGCGAACTCGCCCGAGGCGCCGAACTGCTGGTCCAGCTGCTGGAAGAATGTCATGTCGAGATAGACCTTGTGGTCGCCGGGGCAATAGAACGGTCCGGCCGCCGACGAGGCGAAGCCGCAGGCCGAGCGGATCTGCCCGCTGAACAGCACCAGCTTGGGGTCCTCATAGGTCAGTCCGTTGGCCTTGAAAATGCCTGTCCATGTGTCCTCGGTCTCGGCCAGCACGGTTGCCACGAACTGCTTCATCTCGTCGGAAGCCGGCGCACCGGTGCCCCCGCCCTGGCTGCCGCTGTTGTCCGTTATCTCGCCGCCGCCAGGCAGCAGGCCTCCACCGCCGCCGCTCAGCACCTGGATCGGATCGATGCCGAAGGCTTTCAGGCCGAAATAGAGCACGACGAGGATGATGATGGTCGAGATCGACATGCCGCCGCCGCTGCTGCCGCCGATCGGAATGCGGAACTGGCCGGGTCCGCCGCCACCAAATCCGCCGCCGCCGCTGCTGCGCTGGTCCTCGACATTGTCACTCTGACGACGGCCTCTCCAGAGCATGGCAACTCCCCGCGCTGCGAATTTACTGGTCGATCCGGCGCGAGGCCGGCTCCACCTCATAAACAATTATCTCAATGGTTGCGCCAAGTCACAGCATTTTTCGCAGCCGTGGCCGTGCTGGCATGTTGGCTCCGCTGCTCTGGCCGCGACTGTGGAATGTCTATGGCATCGCCGGCGAAACGAGCCAACGGCTTGGCAAAGTCCCTAGCCCGCCGTCATCGCCTTGCGGAACGCTTCCAGTGTCTCGGCACTGACATGGTGCTCTATGCCCTCGGCATCGATGCGCGCCGTCTCGGCGCTGACGCCGAGCGAACGCAAAAAAGCCTCCACCGTCTGGTGGCGAATGCGGCTCTCTTCCGCGACCTTGCGACCTGCTTCGGTCAAGAACACGCCGCGATAAGGCTTTCTGGAGACCAGCCCGTCGGCACACAGCCTGGTCAGCATCTTGGCCACTGTCGGTTGGGCGACCCCCAGCCTGGCCGCGATGTCGACCTGGCGAGCCTCGTTGCCGTCCTCGATCAGGTCGGCGATCAACTCGACATAGTCCTCGACCAGCGCGCTGCGGCGCGCTTCGCGCGTCTGCCGGAACCCTTCCGAATGGACATCGGCATCGGGCAGCGGCTCACGCGGGACCGGTCTGTTCTTCAGCGCCAATATGCGCTCCTCCTTGGCTGCCCGAAGATTGAATCGGCCCGCATTCATAGCACGGGCCCCCACAATCCTGGCGTTTATTTGCATTCGGGCCCAGGCGCAACCGCATCGCCGCCGCGTCGGAGCACGATCGATCACATCACAAAAGCATGATCAATGAAATATAGCATATTGCATAATGTTGAGCCGCGACATAGATAGGAGACATCATCCATTGCATCAAGCGGAATTCGCCATGTCCGAAACCGACGCCACCGCCATAGCCAGACCCGCGTGGCGGTTCGACAGGCCAGGCGACGAGCAGCCGAGTCTGCGCGAGGTCAATTCCTCGATCGCCGTGCCGAATTCGGGCGTCTGGTTCCGTCGCCTGTTTGCCTTCATGGGGCCGGGCTACATGGTCTCGGTCGGCTATATGGACCCGGGCAACTGGGCGACAGACCTCGCCGGCGGCGCCCAGTTCGGCTACACGCTGCTGTTCATCATCATGCTGTCCAACCTGATGGCGATCCTGCTGCAGGCGCTGGCCGCGCGTCTCGGCATCGCCACTGACCGCGACCTCGCCCAGGCCTGCCGCGCCTACTACCCGCGTCCGGTGAACTTCGTGCTGTGGATCGCCTGCGAGCTCGCCATCATCGCCTGCGACCTCGCCGAAGTGATCGGCACCGCGATCGCGCTGCAGCTCCTGTTCGGCATTCCGCTGATCGGCGGCGCCATGCTCACCGCGCTCGACGCCTTCCTGGTGCTTTTGTTGATGAACAAGGGCTTCCGCTATCTCGAAGCCTTCGTCATCGCGCTTCTGATCATCATCTTCAGCTGCTTTGCCATCCAGATCTTCGTCGCCGCGCCGCCGGCCGGCACGATCCTGCATTCGATGTTCGTGCCGTCATCCGAAATCGTCACCAATCCGGCGATGCTCTACATTGCCATCGGCATCATCGGCGCAACCGTCATGCCGCACAATCTCTATCTGCACTCCTCGATCGTGCAGACCCGCGCCTATGAACGCACCGACAAGGGCAAGCGCGACGCCATCAAATGGGCAACGACGGACTCGACCATCGCCCTGATGCTGGCCCTCTTCGTCAACGCCTCGATCCTGATCGTGTCGGCGGTCGCCTTCCACAACACCGGCCACCACGACGTCGCCGAGATCGGCCAGGCTTTCGAACTGCTGTCGCCGCTGCTCGGCCTGAGCATCGCCTCGATCCTGTTTGCCGTGGCGCTGCTTGCCTCCGGCCTGAACTCGACGGTGACCGCCACGCTTGCCGGCCAGATCATCATGGAAGGCTTCCTGCGCCTGCGCATCCCGCAATGGGCGCGGCGCCTGCTGACGCGCGGCCTCGCCATCATCCCCGTCGTGGTCGTCACCGCGCTCTACGGCGAAAAGGGCACTGGCCAGTTGCTGGTGTTCAGCCAGGTGATCCTGTCGATGCAGCTGCCCTTCGCGGTGATCCCGCTGGTCCAGTTCGTCTCCGACGGGAAGAAGATGGGCAATCTCGCCATTCCGCGCGGCGTTGCGGCGCTCGCCTGGGTGGTCGCCGCCATCATCCTGGTGCTCAACTTCAAGCTGCTCTACGACACGCTATTCGGGATCGGCTGAGATCGGCCGCGACAAAGACGCGACCCGCGCTATTTTTCGGTCTGTCATGACGACGATAGCCCAATCCCGAAGCTTCTATGCCAAGCTGATGGCTGCCCAGGCGCATTCCGCCGATCCGCGTCTTGAAGAGGTGTTCGCGGCCGTGCCGCGCGAGGCGTTTCTCGGTCCCGGCCCATGGACGATCGTCGCCGGCAAAGGCGTTATCGAGACGCCGAGCGCCGACCCGCGCTTCATCTACCAGAACGTGCTGGTGGTGCTCGATGCCGACAAGGGCATCAACAATGGCGAGCCGTTCCTGCACGCCATGTGGATCGGGAAACTCGCGCCCAGGCCCGGCGAGGCTGTCACTCACATCGGCGCCGGCACCGGCTACTACACCGCTTTGCTGGCCAGGTTGGTTTCACCTGGTGGCACCGTTGCCGCCTTCGAACTGGACGCCGATCTTGCCTCGCGGGCAAAGGCAAACCTTGCGGCCTACGAGAATGTCACTGTCATTCCTGGCGATGCCGTCACATCGGACTTGCCGCCATCGGATGCCATCTATGTCAATGCCGGCGTCGCGGCACCTCCACCCGGCTGGCTCAAGGCGCTGAAGCCGGACGGCCGCATGATCTTCCCGTGGCGCCCGGCCGAGCGCGTTCCCCTGGCCGTTCTGGTGACCCGCACCGAAAAAGGTTTTGCCTGCGACCCTTTCATGCGCTCCTGGTTCATCCCTTGCTCCGGCGCGTCGATTGCAAGCCCCGCGGCAAAAATCCCGACGCGCGACCAGGCCGCGCGCAGCCGCTCGATCTGGCTGACGGCGGACAAGTTGCCGGACCGCACCGCCACCGCGATCTTTGAGCATGTCTGGTTTTCGTCACGCAGCCTCGATGCGCGGCCTCGGGGCTGACGAACCGAAATTCGGCAGGGCCTGTCGGACGGCCAGCCAGTCATCCGTCCTTGGACTGAAGTCCGGCCCTGACGGCATGGATCGAAACAGGAGGAGCATCCCATGAGAAAGATCATAGCGGCGACATTCGTCAGCCTCGACGGCGTCATGCAAGCGCCGGGCGGCCCGGAGGAGGATCCCGTCGGCGGCTTCAAGTTCGGCGGCTGGACGTTCCACTATTTTGACGAAGTGGCGGGCGCGGCGATGGATGAACTATTCTCCAAGCCCTTCGCCCTCTTGCTCGGCCGCAGAACCTACGACATATTCGCCGCGTACTGGCCGTATCAGAAAGATCCGATCGCGGATGCCTTCAACCCTGCGAACAAATATGTGGCGACGCATCGTCCGGATTCGCTCACCTGGCAGAACACGCAATCGCTTGGGCCTGATATCGTCCCGGCGTTGCGCCGCCTCAAACAGGAAGATGGACCTGACCTGCTCATCCAGGGATCGGCCAATCTGATCCAGACCTTGCTCGCCAACGGGCTGATCGACGAGATTCGGCTGATGATCTTCCCGCTGTTGCTGGGCAAGGGCAAGCGGCTGTTCGGCGATGACGCGATGCCGGCTGCCTTCAAGCTGACCCGCTCGCAGACTTCCAGCACCGGCGTCATCATGGCGATCTACGAGCGCGCCGGCGAAATCAAGACCGGTTCCTTTGTCACGGGGGAGCCATCCGACGCCGAGCTCGAGCGGCGCAGGACCTGGAAGTAAACGCTTCTTTTCCTCTCCTCCACGTTCGTGGAGGAGAGGAACCAGGTTCTGAGAAGTCCCTCAAGCCGCCTGCGGCCGGCGCGCCAGCCCGTCGCGTATGTGCCGTGCGAACGCTTGCGCCGCCGGGCCGACGCCGTGCCTCGGCAGATGCAGGTTGATCGAGAAATTCGGCAGCGGCGGCAGGCCGGATTCGGACGGCAATATGTCGAGATCGGCCGGCACCGTGGAGGCCAGCCAGGTTGTGACGGCCAGATCGGAACGCACCGTTGCGGTCGTCGCGTCAATATTGCCGTTCTCGAACACGGTGCGCCATTCCAGCCCATGCTCGTGGAGCGCCGAAAGCACCACCGGCCGGAAGGCGCAGCTGTCGGCGACCATCGAGACCGGCAGGGGGCGCTTGGCGCGCGCGAGACCGCCCTTGGCGCCGACCCACACCAGCCGATCGATGGCGAGGCACTCGCCATCCGACGCCCCCACCCGTTCCTCGATGACCGCCAGGTCGATGGTGCCGGCCGCGAGCGCCGCGGCCAGTTCCGGCGAGGAGGCGCAGACCAGCGATATCTCGACCTGCGGATAGGTTTGCGCATAGGCCTTCAGCACCGGCGCCAGCGTCGTGCCGACGAGGTCGTAAGGCACGCCGAACC
Source organism: Mesorhizobium sp. B2-4-2 (assembly GCF_006442845.1). Taxonomy (NCBI): domain Bacteria; kingdom Pseudomonadati; phylum Pseudomonadota; class Alphaproteobacteria; order Hyphomicrobiales; family Phyllobacteriaceae; genus Mesorhizobium; species Mesorhizobium sp. B2-4-2. The sequence goes on along the minus strand of NZ_VFVM01000002.1, from coordinate 594,656 downwards.
GCACCTGGCCGGCCACGGCATTGGCAGCCATTTCGGCCCAGATCTCGTCGTTGAGGCTGAGCAGCCGCTTTGCCTTGCCGAACAGCCGCTCGCCGGCAGAGGTCAGCCGCAAGCCGCGCCGGTCGCGCTCGAACAGGCTGCGGCCGAGCGCCTCCTCCAGCCGCCGGACTTGCTGGCTGACGGCGCCTTGCGTCAGGTGCAGCGCATTGGCCGCCGCCGTCATGCTGGCCTTGTCGGCGACGGTGACAAAGGTGCGCATGAGCGTCGTATCGAGGTTGCGGATCATGTCCTGCATTATAGATGCTAATGCTTGTCATCGTAAACATTGCATTTACTGATATGCGGCTGCATCTAACATGAGGCCTCCGACAGAGGACGCCGCATGCTCCAACCCGTCATCCCGCTGATCCTGTTCGCCCTGGTGGCGACCAGCACGCCCGGCATCGCCACCACCTTGTCAACGGCGTCGGGCGCGCAGTTCGGCTTTCGCCGCTCCATCCCGCTGGTGGTTGGCAGCGCGGCCGGCCTGGCCACAGTCACCGGGGCGGCGGCCGCCGGACTGGCCGGCCTGCTTCTCGCCATGCCGTCCTTGCAGCTTGCCATGAAGATCGCCGGCTCGCTCTACCTCGTCTGGCTGGCGCTCAAGATTGGCCGTGCGGGGGCGCCCAAGCTCGATGTGACGATGATCAAACCGAACAGTTTTCTCGGCGGTGCCGGCATTCAGTGGCTGAACCCCAAGGGCTGGGCGATGGGGCTTGGAGCCGCGGCATCCTTCGCCGCACTCGCCGACGGGCCGGCGCGGCTGGCCCTGCTGCTCGGCTCCACCTTCGGCCTCACCGCCGCCTTCTCGCTGTCGCTATGGTGTGTGGCCGGCATGCTGCTCGCCCGGCTGCTGAAGACCGAGCAGCAATGGCGCGCGCTCAATATCCTGCTCGGCCTGGTGCTGGCGGCATCGATCATTCCGATGTGGCGGCAGGCGTAAGATGGGCCTGCAGAACCTGGGTTCCTCGCCCCCGCAAGGCGAGGCGAGGAACCCGAATCCTGTCAAGCCGCGTAGCGTGCGGCTGGCTTGTCGGCGTGCAGGCTGCCGTAGAAGGTCTGCCGGGCGCCAAGGAAGGCGTCCAGCTTGGCCGTATCGGCAAGCGCGGGCACGGTGACGGCTTCGCCCCTGGCCAGGCCGACAAGGGCAGCATCGACCATATCGTCGGCGGTCATGATGATTTCCTTCGGAAGCTGGTCGATATCGCTTCCCGCGACTTCCCAGAAATCGGTCCGGGTCGCCCCCGGCAGCACCACCTGCGCCTGGACGTCGGTGCCGGCAACCTCGCGCTGCAGGGCTTCGGTGAAGTTGACGACATAGGCCTTGGTGCCGCTGTAGATGCCGCCGAACGAGGTGTCAAAGGCCAGCACCGAGGCGATGTTGACGATAGCGCCGCGGTTGCGCGCGAGAAATCCCGGCAGCACAGCACGCGTCAACCGCGTCAGGGCGATCACATTGACCTTGATCATGCGTTCAGCCGCATCGGCGTCCGCCGTCGCAACCACCTGCGCACCACCAAGCCCGGCATTGTTGACCAACAGCGTGACGCTGTCATCCGTCGACACCGTCCGCTCCACCCGCCGCACATCATCGTCGTTGGCCAGATCGGCACTAATCACGCTGACCTTGCGGCTGTAGGCATAGCGCAGCCTTTCAGCCAATTCCTCGAGCCGGTCCGCGCGGCGCGCCACCAGCACCAGGTCATAGCCCTGCCCCGCCAGCCGGTCGGCATAGACAGCGCCGATGCCGGAGGAAGCGCCGGTGATGACGGCCGTGCCCTTATTCTCATTCTTGCTCATTGTCCTGTTCCTTTTTGCGCTCTGCGCTCTAGTCGGCTTCGACGGATGCGCCGGCTGCCGAGCTTCTCGATCGTCAATTGGTGGCATATGCCACCTTTGGCGAAGTAGGTATATGCCACTATCTTGTCAACGGCGGTCGCGAAAACTATTTCTGGCGGCAGGCTGGCACAGGCTTTGCCGGCGAGGAGTTGACATGACCGACCTTCAGCAGCCGGGATTCAGCCGATGCAACAATGCCACCTTGCGGCGCACCGCGCGCAGGCTCGGCCGCTTCTACGACGACGCGCTTGCGCCTTCTGGGTTGAAAGGCACGCAATTTGGCCTGCTCTTTCAGATCAGTGCCAGCAGCGAACCGGCGATGGGGACCGTTGCCGAGGCGCTGATCATGGATCTCTCGGCGCTCGGCCATACGCTGAAGCCGCTGGTCCGCGACGGCTATGTCGAAACCTTCCCCGACAAGGACGATCGCCGCGTCAAGCGCGTCCGGCTGACGCCGCACGGCCAGGCCAAGCTCGAAGAGGCGATCAGGCTGTGGAGTGTCGCCCAGCAGCGCTTCGAGGAGATGATCGGCGCGGAGCAAGCCGCGAAGCTGCGTGCGACGCTGGATGATGTGGCCTCTCTGGACCTCGAAACGCCGGCGGCCGCTCCCTCCAGTTGAAGCGGCCGCGTAAGAACCAGTGACGAAAAGCTCGGCGCCCTCTACTCCGCCGGCATGGCGACCGGCCGCGCCAGCATCCGGCCGGCCAGCACGATGCCGAGCCCGATGACCGGGAAGACGGCCGCGATGAGGCCGAGATCGGCCGGCCCGCCATAGCGCAGCACGGCGCCGCCAACCACCGCGCCGAGCGCCACGCCGAGATAGAGCGCGGAGGCGTTGAGCGACAGCACGATCGGGGCAGCGTCCGGGGCGAGCTTGATGATGCGGCTCGCCTGCGCCGGCGGGAAGGCCCAACCGACGATGCCCCATGGCACCATCATGCCCATCAGCGCCGGCCCGGCGAGATGATGTGGCAGGAAGGCCGGGATCAGCGAGAAGGTGACAAGCATGGCAGCGCTCAGCGCCAGCGACCAGCCGACGGTGCGCGTGGCGCCAAACCGGTCCGCGGCCTGGCCGCCGGCGATGTTGCCGATGACGGCGCCGACACCGAAGGCGAGCAGCATGCCGGGCAGCGCTATCGGGGAGAGCCCGCTGGCTTCGATGGCCAGCGGCGCGATAAAGCTGAAGACGGTGAAGGCGCCGATGAGGGCAAGCGTGGTCGTGACCAGGATCGGCATCACGCCGGGACGCATTGCCGCCGCCAGCCGGCGCTTCAGCGGCAGCTTGGTGCCGATGATGCCGCGCGGCAGCCGGTACCAGAGGATGGCGCCGGCGAGCGCGCCGAGGCCTGCGATGGCATAGAACGTTCCGCGCCAGCCGGCGATCGCCGCGACCAGCGCACCGAGCGGGGCGCCCACCGCCACCGCCACCGTGGTACCGCCGACGACGACGGCAATGGCGCGGGCCCGGTGATGGTCATCGACCAGCGCCACCGCCGTGCCTTGCGCGGTCGCCGCGAACAGGCCAGACGACAGCGCCATGATGATGCGCGCGGCGAGCAGCACTTCGAAGGAGGAGCTCAAGGCCGCGGCAACGTTGCCAATGACGAAGAACACCAGCGTCCACAGGATGACGCGGCGCCGGTCCCATTCGCCGGTCAGCGTCGCCAGGATCGGCGTGCCGACCGCATAGGCGAGCGCGAAGGCGGTGATCAGCGTGCCGGCGAGCGGAACGGAGATGCCGGCATCCCTGGCGATGTCGGGCAGAAGGCTGGAGATGACGAAGCCTTCGGTCGAGATCGCAAACGATCCGAGCGCAAGCCAGAAAATCCGCTTGTCCATGGCGATGTGTCCTTAGTTCAAAAGTTATTGAACAATTGGACATAGCCCGGCAGGATGTCAATGAAGCCAGGGAAAAATAGCACAACCATCCTGACAGCCCTGTGTCAGCACGGTCGTGAAAGGGAGAGCGGGGTGCACGGCAGACGCGGAGCGGGTGCGTTGAAATCGGCCGGAACTGTGCTTAGGTTGCAGCCATGAGCCTGCCACATCCCAATACGGACCAGATCAGCCTGCCGATCGTGCTCGCCGTGCTCGGCGACCCGACGCGGCTGGCGATCGTGCGTTATCTCGCCAGCAAGGAAGGCGTGCCGCTGAACTGCAGCAAATTCCTCGATCTCGCCTCGAAGACCAATCTGAGCTACCACCTGGCAAAGCTGCGCGAGGCCGGCGTGACTCGCGCAGAAGTGGCCGGCACCAACCGCATGATCACGCTGCGCCGCGCCGATCTCGATGCCCGCTTCCCCGGCCTGCTCGACAGCATTATTGCCGCCGCAGGCGACGATCCGGCGCTGCCGGCGGTCGGCGGCCATGATATCGAAGTGACGGCCTGACTCGCGGGATCTGGGTTCTCGCCCCCACGGAAGTGGGGAGAGGAAACGCTGCCTCACAACCGGAGCTCCCCATGCGCATCGCTGTCCTCGCCGATATCCATGGCAATGTGCTGGCGCTTGACGCCGTGCTCGCCGACCTCGAGCGGCGCGGCGGCGCGGATATCACGGTCAATCTCGGCGACAGCGTTTCGGGTCCGCTCTGGCCGCGCGAGACGTTTGCGCGGCTGGAAGCGCTGGACCTGCGGACCGTGCGCGGCAATCATGACCGCCGCGTCGCCGCCGATCCGGCCGATGAGACCATGTGGGCCTCCGACATCTACGCGCGGGAACGGCTGACCGGGGCGCAGCGCGAGGTGCTGTTCGCCCAGCCTCTGACGCTGGAGATCGCGCCCGGCGTGATCGCTTTCCATGCCAGGCCCGATCATGACGAGAAATACCTGCTCGATGCGATCACCGATGGCCGGCTGGTGCGTGCGCCGCTGGCGGCGATCCGGCGGCGGTTGAAGGCGCTCGATCCGGCCTGCCGCCTGGCCCTGTGCGGCCATAGCCACCGGGCCGAACTGATCCGCTTGCCCGGCGGTCCGGTGATCTTCAACCCGGGCAGCGTCGGCTGTCCCGCCTATGAAGACTCGACGCGGCCGGCGCATTCCTCCGAGCAGGGCGCGCCGCATGCGCGCTACGGCATCGTCACTTCAGGCGAGCCCGGCCGGCCCGACCGTTTCGAGGCCATCGCCGTCGACTATGATCACGAGGCGGCCGCCGGCCAGGCCGAACAGGCGGGACGGCCCGAATGGGCCCATGCGCTGCGAACCGGCTTCATGCCCGGCTGAATGCTTTTTGCATTCATGCCGCCAGGCTGAATGCTCTTTGCATTCCCGGCTGAATGCTCTTCGCATTCATGCCGCCAGGCTGCTCGCTCCCCCGCTCCTCCGATCATCGCCTTGACGCAGCTCCGTCCCTGCCGGAACAAAATCTCGCTTCTGGACATGGCGCAGCGTCGTCGCCTATAAAATCGGCTTCGCGTGTGGCGGCGTTTTCGTATCTGGCGGTGCCTTTGGTAATGCAATCTATCGGCCACGGCGAAGCGATGAAGCGCCGGTCTACGTTCCGAACGACGCTCTTCGCGCTGATCGCCGCTCCTGTGCTTCTGACGGTGGCCCATGCCGAGGATGGGCCGTTCATCTCCATCGTAACCGGCCTCGCCCCCGACGATCTCCTCAACGTCCGCGCCCAGCCATCGCCGATCGGCAAGACCGAGGCGCGTCTGGCCAATGGCGCCAGCGTGAACAATCTCGGCTGCATCGACGTAGACGGCCGGCAATGGTGCAAGGTCGAGGCCGAGAACCCGAAAATCAGCGGCTGGACGCCTGCCCGCTACCTGAACCCCGTCAATCCGGCTTCGCCGCCCGATCCGGATCAGGCGGATGCGGCCGCTGCCGCGACCAACAATGCAGGCCAGGCGCTCGGCGCCGCCAACCCCGCGGCCGCTCAGCCGCCCGACCTGACGGCGCGGCTAGGCGGAGCCGACAATGCGGCTGCCCCCGCAACCACGCCGAAATCCGCCGCGGTGATCGCCATGCAGGATGCTTACGGCCTGGCGCTGGTGGCGAATGAACCGCGCACTGGGGAGAATCCGGCACAGGCGGAGGCCACCGCCGGAGGCGCCGCCATTGAAATTCCCTGCGCGCGCAATGTTGGCCAGCCGATGACCCTTTGCGCGGCAAGCGTCGAGCACAAGGGCAGCGACAAGGCCGACGTCACCGTGACCTGGCCCGACGGCGGCAGCCGCGTCATCTCCTTCTACGGCGGACTGCCCGCAGGTTCCGACGGCGACAGCGATTTCCGCTTCACCCGCGAAGGCAGCCTCAGCATGATCCGCGTCGGCGTCTCCGAACGATTCGAGATTACGGACGCGGTGGCGTTTGGGCATTAGTTGGAAGGCAGTAGGGCAGTAGGGCAGTAAGGCAATATGTGAAGTGCCTGGAGTGACTGCCCTACTGCCCTACTGCCCTACTGCCCTACTGCCCTACTGCCCTACTGCCCTACTGCCCTACTGCCCTCATTTTCGGGGTTACATCCGGCAAAACTCTTCCCTATAAGGCCCTCCTAGCCTGATACCAGAATCGCAAGCACAACCGGCCGGGTCTCCCGTCCCGGTTTTTCGTGCAAGCCGCTCGCCGAACGGAATTCATAAAGATGCCAAGACGCACCGACATCAAGTCGATCCTGATCATCGGGGCCGGCCCCATCGTCATCGGCCAGGCCTGCGAGTTCGACTATTCCGGCACCCAGGCCTGCAAGGCGCTGAAGGAAGAGGGTTTCCGCGTCATCCTGGTCAATTCCAACCCGGCCACCATCATGACCGACCCGGAACTGGCCGACGCCACCTATATCGAGCCGATCACCCCCGAAGTCGTGGCCAAGATCATCGCCAAGGAGCGGCCCGACGCGCTGCTGCCGACCATGGGCGGCCAGACCGCGCTCAACACCGCTCTCTCGCTGCGCCGCATGGGCGTGCTGGAGCGCTACAATGTCGAGATGATCGGCGCCGACGCCACGGCCATCGACAAGGCCGAGGACCGGGCGCTGTTCCGCGAGGCGATGAAGAAGATCGGCCTGGAAACGCCGAAGTCGATGCTGGCCAACGCCACCGACGTCAAGAACGCCGACCGCAAGACGCATGAGGCCGAGCGCGCGGCACTGAAGGCCGAAAAGCCCGACAACCTCGACGCCGCGCTCGACGCGCTGGAGACAAGCTGGAACCTCGGCGAAGGCGACCGCAAGCAGCGCTACATCAGCCATGCCATGGCGATCGCCGCCCAGGCGCTCGACCATGTCGGCCTGCCCGCCATCATCCGCCCCTCCTTCACCATGGGCGGCACCGGCGGCGGCATCGCCTACAACAGGGCCGAATTCTTCGACATCGTTCAGTCCGGCCTCGACGCCTCGCCGACCACCGAAGTGCTGATCGAGGAGAGCGTGCTCGGCTGGAAGGAATACGAGATGGAGGTCGTCCGCGACAGAGCGGACAATTGCATCATCGTCTGCTCGATCGAGAACATCGATCCGATGGGCGTGCACACGGGCGATTCGATCACCGTCGCGCCGGCGCTGACCTTGACCGACAAGGAATACCAGATGATGCGCAACGCCTCGATCGCGGTGCTGCGCGAGATCGGCGTCGAGACCGGCGGTTCCAACGTGCAGTTCGCCGTCAACCCGGCCGATGGCCGGTTGGTGGTGATCGAAATGAACCCGCGCGTCTCCCGCTCCTCGGCGCTGGCCTCCAAGGCGACCGGTTTCCCCATCGCCAAGATCGCCGCCAAGCTTGCCGTCGGCTACACGCTGGACGAGCTCGAGAACGATATCACCGGCGGCGCCACGCCCGCCTCGTTCGAACCGAGCATCGATTACGTGGTGACGAAAATCCCGCGCTTTGCCTTCGAAAAATTTCCCGGCGCCGAGCCGGTGCTGACCACCGCCATGAAGTCCGTCGGCGAAGTCATGGCCATCGGCCGCACCTTCCAGGAATCCCTGCAGAAGGCCCTGCGTGGCCTGGAGACCGGCCTCACCGGCCTCGACGAGATCGAGATCCCCGGCCTCGGTTCCGCCAACAGCGCCGACGACCGCAATGCGATCCGCGCCGCCTTGGGCACCCCAACGCCCGACCGGCTGCGCATGGTGGCACAGGCGATCCGCATGGGCACCTCGCTGGAAGACGTGCACGCCATGTGCAAGATCGATCCGTGGTTCCTCGAGCAGATCGCCGGCATCCTGGCCATGGAAGCCCGCATCCGCGAGCATGGCCTGCCTGAGGATGCCGCCAATCTGCGCATGCTGAAGGCCATGGGTTTTTCGGACGCCCGCCTCGCCTCATTGACAAAGAGCGACGTGGAAGTCGTTCAGAAGATTCGTGAAAAGCTGGACGTTCATCCGGTTTATAAGCGCATCGACACCTGCGCGGCCGAGTTCGCCTCGCCCACCGCCTACATGTACTCCACTTATGAAGTGCCCTTCGCCGGCGCGCTCGCCAACGAGGCGCAGGTCTCGTCACGCAAGAAGGTGGTCATCCTCGGCGGCGGGCCGAACCGCATCGGCCAGGGCATCGAGTTCGACTATTGCTGCTGCCATGCGGCCTTCGCACTGCGCGACGCCGGCTATGAAGCGATCATGATCAACTGCAACCCCGAGACCGTCTCGACCGACTACGACACGTCGGACCGGCTCTACTTCGATCCGCTGACGGCGGAGGACGTGCTGGAGATCCTGCGCGCCGAACAGGCCTCGGGCGAGCTGGTCGGCGTCATCGTCCAGTTCGGCGGCCAGACGCCGCTGAAGCTCGCCGACGCGCTGGAGAAGGCTGGGATCCCGATCCTCGGCACCTCGCCCGACATGATCGACCTGGCGGAGGACCGCGACCGCTTCCAGAAGCTGCTGCACAAGCTCAACCTCAGCCAGCCGAAGAACGGCATCGCCTATTCGGTCGAGCAGGCCCGCCTCGTCGCCGGCGAGCTCGGCTTCCCGCTGGTGGTGCGCCCCTCCTATGTGCTTGGCGGCCGCGCCATGCAGATCATCCATGACGAGGGCATGCTGCAATCCTATTTGCTCGACACCGTGCCCGGCCTGGTGCCGGAGGACATCAAGCAGAAATACCCCAACGACAAGACCGGCCAGATCAACACGCTGCTGGGCAAGAACCCGCTTTTGTTCGACACCTATCTCTCGGGCGCCATCGAGGTCGATGTCGACTGCCTCTGCGACGGCAAGGCAACCTTCGTGTCGGGCATATTGGAGCACATCGAGGAGGCCGGCATCCATTCCGGCGACTCGGCCTGCTCGCTCCCCGTTCACTCGCTGCCCTCGGAGCTGGTCGACGAGTTGGAGCGCCAGACGGCGGCCCTTGCCCGCGCGCTCAATGTCGGCGGGTTGATGAACGTGCAGTACGCGATCAAGGACGGCACGGTCTATGTGCTGGAGGTCAACCCGCGCGCATCGCGCACGGTGCCCTTCGTCGCCAAGACCATCGGCCGCCCCATCGCCAAGATCGCCGCCCGCATCATGGCCGGCGAGAGCCTGGAAGACGCCTTCGCCCATTATGGCGCCATGCCCGACCCCAGGAACCCTGGCCACATCGCGGTCAAGGAAGCCGTCTTCCCCTTCGCCCGTTTCCCCGGCGTCGACATCCTGCTCGGCCCGGAAATGCGCTCGACGGGCGAGGTCATGGGCCTCGACCGCGACTTCGCCCTCGCCTTCGCCAAGAGCCAGCTGGGGGCCGGCGTCGACCTGCCGCGCTCCGGCACGCTGTTCGTCTCGGTGCGCGACGAGGACAAGAAGGGCATATTGCCCGCGGTCAAGCGCCTCGCCGGCCTCGGCTTCAAGGTGATGGCCACCTCAGGCACCGCCCGCTTCCTCGCCGAAAACGGCGTCGTCGCCGAAAAGATAAACAAGGTGCTCGAAGGCCGCCCCCACATCGAGGACGCCATCCGCAACCGCCAGGTCCAGATCGTCTTCAACACGACGGACGGGCAGAAGGCGGTATCGGACTCCAAGTCGCTGCGCAGGGCAACGCTGATGCAGAAGGTGCCGTATTATACGACGCTGTCGGGTGCCGCCGCGGTGGCGGAAGCGATTGCGGCGTTGAAGGCGGGGAGCCTGGAGGTGCGGCCGCTGCAGGAGTATTTTGCTTGAGGGAGCGCTCTAGTCAAGGCTTCGTGGCTTGTATCGACACAAGTTGTTTGTCACGCCACGTGTTGTTTTTGCCTATGTAGAACGAGCCTCTCTAAGCTTGGCGTACTCTTTCAGACCAAGGTGAACCTTAAAATTCTTTGCACCGCTGTCCCAACCCGAATGTTGGTCAATATACTGGAACACCCAACCCGACCCTCCATATCCGCTTCGAGTAGGGTAAGCAATAACTGAAAACCGATACAGTAAGCTTAACGCCTCCTCAGTGTTTATTTTGTTTCCTCTACTCGTTCTCGCTTTATATTCACGTTCAAAATCATTCTTTTCGAAAGTGATTGTACTTATTGCTGAGCACGCCTGCAGCGCCTCTCCCCAATGCTGCCAGTGCGGCCTTATTTCATCGTCAAGCTCAGCTTTGAGATAGGAGGAATAATCCTCTCTGGAGCCAACTATGTCCTTATTGCTTAGCAAAATTGGCTCCACACCTCGCTTCTTCGCCTCCTTAAGCGCACCATTCAAAAATCGGATAACATCTCTGGGGCGCAAAAATGTACGACTCAAAATGTGATTCCACTTCGGCTGAGAGCCGCGCATCAACTCCGGTTCAATTATTTTGTCCCAACTAGCCGAAGGGCCAAGCTTAGCCCTGATACGCGTCTCAATTAGATCAAGTAGGGTTCCTGAATTCCACTCAAGTATATGTGTTAAAGTCTGACTAATCTTATTTTTGTCGGAAAAATTTAGCTCTTCCCAAATGTCCGAGCGAAGATACACGACAGGATTAATAGGCTTTCCTGACTTCTCGCTTTCTCTTTTAATTTCACGGGCCGCTATAATGAGGCCAATAATCATACGCTCTCTGCTGTCATCAAGTACCGTAATACCTTGATCCAATTCGTCAAAATGCAGGCTTAAACTCTCTGCTTTTGACCATGACAATGCATCGCGAACGGCATCCATTATCGCCGAGGTCAAGGCGTTCAATTCCAAACCGAACTGATGGTCGCTTGAATTCCGTTCAAGATCAACGCCGCCTAACTGATTGCCCATAACCGACGGCATGAAGGAAATCTTGTTCAATTTAAGTCTCTTAGGCCTTAGTATGTCTTCCAATTTTGGGCTTGAGCCGCCATAATTTTCCTTCAGAAAATTATCTAAACTACCTACTAGACCGCTCTGCCAAGCACCCTCTTGCTTCAAGACTAGAGAGGCCAATTCGACGGCTATTAGATAGCGCCAAGACGAGACGTAAGCCTCAATATCGGAAGCTCCGCCGTCGATGCGTTGAGCGTGTACATTCCAAGGATATCCTCGCAAGCTCAAAGCCTTTGAAGTTGACCCTCCAGTTTCCGTAAAATGCCGAACAATCGCTGTTTTTCCGGTTCCTTTTCTCCCCAGAACCAAAAATGATTCGTTCTTTCTGATACTCTCAACGGCATTCGTGGATAGGAAATATTCCAGAACTGGGTCGTCTTCCGCAGCGACATCACCAAAGGTATCAAATTCTCGCAACGATATCGTGGGGCTTTGCATAAATTCTATCCGACTTTGAATTCAGGAGACTAACGTAATTTGTTTGTCAGAAATCGCAAGGCTCGCTCCGGTAGACAAAACAATTCTCCCAACTATTTCTTACCTCACCCCACCGCCACACACTCAATCTCGATGTCAAACTCCATCGGCCAAGAAGCCACCGGCACAAAGCTCCGCGCCGGCGGGTTGGTCGAGAAATACCTGGCATAGACCCGGTTGATCGCGTTGTAGAAGCCGGAATTGACGGCGTAGATGCGCACCATCACGACATTGTCCAGCGAGGTGCCGGCCGCTTCCAGGCAGTGTTTCAGCGCCTTCAGCGACGCCTCGGTCTGCACCTCGATGTCGCCCCGCACCATCTCGCCGGTCACCATGTCCACCGGCGGTGTCGCCGAGATGAACACGAAGCCGTTGGCCTTGACCGCCGTCGAACAGGGCAGGCCGAGCGCCCGCACCTTGTCCGACATGACCGGCACTTCGATGATTTCTTTCTTCATGGCGACGCTCCCTGGGTTTGGGGGAGCTTATAGTGCCGGCCGGGGAACGCCAGCGCCGACCCGCAGTCCAGAGCCGGAACTCGTCCCTCGCCTGCGAAATCTCGTAGGGCGCTCCCCCTGGCGCCGACGCGTTGTCCAGCGCTTCACCCCTGCCCCGGATAGGGCGTGCCATCCTTGTGCAGGAAGCGTCCATCCGAACTCGGGCTCATCATGTCGATGTCGGAGCAGGTGATGACATCGTCCGGGTTGCGCGAGCCGACCTCGAGATAGAGCGCCGGCGTGGACGAGCGGTTGATCAAATGGTGGCCATTGCCGCTGTTCTTGGCGAAGGTGGCGCAGTCGCCGGCGCTCAGCAGCGTCTCGCCGCCATCTTCGACCAACGTCAACTCGCCCTCCAGCACATAGACGAACTCGTCCTCGTGGCTGTGCCAATGGCGCTGGCTGGACCACCCGCCGGGCGGCAATGTCATCAGGTTGACGCCGAAATCGGTCAGTCCGCCGGCATCGCCAAGCCGGCGGCGCGTGCGGCCGGCGCAAGGGCCATCGAAGGGCGCGGGATAGCCCGAGCCCTTGCGGACGGGCAGCGATGCGAGGTCGAGTTTGGGCATGGGTGCTCTCAGGGTGGTGGTGCGGCACTGTAGTCCCAGGTAAGCATGGGAAGAACCCCTGTTGCGAGGATGTGAGTCGTCGCGTTCCACGGCGCCCCCCTCTGTCCTGCCGGACATCTCCCCCACGAGGGGGGAGATCGGCAGCTTCAGCCCCGGCGCTCTTTCTTCCAGCGCTGAAGACTAGCGAAAGCATTCGCGACAGCCAATCTCTCCACCTGTGGGGGAGATGTCCGGCAGGACAGAGGGGGGCGCCGTAGAGTGCTATCGTCTGCGGTTCAGCTCCCTCTCGACCGCCCTCACCCCTGATGCGCGGCCCCCAGTTCCTTCACGTGCTTCTCGTGCATCTTCAGCGTCGGCAGCGTCTTCTTGGCGAATTCCTTCATCGCCGGATCATCGCCCGATTGGGCGTAGGTGCTGAAGAGCGCGACGGCGTCCTTGTGGGCGGCTGTCTGCATCATGATGTATTTGGTGTCGAAGTCCTTGCCGCTGGCGGCCTTGAGTTCGTCGAGCTGGCCCTGTTCTTTCGGCTGAAGCGCCGGGCCGGCCGGCTTGGTCGAGGCGGTGGTCTGGCCCTGCGCGAGTGCCGCCTTGAAGTCCTCGCCGGCCTTGGTGTGATCCTTGATCATCTGTTTGGCGAAGGCCTTGACGTCGGCCGACGCCGATTTCTGCTCGGCGAGCTTGCTCGACTGGATCTCGAACTCGTTGGCGCCGGGCACCGTCTTGATGAAGGTCTGCGTGTCGACCTTGCTGTCGGCCGCCAACGGCGTCGTTTGGGCGGTGGATTGGGCAAGCGCGGCGGGCGCGGCGGCGAGCAAGGCCGCGGCGGTCATGGTCAGAAGCGTTTTCATCTGCAATCTCCGATCGGAATGGTTCCCTCGGGATTCCAACGCCGCAGATGCACGGAAGTTGCGCCGGGCGCCTTGCCGTCAATGGCAGCATGCCTCGCCATATTGCAGCTGCTCGTGCCAGTTCGGCCGGCCCTCCGGGGTGAAATCCATCAGGTTCCACAGGATCTCGCAGGTGCCGATGGCGCGCGGGTCCTGGCCGGGTTCGGGCGGCGCGAAGCCCAGCTCTGACGACCAGAAATGCCTGATGCCGTCAGCGTCGCGGTTGAACACCGACAAAAGCGGGATCTGCGCGCGGTCTGCATCCTCGGCATTGTAGTCGCGCTTGAAGCTGTTGTTGGCCGACGACACCAGCCGCATGTTCTTCCAGCCACGGTCGCGGCCGAGCGTGACGAGGTTTTCGAGCGCGGTTTTCGCCACCACGGCGAAGTTGAACCCGGCCGCCTGGAGATGGCCGACGGCGCCGTCGAACTGGTCGAGCAGCGCCGTGCAGGACGGGCATGGCTGGTCCGGCCGTGCCAGCTTCGCCGTGCCGCCCGTCATTGCCACGTCGCGCGTCTCCTGCGGATGGCGCGGAAACATCATCTGGTAGAGGATCAGCGTGTCCTTGCCGGGTGCGAACAGTTCCGACAGCTTTATCTCAGCCGCCCTGCCCTCGGCATCCAGCCCATCGAACACGTAATCCTGTGGCACCAGCCCGCCCGGCGGCAACGCGCGGCGCGCCACGGCCACATCCTCCATGGCGCGGCGCAGCGCGATTTCCTTCTTCAGCAGCTTTTCGCGGGCGGCGCGGTATCTGGCGGATTCGTTGGGGAAGGTGATCATGATCGGCTCCTTGGGTCACAGCGCCGGCGTCCCGGCGCGGTTGCTCTAAGACCTAAGGACGCGCCGCTGCGGCCGGTTCCGACAATTTTCCCCTCACCCCTTCACGCCGCCGGCGGTGAGGCCCGAAACGATCTTGCGCTGGAAGATCAGCACCAGCACCACCAGCGGCACGGTGACGATCACCGATGCGGCCATGATGTTGCCCCATGGAATCTCGAACTGCGAATTGCCCGACAGCAGCGCGATCGCCACCGGCACGGTCCGCTGCGCGTTGTTGGAGGTGAATGTCAGCGCAAACAGGAACTCGTTCCACGCGCTGATGAACGCCAAAAGCCCGGTGGTCGCCAGCGCCGGCCACATCAACGGCAGGAAGATGCGCGTGATGATGATCCACGGCGTCGCGCCGTCAAGGATCGCCGCCTCCTCGACCTCGACCGGCAGGTCGCGCACGAAGGCGGTCAGCACCCAGACGGTGAACGGCAAGGTGAAGATCATGTAGGAGAAGATCAGCGCGACAAGCGAATTGTAGAGGCCGAACATCCGCACCAGTTCGAACAGCCCGGCCAGCACCGCCACCTGCGGAAACATCGACACCGACAGGATGGTAAGCATCAGCGCCGAGCGGCCGCGGAAGCGCACGCGCGCCAGCGCGTAAGCCGCAGTGACACCGAGCAACAGCGAGAGCGCAACGACCGCGCCGGAGACCACCAGCGAGTTGATGAGATTGCGCACGAAAGCGCCTTCTGTCAGCACATTCCTGTAATTTCCGAGGCTGAACGTCTTCGGCCAGAGGTCGGCCTGGAACAGTTCGGTCCCCGATTTCAGGCTGGTGACGATGGCGTAATAGAAGGGGAATACCGCGACCAGCACGATGACCGCGACCAGCAGGTAGAAAGCCGTCCGCTTCAGGATCCACATCTCAGCGGCCCCCCTCGAGGCTGATCCGGCCGATCCGGATATAGGCCATGGTGAGAAGGGCAAGAATGAGGAACAGCAGCGTCGAGGCGGCCGAGCCGTAGGCGAATTTGTCGAACTCGAACAGGTTCTCGCGGGTGAACACCGACATCGACTTGGTGTGCACATTGTTGGGCGTCAGCACATAGATGAGGTCGAAGATGCGCAGCGCGTCGAGCGCGCGGAAGATCACCGCCACCATCACCGCAGGCCGGATCAGCGGCAAGGTCACCCGCCAGAATATCTGCCACGGATTGGCGCCGTCGAGCCTGGCGACCTCGATGATCTCGCGCGGCAGCATCTGCAGCGCGGCAAGGATGAGCAGCGCCATGAACGGCGTCGTCTTCCAGATGTCGACGACCAGCACGGCCGCCATCGCCGTGTCGGCGTTGGCCGTCCAGGCGATCTTGGTGTCGATCAGGCCGAGATTGAGCAGAACCACATTGATGATGCCGAACTGGTCGTTGAGCATCCACTGCCACATCTTGGCCGAGACGATGGTCGGGATCGCCCAGGGGATGAGGATCGCCGCCCTGACGATGCCGCGGCCCGGGAATTCGGCATTGAGCACCAGCGCGACGACGATGCCGAGGATCGTCTCGCAAGTCACCGAAATCACCGCGAAGCGCACCGTGTTCCAGACGGCGCTCCACCAGATCGGATCGGCCAGCACACCATCATAGAGCACCCGGCCGCTCGGCATGCGCAGCACCGAGAAGTAATTGGCGAAACCTGCCCACTGGCGGGCGTCGAGATCGGCCAGCGAAGCGTCGGTGAAACTGAAATAGACCGTGCGGGCGAGCGGCCAGCCGGCAGCGGCGGCGAGCACCAGGAGCATCGGCGCCAGGAACAGCCAGGCCGAACGCACGCGCTGGCGCATCAGCCGCGAGCGCGGGCGGTGGGTCGCCACGGCTTCAGGCCTCGGCTCCGCTTCTGTCATCCCTCGCGCCGGGCGGGACATGGAGGCGCGTTGTGGCGTCACCAGCCACGCCCCTTCAGCCTGGTCAGCATGGCTTCGAGGTCGGCCAGATTGTCGCCCGCGGTGCCATCGCCCGACAGCGTCTTGTGGACGGCGTTCCAGAATTGGCTCGACGCCTCGTTGTACTTGATCCTGGCCGCGGCCGAGGGACGCGGCACCGCATTGAGGAAGATCTGCTTCCAGCGCGGAACGATCGGCTGTTGTCTGGCGATGTCGGTATCGTCATAGAGCGCCTGGATGGTCGGCAGGCTGGAGTTCCTCAGCGCGCGGTATTTCTGCATCGCGGGCGAGGCGATGAATTTGACGAGCCCGATCGCAGCGTCCGGGTGCTTGGAATATTTGGACACGGCAAGATTCCAGCCACCCAGCACCGCCGCCGGACGCGCGCCTTCGCCGGTGCCGGCCGGCAGCGGCGCTACGTCGAACTTGCCCTTGATCGGCGAGCCTTCGGAATTGCCTAGTGCATAGGCGTAGGGCCAGTTGCGCATGAAGACCGCATTGCCGGTCTGCCACACGCCGCGCGATTCCTCTTCCTGATAGGCCAGCACGCCGGGTGGCGCGATGGTTCCGACCCAGCCTTTGGCCGTGTCGAGCGCTGCCGCCGCTTTTGGATTGTTGATCGAGATGGTGCCGTCCGGCTCGATGATCTGGCCGCCGCCGTTCGACATCACCCATTCCAGCGCGTCGCAGGTCAGCCCCTCATAGGCATTGCCCTGGAAGACGAAGCCCCAGATGTCCTTGTTGCCGGCAGCCCGTTCCTTGTCCATGACCAGCCTGGCGGTGTCGGCCAGCTCCTTCCAGGTGGCAGGCACCTTGGCGCCGTATTTGTCGAGCAGGTCCTTGCGGTAGTAGAGCGCCGGCGCATCGGTGAAGATCGGCAGCGCCACCAGCCTGCCGTTGACGGTCTGCGACTGGATGATCGAGGGGAAATGGGCGCCGACGACATCCTTGGTCGCCGCGGTCAGGTCGACGAGCTGGCTGGCGAGCTGCGGCGCCCAGATCACATCGGTCTGGTAGACGTCGATATCGCTATTGCCGGCGGCAAGCCACAGCCTGTACTGGCCGAACTGGTCGGTCCCGGATGCCGGCATGACGACGATGCTGACCTTGTTGCCGCTGTCCTTCTCATAGCGGTCGAGGATTTCACGCAGCACCTTGATGCCGATTCCTGTGTCGCCCGATACGATCGACAATTCGACGGCTCGCGCAGGCACAGCCGCAATCATCGCGGCAGCGACCAACGTGGCAAATGCGTGAAAGAGCCTCATGGCGGCGGAGGATCTCCTTTCGGAACGGCGACGCAAGCCTTCGAGGCTCCGGAAGCTCGTCGGACCCCTCCACCATTCTTTGAATGCGGAGCGGCGCTCTGGGTTCCCGAGCGATGCCCGCGAGCGGCGGTGGGCCGGGCCGCGGCTTCAGCCTTCCCAGGCGACAGGGCTCATCCCAAGCCGCTGATAGAGCCTGACAGCGGCGGCGTTTTCCACCGTGTTGGTCTTGAGGTCGACATGGTCTGCGCCGCGTTCGCGAAAGACGGCGAAGGCGTGCCACATCAGCGCCTCGCCGATGCCCCTGCCGCGCGCCTGCGGATGCACGGCGAGATCCCTGACGAAGGCGCTCGTCCAGCACAGCGCCGCCGCCACCAGCAGGCCCTTGGCGTCGATGACGAGGAAACAGAGCGCAGAATCGAATTCGGGGTCGCCTGAGATGCGTGGCCACCATTCGTCGAACGGGCCGTCGGCGCCATCGTCGAACACTTCGGTCAGCAGCGCATGCAAGGCCGGCGCATCGCCGGGCTCGAGGGTGCGCATGACAAAGCCATCCGACCAGTGCGCGGGAACCAGCGTCTCGTCGAGGATCTTGCGCAGCCGGATGTCGTTCGGAGCCGGCGGGCGCGGTTCGGGCATTTCGCTCAGGCGTCGGGCAGCAGGCGGCGCCGCTTGCGGTCGACGCCGAGGCCGGTCGCCTCGAGCAGGCCCTTGCGCTTGGCGTCGAAATAGTAGCCGGTCTGGTAGAGCCAGTCGGCGCGCTTGGCGTTGCCGTCCGACACCAGCCAGGCGCCACGCAGGTATTTGACGGCGTATTTCAGGTTGGTTTCGGCATCGAACAGGCCCCTGGCCGGTCCGTCATAGCCCATGCCGCGCGCCGTCGCGTGCTTGATCTGCATCAGCCCCCAATGGCCGTTGTTGTAGGCTTTGGGATTGAAGGTGCTTTCGCGGTTGACGACATGGCGCACAAGGTCGACCGGCACCTGATAAAACGCGGCGTATTTTACGATCAGCCGGTCGATATCGCCGCGCACGCCGGTCGCATGCTCTTCCTGCACCGGAGCGGCAGGAAACTGGACGAGGGCAGCCGGATTCTGCGGCACAACATAGGCCGCCTGCTGCACGCCGGGCATGGCTTTCTGATCGTTCCTGGCGATCGCCGGCACGATGAGCCCGGCGGTGGCGTAGGTGGCTGCCGCCTTGATTGGTGCGCCGGCGCCAGCCGGCGGCGGCGCCTGCCAGGCATTGGCGGTCATCACCGCCGGCACGGCCGGTGCGGTTGGGGTCGCTCCGGCAAAGGCCGCGGTTGCCGCGGCCGCCTGTGTGGTCGGGCCGGCGGGCAACTCAGCGGTTTGAACGGGCGTAATCCCCGACGGTTCCGGCAGCACCGAAACCGTCTCCGGCAACGGTATGGTGAAGCCGGCATCGGTGCCGGCGACGGTCGCTGTTTCGGTCAGGGAAGACGCGGATTTCATCTGCGATGTCGACGTGCAACCGCTGACGAAGGCCATGGCCGCGATCACGCCGAGCGCGATAAGGGTTTGTTTTGCTGGCAAGCCGCGTTCGGGTCCGGTTCGTCGGATGTTAAGAAATCCCTTACACCAGCGATTCCTGGCGAGCAATCGGGGCGCTCAGGTGGTTTTCGGGTGGCGAGACTCGGGCCGAAATGCCATATTGTTCCTGATATGTACCGGCATGAATGCCGGTTTCTGGCCATTTTGCGAAAGGAGCACGCCATGCAAACGCCGTCGCAGATCACAGCCGGCCACGCAGTGTTAGAAACAGTGATCGGCTTCATGGGGATTGCCTGGAGCGAAAAGGGCCTGATCCGGCTCTGCCTGCCCGAACGCAGCCGCGAGGCGGTCGAGCGGCGGCTGATGCGCCACGCCGGCGTTTCGGCCGCTACCGTGCAGCCGCCGTGGGTGGTCGAGCTGATCGCCTCGATCAAGGCCTATGCGGCGGGCGAGGATATCGATTTCTCCGGCGTGCCGGTCGATCTCGACGGCATCGACGATTTCCGCCTCGCCATCTATGGCGCGGCGCGAAAGCTAGCCTATGGCGAAACCACCACCTATGGAGAACTGGCCAAGCGCGCCGGCCATGCCGGCCTGCCGCGCGAAACCGGTGCCGCGCTTGGCGCCAATCCGGTGCCGCTGGTCATTCCCTGCCACCGTATCCTCGCGGCCGGCGGCAAGATCGGCGGCTTTTCGGCGCCCGGCGGTTCGACCACCAAGGAAAAGATGCTGGCCATGGAAGGCGTGCGCGTCGGCCCGCCGCCGCCCGCGCAGGTCTCGTTCGGATTTTGACGCGATAACAGCCGCGCCAGGCTATGGCCTAGTCGTTATGAAAAAACCGCCGGCGGAAACGCCGGTCGTTGTCCGGTCGCTTGCAATTGTAGACCGGGCAGGATTTCGTATCGGCGCTCGGCACATAGGCGCGTGTCCTCACCTCGCCCATGGTGCAGAATTGCTGGCTCTGCACATAGCGGTCGTAGAGTGGCAGTCCCGGTACCCGCCTCGACTGGTAACGCAGGATGACGGCGCCCTGCCGCGCGATCGTCGCCTGTACGCGGCCACACTCCATCCGCGTCGGATCGTAGCGCGAGATCGCCTGGGCCTTGGCGGCAACCAGCGTCAGGCATGCTGCCAGAACAACGGTCTTCATGGTCCTCTCCCCTGATGCGCGGCCCACGGACAGCGCCATCTGACGCAACGGTTTCACCGGATTGGGGCGGCCGTTGGGCGGTCCCTCGATCACGGCTTTCTCACGCAGTCTTGTATTTCGTGCGAAAGCAGCCTATATCAGCCCCATTGATATTTCGGCCGATCGATCCGGGCCTCGCGATCTTCGCGTTTGCTGACGTCTATCTCCAAAATCTCGATGCACACCGGCTGGACCTCGGTTCGGTCAAACCAAAGCAAATGTGAAGGACTATTTTTATGGCAACTGGAACGGTCAAGTGGTTCAACGCCACCAAGGGCTTCGGCTTCATCCAGCCTGACGCGGGCGGCGCGGACGTTTTCGTCCACATCTCCGCTGTCGAGCGCGCTGGACTGTCGACCCTGGTCGAAGGCCAGAAGATCAACTTCGAGATCGAGCAGGACCGCCGCACTGGCAAGTCGTCGGCTGGATCTCTGAGCAAGGCAGCCTGATTTTGAAAATGGCGCGCGCCGGGCGACAGCCCGGGGCACGCGGCAAGTCACGGATGTACTGACGGTCGCGCGAGAAGCGCGCCGGAGCGGAAAGACCCGACAAGCCGGATCAGCAGATAGCTGCCAGCCCGGACCGGACGCTCCCGATCAGGCTACCGAAATGGGAAGGCGGGCATTGTCCCGCCTTTTTATTTGCCTGGATTCCAGGCATGTAAAGCCGAACCTGGAGTCCCACCTGTGGTATCACTAGAGTGGTATTATCCGGCCATGACCAAGCTTGAGCAAATCGAAAAGTCCATCACCGAACTGAGCCCCGAGGAGCTGAAGGCGTTTGCCGCATGGTTCGAGGCGCTCCAGGCGGACCTGTGGGATCGGCAGATCGAGACCGACGTGAGGGCGGGGCGATTGGACAAGCTTGCCGAACAGGCATTGGCTGACCATCGCGCCGGCCGGACTCGGCCTCTGTGAATCACGGCGCCTCTCCATCATTCTGGAAGGCTTATGAAAAACTGTCGTCGTCGATCAAAGCAAAGGCGGACAGGCGTTTTGTCATACTGCGTTCCGATCCTTTTCATCCCTCCTTACATTTCAAGCAGGTCGGTTGCTATTGGTCGGCGCGGGTCGACGAAACTACCGGGCTGTTGCCATACGCAACAATGAAGATGTGATCTGGTTCTGGATCGGCACCCATGCCTACTACGACCATTTGTTGAAATAGCTCCCGCGCAGCTTCTCGGACGATGGGTGGCCGGGCCTCGCGCCTGTTTGGCGCGCCTCGCCCCCAAAGAGCCGCGGGGCGGTGGCGAGGTTGAGGATAAAATTACCCTACCCACTCCATAGAGACGTGCCCCGGATCCGCCACCACGCGGTCAAGCCACGCAGCCACCGCCGGATAGGCGTCGAGCTGGAAGCCGCCCTGCTCCGCCGTATGCGTATAAGCGTAAAGCGCGATGTCGGCGATGCTGTAGGCGTTTCCGGCGAAGAACGCGTTGTTCTCCAGGTATTTATTCATGACACCGAGCGCCTTGTTGCCGCGCTCCAGTGTCACCGCCAGCCGCTCGGGCGTCGCGTCCTTGGCCCTTTCGGGAAAGGTCAGCAGCGCCTTGCGCACGGCGATATAGGGCTCGTGGCTGTACTGTTCGAAGAACAGCCATTGATAGGCGAGCCCGCGCTCATACTTGTCCGCGGGCAGGAAGCGCGTGCCCTCCGCGAGGTAGAGCAGGATGGCGTTGGATTCAGCGATCCGCCTTCCGTCGTCGAGCTCCAGCAGCGGCACCATGGCGTTCGGATTCTTGGCGACGAAATCCGCTTTTCGCGTATCGCCCGTGTGCGAACTCACCTCGACAGTGGTGAAAGGGAGGCCGAGCTTGGCCATCAGCAGGCGCGGCTTGTAGCAGTTGCCGCTGTCGATCATGCTGTAAAGTATCATCGCTGGTCCCCGAGCGCTGCCATGTGCAGACGCGATTATCGTAGCCGCGCCGTCCTCACCAATGATTAGTTTTGGCGCGACGATCAGCGCCGCTGATGTGTAGCACACGGCGCTACCCGAACAGCGGCACCACCTTGCTGTCCCTGCCCAGCAGCGCGTCGATGGCGAGCGGTCGCTCGTCGAAGATCACCCCGGCCAGCGCCGGCCGGGCGAGTAGAAAACCTTGCAGCAGGTCGACGCCGCCATCGAGCGCGACGCGCAGATGGGTGGGCTGTTCGATGCCCTCGACCAGGACCTTGGCGCCGCGGTCGTGCAGGCTGGAGACCAGCGGGCGGAAGAACCGCTCGGCGGCGGCGTGGCGGCAGAATTGCGCGAACCAGCCACCGTCGATCTTGACGATATCGGGCTTGAGCAGGCTGACCCGCTCCTCGGTCGAGTGGCCGGTGCCGAAGTCGTCGATGGCGATGCGGATGCCGTCGCGGCGCATCTCGCGTACCAGCCTGGCCAGCAGCGTGTCGTCGGCCGCCTGTTCGGTGATTTCGCAGACCAGCATGCCGGGGGCCAGGCCGAGCTCGCCGAGATGCCTGCTCATCAGCCGGATTTCGGCCAAGGCCCGGCCCCGACGGGCGTTGACCAATGGATTGTAGTTGAAGAACAGATCGAGCCCATCGACGCCGATGTTGCGGAAATTCCTGAGATGCAGCACCCGGCACATGGTTTCGACGAACAGCCGGTCCTGGGCCGCGACGCCTTCGAAGAACGCCCGTGCGGCGCCCGGCCGGCCGGCGCGATGCGGCTCTATCAGGCCCTCGACGGCGATTGCGTGCAGGAAGCGGCCGCGCGGCGCGAAGATCGGCTGGTAGGCGCTGCGCAGGCGGAAGTCGCCATAAACGCCATATTCGATACCGACCTCGTCCATGAAGATCGCATCGCCGACATCTCGCCGCCGCTCGGGCCTCATCGTGTGCCCCTGCGCCCAAAGGCTTTCGCCGCCCGCGCGGTATGCGGCGCGGCGGCCGGGACGGAAGATGCACTGTCGGCGACAGGCGACGGCCCGTCCTCGCCGAAGACGCGGAAGCTGGTCGGCGCCAGCTCCGGCCGCGCCAGCACGAAACCCTGGACCATCGAAGCCCCGGATTTCTCGGCCAGCTCCAACTGCCAGCCTTCCTCGATGCCCTCGAACACGGTGCGGATGCCTTGCGCCTCAAAGCTTTTCACCATGGACGTCAGCAGCGCAAAGCCGGCGCCGGACTCCATCAACTGCGTGATCCAGTGGGCATCGAACTTGACGATGTCGGGTTTCAACTCCTTGATGCGGTTGATGTCGGAATCGTCGGCGCCATAGTCATCGACGGCAATGCGAAAGCCGTTGCCCTTCAACGCCGCGACGAAACCGTGCAGGGTCTCCTGCGAGGCTGGACGCTGCTCGGTCACCTCGCACACGACACGGCCCGGATCGATGCCGGCCTCGTGCAGCACCAGGCGCATTTCGCGCAAGGCATTGTCGGCAACGGCGCGCTCGGTGAACACCGATGGATCGAAATTGACGAAGATCGACGCTTCCTGCGGCAGGCAGGCGCCGGCATTCAGCAGATGCAGCGTCCTGGTCAGCGCCTCGACATGAAGCCGGTCGGCGGCCGGGCAGGTGCTGAAGAAGCTCATTGGCGATTGCGGCTCGCCGTCGCGGAACGGCCGGATCAAGCCCTCGAAGGCGGCAACCGACAGCTTGCCTTCCCTGAAGGCGAAGATCGGCTGGAAGGCGCTTTGCAGCGTATAAATGCCCCAGACACCTGACGAGGTGCCGTCATCATGACGGATGATATGGGCAAGCCCGATGCTGCGCGACAAGGTTCCTCGCTCCGCGAACTGGCGCAATTGGGTTACGATCCTGCCACGCAAGCCTCTACCGCCCGTTAATGAACTTTCTGTTGCCGATCACGGCTCATTGACCTCCTTGCGGCACTGGCCCAGCCGACAATGCTTGCACTCACGGGAATGATGCGACATGAGAAGCGCCGCGGCCGCTCCTGGCCGCGCTGATCCTTTCTGGAGAGAAAAAGGTCATGGCCTTCCTTGCCGACACCCTTTCCCGCGTGAAGCCTTCCGCCACCATCGCGGTGACGCAGAAAGCCCGCGAGCTGAAAAATGCCGGCCGCGACGTCATTGGCTTGGGTGCCGGCGAACCGGATTTCGATACGCCCGACAACATCAAGAATGCGGCGATCGAGGCCATCCGCCGTGGTGAGACCAAATATCCGCCGGTGTCGGGCATCGCGCCGCTGCGCGAAGCGATCGCGAAGAAATTCAAGCGCGAGAACAATCTCGACTACAAGCCGGAGCAGACCATCGTCGGCACTGGCGGCAAGCAGATCCTGTTCAACGCCTTCATGGCGACGCTGAACCCTGGCGACGAGGTCATCATCCCCCGGCCCTATTGGGTCAGCTATCCCGAGATGGTGGCGATCTGCGGCGGCACCTCGGTGTTCGCCGACACTTCGATCGACAACGGCTTCAAGTTGACGGCAGAAGTGCTGGAAAAGGCGATCACGCCGCGCACAAAGTGGCTGCTGATGAACTCGCCGTCGAACCCGTCGGGCGCCGCCTACACCGAGGCCGAGCTTCGGTCGCTCGCCGACGTGCTGCTCAGGCATCCGCATGTCTGGACGCTGACCGACGACATGTACGAGCATCTGACCTACGGCGACTTCGTCTTCAAGACCATCGCCGAGGTCGAGCCGAAGCTCTATGAGCGCACGCTGACCATGAACGGCGTGTCGAAAACCTATGCCATGACCGGCTGGCGCATTGGCTACGCCGCGGGTCCCGTCCAGCTGATCAAGGCGATGGACATGATCCAGGGCCAGCAGACGTCGGGCGCCTGCACCATCGCGCAATGGGCCTCGGTCGAAGCGCTGAACGGCCCGCAGGACTTCATCGCCAAGAACAAGGCGATCTTCCAGGGGCGCCGCGATCTCGTCGTCTCGATGCTCAACCAGGCGCGCGGCATCTCTTGTCCGTCGCCGGAAGGCGCCTTCTACGTCTATCCGTCCTGCGCCCAGCTGATCGGCAAGAAGACCAAGGCCGGCAAGGTGATCGACACCGACGAGGCCTTCTGCTCGGAGCTGCTCGAGGCCGAGGGCGTGGCGGTGGTATTCGGTTCGGCCTTCGGCCTCGGTCCGAACTTCCGCATCTCCTACGCCACGTCGGAGACGCTGCTGGAGGAGGCGTGCACGCGCATCCAGCGCTTTACGGCATCACTGACCTGATCGTGAAAACAAAACCCGGCCAAACGCCGGGTTTTTAGATCGGCTCGACACGGTACTCAGCCGCCATATTGGGCCGGCGTCACCGCTTCCAGCCAGTCGGCATGCACGCCCTCGAGCGCTTCCTGCATCGCTATATGCGTCATCGCCGTTTTCGGCCCGGCCCCATGCCAGTGCTTTTCGCCTGGCGCGAACGAGATGACGTCCCCTGCCCTGATCTCCTGGATGAGACCGCCCCAGGTCTGGGCGAGGCCGGCGCCCGACGTGACGTACAGCGTCTGGCCAAGCGGATGCGTGTGCCAGTGGGTCCGCGCGCCCGGTTCGAAGCTGACCAATGTCGCCCGCAGCCGTGCCGGAGCCTCCTTCTCGATGATCGGCGTCTGCAGCACCCGGCCGGTGAAGTACTTTTCCGGCGCGATGACGGTCGGCGTGCTGCCGCAAGCAATGATCTTCATCGTTCGATCCCTGGAACTGGTGGCGATGCGGGCGGCGGCGACGCCGCTCTTCTTTCGAGACCCTAGTTTCGGCCGATATGGCCGTCGACGCAACCGGTCTGTTCGGCTTGCAAATCAGCGGCAACCGCACCGCGCTCGGCCCTTGAGGCTACCTATTTTCCTTGCCCTGCCGGCAAACAAGTGGGACGATACCTTTGGGCCGGTTGAAGACAAGCCCGCCCGCGACGGTCGAACAGGCCGGCCGCCGCTCAGGACCGACTGACCTTGGCCTGAACCATGAATGCCAGTCGGTCTCCAGGGAAACGCCTGAGTGGAGGTCAGTCATGGGTAATCGCGCCGGAGGAAGACGCACGGGACCGAAATGCATTGCCATAGTCGGTCCCTTCGCAAGCGGTAAGACGACACTTCTCGAAGCCATATTGGCCCGCACGGGCGCCATTCCCCGCCAGAACCCGGTTTCCTCGGGAAACACCGTTTCAGATCATTCGCCCGAGGCGCGCGCCCACGCCATGAGCGTCGAGGCGACCTTCGCCACCACGGAATTCATGGGCGAGCAGTTCACCTTCGTCGACTGTCCCGGATCGATCGAATTCTCCTTCGAGGCCGAACCGGTACTGGCCGCCTGCGACCTCGCGGTGGTCGTCGCCGAGGCCGACGAGAAGAAGATCCCCGCCCTCCAGCTCATCATGCGCAAGCTCGACGATCTCGGCGTGCCGCGCATCCTGTTTCTCAACAAGGTCGACAAGGCGATCGCGGGCGTGCGCGACACGCTGAAGATGCTGCAGCCGGCAAGTGCGGTGCCGTTGCTTCTGCGCCAGATACCGCTGCGCAAGGACGGCGTCGTCATCGGCTCGATCGACCTGGCGCTGGAACGCGCCTACATCTACCGCGAATATGCCGAGAGCGAGGTGGCCCAGATCCCCGGCGACGAAAAGGCGCGTGAGCTGGAAGCCCGTTTTTCGATGCTGGAACGGCTGGCCGACCATGACGACCAGTTGATGGAACAGCTGCTCGAGGAGATCGAGCCGCCCAAGGACGCGGTCTTCGACGATCTTGCCGCGGATCTGCGCGACGGCGCCGTCACGCCGGTGCTGATCGGCACCGCAGAGAAAGGCAATGGCGTGCTGCGTCTCCTGAAGGCGATCCGCCATGATGCGCCCGACATCGACGCGACCCGCAAACGGCTCGGCGCCCCCGAAGGCAACGCAACCGTGGTTCAGGTGATGAAGACCATCCATACGCCGCATGGAGGCAAATTGTCGGTGTCGCGCATCCTTTCGGGACAGGTCGCCGATGGCTCCGAGCTCTGGCTGCCCGGCGGCGACATGGCAAAGGTGTCCGGCATCTACAGGATGCTTGGCAAGGACCAGTCGAAGCTCACCGCGGCGAAGACCGGCGACACGGTCGCGCTCGGCAAGCTGGACGCGGTCAAGACCGGCCAGACGCTGACCTCGGCCAAGGGCGGCATGAAGCCGCTGCTCCAGTTCGAGCCGCCGCAGCCTGTCTTCGCTTTCGCCTTGCGGCCGAAGGAGCGCAAGGACGAGGTGAAGATGTCGGCCGCCATCCAACGGCTGGCCGAAGAAGATCCCTCGCTCAGCCTGCATCATAACCAGGACTCGGCCGAGACCGTGCTGTCGGGCCATGGAGAAATGCACCTGCGCGTCGTACGCGAACGGCTCGAGGGCAAGAACCAGATTCCGGTCGAAGGCCATCCGCCGGCGGTGCCCTACCGCGAGACTATCCGCAAATCGGCGCAGCAGCGCGGCCGCCACAAGAAGCAGTCCGGCGGCCACGGCCAGTTCGGCGATGTGGTGATCGAGATAAAGCCGCTGCCGCGCGGCGCAGGTTTCCAGTTCACCGATACCATCACCGGCGGCGTGGTGCCCAAGACCTACATCCAGTCGGTCGAAAGCGGCATACGCGATTACCTGAAGTCGGGCCCGCTCGGCTTTCCCGTCGTCGACGTCGCCGTCAACCTGTCGGACGGCTCCTACCACGCGGTCGATTCCTCCGACATGGCCTTCCAGATGGCGGCCAAGCTTGCCATGAAGGAAGGCATGGCGGGCTGTTCGCCCGTGCTCCTGGAGCCAGTGATGAAGGTCGAGATCGTGACGCCCTCCGATGCGACCTCGAAGATCATCGCCCTGATCCCGCAGCGGCGCGGCCAGATCCTCGGCTACGACGCGCGACCCGGCTGGCCAGGATGGGATGTCGTCGAGGCGACCATGCCGCAATCCGAGATCGGCGATCTGATCATCGAGCTGCGCTCGGCCACCTCAGGCGTCGCCAGCTACCGCGCCGTCTTCGACCACATGGCCGAACTCACCGGCCGGCTCGCCGACGAAGCGATGAATGCCAACGGCAAGGCAGCCTGATTCTGATGCATGTCGTCTAAAGTGATCTCGGCTTTGGGACATCGACATCCACAAAGATTTGGGTGAGTGCCCTCTCGAACCTTGTTCGAGGGGGCGCAAACAAAAAACGACGCCCGGGGGGCCGGACGCCGTTTTGTTTGCGGACCGTTTTCTTGGGAGGAGAAACGGCAGGTCCGCCGCATCTTGAAGTCGCCGCTTCGGCGGAAGAAGGTTCGGACGCGGTAGCCGCCTGAGCCCGGATCGTCCGAGTGATGCCCCCATCTCCCGTCCGACCACACCGCGTCCTATGGTCTGCTTAGCAGGAGCCGAACGCCTTTGACATGTTACCAGAGGTTACATGTCACTGTTACGTGGCTATTTCGGTGGATTTTCCCGCCCTTCCGGCAGCCTCCGGGCAACAAAAAAGCCGGATCAATGAAGATCCGGCTGAGTTTGATTGGAAGTGCCTGTTAAGGCTAACCTCCAGAGGGGAACACTCGAGGGCGCTAATGGGAGGAGAACGCGCCCAGGAGATGAACTATATATGTGCTCATCATGCCCAAGAAACAAGCATCTATTTTGCAACACACGCATGCAAAAAGACGCAGGCTGTGGTCTAAGCCATTTCTGGACCCAATAGGACCAGCAGAATCACCGAAGCGGAACCCGCAATGAGACAATTGTCACGGCGGAATCGCGAATCACGCTCGGTTTTCATCCCGAAATGTCAAAAATGCGCAATGGCGTGGAATGAGGCAGCAGGCGTTTATTTCCGAGGCAACTAATGCATGTCGCGCAAAGTGTCCTCGGTTCGGCAGCGACGTGAACAACAAAGACTTGAGCGCGTCGCGGGAATCGGTTTGGGCGTGACATGCTTCAGGCGGGAGACAAGCAATGCGGACCTTTTCGGCGATCGCCGGCAGTGCTGCGTTCTTCATCGCGGCACCCTGTATCGTCGCCGGCCTCGTGCCGTGGCTGCTGACGGATCGCTGGGACCGGCCATGGTCGAGCCTGCCGGGTCTTGCCCCTCTTGGCTGGATCCTCATCGCGGTCGCCGTGGCGGCGCTGCTGCATGCATTCGCCTGCTTTGCGCTTGAAGGCCTCGGCACGCCTGCTCCGGTCGCTCCGACCGAGAGACTGGTGGTCGGCGGGCTCTACCGCCATGTCCGCAATCCGATGTATGTGGCGGTGCTGTCGATCATCATCGGCCAGGCACTGCTGTTTTCAAGCTGGACGCTTGTCGCCTACGCCGCCATGGCAGCCGCGGCCATGGCCACCTTCGTCAAGCTGTACGAGGAGCCGACGCTCGCACGCCGCTATGGCGATGAATACCAAACCTACCGCCGCAACGTGCCCGCCTGGCTGCCCCGCCTGACGCGCTGGCGGGGGTGAGGGTCTGCACGATCTCCGGTCAATACGACCAGCTCCGCGCCTTGGCGATGATGAAGTCGCGAAATACGTGCAGCTTCGCCTGGTTCTTCATCGCGTCCGGGTAGGCGAAATAGGTGTCGAAGGAAGGCACCTCCGTTTCCGGCAGGAGCTGCACCAGGCCGGAATCCTTGGAGATGACATAGTCGGGCAGCATGGCGATGCCGGCGCCGCCCTGCACCGCGCGCTTGATCGACAATATGTCGTTGATCTGCAGCGTCGGCACGCGCTGGCCGCCCTCGAAATCGCCGACCGTTTCCAGCCAGTTCAGCTCCGACAGATGCGCGGGCACCGGCACGCCGAAAGTGACGATGCGATGCGCCTTGAGCTCGGCCACCGAAGCCGGCCTGCCATGCTTGGCGATATAGCCTGGCGAAGCATAGAGGTGGAAATGCACCGTGAACAGGCGGCGCTGGATAAGGTCCGGCTGCTGCGGCTGGCGCAGCCGGATGGCGCAATCGGCCTGGCGCATGGTGAGGTCGAGCTCCTCGTTGGCGAGGATCAGTTGCAGGCTGATTTCAGGATAGAGCTCGATGAACTCCTGCACGCGCTCGGTCAGCCAGCCGGCGCCGAGCCCGACCGTGGTCGTGACCCTGAGCACGCCGGAGGGGCGGTCCTTGGTCTCGGTCAGCCGCGACTTGATGGTCTCGAGCTTCATCAGCACGTCATGCGCCGTGCGGAACAGCATCTCGCCCTGTTCGGTCAGCACCAGGCCGCGGGCGTGACGGTTGAACAGCGGCACGCCGACATCGTGCTCGAGCGCGCTGACCTGGCGCGAAATCGCCGATTGCGACAGATGCAGCGTCTCGGCCGCATGTGTAAACGACCCCGCTTCCGCCGCAGCGTGAAACACGCGTAGCTTGTCCCAGTCCAACGCCATGATTCCCCTCGTTCCTGTTTGGCGTCTGAATGAAAAATCAGGCTTTTACACGGCGTTTCTAAGCCGTTCTTTCAACAGTTTGCGAACCGCTATTCGGCCGCCTCGCGATGCACCTCGATGCCGGCCAGGTACTTCTCCGCCTCGAGCGCCGCCATGCAGCCCAGCCCCGCCGCAGTCACCGCCTGGCGGTATATATCGTCGGTCACGTCGCCGGCGGCGAACACGCCGGGCACGTCGGTGCGGGTCGAATCCGGCGCCGTCCACAGATAGCCGTTCGGCTTCTGCTTCAGCTTGCCGACGAACAGCTCGACCGCCGGCGCATGGCCGATCGCGACGAACACGCCGTCGACCTCGAGCTGCGTCTCGACACCCGTCACCACGTTGCGCAGCTTCAACCCTTCGACCGAAGGCGGCAGTGGCGTCTTGCCCGGACGGCCGGTGATCTCGTCGACAACCGTGTCCCAGATGACGCGGACATTGTCCTTCTTCAAGAGCCGCTCGCGCAGGATGCGTTCGGCGCGGAAGTCCGAGCGCCTGTGGATGACCGTCACGCTCTTGGCGAGGTTCGACAGATAGAGTGCTTCTTCCACCGCCGAATTGCCGCCGCCGACCACCGCGACATCCTTGCCGCGGTAGAAGAAGCCGTCGCAGGTGGCGCAAGCCGATACGCCGAAGCCCATGAACGTCTGTTCGGTCGGAATGCCAAGCCATTTGGCCTGCGCGCCGGTGGCGATGATCAGGGCATCGGCCGTGTAGACGGTGCCGGAATCGCCGGTTGCGCGGAACGGCCGCACGTTGAGATCGACCTCGGTGATGATGTCGGCGATGATGTCGGTGCCGACATGCTCGGCCTGCCTGAGCATCTCGCTCATCAGCCACGGACCCTGGATGGGTTCGCCGAAACCGGGATAGTTCTCGACGTCGGTGGTGATCATCAGCTGGCCCCCCTGCTGCAGGCCGGCGACCAGCATCGGCTTCAGCATGGCGCGGGCGGCATAGATCGCCGCGGTATAACCGGCCGGGCCGGAACCGATGATGAGGACAGGCGCGTGCTTGGTGGTCATGAAAAGCCTCTGCGGAGGGCTGCCGGCGTTTGCGGCATGGAAAACTCGTCGATGTCGCGCGTAATGTAAGTGTTGCCCACGACACCAGCAAGGCAAGTTGGCGCTCGTCCCCGGAAAGCTTTGTCGCACCGGGCGAACCGCTCTGGTGCGGCGCGGATTTCCCCGTGGGGATGGCGTGGACAGCAAAGTCGTTTAATTACAAAATCCCGCAAGATTCTTTCGCCACCCGCAATCATCGAAAGCCCCGAAATGCCGCTCAAGGCCGACCTCGACGCAATCGACTGGAAGATCCTGCGCGAATTGCAGGCAGATGGACGCATGACCAATGTCGAACTGTCGAACCGCGTCGGCATTTCGGCACCACCTTGCCTGCGCCGCGTCAAGCGACTGGAGGAAGCCGGCATCATTCGCGGCTATCGGGCGCTGCTCAACGCGCCGGCGCTCGGTCTCGACGTGGTCGCCTTCTGCCTGGTCGGCCTGCACCATCAGGCCGATGCCGAGCTTCGCATCTTCGCTGAGCGCACGCGCGGCTGGCCGGTCGTACGCGATGCCTGGATGGTGTCGGGCGAATCCGATTTCCTCCTGCACTGCGTGGCAAGCGACCTCGGCGCCTTCCAGACCTTTGTCATCGAGGAACTGACCTCCACGCCGAACGTCGACACGGTGCGCACAGCCCTCACCATCCGCCGGGTCAAGGATGAAGGGTTGGTCTCGTTCGAGCGGCCGTGACGCCGATCGATTGCGGCGCCCGGCCAAAGCGAATTCCGGAATTTCGCCACATCGCCGCCGCGTTGATAACGGACAGGCGCAGGCAGCCGGATCGTCCTGTGCGATTTGGCGCCTGATTGGTTTCCTTGCCCAAGCAGCGTAAGTTCCAAGGACGATCCGCCGTGGAAGGGACCATGACCAGGTTTGCAAGCCCGATTTCGGCGCTCATCATCTGCATGAACGAGGCCGATATGATCGGCCCGTGCCTCGAAAGCATCGATTTTTGCGCCGAGATCGTCATCGTCGATTCAGGCTCCACCGACGCCACGTTGGACATCGTTCGGCAGTTTGTCGCTGAGGGCTATCCGATAAAGCTGCTGCACAATGGCTGGCCGGGTTTTCCGCATCAGCGGCAATTCGCGCTCGACCACGCCACGCAGCCCTGGTGTCTTTCGATCGACCCGGACGAACGCGTCGACGACCGGCTGCGGCAGTCGATCGTGGCGGCAGTCGAGACGGCGAACGCCGGTATCAGCGGATGGTACATCCGCCGCCGCGACTGGCTGAAGGGCTACGGCTATGCCCATCGCTGGGTGCTGCACAACAGGCTGTTGCGGCTTTTCCGCCGGGAAGGTGCGACCATGGACGTGACCGCGCGGGTCCATGAATCCTTCGGCGTTTCCGGCGAGACCAGCACGATCGAAAGCGGCGTGCTGCTGCATCGCCGCGAAATATCGGTCGAGGAGGATCTGGCCCGGGCAAATGCCTATTCCAGCCTCAAGGCGGCCACCCTGGTCGAGAAAGGCAAGAAGCCGGGCCTGGTGCGGCTGGTGCTTTCGCCGCTCGGCAACTTCCTGAAATTCTACCTGGCCAAGCGCTACTTCCTGTGCGGCCGGCACGGCTTCGTCTATTCGATGTCGGTGATGATCTATTCCTTCGCCACCGAGGCCAAACTGTATGAGGCCTCGCAAGGCAGCGAACCGGCGTGAGCGGTCAGGCCCGGATCAAGACCGCTTATCCCGGCCATCGAGCCGCCCTATGGCGGCGATGAGACCGTCGAGGTCGCTGCTGTCCCGCAAGGGCCTGATGACGAAGCCGGAGCGAAGCTGCGCCTCGCCGCCGACGAGCCAGCCCTGCGGCAGGCCGGCGCCCAGGCCTGCCTCCATGTCGGCCAGCTTGTCGCCGACGATCACCGACCGCCGGAGATCGAGATCGAGGCGTTTCGCCGCCTCGAAGAGCATGCCGGGATTGGGTTTGCGCATCGGGTGATCCGATATGCCCAGCGGCCCCACGCCAGCTTCGTGGTAGGCGCAGGCCAGCACCATGTCCACGACAACGCCCTGATCGCGCAACAGCTCGAGCACGCGGCGGTTCACATCAGCGAAGGCACTCCAGCCGAAATAGCCGCGCGCGATGCCGGACTGGTTGGTCACCACCACGACCGGGATGCCGGCATTGTTGGCGGCGGCGATCGCCGGCAGCATCTGCGGCCGGAGCTCGATCTCGGCCGGATCGCTGGGATAGTCGGTATCGACATTGATGGTGCCGTCGCGATCGAGGAACAGCGCCGGCTGGCCGGCGGGAAAAACCCTGCCGCCTATCCGCTCCACCCACAGGCCCGGCTCGGCCAACGGGTGCGGCGCCTTGTCAGCCATTGCTGAGGCGCGCTTCCACCACCTCGCACAGGTGATGGTAGAGGCACAGATGCCCCTGCTGGATGATCGGCGTCGAGGTCGAGGGCACGTTGAGCAGGATGTCGGTGAGCGGCGCGAGCTTGCCGCCTGTGTCGCCTGTCAGGCTGATCACCGTCATGCCCATGGTCCGTGCCTGTTCGGCGGCCGCCAGGATGCTCGGCGAATTGCCGCTGGTCGAGATCGCCAGAAGCACGCCGCCGGCAGCGCCATGCGCCTCGACCTGGCGCGAAAAAACGGTGTCGAAGCCGTAATCATTACCCCAGGCGGTCAGCACCGCGGCGTTGGCCGGCAGCGCGATGACATTGTAGCCCTTGCGCTCCTTGAGAAAGCGGCCGACCAGTTCGCCGGCGATGTGAATGGCGTCGCTGGCCGAACCGCCATTGCCGCAGATCAGCAGCGCCTTGCCCGACGAAAGGGCGGCGACGATCGCGCTCGCCGCACGTTCCATCGCGCCTGTGAGATCGCGCTCGACCAGCGCCGTGATCGCGGCCGCCGAGCGGACCAGGTAATCGTTCAGTTCGGACATGAAACCCTCAATTCTTGTTGCCGGCCGAGCGCAACCTGCCGATGGTGCCGGTCGTGCTCTTGCCGGCGACGAGATCGACCAGGACCACGCGCCCGCCCGCTTTCTGCACCACGTCCGCGCCGACCACGGTGTCGACCGTGTAGTCGGCGCCCTTGACGAGTATGTCGGGCAGAAGCGCCTCGATCAGCGCCAGCGGCGTGTCCTCGTCGAAGACCACCACCGCGTCGACCGACGCGAGCGCCGCCAGCACGCAGGCGCGGTCGTGCTGGTCGTTGACGGGCCGTTCCGGCCCCTTCAGCCGGCGCACCGAGGCATCGCTGTTGAGGCCGAGCACCAGCCGGTCGCACTGGCTGCGCGCCGCGTGCAGCAGGCTGACATGGCCGGCATGAAGGATGTCGAAACAGCCATTGGTGAAGCCGACGCTGAGGCCTTCCTCCTTCCACGCCGCCACCAGCCGTGCGGCCGATTTGGCGTCGAGGATGGCATCCCTGTGGACGCTCGGACCGTGCGATCGAAACAGCGCGCCGTTGAGTTCCTCGACCGTCAGCCGCGCCGTGCCTCGCTTGCCCACCACAACGCCGCCGGCTGCATTGGCGATCGAGGCGGCCGCGGCCGGATCGGCGCCGGCGGCAAGCGCCAGCGCGAAGGTCGCGATCACCGTATCGCCGGCGCCCGACACATCGAACACTTCGCGCGCCTGCGTGGCGATGTGGCGCGCCTCCGTCGGACCGACGACGCTCATGCCCTTTTCGCTGCGCGTGGCGACGACGAAGTCGAAGCCATGCGCCGCAAGCAGCTCGCGCGCCGCGGCCACGATCTCGTCATCGCTGAACACCGGCCGTTCGACCGCTTCGCCGAGTTCCTTGCGGTTGGGCGTGATGGCGGTCGCGCCGGCATAGCGTGCATAATCCCGGCCCTTCGGATCGACCAGCACCGGCTTTCCCGCCTCGCGGCAGATCGCGATCAATTCGCCGGCGACGCCGTCGAGCAGGATGCCCTTGCCGTAATCCGACAGGATGACGATGTCGGCGTGCGCCAGCGCGGCGCGGAAATGCCGGACCAGCGCCGCGCGCTCCGCCGCGCCGAGCGGCTTGATCTCTTCCTCGTCGAAGCGCAGCACCTGCTGGTTGAGCGCGCTGAAGCGGCTCTTGGACGACGTCATGCGGCCGCGCTCCCGCGCCAGGCCTGTCGTGTCGGCGCCAAGCTCGCCGAGCATGCGCACCAGGCTGTCGCCTGCCGTATCAGAGCCGATCACCGAGACCGGAATGGCGGCGGCGCCGAGCGAGATGATGTTGGCCACGACATTGCCGGCGCCGCCCATCGCCAGGCTCTCGCCGCGCCCATGGAGCACCGGGATCGGCGCTTCAGGCGAAATCCGCTCGATGATGCCGTTGACGAACCGGTCAAGGATGAGATCGCCGACCACCAGCACGGTGGCCTGGCCGAAGTGCGCGATGGCGCGGTGCAAGGGCTCGGGGGAAAGTGGGTCGTGCTTGGTCATGTCACTGGCAACGCGCAAAAACCGGTTTTGAAGATGCATGGAGGACAAATTGGCCGGGATCGGTCGTTCATGGCGATGCCGATATACCGCAATTCGAGCCAGCGCAACGCCGGCTGGCCTCGTCAACTCTTCTGCAAGGCGACATGGACGCCAAGCCCGACCAGCACCGCGCCGCCGGCTCGCTGCATCATGCGCTGGGCGCTGCTGGAGCGGCGCAGCCTGCCGATCACGGCACCAGCCAGGAACACGCAGACGATATCGGCCGAGGAGAACATCAGGTTGACTGTCGTGCCCAGCACGACGAATTGCAGCCAGACCGGGAATGCGGCAGAGGCATCGATGAACTGGGGCAGGAAGGCCATGAAGAAGATCGCGGTCTTCGGATTGAGCACCTCGACGGCGATGCTCTCGAAAAAGGCGCGGCAAGCCGATTTCCGCTCTATCGCCGGCAGTGCCATGTCGCCTTCCGCGCGCTTGCGGAACAGCGCCACACCGAGCCAGATCAGGTAGAGCGCGCCGACGAGCTTGACCGCCATGTAGAGCGGCGGCACGGCGTGGAAAAGCA
The DNA here is from genome assembly GCF_006442845.1 of Mesorhizobium sp. B2-4-2. NCBI lineage: Bacteria > Pseudomonadati > Pseudomonadota > Alphaproteobacteria > Hyphomicrobiales > Phyllobacteriaceae > Mesorhizobium > Mesorhizobium sp. B2-4-2. Next base: position 558,178 of record NZ_VFVM01000002.1, on the reverse strand, counting down.
CGGACAGGCCGGCGGCAGCGGCAAAGACGTGAACATAGCCGCCCAGATGAATGCCGAGCGCCGCAGTCAGGCCGGACCAGCGGCCGCGCGCCATCGTCTGCGCGGCGGCATAGAGCATGGCCGGGCCTGGAATATAGGCGAAGATCGCCGTGGTGGCGAAAAACGCGACGAGCAGCTCTGTCGACGGCATTCCTGGTCCCTCATGATCGCGCCCGGCGGCGCGAGCCGACTGAAGCGGCAGCTTTGCGGCGCCACTGTGGCGCGCTGCCCCGCGCAGGGCAATCGCGGACGGGTCCACCCCTCGATTGTTCTTGCGGATCCCAGTGCCGCCCGGCAACGCTGCTTTGTCGACAGCTTCGCAAGCCTCCCTTATAAGGGCCGGAATCGCAAGCAACCAGAGGCGTTCATGATCATCGTCACGGGCGGCGCCGGCATGATCGGCTCCAACATCGTCGCCGCGCTCAATTCGGAGGGCCACGACGACATTTTGGTCGTCGACGACCTGAGCGATGGCCACAAGATCGCCAACCTTGCTGACTTGCGGATCGCCGACTATCTCGACAAGGACGATTTCCTGGCCCGCCTCGAGGACGGCGGGCTCGGCCGCATCGAGGCCGTCTTCCATCAGGGCGCCTGCTCGACCACCACCGAATGGAACGGCAAGTTCATGATGGAGGTGAACTACGCCTATTCGAAGCGGCTGCTGCATGCCTGCTTGGCGCTGCGCGTGCCCTTCCTCTACGCCTCCTCGGCATCGGTCTATGGCGGCGGCTCCGAGTTCCGCGAGGACGCGGAGCTTGAGCGGCCGCTCAACGTCTACGCCTATTCAAAAAAGCTGTTCGATGACTATGTCAGGCGCAATGTCTTCGATACCGATCATTCGCAGGTCGCGGGCCTGCGCTACTTCAACGTCTATGGGCCGCGCGAGGCGCACAAGGACGCCATGGCCTCGGTCGCCTTTCATCTGTTCAACCAGGTCGGGCGTGGCGAGAATCCAAAGCTGTTCGGCGCCCATGACGGCTTTGGCCCCGGCGAGCAGAGCCGCGACTTCATCCATGTCGGCGACGTCGCCGATGTCAATCTGTGGCTGTGGAAGCGCGGCGCGAGCGGCATCTTCAACTGCGGCACCGGCCGGGCGCAACCCTTCCGCGCCATTGCCGAAACCGTCATCGACACGCTGGGCAAGGGCGAGATCGAGTACATCCCCTTTCCCGACCACCTCAAGGGCAGCTACCAGAGCTTCACGCAAGCTGATATGTCGCGTCTGCGCGCCGCCGGTTACAATGGGCAATTCCGCAGCGTCGAAACCGGCGTCAGAGACTATGTCGAATGGCTGAAAGCCCAGCGATCCTCGTGATCGGCCCACGCTGGGTGGGCGATATGGTGATGGCGCAGTGCCTGTTCTCGGCGCTGAAGGGGCTTCATCCAAATGCAGCCATCGACGTGCTGGCGCCGGCCTGGGCGGCCCCTTTGGTCAAGCGCATGCCTGAGGTCCGCCAGCAGATCGATTTCCCGCTGAAACCCGGCGCGCTCGAATTCGCACACCGCCGCCGCTTCGGCCGCCTGCTGCGCGGCCGTTATGACAGCGCCTATATCCTGCCAGGCAGTTGGAAGTCGGCGCTGATCCCGTTCTTTGCCCGCATTCCACGCCGTTTCGGCCATTTCAGGGAAATGCGCTACGGCCTGTTGACCGATATCGTTCCGCTGCCGGAGGCCGTGAAACGGCGCACCGCGCAGGCCTATTTCGGCCTTGCACGGGGTGGCGATTTTCGGGCGCCTCATCTGACGGTGGACGCCAAAAACCAGGCCACCCTGCTCGACCGTTTCGGCCTGGGGCCGCAGAAATTCGTGGCGCTGATGCCGGGTGCTGAGTTCGGCCCGGCCAAGCGCTGGCCGAGCGAACACTATGCCGGCCTTGCCCGGGAGTTCATGGCCAGAAGGTTCAAGGTCGCGCTGTTCGGGTCGAAGAACGACTGCGAGGTGACAGCGGAGATCGCAGCCCTCGCTCCTGGCGTGGTCGACTTGGCCGGCCAGACGCGGCTGGAGGACGCCATCGACCTGATCGCGGCCGCGCGGCTGGCGGTCTCCAACGACAGCGGGCTGATGCATGTTGCGGCGGCGGTCGGCACGCCGGTTGTCGCCGTCTATGGTTCGACCTCGCCACAGAACACGCCGCCGCTGGCCGAACGGCGCGAACTGGTCTGGCTCGGCCTGTCCTGCTCGCCCTGCCACCGCAAGATCTGTCCGCTCGGCCACCTCAATTGCCTGAAGACGCTCGAGGTCGCACGGGTCATGGCGGCGGCGGACCGGCTGCTGGACATCCCGGCCGCCGCATGAGGGTGCTGATCGTCAAGACATCGTCGATGGGCGACGTCGTCCACACCTTTCCGGCGCTCCAGGATGCGCGCCGCGCACGGCCCGATATTGCTTTCGACTGGTGCGTCGAGGAGGCTTTCGCCGGCATCGTCGCGCTGCACCCCGCAGTCGGAACCATCCACACGGTCGCCATCCGGCGTTGGCGAAAACATCTCTTCGACAAGGCCACCTGGCGCGAGGCGACCGCCTTGCGACGCGCCTTGCGTGCGTGCCGCTATGATCTGGTCATCGATGCGCAAGGCCTGTTGAAGTCGGCGCTGGTGGCCAGGCAGGCGAAAGCGCCGATCGCCGGCTTCGACCGCTCAAGCGCGCGCGAGCCTTCGGCAACGCTGCTTTACGACGTCGGCCACGCCGTCCCTCGCAACCTCCACGCCATCGAACGGACGCGGCGGCTTTTCGGGCTGGCATTGGGCTACCGGCCCGATCTTTCGATGCTGGATTCGGGCATTGTGCCGCCGCCCGGCAATCTGACCGGCATAGCCGGCAACACGGCCTTCCTGCTGCACGGCACCAGCCGCGAGGACAAGAAGTGGCCTGTTGAAGACTGGATCGAAACCGGCCGCCTGCTGGTTGAGCGCGGCATGACGCCGGTCACGACCTGGTCGGACGAGCGCGAACAGGCGGTGGCTGAAGCGATCGCCCGGGCAGTTCCATCGACGAGCATCGTGCCAAAATCACCATTGGCCGACATCGCGGCGATCCTGGGCAGCTCGAGGCTGGTAATCGGCGCCGATACGGGGCTCACGCATCTCGCCAGCGCCTTCGGCCTGCCGACGGTCGCGGTGTTTTTGGCCACGGAGCCGGGTTTGACCGGTCCGCGCGGCCCCTATGCATCGACGCTGCAGGCCGCGCCCGCTGAGCGAGTGTCGCCCGCGAGGGTGGTGGCTGAGGCTGAGAGGCTGCTGGAGCACCAGACGCATGGTCAGGCCGGCGCTGGCAAGAACTGATCTATTCAATCGGAAAGCTGGCGCTGCCCCTCATCGCCCTGCCGGGGAGAAGGACACCTTCACCGATGACTGCGCCAATTTTAAGCGTTTGCAGAATAGACGCCGACTTCGCGTTCAGCCGTCTTCTCCCCGTCACTATACGGGGAGAAGGTGCCGGCAGGCGGATGAGGGGCGGCGCCAACCTTGGCTAAAAACGCGCAGATCAGCTCCCCTCGAACCCCTTAGATAAACTGCACCTGGACGATCTCGTATCCCCTTGCACCACCCGGCGCGTTGACCTCGATGGCGTCGCCGACTTCCTTGCCGATGAGCGCCCGCGCGATCGGCGAGGAGATCGAGATGCGGCCGGACTTCACGTCCGCCTCCTGATCGCCGACGATCTGGTAGGTCTTCTTCTCCTCGGTGTCCTCGTCGACCAGCACCACGGTGGCGCCGAACTTGACCTTGTCGCCGCTGAGCTTGGTGACATCGATGACTTCGGCCCGGGCGATGAGATCCTCGAGCTCGTTGACACGGCCCTCATTGAGGCTCTGCGCCTCTTTGGCGGCATGGTATTCGGCATTTTCGGATAGGTCGCCGTGCGAGCGCGCTTCGGAGATCGCCTCGATGATGCGCGGCCGCTCCTCCTGCTGGCGCCAGCGCAGTTCTTCCTTCAATGACGCGAACCCCTCGCCTGTCATCGGGACCTTGTTCATGATACCTGACCTTTCCTGCCGCCACCCCCGCATTTCGGGGAAAGCCTTATCGATGGTGCAAAAAGAAAACGGTCCGGCAGCCTCGGGCTAACGGAACCGTTCACCGCAATTTCCCTGAATATAGCAATCTTTGCGGGCTTTTCACGCCCAAAAATCGGTTTCTGAAGAAATCATCACCGTTTTCGCGCGCGCCGTCGCAGGAGCCGGCATGGCAACAAAAAACCGGCCGTGATTGCTCGCGGCCGGTTCGAAAAGGCATTGAGGGGGTCAGCTCCTCATGAAATGGTCGATCTGTTCGGCCAGCATGCCGTATTCGCGTGAACCCTTGCCGGTTCGCTTTTCGATCTCCATCAGCTGTTGCTGGGCGCCGGCCAGGTCGCCGATCTGGAGATGGGCTTCGCCGAGATATTCGCGCACCAGCGTGTAGTTGGGATCGATGCGCAGCGCTTCCTCGTAATAGCCGAGGCCAACGGCGACGCGGCCGGAATGGCGGTGCGAATAGCCGAGATAGTTGAGGATGCGCGGGTCCTGCTTGTTGGCGGCGAGGCTGAGCACGGCGATCGCCTCGTCATAGCGGCCGGCCATCGCCAGGTCATGCCCGGCATCATAGATGCTGTCGTCGTCCAGCATGCCTTCCTGGGGTGCGACGCACTTGTTCTTCTTCTTGTCCCAGACCATGCCTTTCTTGCATTTGGTGGTCGTACTGGTGTCGTCACCGCTGCCTGCGGCAAACACCGGAACGGCAAGGAACTGCAGAGCGAGAAGCGCGCTCGCCGCCTGGATCAGCACTCTTTTATGCATCGGAGCCTCCTGGAGGGGTGAGAATGCAACACTAACGCAGCGTGTCGGCGGTTTCATCCCGGAAAAAAGCAAGGGGCTAACATGAGGTGACGGATGCTCGAAATCCGCTATCATCGGCGGCGATGAAAGCTGAGCCAGCGGAGACCGCCAGTGCAGCGACGGCTTGAAAAGAACTGGGATTTGACGATCGGGCCCGACACCGTGCGGCTGTTCATCCTCAAATGCAAGGCGTTGAGCGCCGCGATCAATGAAGACTATGCCGACGGCGCCGAACACGAAATCGAGTTCGATGGAAACACCCGTGACAATCATCATCATGACGGACTCGCCGAGGAAAGCTCGGAAAACCTGACCGAAGAGGAACTGCGCGAGCTGATCAACGACCTCAATGTCGACGAGGCGGCCGAGCTCGTCGCGCTCGCTTGGGTCGGCCGTGGCGACTACGATGCCTCGGAATGGGCCGACGCCGTCGCCGCCGCGCGCGAGCGCGCCAACAAGCACACGGCCAAATACCTGCTCGGCTTGCCGTTGCTCGCCGATTGGCTGGAGGAAGGGCTAGAAGCGATCGGTGCGTAACGCGCCGGTAATCGATTGTGATCGGGCCTAAGCGCCTTCCAGGCAACTTCGAGCATCCCGGCACCGTTTCGAGGCGATGGCAACACTGAGCTTTTCCCGAAAATACAGGATTGCATTGGTCGTGGTCGTGACAGCACTGCTGGTGACGCCGGCCGATGCCAGGCATCGTCACAGGCATCACGAGCCGCTTTCACCACGGGTGGAACAGCCACTGACGCCGCGGGTTGACCGGCCGCTGAAACCGCGCGGCGAAAGGCATCGCAAGCCGAAGCCGGCACGGCAGAGGACGCAAAATCCGAAGCCGGTACGTGCGGATGTCCCAGTGCCTGAACCGCGCCCCGCTGACGCGCCAGAGGCGACAGAACCGAACACGCAAAATCCAGCCGCAACATCCGACCGGTTCCAGGACGAAGCATCCCCTCAGAAGCAACAAGCGCAGCCCGAGCCGCCAGCCGATGCGAAAGGCGAACCGGAGCCGCCAGCCGTGGCGCCGACGCCGACACAAAGGCCTGAGACTGCGGAACCGGAGGTTGAGCCGCCGGCCATTGCCCCGCCACCGCCGCCAAAGCCGGCGGACGCGGACAAAAAGGAGATGCTTCCCGATCCGCGTTCGGCTGACCTGCCAGACGCGAAAATGCCTGCCGAGGAAGTCGCCTGCCGCGAGCGGCTGAGGGGTCTCGGTGTCGAATTCGAGGAGCACAAGGCTGAAAGCGATCGCGATATCGGCTGTTCGATCCCCTATCCCCTGGTGCTGAAGATCCTTGGCAAGTCGATCGCCATTGCCCCGGGCGCCGAGCTCAATTGCGCAATGGCCGAGGCGGCGGCACGCTTTGCCGGCAACGTCATCCAGCCGGCGGCGAAAGCCGAATTCGGCACCGACCTGAAATCGATCGGCCAGGCATCGGCCTTTGTGTGCCGGCCACGCAACGGCACGCGCAAACTGTCCGAACATGCCTTCGGCAATGCGCTCGATATCGCCAGCTTCACACTTGCGGACGGCAGGACGATCGAGGTCGGCCCGGCGCCACCGGACAAGGACGCCAAATTCCTCGACGCGGTGCGCAAGGCCGCCTGCGGGCCGTTCAAGACCGTGCTGGGCCCGGGCAGCGATGCCGATCATTCGCTGCATTTGCACCTCGACCTCGAGCCGCGCCGCCACGGCGGTACCTTCTGCCAGTAGGGCCGGCTCAGAAGCGATGCCGCAATTCGGCCGCAGGCATGAACGCCGGCGCTGATTTTTCCTTTACCGTTGATCGTTAAAATCCCGCCTATCGGGAAAGGGACTGCCGATGGACGGGATATTTCGTGCCGCGCTGGCGCTTGCGCGGCAATCGAAACGCGCGCGCGCCGCTGCCGGCGGGCTGGCCGCCCTGCTTGCGCTGGCCGCGGTGTCGGCCTGCAACACCGGCAACGTGCTGGCACTGGAGCCAGCCGTCGATGTCGGCGCGCAGACCGCGGCCGTGCCGCAATATTCAGGCATGCAGCGGCTGGTTCCTTCCAATCCCTACATGACGCAGGCCGCCTATCCACGCATGGACGAGCCGATGTCGCCGGTCGAGCAGATGCCGGCCAGCGAGACCGACTGCCGTCAGCAGCTGAGGCGCCTCGGCGTCACCTTCACCGACTTGGCGCCGATCCATGAAGGCCAGTGCGGCATTGACTATCCGGTCAAGGTCACTGCCATCGGCAGCATCCAGATGAAGCCCGCAGCGACGCTGACCTGCGACATGGCCGCCAGCTTCGCCGCGTGGACGAAGAACGAGCTCGTTCCTTCCGCCCGCTGGCGCTACTTTTCCGGCGTCAGGACCATCCACCAGGGTTCCAGCTATTCCTGCCGCAACATCGCCGGCGAAGGCGTGCTGTCGGAACACGGCAAGGGCAACGCGCTCGACGTGATGAGCATCGAACTCAACAATGGCGACGACATCGACGTGCGCAAGCCCGGCCTGTTTGCCTTCCGCACCCGCGGCTTCCTCAACAATGTGCGCGCCGATGGCTGCCAGTATTTCACCACCGTGCTCGGCCCCGGCTACAACTACGACCACCGCAACCATTTCCACTTCGACATCAAGAACCGCAAGAGCGGCTATCGCGCCTGCCGCTGATCCCTTTGCCTGGCGGCGGCTTCGCCGCGTACAGTGACGTCGTAGAACTCGAGCGGCATCGATGAGCCAACGAAGCTTCCGACGACGCGCTGCGACCTGGCTGGTGTTGCTCATGGCGACCTATCTGGGGCTCGCCTATGTCGCCGCGCCGGAATTCTGGACGTTTCACGATCGCGGCTTTCGCAGCCAAAGCTTCGAGATGGTGACGCACACGCCGCAAGGCATTCCGGGCGACCCCATCAATATCGGCCTGATCGGCACGCAAAAAGAGGTTGTCCACGCCTTCGCCGTCGCCGGCTGGGATACGGCCGACGCCATCACATTGAGGACAGCGATCGACATCGGCGAAAGCGTGCTGTTCTCGCGCCCCTACCCCGATGCGCCCGTCAGCCGGCTGCTGTTCGAAGGCCGCGCCCAGGATCTTGCTTTCGAGAAGCCGGTCGGCGGCAGCGCCGACCGCCGTCATCATGTGCGCTTCTGGCAGACCGATGCCACGGGCGACGATGGCCGTCCGCTATGGCTGGGCTCGGCCAGTTTCGACCGTGGCGTGGGCCTGAGCCACGACACCGGCGCCATCACCCATCATATCGGCCCCGACATCGACGCCGAACGCGACTTTCTTATGCAGGATTTGACCGCCGCCGGAATGCTGATCTCAACCAGCGACCTGGAAGGCATCGGCGCCACCACGCACGGGCGCAATGGCGGCGGCGACCCCTATTTCACCGACGGCAAGGCCGTGCTCGGCGTGCTGAAGCAACTGCCGTGATGCCTGAAGTCAGCTCGTGGCGACCACGACCTTGCCGAACGGTCCCTTCTCCAGATGCTGGAAGGCCTGCTCCACCTCCTCGAAGCCGAAGACCTTGTCGACCACCGGCCGGATACCGAGCACCTCGATCGCCTGGTTCATCCGCTCGAAGGCGCGGCGATGACCGATCGATATCCCTTGCACGACGATGCGATTGCGCAGGAACGGCACGATCGGAAAGCTGAGTTCCATCGAGCCCAGCAGGCCGATGACCGACAGGCGGCCGTCGGCGGCCAGGGCATCGAGCGATCGCCGCGCATTGTCGCCGCCGACCATCTCCAGGATATGGTTGACGCCGGTTCCACCCGTCAGGTCACGCGCGGCTTCGTCCCATGCCGGCTGGGTGCGGTAGTTGATCACTTGCCAGGCGCCGAGTTTCCTGGCCCGTTCGAGCTTGTCGTCGCTGCTCGAGGTGACGATGGCGCGCAGGCCGAAAGCGGCCGCGAATTGCAGTGCAAACAGCGACACGCCGCCGGTACCCTGGATAAGAATGGTCTGGCCGGGCACCGGCTTCGTCGCCTCCGCCAAGGCAAACCACGCCGTCAGCGCCGCGATCGGCAGCGTCGAGGCCTCGGCGTCGCTGAGCGAAGGCGGCGCCAGCACGACGGCATCCTCGTGAAGCAGCACGTAATCGGACAAGGTGCCGGGCAGTGACAATCCCAGCGTGTGCTGGTGAAGCACCGGCGGCGCATCGCCGTCAGGCCAGTCGGCGATCACTTGGCCCAGCACGCGTTGCCCGGCCTGGAAGCGGCTGACGCCGCCGCCGACCGCCACGACCTCGCCCACCGCATCCGATGTCGGCACGAAGGGAAAGACGAGGTCCGGGATCAGCACCCCGTCTAGGATCATTCGATCCTTGTAATTCAGCGATATGGCCTTGATCCGCACCAGCAGCTCATGAGGCCTGGGGGCGGGTACCTTTCCCTGCGCCGGTTGCAGCTTGGACAGGCCAAAACCGGTCATTTGCCAGGATCTGTTGATGTCTCTGTTCATCTCGTCTGCTCCGGATTGAGTTGCTGGCGAGATCTTTACGTCATTCCACTATGGAAAAAAGTGCTTCTATGCGGCATAATTGGAAACGAATTGAAGATCATTATTCTACAATAGGGGCACAGCCATGGAATCCGCCGATCTGCAGGGCATTGTCGCCTTCGTTCAAACGATCGAAGCCGGCAGCTTCACCAGTGCGGGAGAACGGCTGCGCGTGACGAAATCGGCGGTCGGCAAATCGATCGCACAGCTGGAGCATCGGCTTGGGGTGCGTCTGCTCAATCGCACCACCCGCAGCCTGAGCCCGACAAGCGAAGGCCTCAGCTACTACGAAGCCTGCGTCAGGGCGCTGTCCGAAATCGAAGCCGCCCAGTCGCTGCTTGCCTCGCACCGGCAGGTGCCCTCGGGCCGGCTTCGGGTCGATTTGCCGTCGGCCTTCGGCCAGCGCTGCGTTGCCCCAGTTTTGTTCGACATTTCCAAGCGCTTCCCCGATCTGGCGATGGAGATCTCCTTCAACGACCGTCGCGTCGATCTCATCGAAGAAGGCATCGACCTGGCAGTTCGCATGGGCGAGCTCGACGACAGCCTGTCGCTCGCGGCGCGGCGGCTCTATGTCCAACGCTCGTGCGTATTGGCCGCCCCCGCCTACCTCGAGGAGCACGGCAGGCCGCGAACGATCGAGGAGCTCGCCGCTCATAAGCTGATCGGCTACACCCGTAACGGCGTCGCCCATCCCTGGACCATAAGGCACGCCGACGGCCAAATCGGAAAGTTCACACCGCGGGCAAGGCTGGTCCTCGACAATGGCGAGCCGATGCTCGACGCCGCCCTTGCCGGCTGTGGCATCACCTTCCTGCCGACATGGTTGGCGGCGGACAGCCTCAGGAGCGGTGCGCTCGAAATGGTGCTGTCGGACCGCCTCGTCGAAAACATTGCCGTCCACGCCGTTTGGCCGGTGACGCGAGCAGTGACGCCGAAGGTCCGCGTCGTCGTCGATGCGCTGGTCGAGCATTTTTCGGCGCCGCCCTGGGATGCCGCCTGACGGGGCCGCATGCGCTGTCATCTTCCTGAAAACGGCTGCTGACTATTTTCCAATCCAGCACGGCAATGCTATTGACCCCTGATGCTATATGTTGAAATCGCCACCGTGGTCGTCCTCATCTGCGTGAACGGCCTTCTGGCAATGTCCGAGCTTGCCATCGTCTCGTCGCGGCCGGCCCGCCTCAAGGCAATGATCGATCGCGAGGTCAAGGGCGCCGGCCGGGCGCTTGCGCTTGGCTCCAACCCCGGCAAGTTCCTGTCCTCGGTGCAGATCGGCATCACCCTGGTCGGCGTGCTGTCCGGCGCCTTTTCCGGCGCCACGCTCGGCGAAAGGCTGGCGCAGTTCCTGGCCTCGAACGGCATCCGCGAAAACATCGCCGATCCGCTCGGCGTCGGCATCGTCGTGGCCGTCATCACCTATGCCTCGCTGATCATCGGTGAGCTCGTGCCCAAGCAGATCGCACTGCGCGATCCCGAGCGGGTCGCCGTGCGGGCTGCCCCGGCCATGACCGTCCTCGCCACCGTCTCGGCGCCGCTGGTCTTCCTGCTCGATATTTCGGGCCGGGCCGTGCTTTGGTTGCTCGGCCAGCGCGGCGAAAGCGAGGAGAAGGTCACCGACGAGGAGATCAAGATGCTGGTCGCCGAGGCCGAGCATCACGGCACCATCGAATCCGACGAGCGCCGCATGATCGCCGGCGTCATGCGGCTTGGCGACCGCGCCGTGCGCGCCGTCATGACGCCGCGCACCGAGGTCGACTGGATGAACCTCCAGTCCGACGATGCCACCATCCGCAAGCTCCTGATGGATACGCAGCATTCGCGCTTGCCCGCCGGCGACGGCGGCGTCGACGCCATGATCGGTGTCGTCCAGACACGTGATGTGCTGGCGGCATTGCTGGGCGGCCGCGCGCTCGACCCGCGTCGGCACGTGCGCACCGCGCCCATCGTGCACGATCAGGCCGACGCGCTCGACGTGCTGCAGACGCTGAAGGAATCCGACGTGCCGATGGCGCTGGTGCACGACGAATACGGCCATTTCGAAGGCATCGTCACCCCCGCCGACATCCTGGAGGCCATCACCGGTGTCTTCCGTTCCGACCTCGAAGCCGGCGAGGAGGAGAATGCCGTCAAGCGCGACGACGGCTCATGGCTGCTTGCCGGCTATATGCAGGCCGACGAGATGGCCGAGGTGCTGGGCATCGACCTGCCGGAAAACCGCGACTACGAGACCGTCGCCGGCTATGTGCTGTCACACATGCACCATCTGCCGGCGACCGGCGAATGCGTCGACGCGCAAGGGTGGCGCTTCGAGGTGGTCGATCTCGACGGCCGCCGCATCGACAAGCTGATCGCCACGCGCCTGCCCAGCGGCCACCGCGAAGTGGTGCGCTGACTTTTCCAACGTTGCCTCGGGCCAAGAGCGGCCATGGGCATCGGCCGATCGATCTACCGGTCCGCGCCTACTGCTCCGTGAAGGCGCGGGCGAACGAATCGAGCATCGGCCGCGCGAGATATTCCAGGAAAGTCCGGTCGCCAGTGCTGATGAACGCCTCGACCGGCGTCCCGGGATAGAGCTGTTCGGGCTTCACGCGGGATGGCAGGGCGTCGATCTTCAGCTTCGCCCGGAAATAGGGTTCACGCGTAGCCTCGTCGATCAGCCGATCCGCGGAAATCTGTGTCACGGTGGCTGGAACCTCGGGCGTGAGCCGCGTGTTCAAGGCGGACAATCGCAGTTTCGCCGGCTGGCCGACGCGCACCTGATCGATGTCCTTCGGCCGCAGCTTCGCGTCGACGACCAATCCCGATGCCGTCGGCAGGATCTCCATGATCTTTTCGCCCGGGGCAACTACGCTGCCCTTGGAATTGTAGGTCGACGACACCACGATGCCCGCTGCCGGCGCCTTGATTGTCGTGCGCCGCAGCACCGCCGCGGCCGCCCTGATCTGTTCCTCGACGTCGGCCAGGTTGGAGCGAACCTCGTCCAGCTTCGTCAGCGCCTCCTCCACCCGTTGCGTGGTCAAGCGCTCGGTCTGCTCCTGCGCCTCGACGATCTGGGTGCTGGCCGATGCAAGACTGGCCTCCAGCGCTCCCGCCTGGCCGACGAGGTCGGCTTCGCTGCGCAGAAGCTGGGAGTATTCGGTGCGGTTGGTCAGGCCTTTGTCCAAAAGGCTGGTCTTGATGCCGAGCTCCTTCTTCACTACCTCGACCTGCTGCTGGATGGCTTGTTTCTGGGCGTCCAATCCCACGACGGACTGCCGATGCATGACGACCCGCTGCTGGAGGATCGATCGTTCCGACCGGAACCGGGCGAGCCTGGCGTCGAACTCCTTCTGCTGTTCGCGAACCAGCATTTCGAAATCGTGCTGAAGCGGCGCCGGCGCCGCTGTTGTGATCGGCGCCAGCCTGTCCAGCCCGTCCCGCTCCGCCTCCAGCCGCGCCGCACTTGCCCTGAGCGCGATCGACTGCCTCGTCAGCCGGTTGAGCTCGGCCTGCGCGGCGGTTGGATCCAGCACGATCAGATCCTGCGCCTGCCGCACGCGATCGCCTTCGTGGACCAGCAACTCTTGGACGATGCCGCCCTCGGGGTGCTGGATGAGGATGTTCCCGCCCATCGCCGAGATCGTGCCTTGCGTGATCACCGCACCGGACAAGGGGGCATAGGCCGCCCAATAACCGAAGCAACCTGCAAATATCGCTATCGCCGCATAGCCGGCCAATGCCACGCGCCCTGTGTCGGTGCGCGGGCTGCGTTCCCCGGCGAGGCTGTGCACTGCCATCATCTACGATCCAAAGCGGGTTTTTTGCGGGGCACTGCGGATCGTCGTGGCGAACGACCCCGTCACCACCGTATTCTGCTGGGGAGAATTGCCGGCGAGCGGCTGTCGCAGCAAATCGCCGCTCGGGCCGAAGGCTTCGATCACGCCGTCGCGCAGCAGCATCACGCGGTCGCAGGCCGCCGCGATCGAAGGGCGGTGCGTGATCACGATCAAGGTAGTCCCTGCCGCGCGCGCAGCCGAGAGCACCGCTTCGAGCGCCGCCTCGCCGGCGCCGTCGAGATGAGCGTTGGGCTCGTCCAGGACGAGAATTCTGGGGTTGCCGTACAGGGCGCGCGCCAGCCCGATCCTTTGGCGCTCGCCGCCCGACAGCGCCCTGTCAGAGAGACCGATCATCGTCTGGTAGCCGTCGCGCTGCGTCAAAATCAGTTCATGGGCCTGGGCACGCTTTGCCGCCTCGACGATCGAGGCGTCATCCGCGTCGGGGTCGAAGCGGCCGACGTTCTCCGCGATCGATCCCGGGAACAGTTCCACCTCCTGCGCGAGATAGCCGATATGCCTTCCAAGCTGCTTTTCGTCCCAGGTCCTGAGATCGGCACCGTCGATCCTGACCGAGCCGCTGACCGGTTGGAGCGCACCGACAAGCAATCTGGCGAGCGTCGATTTGCCGGCTCCGCTCGGGCCGACGATCGCCACCGCCTCGCAGGCCCCGATGTGGAAATTCAGCCTCTTGACGATGGGCGGACCGCCGGGCGTATTCGGCGCGACGTAGATCAGATCCTGCGCCGAAATCGCGCCTGACGGATCAGGCAAGGCCAGTTTTTGCACCGCGGACGGACGTGCCGAAAGGGTTGCCTCCAGCCGTTTCCACGATCGTCTGGCGTCGACGATCTGCCGCCACGAGCCGATCAGTTGGTCGAGCGGCTGCAGCGCGCGCGACGATACCAGGGAAGACGCGAAGATCATCCCGGCCGTCATCTTGCCTTGCAGGACCAGCCACGCACCCACGCCCAGTATCGCCAGCTGCAGCATCATCCGCACCGCCCGCGACGTTCCGCTGAAGATCGCATTAGCCGTCGACGCGCGGTCGTGAACGATCAGCGCTTCGGCGACGTGCTTTCCCCACGCCCGCGCGGCGTTCTGGACCATGCCCATGGCGCGCAGCGTCTCGGCGTCGCGGGCAAAGGCCTGCTCCGACTGGCTGGCGACCGCCGAACGTCGTGAAAACAAGGCGTCGTTCCTGCCGATGGCAAGCTGGGTTGCCAGGACCAGTGCAAGCAGCATCGCCACGCCAGCCAGGGTGAGCCAGAACAGCACGGGATGGATCAGGTAGAGCAGTCCGAGGAAGAACGGAGCAAACGGCAGGTCGAACAGGACCGCCACGCCGCGCGACCTGATGAAGGCGCATACCGAGGCGAGATCACGCAATGGCGACAGGCCTGCGGAGGCGTGGTCGGCGCCAAGCGAAGCGGCGAACGTCTCCGCCCCGAGCTTGCTGTCGATGCTGGCCGCGACGCGCTGCGTGTAAATGGAGCGCACCGCGTCCAGAAAGCCCAGAAAGACCAGCGCGAGAACCGCGATGACCGACAGGTAGACAAGCGTCTCGACATTGGAGGAAGGCAGGACCCGATCATACACCTGCAACAGATAGAGCGGGATCACCAGCAGCAGGACGTTGATCAGCAACGAGAAAACGCCGACATCGGCGATGGCGCGCCACAAGACCGCCCGCAGACCTGACTGTCCCATCGTTCCCGCGCTCCCTTGGCGGCTCATGTCCCGAGACATCGGCGCTCAGACCGAGTGGTCGCCCGCGACGTCCAGGGGGTGGTGCTGCAGGTCATCCAGCGTATAGGCGCGGATATAGTCGATCTTCATCTCCGCCGGCGTGGCGAGATGGTCGGGAGGCGCGCCGGCAAAACCGCCGATGGCGAGATCGGCCAGCATGTACATGGGCGTGTGCATGTCGGACGGCGTCGCGGCTTCGGCGACCTTTACGCCGTCATAGGTCCAGACGAGCGTATCCGGTGTCCACAGCAGGCCATAGGTATGGAAGCCGTCGGTGTCCGAAACATTCACCGAGGAAGAGACCTTGGTGTGCTGTCCCGTCTCGTTCGTGTGCGCCGTCATGATGAGCGTGTTCGGATCCTGCCCGCGCGCTTCCAGGACGTCCAGTTCCGGCGGCCACGAGCCGTCTTCCGGCAGCAGCCAGAAGGCCGGCCAGGCTCCGGCCGTTTCGGGCAGGTCCGCCCGCATTTCGAAATAGCCGTAGGTTTGCGAGAAGCTTTCGTGGGTCGTCAGGATGCCCGAGGTGTATTCGTAATTGTTGATCAGTGGCTTGATGTCTTCGGGCGCTTGCGCCGCGGTGATGGTGAGCACCCCGTTTTCCACGCTGAACGGGTGGACTGAGCTGGTCGGGCCGTAATTGGCGTCGATGTACCATTGCAGCTCCCCATTGCTGCTCAACGTGCTTCCGTTCGGCGCTCCCCACCAGAAGTTGGAATTCCAGGTGCCATCATGGCCGTTCCAAAGGCTGAGCGTGTTGAAGTCGTCGGAAAAGGACAGCGCCATTCCGGACTTGTCGATCGGCAGTTCGAACTGGCTGGGCGCCAGCTTGTCCACCGTCGTGTTGTTGAACACCAGCACCTCGTCGGATCCGAGGTTCAGCAGAAGGTTCGATCCTGCCTGGGTCATATGTGCCTTGACGTCGTCGAAAGACATGAAGTCGTAGCCATTGAGGCGGACCGTGTCGTCCGCGCCGAAATCGGTGATCAGGTCGCTTCCATTGCCCTTGGTGATGATGAAAGTGTCGGCGCCGCTGCCGCCGATCAGCACGTCGTTGCCCTGACCGCCATCCAGCGTCTGATGGCCCGAGCCACCCTTGATGATGTTGTCCAACGCATTTCCGAACGCATAGCGATTGTTGCCGGTGACGACGAGATTCTCGAAATTGTCGGGGAGCTTGTAGCTCATCCATGTGTCGATCGTGTCGATGCCAGCCCCGGGATCCTCCACCACCTTGTTGTTGGTGGAATAGAGGTGATAGTAGTCATCGCCCGCGCCGCCATAGATGGTGACGTTGACGCTGGCGTCCCCCCAGAAGGAGTCGTTGCCGGAGGTGCCGTGCAATTCCGGCCCGGATCCGGTCGCCGAGAACCAATGGGTGGACGTGCCCGTGTAGGGGAGAGGGATGCCTTTGGCGTTCACGACGGTGCTCATCAGGAAATCCTTTCCTCGCGCCTGTTCAGGTCATTCGAAACGGCAACCGCTTACGGAGCAACGTTGCCATGCACGATGTCGTTCCAGGAGCTTGCCACACAGTTCAGCATTACATCGACTGTTGGGTGACATTTTTCGAAACGAAAGCACTAGAGGCCAAGAAATGGTCTATAAATCGTAATGAAGTCAGTAAAACTTTTAATAAAATTTTCGCTTATACCGAGAAAACGGCGATATACTTGCTGCCACGCCTGGCGTAGGTCACAAAAAAGCGATTCCGGCTTTCTGGCGGGCCGTAACATTGCCGCTCTGGAGCGATGGGCGAATTCGAGGGCTGGCGCATCGAGCGAGGGAACAGGCCTCGGGCCGGCGGCGCAGTGCCTGCTATTTGTCGCAGGGGAACACCGTCAAACCGCGGCTTCGATCGGTTCGGAAAGCTTCGGGTTCGAGCGCGAGGCGATCAGGCAACTGGCCACGATGAGGCCCGCTCCCGCCAGCGTGGTCCAGGTCACCGCCTCGTCGAAGAAGAACCACCCAAGCGCAATCGCCCAGATGAAGGCGGAGTATTCGGTCGGGATCAGATATTGCGCTTCGGCGCGCGCGTAGGCCCAGCTCATCAGGAATTGGCCGGCGAGCGAAAGCGCCGTCACCCCGGCGAGAGGAAGCCAGAACTCGCTTGGCAGCGCAATGGCAAGCCAGGGTGCGGCGAGACCGAGGATGACGGCAACGCAAAGGTTCTGGAACAGCATGATTTCGATCGGCTTGGCCAGCAACGCCTGTTGCCGCGCGAGGATCAGGTTGTAGGCGTAGAACACCGTCGATACCAGCACGGCGGCCGTGCCGAGCAGGGCATCCTCGGCATAGGTCGCATGCCCGAACTGTCCGGCTATTATGATTGCGACGCCGGCAATGCCGGCCAGCGATGCCCAGATCGCCTGTCGCTGTATCCGTTCGCCCAGCAACAGTGCGGCCAGCAGGAGCGCAAACAGCGGCGCCACGAAACTGAGGCCGATCGCCTCCGCCAGCGGCAGCCTGGCAAGCCCCCAGAAGAACGACAGCAAGACAATGCCGACAACAACGGCACGCAGCGCATGCAGCCTCAACACGGAAAGGGCGGGAAATGAACGCGACCCTGCCGACCAGCCGGCGCCCGCGACCACGGTCGCCAGCATGCTGCGCCATAGCACCGTGTTGTAGACGCCCACGGCAATGACCAGAACCTTCATCGCCGCATCCATCCCCGACAGAAGGAAGATGCCGAGCGCGCACACCAGCACCGGGATCATGGGGGAAACGACGCCTGCCAGGCTGGATGACTTCACGGGGCTTTGCTCATGTGATGGATCGCGGCCGGATATATCAGGGCAGAACGGCCGAGCCAGATGGCAGCTCCGCCCATATGGAGGGCCAACCCGTATCGGTCCGGCATCGCGCGAAAGCAACCTTCACAGCTCCACGCCTCAGCCCAGATACGATGCTGAATCCGCTGTCCTGCTCACTTCCGCTGCCCCGAACGCCGATGAAAACAGATGAACTTCCAAGCTTGGCCGGCGTTCCCCGCGCATGATGCGGAAACTCTTCGTGTTTGGTACCTTGAAGAAAGGCTTTCCCCTTCACGGCGAGGGTTTGTCCGAAGCCGCATTTCTGGGCGCCTACAGGACGCGAGAGCGCTTCCCGATGCTGATCGCTGGACCTCGCTTCGCTCCGATGATGTTCAATGAACCAGGCGTCGGCTTCCAGGTCGGCGGCGAACTCTACGCCGTGGACGATCGCGCCTTGGCAAACCTCGACAGGATCGAATCCGTTGGCAAGCCCGGAAATTTGCGCGTGCTGATCGAAGCAGAGCCTGTCGATGGCGGGCCGCCTGTCTCGGCGTATGTCTACAGAAATCCCGGCATCTCGCCGCGCCGATCCACTCCCGATATCTCAAAGACTACAATGATCGGCGCTTCGCGCTTTCATGGGGTGGCTAGAACAACTCCAGGAAACGTGCATGGCGTTTCCCGCCTGGTTCGGCTTTTCTGCGACGCCAAGTGGTTTCACCTCGCCACTGATGCTCCGGCACGTTTTAGCGCCAAGGGATTTTGAGCTAAGGTGACGCATCACCGATGCGGCATAGAGCATTCTCATGACTGAACGTACCGGCGCCGGAGGCAGCAACACGGCAGTCGCAAGCGATCCTGCCGACGACGATCCTCGCCTGGCATTTATCTATCAGGAGGCAGTGCGAGGCCTCAATCATCAGCAGAATCTCGTCGAGAACATGAACGCGCGCGCGGGCAGCCTCATCTTCGCCACCGCGTTTGTAAACTCGTTGCTTGGCGCAAGGGCGCTTTCCGACGGGCTCGGGCTCTGGGATTGGATCGCAGTGGCCCTGCTGTTCGGCATCGGCGGACTGATCGTCTTCCTGCTTTGGCCCTATCACAAATACACGTTCCGCTTCGATCCGGAAGAGCTGCTCCATCACTATGTAGATGGCGACAGGCCGCTGAAGATATCGGCCATGCAGCGCGCGCTTGCCCTTCGCATCAAGGCGGACATGGCCAGCAACTGGCGCATCATCCAGCGGCTTCGGGTAGCATTGCAGATCGCGCTGGTTCTTTTGTTGTTCGATATCCTCGCCTGGCTTTTCGCCGTCGCCGGCGTTTGACACGCACGATTTTGGGCCGAAGGCTATTTCCATCCCCAGCGGATTGCCCGGCAGCCCGACACTAAGGCATCAGCACGACCTTGCCGATCGAGCGGTGCTCTTCGAGCAGGCGATGCGCCTCGCCGGCTTGGTCGAGCGGAAAGCGCCCGCCAGTCGTGACGACAATGTCGCCGCTGGCAGCCAGATCGAAAAGCTCCGAAAGGCTCGCTCTCAGCACTCCAGGGGACAGCAGCGGGAGCAGCGCGAAGCCCTTCAACGACTGATTCCTGCCGATCATCGCCTCAAGCCGGGCAACGCCAAGCGCATAGCGGCCAAGTGCTGCAAACACGAGCTCGCCACCGGGCGCCAGGATATCGAGGAAGTCCCCGGTCATCGCTCCGCCGACGGTGTCATAGATCGTATCGAGACCACCCTGCGCGGCGTCTCTGGTTTCGGCCACCCAGTCTCCGGAATGACGATCGATGGCGATGTCGGCACCATGCGACATGGCGACGTCGAGCTTGGCCTTGCCGCCGGCGAGCCCAATGACCCGGCGCGCGCCTTGGCGCTTCGCCAACTGGACGAGCAGCGAACCGACCCCGCCCGCGGCGGCGGGAACCAAAACCGTCCTGTTCGCCGGCGGACTTTGCCGCAACAGATGAAAGGCGGTCAGCCCCTGCACCATCAACGCCGTCGCCTCCTCGAACGAAAGCGGATCCGGCAGGGGCACTGCCAAGCCTGCGTCGATCGTCACATACTCGGCATAGCCGCCAAAGGGGCGTGTCGAGGCGAACAAAGGCGCCGCGATCCGGGTCCCGACCAGCGTATCGTCCGCCCCTTGCCCGACGGCCTCCACGACCCCCGCCGCCTCGACGCCGGGAACCATCGGCAATTGCGGCGTGACCGCATAACGATCCGCGCGCATCAGCACCTCGAAGAAGTTGATGCCGGCGGCATGAACGCGGATCAGCACCTCGCCGGCCTGCGGCTCCGGTGTCGGCAGGTCGACAGTCTCCAGCACCTCGGGGCCGCCGAAACGGCTGAATTGTGCGGCTTTCATGGCAAACTCCGATCGCTATGGCATCGGCCGCGGTTTGCCACTATCTGCGAGACCTCGACTACACACTCATTTGTCCCCTGCTGACCAGGTGGTGACCATGGCGGGAATAACCAAGAGACTGCCGATGCTGCCGGCGGAGCGCGCCCTGAAAGTGATCGCAGGGCGCTGGAAGGCGGTCATCCTCTACCATCTCTTCGACGGCCCAAGGCGGCTGACCGCACTCAAGGCGCTGATGCCGGGCATCACCCAGAAAGTGCTGATCCAGCAGCTCCGCGAAATGGAGGAGCACGGTCTCGTCAGCCGCGAAATCTTCGCCGAAGTTCCGTCGCGCGTCGAATATTCCGCCACGCCGCTCGGCCTCAGCCTCGAGCCCATCCTGCTGGCGCTGTGCCAATGGGGCCAGCACCACGCCGACGAACTGAACGAAAAGCATCGCCTTGCCGACTGCGTCATCCGGCCACGACCAGGGCGGGACGAGCAAGCAGCCTTTCGCAATTGAAAAGGGCGGCGCAAGCGCCGCCCCACATCCTTGGGAGGATGATTTCGAGGCGGTCAGGCCGCCTTGATTTCCTCGTCTATGGCGTCGGCCTGGCGCGCGGTCTTGAGCGCCTTGGCCCACCAGGCGACGTCGTTGACGAGCGCGGTCGCGGCCTGGTTCAGGTGCTCGATCTCCTCGAGCTTCTTCTCGCCCTGGCGCACCGCGAGGAAATCGCCCCAGGCGATATGGACGGCCGACTTGACCGGCGCCATCTGCAATTCGACCGCGTGGAGGCGCAGCTGCTCGACAGCGCGGGCACCGCCGACGCTGCCATAGCCGACGAAGCCGGCCGGCTTCTTGTTCCATTCATTGGCGGCGTAGTCGATGGCGTTCTTCAGCACGGCCGTCGGGCCGTGATTGTACTCGGCGGCGGTGAAGATGAAGCCGTCATATTCGGCGACCTTCTTCTGCCAGCGCTGCGCCACCTCGTTGGTCGATGGCACCCAGGCGGAGGATGCGACCTCGTCGAAGAAGGGCATCGGGAAATCGCGCAGGTCAACGACATCGACCTCGATATCGGCATGCGATTTGGCGATCTTGGCGATCCATTGGGTGGGCACGTCGGCGAAGCGCGCGGCGCGTGTCGAACCGACGATGATGGCGATCTTGGGTTTGGACATAGGGGCTCTCCTGGTAAGCAATTCCTGGGCAGGTAAGACTGGTATCGTTTGGATACCGGGGCTATATGAGTTCCTGTCAACTTCATGCGCAAGGAGGCACCTTTTTGTTACTGAGGAACCCGCACAACACCGAAGACTGTCGTGCCGTTTCGGAAATCCTGCAGCGCGTCGGCGACAAGTGGACCGTGCTCGTCGTCGGCAAGCTCGGCGACGGACCGCTGCGCTTCAATGAGCTGCGCGCGGCTGTCGGCGGCATCTCGCAGAAGATGCTGACCACCACCTTGCGAGGGCTGGAACGCGACGGTTTCGTCACCCGCACCGTGTTCCCGACCATTCCGCCGCGCGTCGACTACGAGCTGACCGAACTCGGCCATGAACTGCTGGTCCCCGTCAGCGCGCTCGGCGAATGGGCGCGCAGGAATACCACGCGCGTGCGGGCCGCGCGTGCGAAATTCGATGGCCTGCATGGCTGAAATTCTACAGTCGTTCAGCAATCATTGACTGATTGTCTTCGTGTCCGCACCGCCGCCGCAGGGCTGAAAGACAGTTTCACAGCGGTCCCAGGCTTTAGCTTTCGGCCGGAACGGCCTTCGGCTTGCCCTCGCCGTCCAGCGCCACCATGACGAAATCGGCGTGCGTGACCTTTTCCATCAGGTCGGAGAGATAGCGCTGCGCCCAGGCCTCGACCTTGAGCGTCATCGAGGTGCGGCCGACGCGCTCGACATGGGTGTAGATGCACAGCGTATCGCCGATCTTCATCGGCTTGGCGAAGGACATCTCCTTGACCGCCGCCGTCACCACGCGGCCCTTGGCGCGCTCGGCGGCGCGGATGCCGCAGGCCAGGTCCATCTGCGCCATCACCCAGCCGCCGAAAATGTCGCCGGCGGCATTGGCGTCCGAAGGCATGGCCAGCGTGCGCAGCGTCAGATCGCCGATCGGCCGCCCGTCCGCGTAATGCACCATGCGAGTTATCCCCAGAGATTGACTGCCCTGATCCCGTACCGTCAAGGCGCCAACGCGTCAACGCGAGACGATCGCGATCCACGGCTCGGACCTTCATTTCGAGTCCCCCCGCAAGGGCTCGCGGCCTTCTAGAAATAGCGCTCGAGGTTCGCTCGAATGCGATCGAGAACAGTATGCCCGGAAACGTCGGGGACGAACGTCTTGCCGGTGATGGCCTCGTAAGCCTGCGCATAGACTTTGGAGGCCTGTTCGACGATCTCATCCGGGATTTCCGGAATAGGCTCCCTGTAGGGATCGCAGCGCGCCGTCACCCACGATCGGATGAAATCCTTGTCGAAACTTTCCGGCCGAGTGCCGTTCGCCAGGGCCTGTTCGTAACTCCCGGCGATCCAGTACCGGCTGCTGTCGGGCGTGTGGATTTCGTCGGCCAGGATGATCGTCCTGTTTTGGTCGATGCCGAATTCGTATTTCGTGTCGGCGAGGATCAGGCCGCGTTCGGCGGCACGCGCCTGGCCGCGGGCGAACAGGTTCAAGGCGTAATCCGAGACGGTGTCCCACTGCGCCTGGGTGAGCAGGCCCTGTTCGATGATCTCGGTCCTGGACAGCGGCTCGTCATGGCCGCCATGCGCGGCCTTGCTGGTCGGCGTGATGATCGGTTCGGCCAGCTTCTCATTGTCGCGCAGGCCGTCCGGCAGCCGCATGCCATACATGTCCCGTTCGCCGCGACGATAGCGGGTCAGGATCGAGGTGCTGGTGGTGCCCGCCAGATAGCCGCGCACGACGATCTCGACCGGCAGGATGTCGAGCCTGGTGCCGACGACGACATTCGGGTCGGGATATTCGAGAACATGGTTCGGGCAGATATCGGCGGTTTCCTCGAACCAGTACCGCGCCGTCTGCGTCAGGACCTCGCCCTTGAACGGGATCGAGGTCAGGATGGTGTCGAAGGCGCTGAGGCGGTCTGTGGCGATGATGATGCGCCTCCCGTCCGGGAGGTCGTAATTCTCGCGGACCTTGCCCTTGTAGTGACCCGGCAGTTCGGGAATGAAAGCATCCGACAGGACACGCATGGGATCTCCTGCCTTGCGCAGATTGGCCGATGTCCTCGCATAAGCTGTCGACCCCATGCGTATCAAGCGGGATTGTTAAGGGTTCCCCGCAACTGGATCCGGCATCGCGGTCGCTTTTTTCACAACGCATGCCGGAAGGCCCAGCGACGCGGCAAGCCCGCCCCGTCTAGGCTGCGGCCAGATTTCCGGAGCCGGCCATACCCATCATGCAGACCTACGACTTCATCATCGTCGGCTCCGGCTCGGCCGGTTCGGTGCTCGCCGATAAATTGTCGGCCTCGGGCCGCTTTTCGGTGCTGGTGCTCGAGGCCGGCGGCAGCGACCGCCGCTTCTACGTGCAGATGCCCCTCGGCTACGGCAAGACCTTCTTCGATCCCACGGTCAACTGGAACTACAAGACCGAGCCGGATCCCGGCCTTGGCGGCAATGTCGACCACTGGCCGCGCGGCAAGCTGCTTGGCGGGTCCAGCTCGATCAATGCCATGGTGTGGATCCGCGGCGCGCGCGAGGATTTCGACGACTGGCGCGACGCGGGCAATCCCGGCTGGGGCTATGACGACCTGCTGCCGGCCTTCAAGGCGCTGGAGGACAATGAAGCCGGGGCCGACAGATGGCGTGGCAGAGGTGGCCCGCTGCACATCAGCGATACGTCTGATGCCGTCCACCCGCTGACGAAGCGCTACCTCGCCGCCGGCCAGCAGGCCGGACTGCCGTTCAACTCCGATTTCAATGGCGCTGCCCAGGAAGGCGTCGGCGTCTACCAGATCTCGACCCGCAACGGCCGCCGCATGTCGGCCGCGCGCGCCTTCCTGCGCCCGGCGATGAACCGCGCAAACGTTCGTGTCGAGACCAACGCGCTGGCAAGCCGCATCCTTTTCGAAGGCAAGCGTGCGGTCGGCATCGAATATCTGCAGAAGGGCCAGACGAAGACGGCCCGCGCCGGCCGCGAAATTATCCTGTCCGCCGGCTCGATCAACTCGCCGCAGCTTTTGCAGCTCTCCGGCATTGGCCCGGCGGCGCTGCTCAACGGGTTTGGCATCCCGGTCATTCACGCCAACGAGAATGTCGGCGCCAATCTGCAGGACCATGTCGGCATCAACTACACCTTCAAGGGCAGGCTGCCGACGCTGAACCAGATCCTGCGTCCCTGGTGGGGCAAGCTCATGGTCGGCATGCAATACATCCTGACGCGTTCTGGCCCGCTGTCGCTGTCGATGAACCACGGCGGTGGCTTCTTCCGCACCGACCCGGCCTTTTCGCGCCCCAACATGCAGCTCTATTTCCAGGCGTTTTCGACCGTCATCCCGAAGAGTGGCGAGCGCCCGATCCTGACGCCGGACCCTTGGCCTGGCTTCTCCATCGGCTTGTCCAACTGCCGCCCGTCGAGCCGCGGCGAGATTATGATCCGCTCCAGCAATCCGTTGGACCATCCCAAGATCGTCGCCAACGCCTATTCGACCAATGCCGATGTCGAGGAGATGCTGGCGGCGGTGAAATTCGTACGCAAGATCGCCTCGATGCCGGCTATGGCCGAGATCATCGCGGAGGAGGTTTTGCCAGGCCCATCAATCACTTCGGACGCCGACCTGATCACGGATTTCAGGAAACGCTCCGGCACCGTCTATCATCCGGTTTCGACCTGCCGCATGGGACCCGATCCCGCGCGCGCCGTGGTCGATCCGCGGCTCAAGGTACATGGGCTGGAAGGCTTGCGCGTGATCGACGCCTCGATCTTTCCCGACAACATCACCGGCAACACCAACGCCGCCTCGATCCTGACCGGATGGAAAGGCGCCGAACTGGTTCTGGAGGACCAAGAATGAAGATCACCGACGTCAAGACCTGGGTTGTCGGCAATCCGCCGCCCGGCATCGGCGGCAAGTATTTCATCTTCGTCAAGCTTACCACCGATGGCGGTGTGGTGGGTTACGGCGAGGCCTACAACGCCACCTTCTCCGCCCATGTCACGGCAAGGATGGTCGAGGACATGGCCGAGCGCTATCTCGTCGGCCGCGATCCGCACGACATCGAGAATTTCTTTCGCCGCGCCTATTCCTCCGGCTTCACGCAGCGGCCAGACGTGTCCGGCATGGGCTGCTTCTCGGCGCTGGAAATGGCCTGCTGGGACATTATTGGCAAGGAAGCGGACAAACCCGTCTACAAGCTGCTCGGGGGCCAGGTGCACGAGACGCTGCGCTCCTACACTTACCTCTATCCGCATACCGGCAGCGTCCATTCCGAGGACGCCCCGGACGGCAGGAATGTCTACAACGACCCCGAAATGGCGGCGGCCTGCGCGCTCGAATATGTCGAGCAGGGCTTCAATGCCGTCAAGCTCGACCCGGCCGGTCCCTACACCGCCTTTGACGGCCACCAGCCGCGCCTGCTCGACATCGACGTCTCGACCCGCATGATCAAGGCGATCCGCGAGGCGGTCGGCACGCGTGCCGACATATTGTTCGGCACGCACGGCCAGTTCACCGCCTCCGGCGCCCTGCGCCTTGCCCGTGCCATCGAGCCCTATGACCCCTTGTGGTTCGAGGAGCCGGTGCCGCCCGATATGCCCGAAGTCATGGCGCAGGTCGCCCGCGCGACTTCCATCCCGATCGCCACCGGCGAACGGCTGACGACCAAGTTCGAATTCGCCCGCGTCATCGAGAACCGCGCCGCGACCATATTGCAGCCGGACCTCGGCCGCTCCGGCGGGATTCTGGAAACCAAGAAGATTGCCGCCATGGCCGAGGCCTACCACATCCAGATCGCGCCGCACTGCTATTGCGGCCCGATCGTCGGCGCCGCCAACATCCAGCTGGCGGTAACGCTACCCAACTTCCTGATCCTGGAATCGCTGAAGCAGTGGGACGGTTTTCACGCGACGCTGCTCAAGAAGAAGATCGAGTGGCAGGACGGCAATGTCATCCCGTCAAAGGAGCCCGGCCTCGGCGTCGAACTCAACGAAGACGTCTGCGACGCTCACCCCTACACCGGCAAGGACCTGCATTTGCAGATGATGCAAACGCCGCTGATGCCGTGAGCGAACGCTACGCCTTCATCGGCCTTGGCCATCTCGGCGGCAAGCTTGCCGCCAGCCTGGTGCGCAACGGTTTTGCCGTCACCGTCTTCGACCGGGAGCCCACCGCCGTCCAGCGCCTCGTGGCGCTCGGCGCTATTGCTGCCGGCAGCCCCGCCGAGGCGGCTGAGCGGGCGGGCAATGCCATAACTTGCCTGCCGTCACCGAAGGTCAGCGAGGCGGTACTCGCCGGTCCTGATGGACTGCTCAACGGCCTCCCCGCCGGCGGCACATGGATCGAGATGTCGACCAACGGCCGCGAGGAGATCGTGCGCCTCGCGGGCCTTGCCTCGGCTAGGGGAATCGAGACCTTGGAATGCCCAGTCACCGGTGGCGTGCATCTGGCGGCGGCCGGGAAAATCACCGCGCTGGTCGGTGGCGATGCCGATCTTTACGGGCGACATCGCCCTGCCATCGATGCGATGTGCGCGAAGTCGTTCCTGATGGGCCCGATCGGCTCGGCGGCGATGATCAAGGTCATCACCAACATGCTGGCCTTCATCCATCTCGTCGCCGCCGGTGAGGCGCTGATGCTGGCCAGGCAAGGCGGGCTCGACCTCGCCCAAGCCTATCACGCCATCGTTGCCTCCTCCGGCAACAGCTTCGTCCACGAAACCGAAACCCAACTCATCCTGAACGGCTCCTACGACATCGGCTTCACCATGGACCTGGCGCTGAAGGACCTCGGCTTCGCGCTCGGCATGGGTCGGGATTTCGGCGTTCCGCTGGAACTGGCATCGCGTGTCAACGCGATTTTCGAGCAGGGCAAGGCGGTTTACGGCGGCGGCGCCTGGTCGACCCAGATCGTCAAATTGCTCGAGGACGCCGTCGGCGCCGACCTGCGCGCGCCCGGTTTTCCGTCCAAACTGGAAATCTGAATCCGGGAAACTTGAAGCGGTTTCAAAAGGTTGAGCGCTCATCTGGAATCAGGACCGGAGCGACCTGAATCAAAGCCGCAACGTCTTGAATCAATATCTGAGCGTCAGAGCGCCGGGCAGGATCTCGAAGGTCGCAGGTATGCGCCCGGGCGACTCGCCGTCGATATCGACCAGCGCGCCGTTCTTTTCCACGTCGCCGAGCGGTTCGACAACCACTTTCTTACCGCGCAGGATGGTGATGGCCGGATGGTTGCGATGCCTGCCGCCATAGAGCAGGCGGATATCCCAGATCAGCTTCAGCTTGCTGGCCGCGCGCAGGATGACGATGTCGAATTGGCCGTCGGTCAGTTCGGCGTCCGGCGCGATCATCATGCCGCCGCCGAAGAATTTGCCATTGGCTACCGCGACCAGCGCCATGCGCGCCTCGACCGGCGCGCCGTCATCGACTGAAATCGTTACATCCTGGAACCGGTAGCGGGCGAATTCGACCACGGTGCGACACAGGAACAACGTCTTGGCCGCAACCTTGCCTTTACGCTTGTCGGCGTTGACGGCGCGATCGGTAGCGCCCGAGAGGCCCAGGCTCGCAATGTTGACGAAGTGCCGGCTGGCCAGCGCGCCATGGTCGTCGATATAGCAGATGCGCCCTGCATCGACCGCCCTGCCCTTGGCCCCGGCGATCCGCTTCAGCGTCGCGTCCACCTCCTTCGGCAGGCCGAGCCCGCGCGCGAAATCGATACCCGTGCCGCACGGCAGCAGACCGAGTTCGGACGCGCGGCCGTTTTCCTTGGACGCCTGCAACAGGCCGTCGGCCACCTCGCTGGCCGTGCCGTCGCCACCGGCCGCGATCACCAGGTCGAACCCGTTTGCCGCGAGGTCGAGCGCCAGCCTTTCGGCATCGCCTTCGGCCTGCGTTTCGCGCAGTTCGAAATCGCCGAAGTGATTGTTCAACGAGGCGGCGACCTCGGACCAGTGCCGTTTCAGCCAGCCGCCGCCGGCAATCGGATTGAGCACCACCCCGACCTTCAATGCGCATCCCTCCCCGCAAGGCGCCGGGCACGCACTGCCCGATCCTTTGCCGACATTGAAGCCCGCGCCCGTTGGCGGAGCAATAGGCGCTCTCGGTTCGCGTGCCGAAAAAGCAGGGCAGGCTGTCTAAGGCCTTGGTGCCTGAAATTCCGAGGCTGCTGGCAATGGTCCCCGATAATCCCGCTATCCACAGGCCCGCGGGCATTCCCCAACATCCTTGGCCGGCGTAAGTTTAACCCATCTCAGGCGGCTACCGATCGCCCAGCCGAAAGGCGAAGCTGAAAGGCGGATTTCCTGAGGCCCGTACGGCCCGAAGCGAGAGCAGGCTCGCCTGCTTCGAGGGACGGAAGCCGAGACCTACGGGGCCGCGGAAAGCGTGCCAACGCCGACGGCGGACCGATGCTGCCATGAAGGACGGCAAAAACCTTCGATGGCCGCAGGGCAAAGCCCGCAAGGGTGGAGACCGGCGTGGTCTGGAACGGGCGCGGCCTTCGGGCGGCGACTGGCAGGACCGTCAAAATCAAGGCCGGCTTGGTGCGACGACTTTAGGGGAGTTGCTGCCGTGACCGTGTCCTGGTCTGACAGGGAGGCGCTGGGAGAAATCCCGGCGCCGACTGTCTTTTTCCCTCCCGCTCGAGCGCCTTCCCGGCGAAGTTGCGGGCGCCGCTTCACCGCGCGCCAAAATCGGTTAGTATTGCCCTGTCAGAGTCCGTTTGCGTTTGCTGGCGGATTCGCTGAAGGGGGATACTTCATGACATTGATCCAGAAGCTTGCCGCCGCCCTGGCCTGACCGGCCATGGTCCTGTTCCGCTTGCTGAAGCGTATCATCAGGACGATCCTCTGGCTGATCGTCATCATTGTCCTGATCCCGATCGCCGGGCTGGCCTACGGTTTCCTGACGACGCCGTCGCTGGACAAGACACCGTTGCCGGGTATCGCCGAAGGTGCACCGCCGCCGGCGCTCGCCGCCAGGGTGCGCGCCGAAATCCCCGGCTACCAGCGACCTGAGGAATCGACCTTCCTCACCTACCCGGAATGGGCCATCGTCTATGCCGCGCGCGAATATGCCGGCTTCGTCGCCAAGGACCAGCCGAGCGGCTTTCCCTATTTCGCCTATGTCGGCCGCTTCTGGCAGGACTACGCCATGGTGATCCGCGCCAGCTCCGCCTACAAGTTCAACTACGCCAACCACCAGATGCCGGTCGTCATCGGCACCAGCCACACGATCGAGCATGCCGTGCAATGGGCTTATGAAAACACGATCGGCCGCATCACCGAGGCGATTGCGGGCAGGCGCACGGCGACTGACATCTACCAGGGCAAGGTGGCGGCCGAACACGCCGCCTTCCTCGACCAGGGGCCGTGGTACCAGTTTCCGTATGCCGAGAAGCGCGCCGGGCTTTTCGCGGTGCAGCCGGCGCCGGGCGACAGCGCCGTGCGCACCAGCGAACGCAAGCTTGCCTTCGGCCTCGCCGACACTATCAAGCAGTTCTACGCCGGCCTGATCAGGCCGGCGCTCGCGGCAACATCCGATCCGGCCTTGCTCGACGTCCATGTCTGGGCCAAGGGGCCGGTCGGCGAAGCGACGCGCAACGAAGCCGACACCTTGCTCGAACGCGACTACGGCCCCGACGGCACCGTTTTCGTCACCAAGCGCTACCAGATGTTCACCGACATGATTCCGCGCCTGATCGACAAGGGCGTCTCATTCGTCGAGATCGGCGGCAACGACGAGATCATGATCACCGTGCTCTCCACGGATTCGATCGCCGTCCCCGAAGGCATGCGCATCCTGTTCAGCTATCCGCTGCCGGCCGATCCATCGACACGCCGCACCGGCATGGTCGTAGCCGTACCCAGGCTGCATCTGGTATTGCCGGCGCTGATCAAGTCAGGCGCCAGGCTGGAGCACGTCTACGACTACTGAGGCCTTTCGGCCACGCTGCGCGGAGAACGGCCGTGTCGAGCGCCACGCCACGCTCATTTCACAATCGCAGCCAAATCCCGCCTTGTTCGCGCGCGATGGACTGTCGCATGTCGCCCAAAGCGTGCCCGCGGGCTCCGCTCAGGGACCGGTTTGGACAGCGACATGCACCTGAATGGGCTGCCGAGGGGCACATCGAGGGGACGAGACCGTGATCAAGACCGCCCTTGTCGCCATGACCATCGTCGGCTGCGACTGCGACGCCAAGCTTTGCGAATATATCGGCGAGACGCCGGCCAAGTGGTCGACCATCGCCGAGTGCGAAGCGGCGATGAAGAGCCAGATGCTGCACGAGCGCAATTTCAACTATCCGCTCGTCTCTGGCATCTGCCGCGCGAAAGGTTCCGCGTCCTCCTCGCAACTGGCCGCGACCGCTTCGCGCCCGGAGCTGAGGCCCGCCAGCCGCGCCGTTGAACCGACGCTGCCGCCCGAGCTGAGCCACAGGCCGACGGTCCCGGTCGGCTCGCCGACGACGGCGATGGAAGCGGCCGCCGCGCGGCCGGTCGCCTATGAACAGGTGGTCGATGGCGGCACCGGCGTGCTCTATCGTACGAAAAACGGCTATGCCGTCGTCAAGACCGATCTTGGCCGCGCTGTATCGGCGACCGCCGACATGGCCAAGCGGTCAGCCAACTGGCTGGCTGGCCTGGTGCCGAGCAAGCTGTAGGGACGAAACTTTCTTCACCGGCGTCACCATCCCGGTCTGTCATCAACGGTCGCCGCCACCTTGGACCTGAAGAGACAAGACTCGCGCAAAGGTTGCAAACCGGATGGGGATGCAGCATTGTGTCGACCGCAACGATGAAGGGGGGCCTTCCATGAAACCAGCGGTTCGAACTGCGGCAGCCTTGATGCTGGCGCTTGCTCCGGGATCGGTCGGCGCGCAAGGCGTGGATCCGGGTGACGACAAGGGGATCATCTTCGCTCCGGGCGATCCCGACATGGCGGCGGCGACCGCGCAGGCGCTCGCCGGCCTCGATGAATTCCTGGCACTGTCCGAAATGCCTCCCTCCGGCACAGGTAGGTTCAAGTTGAAGGTCAAGGTGCGGGATGGGCATGTCACCGAGCACTTCTGGGTCATACCGTTCCGCCGTGCCGGGACAGGGTTTGTCGGCATATTGGCCAATGAGCCGGAGGCAGTGCACAACGTCGTGCTCGGCCAGAACATAGAATTCACCAGGGACGACATTTCCGACTGGGGATATACGCGGGACGGCCATCAGGTCGGCAGCTTCACGATCTGCGTGATGTTCAAGCGAATGTCGAAAGAAGAGGCGGACAACATGCGCGAAAAGTACGGCTTCGATTGCTGACGGGAACGCCGGCTGATCAAGCCGCTTCGTCCCTGGCGCCGATCTTGCGCACCAGCGCTGCCGTCGCCAGCATCGCGCCCATATCCGATATCATCGGCGCGACATGGGTCTGGTAGTCCAGTGGCACCGAAATGGCGGGCAATTCGAAGAAATTCTTCGCCTGCGGCAGGAGCAGAAAACCGTCGCTGCCGTTGAGGGCCACGCGCGCCGGTTCCTCCGGCCAGGTTTCGCCCAGCCATTTCAGCGCTTGCGCCAACCGGCCGCTCACCAATGGCTGCGCCGCCTCGGCATTGTCGGTGCGGAACTCATAGGCGGCATCGAGTTCCGGCACGCCGGATGACAGTTCCTGCATCTTGCTGGCGAACATGCCACGGAAGAAGCCGACGACGGCATTGGTCCGCCGCGTCGCCACCAGGATTCCCGGCAACGGTTCGATGGCTTCGAAGGCGACGATCACGCCTTTGAAAGCCGTCGATGAGCCCTTGCCTGTCCCTTCCCGCAGTTCCGCTTCGTAGAGCTCGAACGAAAACTCTTCGTAGCGGCCGGAAACGACATCGTCGAACGACTGCCGGTTGAACGGCCCGACCGCCTCGCGCGGCAGCCGGTCGAAGGAATTTGGCCGCCCGCCATGCGCGTAGCGCACGTCGCGGATGAAGCCGAAGATGATGGGCAGCAGTGTTTTGCGAAATGATTGCTGCAGCCGCGTCGCCGGCTTCATCGCCTGGAAATAAAGCAGGATCGAAGCTGCGAAACCGACGACATAGAGGAACACATGCGGCGTCGAGAACCATTGCTCGTTGGGATCGGCGACCTTGTTGAACAGCCAGGCGATCAGCACCACCGTCGCCAGCACCAAACCGACGAACAGCGGCACCCGCCAGCGTACCTGCCGCACCACGGAGGCCCGCGCCGCTTCATAAGCCTCGATGTTTTTCCGGATGCCGGCAACCACGGCGTCGCCGGGCATGAAATCCGCTGTTTCCACCGCCACCCCCGCTTGCCTGGACCGGTTCATGATAGCCGGTTTTGTCTGAAGTATCGACTGTGGCGCCTCTTCAACAGATGCTTGCGCCGCCCCTCATTTCGCCAATCATCAGCGCTTGGAAAAGCGCCGACATGGCGATTTTGGCCAATGTCCACCACCTGTGGTTACGGAAAGACCGCGCTCAACCGCCTCTCCACCTTGTCACGCATGCGGCCCTCCAATCCCTCCACCGGCGCCAGCCGCTCATGATCCCCGGCGCGCAGCCGCACAAACGGATGCATTCGGTAGGAAACGACAGACCCCCGCGTTTCCGCATCGGCGCTGATATCGGCGACAAGGATCCCGCCAATGCGTCCCGGCCAAGGCTGGCGGACAAGGGCGGTTCCGAGGAAATCGCCAAGTCCATAGGCGACGATCGTATTGCCGATCCGCTCCACCGGCTGCACGACATGGGCGTGGTGGCCGACGATCAGCCCGACGCCCTGCCCTGCCAGGCGCCTCGCCAGTCTCCGCGTTTCGGCGCGCGGAAAGTGGCGGAACTCCCAATCCCAATGCGGCACGGCGCAGAGGAGATCGAACCCGTCACCTCGTCGGCGGGCAATATCGCTTTCCATCGAAACGCGGCCGGCGAACAGGTCCTCGCCCGCATTGCGCCACAACGTGAAGGCGGCGAACCCGACAGTCAGCGGTCCGACTTCGACAGGCTGTACCGGGCCGTTGCCGGCGAGGCCAATAGTGCCGATACCGAGCCGCTTCAGCGCCGCCACGGTCTCATCGAAACCGGCGACGCCCTGGTCGAGCACATGGTTGTTGGCCAGCGACAGCACCAGTCTTTCACGCGAGATGCCGACTGCCGCCAACGCGTCGCCGAGAAAGCGCTCGCTCATCGCGTGATGGGTGCCGAGCCTGGTGCCGAGCACGGCGCTTGGCTTGTCCACGATCGGGCTTTCGCAATTGCCGATCACCAGGTCGGCCGCGCCAAGCAGCGTTTTGATCACCGGATCACAGTCGGGCGCGCTGCGGTTGGCCACCGCCGAAATGTCACCGACGAAGGCGAGCCGCACCGTCTGCCTCAGTGCCGGATCCATGATTGTCCCGGCCATCGCCGCGAAGCCCTGTGCGTCGCCGGCCAGCGACGGTTTCAGGAATCGCGGCAGCCACGACAGTTTGTAGGAGAGCGGATAGTTCGACACGCGATGTCCAATCGTTTGCCCTGTGTAGACCGTCCGCCGGGCGCGTTGAAGCCAGCCAATGACAATCATGCGTCAGGGCCGGCAGACGCGGCATTGCAAATGCGTGTATGATTGCCGGCACGACGCGCATGGGAGGGGGAAAATGACACCACTGGCAAGTCTGCTGGCATTGGCACTTGCTCTGGTTCTGCCGATGTCTTCGGCGCAGGCCGCCATGCCCGAAACCGCGGCCGCTCTGTTCGAGGCCAAAACCGTGGTCGCGCGCGACACGGCGCTCTCGACGCTGGAGGCAGCCGCATCCACCGACCCGGCATCCGCCTATGCCGCCGGCGCCGGCGAATTCTTCACCGCGCTGGAATTGCTGGCCAGCGGCCTGCACCGCCACGGCTTCGAGAGCCCGCGATCCTTCATGCTGCCGCTGATGCGGCTGCCTGTGCCGGAAAACCCGAACCCCGAACCGCTGACCTACGAACAGTTCCGCGCCATATTGGTCGCCTTCCGCAACCGGCTCGAGAAATCCGCAGCCACGCTGGGCTCGGTGCCTGCCGATGCCGATATCGGCATTGTCATCGACCTCACCCAGGTCGGCATCGACCTCGACGAGGACGGCACGATCGCGCCGGACGAAAGCATTGCCGCCATAATGGCCTCGCTGTCGCGCGGCGTGGCGCCCGACGATGCCGCGCCTGCGCTCACCTTCCGCTTCGACCGCGCCGACGGTTATTGGCTGCAGGGCTATGCCGAGTTCCTGATGGCGCAGGCCGATTTCTGGCTGGCGCATGATTTCAGGAGCACGTTCGACGGTTCCTTCCACATGCTCTTCCCGCGCGCAAAACTGCCGTTGCAGGACATCCTCGTTCCGCCGGCTGGCGACATGGGCAGCAGCATCTTCTCCTCGGAATGGCGCATCGCCGATTTCATCTCGCTGGTGCATCTTGTCAACTGGCCGGTGGTCGAGCCCGAGCGGCGGCAGGCGGCGCGCCGTCACCTGCTGGAGATGATCCGGCTGTCGCGCGAGGACTGGAAGGCGATCCGCGCCGAGACCGACAATGACCGCGAATGGCTGCCGGGACCGCAACAGAAGGGCGAAAACCCGCTCACCGGCCTCGAAGTCGGAGAGCAGCAGGTCGCGGCCTGGCTCGCCACCTTGACCATGGCCGAGGACCTGCTCGAAGGCCGCGTGCTGCTGCCGCATTTCCGCATCACCGGCAAGGGCATCAACATGAAGCGCTTCTTCGACGAGCCGAAACCCTTCGACCTGGTGCTGTCGATCACCGGCCCGGCCATCGCGCCCTATCTCGAAAGCGGCAGGATCCTGACCAGCGACGATTTCGACCAGATCCAGAGCGAGTTCGGCGGCGGTGGCTTCCTGACGTTTGCGCTGTGGTTCAACTGAGGGCCCAAGAGGGCTGCGTTCCTGGGCGGTCAGCGCCAGCCCCCCACCCGGACCTGCGGTCCAACCTCCCCACAAGGGGGAGGTAGAAGCTCCATTGCAAACCCTAGAAAATCGCGCCTTGGTACAGCACCGCTTCCGCCTCCTCCGGCGCGAACCGCCGCGCCAACACGGTGGCCGATCAATGGTCGCCGCGAAACCGCGGTACGGGCCGGTTATCTGCGGCGGGCGGGTAGCAGTTTTGGGGCGACGCGCTGGGCCTTCTCGGGAGTACGGAATGACACGCGCCACCGTCGCGGCCCCGCTGAAACGGCCATTCGCTTCAATTAGCGAGAGCTGTTTTGCTTGACTCGGCCGTTAAAAGCAGGCAGCAAAATACTCTTGGAAGGGCTGCAATACCGCGTTCATGGTCGTGGACGAGCCTTTTTTGGCACAAAGTCCACGTCTCTCGGTTGGTTTTGAGAGGGATTGGTTAACCAACTTTGTCCATATTTTGAAGCAATCGGCAACCAAAGACAGGCGCGGCAAACGCGTCGGGGACCACCTGGGATCACTCACAGAATGGTCGTCGCGGCTATCACAGCCGCGGACGTGGGAGCCGATTGGAGCAAGATTGGTTGAATGGCGTTCTTGAGTAAGAAAATTGTCGGGGACAGGCGTTGGGACGGCGAAGCTGCCGACAACGCGTCACGTGCCTCATCCTTCAACTCTAAGCGGATCGTCCGCTGGGTCGCCGTGCCCGGCGTCAGCGCTGCCGTTGGCCTGTGGCTGGTCGGGACAATGGCTGGTCTGAGCTCAGTCGGCGCTTCGCTGTGGTCGACGTCGAGTGTCCTGCCGCAGAGGCTGGCCATGCCGGGCTCGCTCGCTCTTGCCGATCCGCTGAAACAGCATTTCCTGATGCCCGCTGCGCCATTCGCACTGGCCAACGCCGATGGCGGCACGCAGGCGCTGCAGAACCACGCCGTGCAATGCGGCTCCGGATGCTTCAGGCTGGCCGCGCTCGCTCCTCGGGCGGAAAAGTCGGCGCGCCTCGTGGCCGCGTCCACGGCACACCCTGTCCCGGTCGCCAAGACGACCTCGCAGGAGCGCTTCGAGCGCATGGAAGCATCTCTCTCGCCAAGCAAGCTCGCCGCCGCCTTCGCCAACGCGGCCAAGCCCGTGGCCACGGCCGGCGCACCCGCCCGTCCTATCATCTCGACCTCCGCTCCACAGGTCGCCAAGGCATCGCTGGTGCCGGGCGCCAAGCTCATCGCCAGCCTGTCTGAAGACTTGCCGGCACCCGCGGCGGAGCGCTTCGCCCGGATCGACACCGGCTCGGTGGTTGTTCAGACAGCGCCGCAGCCGATGCATTTTGCCCAGCCGGATGCCGGCACGCCGGACAATTCGCAACTGGCCCTCGCGCTCGCCCGCTCGCTGCCGGTCGAGGACGAGGCATTCGCCTCGCCATTGCCGATGACGGAGTCTTCGGCCGATGTCGCGGTTTCGCCTGTTGAAACCCAGCAGGAACAGCCGGGCGACGCCGCGGCCTTGCCCGACGCGCTCACCGATGACGTGCCGCTGCCGACCCGTCGGCCGCAATTCGACGCGCCGGAGCCGTTGAAGTCCGTGGAGCAGGAAAAGCCGACTCAACAGCCCAAGGTCGTGCAGCAGAAGCCGGCACCTCAGACAAAGCCGGTCCAGCAAGCCCAGCCGGCAAAGCCGATCCAGCAAGCCCAGCCGGCAAAGCCGATCCAGCAAGCCCAGCCGGCAAAGCCGGCCCGGCAGGGCCGGCCGGCGGATGGCGGCGACGCGTTGGCCTATGCAAAGCCAGACACGCCTTCGGGCGGCCTCGGTCAGGCGTTCAGGAACCTGTTCAACGCGCCGGGCGGCTCCAGGAGCGGAGCCGGCAGCGGTGTCGCCATCTATGACATCAGCGCCAAGACCGTCTACATGCCCGACGGTTCGAGGCTCGAAGCGCATTCGGGCATCGGCGCCATGGCGGACCAGCCGCGCTATGCCGATCAGAAGAACCGCGGACCGACACCGCCCAACACCTACAATCTGTCCTTGCGCGAGTCGCGCTTTCATGGTGTCGAGGCTTTGCGTCTGACACCCGTCGATGGCCGCAATAAATACAACCGCGACGGGCTGCTGGCCCACACCTACCTGCTTCGGGGCCGCTACGCACAGTCCAGTGGATGCGTCGCCTTCAAGGACTATGCGCGCTTCCTCGCCGCCTTCAAGAAGGGCAAAATCAAGCGCCTCGTCGTGGTGCCGCGCCTGAACGGATCGCCGACACGCGTGGCGGACAACGCACGCGGCGCCTGACCGCAATAGGCAGGCATCACCGGCACTTGCCTCCTCCTGACAGCCTTCTGTCAGGAGCCGCATCTGGTGGTGCGCCTCGGCTGATCGCGCTCTTTCCATTTTCGCCAAGACCTCCCATATTCCGGCCATGGCCAAATCCACCGAAAAGAGAACGCCGTCGACGGCGAATGACGACCGCGCCGCGCCTAAGCGGCGCAGCCCGCTGACCGATTTCCTCGACGCCTCGGAACCGCTGCACAAAGGCGGCTTCGCCGAGATGCCGCAGCCCGAACTGTCCGGCACACCGCTCACCGGTTCGGTCGCGGACTGGGCCGAGCAGATCGAGCAGGAAGCCGAACGCGAAGGGCGCCAGGCCGGCAAGGACGGCGGCAAGTCGCCGAAGCCGTCGAAGAAGATCCCCGAGCGCTCCGCGGCGCCCGGGCGCACGGCGCGTGGCACCTCGATGGGCGGCGCGGCGACAGCCCGCGAGCGCGCGGCGGCCGGCCTCAATCCCGTCGCCGGCCTCGACGTCTCGCTCGAGGAAGCCGAGACGATGACGTCGAGCGGCGTCACCGCGACGGTGGCGGCTCTCTCGGCATTGATTGAATCCGGCAATCCGCTGCACAAGGACGGCGTGCTGTGGACGCCGCACCGGCCTGCCCGGCCGGAAAAGTCCGAGGGCGGGATCATCATCAAGATGGTGTCGGATTTCGAGCCGGCCGGCGACCAGCCGACCGCCATCAAGGACTTGGTCGAGGGCGTCCAAAACAACGACCGCACGCAGGTGCTGCTCGGCGTCACCGGCTCGGGCAAGACCTTCACCATGGCCAAGGTGATCGAGGAGACGCAGCGTCCCGCCTTGATCCTGGCGCCGAACAAGACGCTGGCGGCGCAGCTTTATTCCGAGTTCAAGAAATTCTTCCCGGACAATGCGGTGGAGTATTTCGTCTCCTACTACGACTATTACCAGCCGGAAGCCTACGTTCCGCGCACCGACACCTTCATCGAGAAGGAATCCTCCATCAACGAGCAGATCGACCGCATGCGCCACTCGGCGACGCGCTCGCTGCTCGAACGCGACGACGTCATCATCGTCGCTTCGGTCTCCTGCATCTACGGTATCGGCTCGGTCGAGACCTATACGGCTATGACCTTCCAGATGCAGATCGGCGACCGGCTCGACCAGCGCGCTCTGCTCGCCGACCTCGTCGCCCAGCAATACAAGCGCCAGGACATCAATTTCGTGCGCGGCTCGTTCCGCGTGCGCGGCGACACGATCGAGATCTTCCCGGCCCACCTTGAGGATCGCGCCTGGCGCATCTCCATGTTCGGCGACGAAATCGAGGCGATCACCGAATTCGACCCGCTGACCGGCCAGAAGACGGGCGAGCTGAAAAGCGTCAAGATCTACGCCAATTCGCATTATGTGACGCCGCGCCCGACGCTGAACCAGGCCATCAAGTCGATCAAGGAAGAGCTCAAGCACCGTCTGGTCGAGCTCGAGCGCGCCGGCCGCCTGCTGGAGGCGCAGCGTCTGGAACAGCGCACCCGCTTCGACCTGGAAATGCTGGAAGCCACCGGCTCCTGCGCCGGTATCGAGAACTATTCGCGCTATCTCACCGGCCGCCAGCCGGGCGATCCGCCGCCGACCCTGTTCGAATATATTCCCGACAACGCGCTGGTCTTCATCGACGAAAGCCACGTCACCGTGCCGCAGATCGGCGGCATGTATCGCGGCGACTTCAGGCGCAAGGCGACGCTTGCCGAATACGGCTTCCGCCTGCCTTCCTGCATGGACAACCGGCCGCTGCGCTTCGAGGAATGGGACGCCATGCGCCCGCTCTCGGTCGCTGTCTCGGCAACCCCCGGCGGCTGGGAGATGGAGCAGTCCGGCGGCGTGTTCGCCGAGCAGGTCATCCGACCGACCGGCCTGATCGACCCGCCGGTCGAGGTGCGCCCGGCCAAGACCCAGGTCGACGACGTCGTCGGGGAGATCCGGGAGACGACCAAGGCCGGCTACCGCACGCTGGTCACCGTGCTGACCAAGCGCATGGCCGAGGACCTCACCGAATATCTGCACGAGCAAGGCGTGCGCGTGCGCTACATGCACTCCGACATCGACACGCTGGAGCGTATCGAAATCCTGCGCGATTTGCGCCTCGGCGCCTTCGACGTGCTGGTCGGCATCAACCTTTTGCGCGAAGGCCTCGACATTCCCGAATGTGGCTTCGTCGCCATACTCGACGCCGACAAGGAAGGTTTTTTGCGCTCGGAGACGTCGCTGATCCAGACCATCGGCCGCGCCGCCCGCAATGTCGACGGCAAGGTCATTCTCTATGCCGACCAGGTCACCGGCTCGATGGAACGCGCCATGGCCGAAACCAACCGCCGCCGCGAAAAGCAGATGGAGTGGAATGCCGCCAACGGCATCACGCCGGAATCGGTCAAGTCGCGCATCTCCGACATTCTGGATTCGGTCTACGAGAAGGACCATGTCCGCGCCGATATCTCGCAGTTCACCGACAGCGCCGGCGCCATGATGGGCAACAACCTCAAGGCCCATCTGGACGCGCTGGAGAAGCAGATGCGCGACGCCGCCGCCAACCTCGATTTCGAGAAGGCGGCCCGCATTCGCGACGAGATCAAGCGGCTGCGTGAGATGGAGATGTCGATCTCCGACGATCCGCTGGCCAAATACGCCGATATGGAAAGCCCGGTCTCGGGCCGCGAAAAAGGCAAGCACAACAAGGGCGTGGCCAGGCATCGTACATCGGAGGAACAGGAGCGTTTCCGCAGGCTCGACGAAGCACGCGCCGCCGAAGAGGCAGCCAAGGCTGCCCGGCCCAACCTCTTCCGCAAGCCCGATCTCGACGAGATGGGTGCCGATGGCGCGGTGCCGGTGAAGAAGCCGCTGTTCGCCAAACCGTCGATCGACGATATGGGTCCCGGCACCGACATGCCGACGCCGGCCGGTGCGGTGTCGCGCTCGCTGTTCAAGAAACAATCGGCGTCCGAAGCACACGGCTCGGATTTCGGCATTCCCGGCGAGCCGACCAAACCGCTGTTCA
This sequence comes from Mesorhizobium sp. B2-4-2, assembly GCF_006442845.1. NCBI lineage: Bacteria > Pseudomonadati > Pseudomonadota > Alphaproteobacteria > Hyphomicrobiales > Phyllobacteriaceae > Mesorhizobium > Mesorhizobium sp. B2-4-2. The sequence continues at coordinate 517,767 of NZ_VFVM01000002.1, read as the reverse complement.
AGAAAAACTCTCTCGACGAGATGACCGTGCGCCGCACCGAGAAACCGGTCGAGGGAAAAGTGCCGGCGAAGCCTCAGCCGATCTCTCCCGTTGTTGGGGCCGGCAGGACAGACGGGGGCGCGAAGGAACGCGAGGACAAACCCGTCGTGCGCCAACGCGCCGGCATTGGTTCTTATGAAGACCCCGGCGACGCCCGCCGCGAAAAGCGCCGGCCCGCGAAGACAGGACGGCCCGGAAAGTAGTTCGTTCGAAAGGCCGGCGGGACGGCGCCCCCTCTGTCCTGCCCGTCCTCCGCAGCAGCTGCGCTGCAGCTGCGGAGGGTGGACCGGACATCTCCCACGAGTGGGGAGATTGGCAGCTTCAGCGCCCCGCTCGACACTACCCTCCTCTTGCCCAGCGCATGACCTTTGGTGTACTCAGTCCCCACACCCAAACGTCTTGAAAGGAGGGCTGCGTGTTTATCGATCACCATCGTCAGCGTGGCCCGATTTCCGCCCTGCGAGCTTGCTTGCAGGGCTGACCAGGGACGGTCCGGGTTTTTCCCGCTTCGATTTTTTGGTCTGCCCTTCGTGGTGCGCATTGCCGAGCCTGATGGCCGCTTGCGCACTGACAAAGTGCATTGAGCCGGACTTTCCGGATAGACCAGAGAAATCGACATGGCCCTGATCAGCCTCAAATCCCTCGGCGTCACGATGAGTGCGCCGCTCTTTTCCAATCTCGACCTCACCATCGGCAGCGGCGACCGGCTCGGCATCGTTGCCGCCAACGGTCGCGGCAAGTCGACCTTGCTCAAATGCCTGGCCGGCGAGATGGAGCCGACCTCCGGCGACATTACCCGCACGCGCGGCTTGCGCGTCGGCCATGTCGAGCAGTCCGTTCCTGCTGCCCTGCTTGGCCGCAGCTTTCATCAGGTGGTGGCTGACGCTTTGCCGCCCGAGCAAGCCGAAAGCGAACTATGGCGTGTCAATGTGGTGCTGGATTCGCTCGACGTTCCTGAGGCGATGCGCGAGCGAGAGATGCAGGCGCTGAGCGGCGGCTGGCAGAGGCTGGCACTGATCGCGCGTGTCTGGGTCACCGATCCCGACATGCTGCTGCTCGACGAACCGACTAACCATCTCGACCTTGCCCGCATCAGCCAGCTCGAAACTTGGCTGAACGCGCTACCGCGAGAGGTGCCGGTGGTGATCGCCAGCCACGACCGCGCCTTTCTCGACGCCGCCACCAACCGCACGTTGTTCCTGCGCCCGGACCAGTCGCCGGTGTTTTCCCTTCCCTACTCCCGCGCCCGGCAGGCCCTCGATGAGGTCGATGCCTCGACCGAGCGAAAATTCCAGCGCGACATGAAGGTGGCGCAGCACTTGCGACGCCAGGCCGCCAAGCTCAACAATATCGGCATCAATTCGGGCAGCGACCTTCTCACGGTCAAGACCAAGCAGCTCAAGCAGCGCGCGGAGCGACTTGAGGACGCGGCGGCCCCGGCGCATCACGAGAAATCGGCGGGGGCGATCCGGCTGGCCAATCGCGGCACGCACGCCAAGGTGCTGATCACGCTCGACGACGCGGCGGTGGAAACGCCTGACGGCACGCTCTTGTTCAGGACCGGCAAGCGCCACATCTGCCAGGGCGACCGCATCGTGCTGCTTGGCCGCAACGGCGTTGGCAAGTCGCGCTTCGTCACGCTGATCCGCAACGCCATTATCGAACCCGACACGGTTCAGAACGTGAAGGTGACGCCGTCGACGGTGCTCGGCCACAGCGACCAGGCGCTGTCCGGCATCGGCGGCGACGATACGCCACTGGCCATGGTGTCGCGCCGTTACGATGTCGGCGAACAGCGCGCCCGCTCGCTGCTCGCTGGCGCCGGCGTCGGCATCGAGATGCAGGAGAGAAAGATCGGCGTCTTGTCCGGCGGGCAGAAAGCTCGGCTGATGATGCTGGCGCTCAGGCTCGCCAACCCCAACTTCTACCTGCTCGACGAGCCGACCAACCATCTCGACATCGACGGCCAGGAAGCGCTGGAGGAGGAATTGCTCAAGCACCAGGCAAGTTGCGTGCTCGCCTCGCACGATCGCTCCTTCATCCGTGCCATCGGCAACCGCTTCTGGCTGATCGAGAGGCGGCGGCTGACCGAAGTCGACGATCCCGAGGAGTTCTTCCGCTCAGTGGCTGAAGGGGCGGGATAGATCGGATTGTAAGTTATCCGCTTACAGGTCCTTGAATCTTGTAAGCGATCTGTTTACATACGTCATGATCAAGTCTTTCAGGAACAAGGCCCTGTCAGAGCTCTTTCAAGCCGGGAAAACCGGCAAGATCGACGCCAAGATGCACAAGCGCGTTCTTGTCCGGCTTGACCGCCTGGAAGCTTCAGAAAAGCCCGAGGAGATGAACCTTCCTGGCTTTGCCTTCCATGCGCTGAGAGGCTTCGATCCCATCCGTTACACGGTCCACGTCAACGGCCCGTGGTGCATCACGTTTGAATTCGACGGCAAAGACGCCGCCCGCGTCGATTTCGAGCAATACCACTGAGGCGGCCAGATTGGAGAAGTTCGACCTATGAGCGTGCACGAGCCGACGCGTCCTATCGAGCGCTGTCCCTCCCACCCGGGAGCGCTGCTTGAGGACATTATCCCGGCAACTGGAAAGACCAAGGTGGAAATTGCAAACCTGCTCGGCATCTCCCGGCAGCAGCTCTATGACATCATCCGCGAAAAGAAGCCGGTTTCACCGGCTGTAGCCGCCCGCCTTGGGAAGCTGTTCGGCGACGGGGCCGCGATCTGGCTTCGCATGCAGGCAGCTTTCGATGCCTGGCATGCCGAACGTGAGGTGGATGTTTCGGCTATTCCGACGCTCAAGGTCGCGTAGGCGGTGGCGCTCGAATGAGAAATTAAACGCTGCGAGAAAAATCGACGACCTGTCGGATCGCCTGAACCTGCCTCGTCCTTGGGATGCCGACACGATGATGCCGGCGCCAACCCAGGGAGAATGCATCATGTCCGTCCTTTCCTCCATCGGCCGCATCGCAACCCGATATGCGGCGGCGCGTGCCCGCCATCGCAGCGAGCGCATCCTGCTTTCGCTGCCCGTCGAACTGCGCAAGGACATCGGCTTTCCAGAACTCTTCGACGCGCAGAACAGCCGCCGCTCAGCCGCCGTCCCGGCCAGGGTCATATGAACGGCCGAGCCATGCGTCTATTGCTGGAGTTCGCCGGTCGCCCGGCCAGTCCGGGCCCGGCCCACGAGAAAAATTTCAAGCCCATGTAGGACCGCCGTCACCTCACGCGTCCTATGTCCGCAAGGCCAAATCAAACGTGAAGAGGAACACGCAATGACCGACCAGACCCCTGTTCAGCCCAAGGCGAAAGTGCTCGGCGGATTGACCCCCTATCTGCAGGTGGACGGCGCCTTCAAGGCTGCCGAATTCTACCAGAAGGCGTTCGGCGCCGAACAGGTCTTTGCCTACCCCGCGGACGAAAAAGGCCGCACGATGCATGTCCACCTCCACATCAACGGCTCGACGCTGATGTTGGGTGACGCCTATCCCGAGCACGGCCACCCGCACCAGGCGCCGCAGGGCTATACGCTCCAGCTTCATCTCGGCAGCGACGAGATCGACGGCTGGTGGCAGCGCGCGGTCGACGCCGGCTGCGAGATCGTGACGCCGCTGCAGGTGATGTTCTGGGGCGACCGCTGGGGCCAGGTGAAGGACCCTTTCGGAGTCGCATGGGCGATGAACGCTCCAGTGGAGCAATAACCGTCGCAATTCGATAGCGGGCGTCAGCACTCTCGGCGAGAAGTGCGCGCCCACCTGCCCCGGGTCGCATCCCTGCCGGCCCGGCGCCGGATGCAGCAAACAAGGAGATTGCCATGTCCTATGTCGACGGTTTCGTGCTTGCCGTGCCAAAGGCAAAACTCGACGATTACAAGAAGCTGGCCAACACCGCCGGCGCCGTCTGGAAGGAACACGGCGCGCTCGCCTATGTCGAGTGCGTCGGCGACGATGTGCCTTATGGCGAGGTCACGTCGTTTCCACGCGCCGTGCAGGCCAAGGACGACGAAGTCGTCATCTTTTCCTGGATCGTCTACAAATCCAGGCAGGACCGCGACGCGGTCATGGCCAAGGTGATGGCCGATCCACGATTGCAGCCGGATATGTCGACAATGCCGTTCGACGGCAAGCGCATGATCTTCGGCGGATTCCAGACGTTCATGGAATTGTAGGCAACGCACTTGGGCGGAGCGGGAGCGCTCCGCCGGAAATGCCGAGCCGCATTAAGCCAGTCTGTCCAGCAGAGGCTTCAGCCTGTCGCCGTAGCGCTTCCACAGGTCGACCGAGCCTTGATACATCGGCTGGCGCACCTGCGCGGCGGAAGCCGTGCGCACCGGCCGGTCGGTCTGGTGGAACGACAGCACGGCATCGTCCCATGGCAGCCCGAGATAGTTGATCAGCGCCCGGCTCTGGCCTTCCTGGTCGGCGACGAAATCCTCGTAGCGCACATCGTGCACGACGCCAGGCAGCACCTTGTGCCAATGCGCCATGATGTCCGTGTAGAGATTGTGGAAATCGGCGAGTTCGCCCAGATCATAGCCGTAGCGGTGGCTGTCGCCGCGGAAATGCACCTTGTAGATCGAAAGGCAGGTTGCCGCCGCATCGCGGGCGCAATGGATGATCCTGGCCTTTGGCATTATCATGTGGATGAAGCCGACAAGCAGGAAGTTGCCCGGCATCTTGTCGGTGACGTGGCGCATGTGCGGATAGCGGGCATGCAGCATGTCGAGATAGGCGCGTCCCGCCTCGGCAAAATCCGTATCGGGCGCATCCGAAACGCCCCAGGGGAAGCCGCCGGGCATGGTCGCCGGGAACTGCCTGCCGACCGCCGTCTTCAGGATACCGAGCTCGCCGGCCCCGTAGACCTGCGGATGGCTGGCGATGATCTGCTCGACCAGCGTCGTGCCGGAACGAGGCATGCCGACGACGAAGATCGGCGTGTCGTCGGAGATCGGGCTCGGCCTGTGCTTCTGGAAGAAATCCCTGTCGAACACCGTTTTCATAGCCTCGAATTCGGCGCGTGTCTTTTCCGCGTCGTAGTCGATGCCCTTGCGGCGGATGGCATTGCCTTCGGCGAAATAGTCGAAGGCTCTGTTATAATCCTTCAGATCGTCGTTGACCTTGCCGAGGCCGAAGGCAAGCTGCATGCGCGCCAGGCTGTCCGGCAGCGCCTTGGCGTGCTGGGCCTCCATCCCGGTCAATTCGGCATCGCGCTCCTTCTGACGCTTGACCTGCGTCAGCATCAGCCAGGCGCGCGCCATGCCGGGATCGGCCGCCAGCGCCTGCCGGAACAGGTCGGCCGCCTCGTCGAGCTCGCCTTTTTCCATCAACCCGACGCCCAGCCCGTGCAGCAGTTCGGCGTCCTTCGGACGGATCGACAGCGCCTCGCGAAAGACGGCCAGCGCCTCGTCCAGGCGCCCCGCTTCCTGCAAGGTTTCGGCAAGCCCGATGCGGGCGCGGAAATGGAAGGGATTGCGCGCGACCGTGCCGCGATAGATCTCCTCGGCGCCCTCGAACTGCCCAAGCTGTTTCAGTGACGAGCCGAGATTGTCGCGCGCCGCGAGCTGGTCCGGCCGCAGCGCCACCGCGCCGCGGAAGAAGTCGGCGGCCGCCGCGACACGGCCGAGATCGCGCATCACCGTGCCGAGGTTGTTGAGGAAATCCGGATTCTTCGGCTGCAAGCGCACCGATTGCTCGAGGAGACCGAGCCCCTCGGCGCTGCGCCCGGTCTGGTGCAGCAAAAGACCGAGAAAATGCGCAGCCGCCGCATGGTTGACCTTGTGCGTCAGCACTTGCCGATAGAGCGCCTCGGCCTCTTGCCGCCGCCCCGCCTGATGCAGTTGCAGCGCCCTCTGCACATGCTGGTCGAGACTCGACGGCGGCTGTCCGCCCGAGCCGGAGTTGGCGCCAGCACCCGCCGCTCGTCTCTGATCTCTGTTAATGGGAAACCTGCCGTGTTTGTCCGCCTGCCGCGATCTAGGCCATTGGCGCGGCGGGTTCAAGGCTTTGCTTGATTTCTTGCGCTTGCCATCGGCGCGGACAAGATCAAATCAGCCGGTTGGTCTCGGCCGTCTGCCTGGCGCGCCGAACCGTTCCGTCAGTATCGGCGATCGTCCGCCTTTCAGCCTCGTCGCTCCTGACGGTCAGCCGCGCCGACTTGACGATCATAGGTTTGCCGGTACGCCCGATGGCGACGGCATATGCGGTGGCCGGCCTGATGGGCGGGTTGATCGCTGTGGTATTGCCTTTTGAGCTTCTCGCAGAAACCATGGTTTTTGTCCTTTTTGGAGAAATAAAACGCAAATTTCGGGAGTGGACCCCAAAATGATTTTTTGAGAATTTTTGGAAAATATCATCAAACCATAGCAGAGTTTTTCAAAAAAACGCAGCAATCTTTTTCCTTTGGCTACTTATTTTTCCAAATCTTCTTGAAAACCATGCAAAGTCGAGCTACATATATACGAGCGTTTGGGCCAGAATTGGCATTTCGCGGCGTCAGAGGTTCTCGACCCGCCAATCTCACTCCAAATCATCGATATCGGCAGCGCGGCGCATTTGCTCCGCGACCGTTCTCATTCTTCGAAAGATACCCATGAACACCGGAACCGTGAAATTCTACAATGGCCAGAAGGGTTTTGGCTTCATTCAACCAACCGACGGCGGCAAGGACGTTTTCGTCCACGTCAGCGCATTGGAACGCGCGGGCTTTCCTGGCCTCGCCGAAGGCCAGAAGCTGCAATTCGAGTTGGAGCGTGATGCCAAGGGCCGCGAGTCGGCCGCCAATTTGCAACTGATCTGATCCGGCCGAATTCGATGACCGCTGACCACGGATGTACTGGCAGCTCTCGAAAATGGCTTATTTCCAGCGATTGCCGGAAATAGGAAAGCGGGGCTCGTCCCCGCTTTTTTGCTTTGAGGCTCTCCGCCTCGCATGTCGCCACAGGGCTTAAAACATCAAGGCAGGACAATGCCGGACCGCACGACCCATTCCGTCGCACATTTCATGGCTCCTTTCGTACTCGGCGGGCTGGAAGGGCAACTGCCGGCGGGCGACTACGACATCGATCACGACGAAGAGCTGATCGAGGGCATGTCGCGGCTTGCCTGGCGCCGCGTCGCCACCTTCATCCATTTGCCGGCAAGGGCGGTGAAAAACCCGACCACCAGTCAACTCGTCGCCATCGATTACCTGGACCTCGAAACAGCGCTGAAGCGCGACAGGGAGAATGCAGCATGATCCGTTTCCAGCAGAATGCGCGTCCGCGCACCGACACGCCCTCGCATCTCTTCGCCGTCGGCCAGACCGTGCGCATGAAGAGCCGCACAGGGCTCCTCAACAAGACTGCGGAGCTGTTCGAGATCAAGAGCAGGCTGCCGGTCAAGGACGGCTCCCCGCAGTACCGCATCCGCAGCGAGCAGGAGACCCACGAGCGGGTCACCACGGAAGACAATCTCGAACCAGCCGACAATCCGATTGGTGACAATCCGACTGTTGGCAACAATCCGGCGGTCTGAGACCCCCGCGCCGCCAGACCACCAGCACGAGGAGCAGACAAGATGGCCAAGGGTCAACAGCGCAGCAACCGCGAAACACGAAAGCCCAAGAAGGACAAGGTGGTGGCCAAGCCCGCCTCCCCGTTCGGCTCGTCGGTCAAGCAGGCCGAGAGCGGCCTGAAGCCTAAATCGAAGAGCTGATCGCGGACGACTTCTTCCGCGCCCATCCCTGCCGCAGAATCTCCTGCCGGAGAATCTCCCTGGCGGAACAACGCATCATGGAGGCGTCCTTGAATTTCGTCATCGAGTTTTACCGATCGCGCGAAGCCGAGGAAGCGACGCTCGACAAGGTGTCGCTGGAAGCCCCTACCCTGCGCGCAGCCTGGCAGGGCGCCACCGCGCTCTTCCATACGCTCGCAATGCCGCAAATCCCCGACCGCGTGCGCATCTGCGATGAGCACGGCAGCAAGCTTTACTCCGGGCCGGCCGACGGCGCCTATCCATCCGCGTTGTGACCGTCACACGTCCCCGAAATTTGTTTTAGACGGCATCCGCGTTTTCCCAAGGTGCGGAAAAGACGAACACCCGGCCTTTCAGCAGCGGCCCCCGCCAACGATGCGGTAGTCGGCGGCGCGTGCCTCGCAGGCGTTGGGGAAGGTTCGCAACTCTCCGCCGCGCCGGGCGCAGACCGGCGCGTATTCGCGGGTGCAGAAAGTCTGCTCGCCGCCACCCTCGCCGCCGTCACGGCAGGGACCGTCGCGCACGATGCGATAACCCGCCCGGTCGGCAAGACAGGCATTGGCGAAGGTCTGGCGGTCGCCACCGCGCCGGGCGCAGACGGGCTCGTACTGTTTGGTGCAGAATTGCGGTCCCGGCCGCGGCGGCCGTGGCCGCGGTCCCGGGCCGTCGTCGACGACCACTGTACAGGCGGCAAGAACAGCCGACAGGAACAGGACGACAAAACCCTGTCGCGAGAAGATTGCCGCAAGAAACCTCATGATCGTCTCTCCCTCGATCCTCGCCTCGCTGCGTGCCGCTCCAAATACGCAGCTGTTCGGGACAATGATATTCACGAAGCAAAGGCTCAAACCAGTCGCGCTGTTGCGATCCTCCGCATTCCATCGCCGATTGCAACCCTCGTTTGCAGCCGGCTGCTAAAAAGAACGTCGCCTGGATTATCCCGGCGCCTCGCACCGCCAGCCGTCGCCGCCGCTGGCCCATGCGTGACGGGGCTGTGGCCGATGACCCCTCAGGCAACGAGGCCTATTTGCGGCGCGTCGATGCTCGGATTGGTCGATTCATGCGTCGGGACGCGCCCATCGGGGGCGGCCCGCGGCGCTATCTTGCAACCTTCACTTTTCCGTGCGATAAATTCCGTGTTCGGGCATTTGCGACCCGGAGAGCGGAACGTTTTGGACGACCTTTCCCCGATACTGTGAATCTCTGACGGCCCCGTTTTTCGGCGGGGGGTTTGACCATGCGCCAATGCATGACTGCCGAAAGCTACCACCGGGAACTGCCCTCGACGCGAGGTGGCGGGCAGGACCATCAAGACTGAACGGGTGAAGGAGTTTCCCCAATGGCCCAGACCGGCACCGTTAAATTCTTCAACGCGACCAAAGGCTTCGGTTTCATCACGCCCGACGGTGGCGCCAAGGACGTATTCGTCCACATTTCCGCGATCGAGGCCTCGGGCCTGCGCACGCTCGTCGACGGCCAGAAGGTCACCTTCGACGTCGAGCCGGATCGGATGGGCAAAGGCCCCAAGGCCGTCAACCTCCGCGCCGCCTGAGCCATCGGCCAGCAGCACGCCCTTCCTGGCCGTGCGACTGAGGCTCCGAAGCTTGAATGACTTCGGAAGAGGCAAACGAATTTTGAAGGCGCGGCGATTTTCGTCGCGCCTTTTTCATGTCGCAGCGCAGCAAAAATGCTGTCGCCCCAAAGTGGATCCGGTGTCGGGTCAACGACATGCATCATAATGAAAACTTAAAGCGCGACGCGCTTTAAGTGCCCGCAAAACTTTCTCTTGCCGATGACGCTAAAATAAAGGACAAATTTCCATTCGGGCATTTGCCGGCCCGAGACTGGAGTTTATGGGATCAAAGGAGCTTCCCATGCCGCAGACCGGCACCGTCAAATTCTTCAACCATGCCAAAGGGTTCGGCTTCATCACACCGGATGATGGCGCGAAGGATGTCTTCGTTCATATTTCGGCCGTGCAGGCGTCGGGTCTTCCCGGTCTTGAGGATGGGCAGAAAGTGACATTCGACACCGAGCCTGACAAGCGCGGCAAGGGTCCCAAGGCCGTCAACCTGTCGATCGGCTGAGCCTGCTCCGGAACGGCGGCTGTTCTGGCAGGACAGCTTCGCTCCCTGGAGCGTTCGATAGTTGATGCCCGTGCCCTCCGGTCAGGCAAAAATTCGTTCAGCCCCCGTTCAGCCACGGTCTCATATTAATCTTTCGTAAAGCCGGACCGCATCCCCGGAATTCTTACGGGCCGGCACGAAGGAGATCGACATGAACCGAATTTTCAAGACAGCCGTGCTGTCCGCCGCAGTGGTTGCCACCACGTTCGCGGCCTTGCCCGCGGCCAATGCGGGCGATTGGCGTCACCGCCACCATCATGACCATGGCGATGCCATTGCCGCCGGCGTCCTCGGCCTCGCGGCCGGCGCGCTGATCGGCGGTGCGTTGGCCAACCAGCAGCCGCCGCCCCGCGACTACTACGATGATGGCTATTACGATCGCGATGTGCGGATTCGCCCGGCGCCGGTCCGCCGCTACTATGCCGAACCGCAAGTGGTCTACGCCGACCGCTATGCCGAACCGTGGACGCGCGGCTGGTACGACTATTGCTCCGACCGGTACCGCACCTTCAACGCCCGCACCGGCACCTTCACCGGCAATGACGGCGAGCAGCATTTCTGCACCGCTAACTGATCAAGGGCTTCCCTGCCTCAACAAAAGCGCTGACCGCAAGGCCGGCGCTTTTTTGTCAAGCCGGCACCGGCTTCGGCGCGACGCGCTTCACGTCAAAAACGGATTGCTCCGCCGCTCCTCGCCGAAACGCCCGCCCGGACCGTGGCCGCAGATGAAGCCGATGTCGTCGCCGAGCGGCAAAAGCTTGTCCTTGATCGAGGCGATGAGTGCCGCATGATCGCCGCCCGGCAGGTCGGTGCGCCCGATCGAGCCGCGAAACAGCACGTCCCCGACATGGGCGAATTTGGCCGCGCGGTTGTAATAGACGACATGGCCGGGCGCGTGGCCGGGGCAATGCAGCACCTCGAAGAGATGCGAGCCGAACGAGACCGTCTCGCCTTCGGTGAGAAACCGGTCGGGCACGCAGTTGCGCACGCCGGCAATGCCATAGCGCTCGCCCTGGTTCTCAAGATTGTCGAGCAACATCCTGTCGGCCTCGTGCGGGCCGATGATCTCGACACCGAGCGCTTCCTTCAACTCCATCGCGCCGCCGGCATGGTCGATATGACCATGCGTGATCCAGATCGCGCCGGCCGATATCGCATTGTCCTTCAGCGCCGCCAGCACCTTGTCGATATCGCCGCCCGGATCGACGACGACACCGTGCTTGTCGTCCATGTCGAACAGGATCGTGCAATTCTGCTGGAAAGGCGTGACCGGCACGATGCCGGCATTGAGCTGACCCATGATCGTCCTTTCGATGTTCACGCCGTGATGTAGAGGCGCGAGCGAAGGGCGTCCACCCTTGGGATCGGTCGTTCCAAAGCGCGTCGCGTCGAAACGCATTCATGCGGCGCGCTCTGGAAACAGAAATGGGCGGCCGAAGCCGCCCATTTGGCCAGCCCGAGATCGCAGGCTTACTTCTTCATGGCGCCCATGACCGCGCCGATAATGCCGGTCAGGATCGCGCCGCCGCCGGCGCCGCCGACGATGTTCTGCAGGTTGAGCGCGCTGCCCAGACCACTCGTCGCTGCCGCAGCCGCTGCCGGATCGACTGTGCCGCCGAGCAGGCTGCCGAGGATCGCCGCGCCGCCGACGCCGCCAATGGCGCCGCCCAGGATCTTGGGAAGCTGCCCCAGCGCCGCCGTCTTGATCGCCGCGCCGACCGCCTGACCACCGATGATGCCTGTAATGATCTGAACGATGATCGGAAGAAGCGTATTCATGTCCATCTTACCAGTCCCTCCATAGCTGCCAGCCTCCCGGGCCGACACCATCATGGAGACGCTGAATTCGGCGAAAGTCAAATGCAGAAACGCTGAAATAAAAGGGGCGGCCCGAAAACCGCCCCTGCTTGCGTGAAAAGCTGTGACTTTCGTTATTCTGCGGCGATCGCGTGCTTCGGCTGAACGGCCGCAGAATAGTCATTCATCAGAGTCTTGGCGATCTCGCCGACCTCGAATCGGTACGGCCCGATCTCCGAAACCGGGGTCACTTCCGCTGCCGTTCCAGTCAGGAAGCACTGCTCGAAGCCCTCGAGTTCTTCCGGCATGATGGCGCGCTCCACCACCTCCAGGCCGCGGTCCTTGGCGAGGCCGATGACCGTGCGGCGGGTGATGCCGTCGAGGAAGCAGTCCGGCTTTGGCGTGTGGATCCTGCCGTCCTTGACGAAGAAGATGTTGGCGCCGGTGGCTTCCGCGACCTGGCCGCGCCAGTCGAGCATCATGGCGTCGGCATAGCCCTTGGCCTCGGCGGCGTGCTTGGACATGGTGCAGATCATATAGAGGCCTGCAGCCTTCGATTTGGACGGCGCCGTGCGCGGGTCGGGCCGGCGCCACTCAGCCATATCGAGACGTATGCCTTTCAGCTTCTGCGCCGGATCGAAGTAGCTAGGCCACTGCCAGATGGCGATGGCGCAATTGATGCGGTTGTTCTGCGCCGAAACGCCCATCTGCTCGCTGCCGCGCCAGGCGATCGGCCTGACATAGGCATCCTTGAAGCCCTGCTTCTTCAGCAGGGTGCTGGAGGCGTCGTTGAGCTCGGCCACCGAATAGGGGATCTTGAAGCCGAGCAGCCGCGCCGATTCATGCAGGCGCTCGGTATGCTCGTTGAGCTTGAAGATCTCGCCGCCATAGGCGCGCTCGCCCTCGAACACCGCGCTGGCATAGTGCAGGCCGTGGGTCAGCACATGGATCTTGGCCTCGCCCCATTGCACGAACTCGCCATTCATCCAGATGAAGCCGTCCAGTTGATCAAAGGGAACGGATGCCATGGTAACCTCCCGCGGGCGGCAGCCCGCATATCGTTGTTCGTTGCGTGCTCTTGTCGGCCGCGCCAACTGGTTGGGGCGCCTGCCGCTGTCTGGAAAGGTAGGCGGATAATCGTGCTCTGGCAAACTCAGGAAGTTCCGGAAAACCCGGCCTGTCTTGCCTTTTCGTTCGCAATCCGCCCAAAACCTTGTCAAAAATTACCATTGCAGAGAAATTACGTCAATAGTACTGACATAATCTTCCCTGCCCATGGAGAAAAGATGACGGATCGAAGCCGAGCAGCCGGGACACCGATCAGGACCGCGATGTCAATCGAGGATGGCATTGATTTCGCCCTCATCGAGCTGTTTTTCTTCGCCTATCGCGATTTCACCTCGGATCCCGATCAGATCCTGGCCGACTATGGCTTCGGCCGCGCCCACCACAGGGTGCTGCATTTCGTCAACCGCAGGCCGGGCCTGACGGTCGCCGAACTGCTCGATGTCTTGAAGATCACCAAGCAGAGCCTGGCGCGCGTGCTGAAGCAGCTGATCGACACCGACCATGTCGTGCAGTTGCAAGGGCCGCGCGATCGTCGCCAGCGCGAACTGTATCCGACCGCCAAGGGCCGCGCGCTGGCGCTGGCGCTGGCACGGCCACAGTCGCGCCGCATCCATGCTGCATTGGAAGATTCCGGAGCCGCCGAACGGACCCAGGTGGAACGCTTCCTCGAAGCAATGGTCAATCCGGAACTGAGAGCCCAGATCGACGTTGGGTCCGCAAAAATGTCAGGGAAAAGCCATGGAGAGCACTGAACGCGCTGATCACGCGGCCGCACCGGACGACGATGCGCCGCATTTGCTTGTGGTCGATGACGACACCCGCATCCGCAACCTGCTCAAGCAATATCTGACCGAAAACGGTTTTCGCGTCACCGTCGCCGGCAATTCGGGCGAAGCCCGGCGCAAGCTCGCCGGTCTCGACTTCGATCTTCTTGTGCTGGACGTGATGATGCCCGGCGAAAACGGCGTCGATCTGACCAAGGCGCTGCGGGCCGAGAAGAACGTGCCGATCCTGATGCTGACGGCGCTATCGGAGACCGATAGCCGCATCACCGGCCTGGAGGCCGGCGCCGACGATTACCTGCCAAAGCCTTTCGATCCGCGCGAATTGATCCTGCGCATCAACAACATCCTGCGCCGCGGCGGCCCTGCGACCACGCCCAAGGTGGAGCAGCTCGTCTTCGGTCCCTACACATTCCAGATCGCCAGGCGCGAATTGAAGCGTGGCGGCGAGGCGCTGAAGCTGACCGATCGCGAGCAGGAGATCCTGGCGATATTCGCCGCGCGCGCCGGCGAAACCATTCCACGCCACGAACTGGTCGGCGACGAATCGGATGTCGGCGAACGCACCATCGACGTCCAGATCAATCGGCTGCGCCGCAAGATCGAGCGCGATCCCTCCAATCCGGTCTGGCTGCAGACGGTCCGCGGTATTGGGTATCGGCTCAGCGTCGAATAGACTACCGCCTTCGGCCTGCCTGACGGCCACGGAGCGAGCGAAAGGTGAATGGCGACCACGGAACTGGAACAGCCGGAATCTGACGGCTTGAGCACCCGCTCCACACGGCTGCTCAAGAGGGGTCCGCGCGTCTGGAACCGGTTCTGGCGCCTCGTTTCGCTCTACATGCCCAAGCGCCTCTACGCGCGCTCGCTGATCATCGTCATCGCGCCGATGATCCTGCTGCAATCGGTGGTCGCCTTCGTCTTCATGGAGCGGCATTGGGCGACCGTGACGCAGCGCCTGTCGCAGGCGACCGTGCGCGACATCGCCGCCATCATCGACCTGATCGAGACCTATCCGCACGACGCCGACTACGCCAACATCATCCGCATCGCCCAGGACCGTATGCAGTTGAAGGTCGACCTCCTGCCGCCCGACCCGCTGCCGCCGCCTGGGCCAAAGCCGTTCTTCTCCATCCTCGACGACGTTCTCTCCGCCGAGATCACCCGCCAGATCAACCGGCCGTTCTGGATTGATACGGTCGGCAACTCCAACATCATCGAGGTCCGCGTCCAGCTCGAAGGCAAGGTGTTGCGCGTCTTCGTGCGCCGCAGCCAGGCCTATGCTTCGAACACGCACATCTTCCTGATCTGGATGGTCGGTACCTCGCTGGTGCTGCTGATGATCGCCATTCCCTTCCTGCGCAACCAGATCCGGCCGATCCTGACGCTGGCCGAAGCCGCCGAAAGCTTCGGCAAGGGGCGGCCGATGCCGCGTGATTTCCGCCCGCGCGGCGCGGAGGAGGTCCGCCGCGCCGGCTTTGCCTTCATCCAGATGCGCGAGCGCATCGAGCGCCAGATCGAACAGCGCACCGCCATGCTCACCGGCGTCAGCCATGACCTCAGAACCATCCTCACCCGCTTCAAGCTGCAGCTGGCGCTGGCGGGCGGCAAGGCCGAGACGAAGGCCGCGCTCAACCAGGACATCGACGACATGCAGTCGATGCTCGAAGGCTATCTTGCCTTCGCCCGCGGCGAGGCCTCGGAAGACACCGGGCGCTTCGATCTCGAAGCCTATTTCCAGAAGCTGAGCGAGGAAGCTCGGTTGCGCAAATGCAAATTGTCGACGACGCTTTCCGGCGATCCGACCGTGCATGTGCGGCCGAACGCCTTCGCCAGGCTGATGTCGAATGTCATCGGCAACGCCTTCCGCTACGCCAAGACGGTGGAGGTGGCCGCCAATCATGGCCGCGGCTCGCTTGTGGTCACCATCGACGATGACGGTCCGGGCATTCCGGCCGAAAAGCGCGAAGAGGTGTTCAAACCCTTCATGCGGCTCGACGAGGCCCGCAATCTCGATGCCAGCGGCACTGGCCTCGGCCTGTCGATCGCCCGCGACATCGCCCGCAGCCATGGCGGCGACATCACGCTCGATGTCAGCCCGCTCGGCGGCTTGCGCGCCGTGATCAAGGTTCCGGCCTGACAGGGATTTTGATCGCGGGAAGCGGAAACCGTTTCCGGACGAGGTCATGCTCGGCCGATTTCATTGGCCCGTCATGAAACCATGCTGAAGAGCGCGCATGAAGCGCGCGACCTCACTTGATTCGAGCCCGCCGCCTCACTTCGATCCCGTGCCCGCCCGGGTACGCTGGAGCGAAGCGAGAGCCGCAGGCTGGTCGCCGTCCCGGCATCGTACCGAGGCAACCGCCGACCTTTCGAGCAAAGGCCCGCCATGCGCATATTGATGGTCACCGACGCCTGGCGCCCGCAGGTCAACGGCGTCGTCCACACGCTGGAGCGGCTCACCGAAACGCTGAAATCGTTCGATGTCGCGGTGGATTTCCTGACGCCCAACATCTTTCACACTTTGCCCTTGCCGACCTATCCCGATATCCGCCTGGCGCTGACCACGCCAGGTCACGTCGCGCGCCTGATCGAGGCCTGCAAGGCAGACCACATCCACATCGTCACCGAAGGTCCGCTCGGCATCATGGCGCGGCGCTACTGCCGCAATGCCGGCCGGCCGTTTACCACCAGCTACCACACACGCTTTCCCGAATATCTCAGCGCCCGGCTGCCGGTGCCGGAAAGCTGGGCCTATCGCTGGCTGCGCGATTTCCACAATTCCGGCCAAGGCACGCTGGTCGCGACGCAGTCGCTGGCGGATGATCTTGCAGCGCGCGGTTTCAACAAGCTGAGGCCATGGACGCGCGGCGTCGATACCGATCATTTCCGGCCTGACAAGAGGAAAAATCTCGGCTTCCCCGGCCCGTTGTTCCTCTGTGTCGGCCGCGTCGCCATCGAGAAGAACCTCTCCGCCTTCCTCGATCTCGACCTGCCCGGCAGCAAGGTGATTGTCGGCGAGGGCCCGGAACTGGCGAAACTCAAGGGGCGCTACCCCGCCGCGCATTTCCTTGGCCACCGCCCCAACGACGAACTGGCCGAAATCTACGCCTCGGCCGACGTCTTCGTCTTTCCGAGCCGCACCGACACTTTCGGCAACGTCATCATCGAAGCGCTGGCCAGCGGCACGCCGGTCGCTGCCTTTCCGGTCACGGGACCGATCGACATCGTCGGCGACGGCTTCGGCGGCGCGGTCTCCAGCGACCTGCGCGCGGCATCGCTCGCCGCCCTCGATGTCGACCGCGCCCAGGCGCGAGAACGCGCCATGCGCTACAGCTGGAAAGCCTGTGCGGAAATGTTTCTCGATACGGTCCAGGAGGCGCTGGGCACGACGCGGAAGCTGGCCGCCTGACGCTCCCTCTCGGCTAAAACAGCCGCCCGCCGTCCGGCACCTTGCGCTCGATGGCGCCGAGCACCACGGCGCCCTCCTCGTCGGGAAAGCCGAGCGTCAGCACTTCCGACATGAATGGCCCGATCTGGCGCGGCGGAAAATTGACCACCGCGAACACCTGCCGGCCGATCAGCGTCTCGGGCGTATAATATTTGGTGATCTGCGCCGACGATTTCTTCACCCCGATCTCGGGGCCGAAATCGATCTTGAGCTTGAACGCCGGCTTGCGCGCCTGCGGAAACGGTTCGGCCTCGATGATCGTGCCGGCACGGATGTCGACACGATCGAAATCGGCGAAACTGATCTCGGGCTTGCGCTCGCTGCTTGAACTCATGTCGAAAACATCTTGGTCAGGCGTTGCCGAAAGTCTCGAACAGCACCCCGGCCAGCGCGTCCTTGGCCGATGTGCCGGACCAGACGACGAACTGGAACGCCTGGAAGTAGCATTCGCAGGCCTCCAGCGCCGACGACAGCAGCACCTCCACCTGCTGGCTCGAAGGCTCGACCCCGCCCGCCAGAAGCAGCGACTGGCGGAACATGATCGCGCCTTCCTGCTCCCACAGGTCGAAATGGCCGAACAGCATCTGTTCGTTGATCAGCGACAACAGCCGCATCACTTCCAGCGCGCGCGCCTCCGGCACCTTGATGTCGAAGGCACAGGCCAGATGCAGCGCCTCGAAATCCTCCATCCACGAGAAGGAGACGTGATAGTCGGTCCAGCTTCCGGCGACCGAGATCGAGATTTCGTCGTCGCCGGCCCGTTCGAAGGACCAGTCATTGTTGTGGGCCACCTGCTCAATGACATCCACCGGATGGATTTCGCGGGAGAATTCGAGTTCGAGAAGTTCCATGGAATGCTTCCTGTGTTCAGGGGAGCGCCACACGCTCCGCGGGGCACACACGACGAACAATCTGATCTAGAACTCGGACGGCCAGGACTTCTCGACGCAAAGACCCCAGACCGGACCCCACCGCCCGGCGCATGACCCTGCTCCGAATCATGCAACAAATTCAGTCTATTGATCGGGAGTCGCGTGAACAGCCCAATTTTTCGCGCTGCGTCATTCGCATGTGGAAAGGCGCTGTCACACAGAGTCACGCAATGCCGGTAAGCGATTCACGGCAAAGCGCTTTTCAGGCTGGTGCTTTGTGGAAAAGTTTAACGAATTATTTTTTCGGCCTGGGCTTTGCGGAAGCCGCAGGTGTGGCCTGCCCGGTCAGTTCGGCAAGCCTGGCCTCGAGCGCCTCGATGCGGTCGACAAGGCGAGCATTCTCTTCCCTGGCCTTGGCGGCCATTTCGCGCGCGGCCTCGAATTCCTCGCGCTGCACCACGTCCATCGAATTCAGGATGCGTTCGGCCTGTCCCTTGAAGGCGGTCTCCACCTCACGCCGCACGCCCTGCGCGGCGCCCGCGGCATCGGTCATCAGCTTGGCGAATTCATCGAGAATGCGGTTCGGTCCGGTCGACATGGCAAATCCTCGGTTGCTGGAATTGAGTTAGTAGTGCCGCGCGCCGAATGCAAGAACGTTGAGGGTTGCCGCGCTGTCTGCGTTGCTATGGCGCATGGCCGTAGCATTCCTGTAAGAAGCTCTCAGACGGGCGCCAGAGCTGTACTTGAGGGCGCCAGCTCGCCTATTGTGTTCTCGTCTCGCATTGCCTCAAGCACACTTCAGTCAGGGTCACCAATGGCAACCCCTCCGCGCCGACCGACCAATCCGATGGCAGCCGCCGAAGCTGCCTTCAAACCGGTGAAGAAGCCGGCACCGCCAATTCGCGAAGCTTCGGCCGCGCCGAACGTCCGCGAGCTTGTTTCGATCCGGATCGACCGGGCCGTGCTCGATCATTTCCAGGAAGATGGCCCCGGCTGGCAGGACAGGATCAACGACGCGTTGCGGCAGTTGGTGGCCGCCAAGCCAAGGGATTGAGCTCACCGCCCGCACGGCGCGATGGGCCTGCAAGCGGTGATCCGATCCGATCTTTGAGGCCGACCACCTTGCCTTGACCCCGCCAAAACCCTGCCGCATGGTCCGCGCCAAACGCAACCGAGAGCTCCCCGTTGAACGAATATTTCCTGCTGCCGCTGGCCTCGTTGCCCTTTCCCAACATCGACCCGGTGCTGATTCAGATCGGGCCGCTGGCGGTGCACTGGTACGGCGTCGGCTACATCGTCGGCATCCTGTTCGCCTGGTGGTACGCCAAGCGGCTCGCCGCCAATCCGAAACTCTGGCCCGACGGCATCCTGCCGATGAAGCCGGAGGACCTCGATGATTTCATCATCTGGGCGGCCATCGGCGTCGTGCTGGGCGGGCGCACCGGCTACGTGCTGTTCTATGACCTGCCGCGCTATATCGCGCATCCGCTCGACATCTTCGCCGTCTGGCAGGGCGGCATGTCGTTCCATGGCGGCCTGCTCGGAGTCATCCTCGCCATGACGCTGTTTTCGATCAAGCGCGGCATCCGCACCTGGTCGCTGTTCGACGTCGTGGCCGCCGGCGTGCCGGTCGGTCTTGGCCTCGTGCGCGTCGCCAACTTCATCAACTCCGAGCTCTGGGGCCGGCCAACCGACGTGCCATGGGCGATCGAGTTTCCCAATGGCGGGCCGTTTACCCGCCATCCGAGCCAGCTTTACGAGGCCCTGCTTGAAGGCCTGGTGCTCTTTCTCGTGCTGCGCTTCCTCACCCATTCGCGCCTCAAGCTGAAGACGCCGCGCTTCGTCGGCGGCGCCTTCATCTGCGGCTATGGCCTGTCGCGCATAGCAGTCGAATTCTTCCGCGAGCCCGACCAGCAGCTCGGCTATCTCCTTGGCACCAACTGGCTCACCATGGGTATGATCCTGTCCTCGCCGATGGTGCTGGCCGGCATTTGGGCGATGACGACAGCCAAGCCGGTGCCACAGTCACGGCCGCAGGCGACATGACGCGGCTGAAGGCACGCATCGTCGATCTGATCGAGGCGACGGGGCCGATCCCCGTCAACGAATACATGGCATTGTGCCTGTTCGAACCCGAGGCGGGCTACTACACCACGCGCGAACCGTTCGGCGCCGCCGGCGATTTTATCACCGCGCCGGAGATCAGCCAGATGTTCGGCGAGCTCGTCGCCGTCTGGCTCTACCAGGCCTGGCTAGCGGTCGGCCGGCCGACGCCGGTCACCATCGGCGAGATCGGCCCCGGCCGCGGCACGCTGATGAAGGACATGCTGCGCACCCTGTCGCGGCTCGAACCGGCACTGGCCAACGACGCTGCCTTCGCCATGATCGAGACCAGCCCTCGCCTGACCGAAGTGCAGAAACAGACGCTCGGCGCCACACCGTTCTCGATTCGCTGGCACGAGACCATCGACACGCTGCCGCCACAGCCGCTCCTCATCGTCGGCAACGAATTGTTCGACGCCATCCCCATCCGCCAGTTCGTCCGCGCCGGCACCGGCTGGCGCGAGCGCGTGGTCGGTCTCGACGGCGCTGACAATCTTACCTTCTTCGCCGGCGCCGGCTCGCTCGACCCGACGCTGCTGCCCGCCGATGCCGGCGAGGCACCGCAAGGCGCGATCGTCGAAGTGGCGCCGGCGCGCAGCGCCCTGATGGCGACCATCGCCGAGCGCATGGCCGCTCATGGCGGCTCCGGCCTGTTTGTCGACTATGGCCACCTGCGGCCGGGTGTCGGCGACACGTTGCAGGCCTTGCGCCGTCATGATCACGAAGATGT
This sequence comes from Mesorhizobium sp. B2-4-2, assembly GCF_006442845.1. Lineage (NCBI taxonomy): Bacteria > Pseudomonadati > Pseudomonadota > Alphaproteobacteria > Hyphomicrobiales > Phyllobacteriaceae > Mesorhizobium > Mesorhizobium sp. B2-4-2. The sequence goes on along the minus strand of NZ_VFVM01000002.1, from coordinate 497,058 downwards.
GCTGGCCAATCCCGGCGAAGCCGATCTCACCTCCCATGTCGATTTCGCCGCCCTTGCCGGGGTGGTGCGCGCGCGTGGTCTCGACGCCCATCTGTCGACGCAGGGCGATTTCCTGCTCGGCCTGGGCATTCTGGAGCGCGCCGGCCGGCTTGGCGCCGATGCCAGCCAGGCGGCACGCGACAAGATCGCTGGCGATGTCGAACGCCTCGCCGGGCCGCAGGCCATGGGCGACCTGTTCAAGGTGCTTGCCATAGTGCCGCGCGGCGTTGCCGTTCGCCCCTTTGCCCAGGCTCCGAGCTCGGATTGACAAGGCGTGACGACGGCCAGTCCGTTGTGCCGGTATATTTTCATGGCCGGCAACTCACGATAGGAATTTTTTCTTGACGGGGTGAAGGCAACTATGGTAAATATTTGGTTATGGTGCTGAGTTGCGCCAGGGACCCGCCGCACAGGCGGGTTTTTCCGTTCAATGCTCCCTCAACCGCGCAGCGGCGAAGGAACCGTTACCCCGGATTCGTTGCGTTGCCCCTTCGCCACGCCGGATTGACTTTTCACCGTCACCCCTCCCAATCTCCCGTCCGGTAAAAGAGCGGCTGAACGCCGGCCGTCTCGCTTCGGACTTTTTCTTGACGAAACCGCCCACACGGACAACAACGCCCACATGCTGAATCAGACCAAACCGGATCCCGTGCGGTCGCCGCTGCTGGACCAGGCGCAGGCACAAGGGATCCGCCACGGCTATTTCACCCGCGTCGGCGGCGTCTCGACCGGCATCTATCAGGGCCTCAACGTCGGCACTGGCTCGGACGACGACCAGGCGCTGGTCGCCGAGAACCGCCGCCGTGTCGCCGCCTGGATGGGCGTGCCGGCGGACCATCTCCTGACCGCCTGGCAAATCCATTCGCCTGATGTCGTCGTCGCCAGGGGACCCTTTGCAGGCGAGCGTCCCAAGGCCGACGCCATCGTCACCGACCGGCCGGGCATCGCCATCGGCGCCTCGACCGCCGATTGCGGCCCTGTGCTGTTCGCGGATGCCGGGGCGCGCATCATCGGCGCGGCGCATGCCGGCTGGAAAGGCGCCTTCACGGGGGTGCTCGAAAACACCATTGCCGCCATGGAAAGTCTCGGCGCTCGCCGTGAAAACATCGTCGCCGTGCTCGGCCCCTCGATCGGCCCGGAAAACTACGAGGTCGGGCCTGAATTCGTCGCCCGCTTCGTCGAGGCCGATGGCGAAAATGACAGATATTTCGCGCCTTCGGCGAATCCCGGTCATTCGATGTTCGACCTCAACCGCTACACGGTGGACCGGCTCGACAGGGCGGGTGTGATCGCGCAAGGTCTCGGCCGCTGCACCTATGCCGAGGAAGATCTGTTTTACTCCTACCGGCGCACGACGCACCGCAAGGAACCCGATTACGGCCGGCAGATATCGGCAATCGTTTTGGAGAGTGAATAATGGCGCTGCATTTTGAACGATCCGAATTCGACGCGCGCCGCGACCGGCTGGTGATCGAGATGGCCGAGAAGAAGCTCGACGCCATCCTGCTCTTCGCGCAGGAAAGCATGTATTGGCTGACCGGCTACGACACGTTCGGTTTCTGCTTCTTCCAGTGCTTGGTGGTGAAAGCCGACGGGTCCATGGTGTTGCTGACCCGCTCGGCCGACCTGCGTCAGGCGCGCCACACCTCAATCATCGACAACATCGTGCTGTGGACCGATCGCGATGGCGCCAATCCGGCCGTCGACCTGCGCAATCTGCTGAACGAGCTCGACCTGCTCGGCGCCCGCATCGGGGTCGAATACGACACTCATGGGCTGACCGCCTATAATGGCCGCCGCCTCGACGAGCAGCTGCAGACCTTCGGCCAGATCGCCGATGCGTCCGGCATCGTCGGTCGGCTGCGCCTGTTCAAGAGCCCGGCCGAGATCGCCAAGGCCGAGAAGGCGGCGAACCTGGCCGACGACGCGCTGGATGCGGCCTTGCCGCTGATCAAGCAGGGCGGTGACGAGGCGCGGATCCTTGCCGCCATGCAAGGCGCGATCTTTGCCGGCGGCGGCGACTATCCGGCCAACGAATTCATCATCGGCTCCGGCGTCGACGCACTGCTGTGCCGCTACAAGGCCGGCCGCCGCAAGCTCACCAAGAACGACCAGTTGACGCTCGAATGGGCGGGAGTCTTTCATCACTATCATGCGCCGATGATGCGCACGGTGCTGACCGGCAAGGCCTCGAAGCGTCACCAGGACTTGTTCGACGCGGCCCGTGCCGCGCTGCTGGCGGTCGAGAAGGCGATGACGCCGGGCAACAGTTTCGGCGACGTGTTCGACGCGCATGCCCGTGTCATGGAGGCGCGTGGACTGACCAAGCATCGGCTGAATGCCTGCGGCTACTCGGTCGGCGCCCGCTTCACCCCGTCCTGGATGGACATGCCGATGTTCTACCAGGGCAATCCCGAGCCGATCGCGCCGAACATGACGTTGTTCGCCCACATGATCATCATGGATTCCGAAACCGAGACGGCGATGACGCTTGGCCGCACCTATCTCACGACCGAATCACAGCCGAAGCCGCTTTCCCGCCATGATCTCGACTTGATCGTACAGTGAATCCACGATGGGAGGCGTTCTTCGCCAAGGAGTTAGAAGGCAAATGAGACGATCGCAGCTGACGACCGTGTCATTGCTCGTGGTCCTGGCGCTCGCCGCCTGCACCAACGCAAAAGACGTCCTCGAACCCTCCGCCATCACCCCGCCCACGGCCGCGGCGCCGGCCACGCCGGCAGCCCAGGGCAGCGCCGCCACCCCGGCGCCCGCTGGCCCTGCCACGACCGCGGCGGGCGCTCCAGCAACGACCACGACGTCAGCCACGCCCGCACAGACAGCCGCAATCCTTGCCAGGACGCGCCTGCAGATCGCGCCGATCGTCGGCGCTTCGGTGGAAGCGGCGACGCCGCTGACGGCGGAGTTGCAGACGCGCGCTAGGCAGCGCGGCATCACGCTGGCCGGCAGCGCCGACCAGACCGCGACCCATGTGCTCAAAGGCTATTTCTCGGTGATCTCCGAAGGCAAGGACACCACCGTCATCTATGTGTGGGACGTCTACGATCCCTCGGGCAACCGCCTGCATCGCATCAACGGCCAGCAGAAGGCGGCTTCGGCCAATTCCGGCGCCAGCGCGGGCGGCGACAGTTGGAAAGCGGTGGCGCCAGCCACCATGCAGGCGATCGCCGACCAGACCATCGACCAGTTCGCGGCATGGCTCGGCGGCAAGGCGGGCTAGACCATCGGACCCGAATGGAAACGGCCGCGGGGAAATCCGATGCTTGAACAAGGGGAAGGAGCAGCGGCGCCGGGTCCGCTGCCCGGTGTTGCCCATACGCGATGGCGCGAACATTTCCCAGGATTAGCCGGCGGATTTCCAATCACGGTGCTTGCAATAGCCGCGCGGGCCGCTAAAAGCCCGGTTAAAGGGCGTAGGCGAGTCTGTTGGGGCTCTCCATCCTCCACCAGGAACGGTGCATGAAACTCTTCGCGGGCAATTCCAACAGGGTGCTGGCCGAGGCGGTCGCCCGCTATCTCAACATCCCGCTGGGCAAGGCCAGCGTCAGGCGCTTCGCCGACCAGGAAATCTTCGTCGAGATCCAGGAAAACGTGCGCGGCGAGGATGTCTTCATCCTGCAGTCGACTTCCTTTCCGACCAACGATCACCTGATGGAACTGCTCATCATGATCGACGCCTTCATGCGCTCGTCGGCCAAGCGCATCACGGCGGTGATCCCCTATTTCGGCTATGCCAGGCAGGACCGCCGCGCCTCCGGCCGCACGCCGATCTCGGCCAAGCTGGTCGCCAACATGATCACCCGCGCCGGGGTCGACCGCGTGCTCACGCTCGACCTCCACGCCGGCCAGATCCAGGGCTTCTTCGATATTCCGACCGACAATCTGTTCTCGGTGCCGGTCATGGCCCGCGATGTGAAAGCGAAATACAAGCAGCTCGGCAACGTCGTCGTGGTGTCGCCCGACATTGGCGGCGTGGTGCGTGCACGCGCGCTGGCCAAGCGCTTCGACGCACAGCTCGCCATCGTCGACAAACGCCGCGAGCGTCCCGGCGAATCGGAGGTCATGAACATCATCGGCGCGGTCGCCGGCAAGGACTGCCTGCTGATCGACGACATCGTCGATTCCGGCGGCACGCTGTGCAACGCCGCCGATGCGCTGCTGGCCAACGGCGCCACCAGCGTCACCGCCTATATCACTCATGGCGTGCTGTCGGGCGGCGCGGTCGCCCGCATCAGCGGCTCCAAGCTGCAGGAACTGGTGATCACCGATTCCATCCAGCCGACCCAGGGCGTGCTCGACGCCCCCAATATCCGCGTCATCTCGATCGCCGACCTGATGGGCGAAGCCATCTCGCGCACGGCAACCGAGGAATCGGTGTCGAGCCTGTTCGACTAGTTGTCGATCCCGGCGGGCGCGTAGCGCAGCAAAACCGATTACAACGTGCAATCAGTGCTCCTGCAAATGGACCTTAGACCGAAGGTTGGCGCATCAGCTTGATGCCATCGGCATGCCTCAAGCGGCGATCGGACCGCCTATGCGCCGCGGGTTTTCGCCGGCATCTCGCGCGCCGCGCATATAGCCGCGCGGCGAGGCACCCAGCATGCGCTTGAACATGGTGATGAAGGCCGGCACGCTGTCATAGCCGAGATCGAGCGCCACCCGGGTGATCGGCTCGCCATCGGCGAGCCTCGGCAGCGCCGCGAACAGGCATGCTTGCTGGCGCCATGTCGACAGCGACAGTCCGGTCTGGCGATGAAAGGCGCGCGTGAAGGAGCGTCGGCTCATGCCGGCGGCGTCCGCCCACTCGTCGATCGTCGCGCGCGGCGACGGTGCCGCCACGAAACGCCGGCACAGCGCCGCCAGCCTGGGATCGGAGGGGAACGGCAGGCCAAGCGGCCGCTCCGGCAAAGTCGGAATTTCGTGCAGCAGGAGATTCATGATCAGCCCGCCACGCCCTTCCAGCACGCCGCCTTGCGGCAGTTTTTCCGATTCAACGATCAGGCTGTGCATCAGGTCGGTGACGCCGACGACGCGCAAGCCTTCCGGCAGTCCGGGGATCGCTCCCGGCATGACATAGACCGAGCGCATCGAGACATCGCCCAGCATCTCGACGGAATGCTCGGTGCCCGCGGGAATCCACATGGCGTGATCGGGCGGCACCATCCAGCGCCCGTGCCGCGTCGTCACCAGCACGACACCGACCAGCGCATGCAGCAACTGGCTGCGGCTGTGGCGGTGCCGCGGCACATGGTAGCCGTCGGGATATTCGGTCGGCAACGCCACCGCCGGCCCGGCCACTTGCTCCAGCCATAGCCAGCGGCGCTCGTGCAACTGCTCGAGGTCGGCACTACCAGCGTGAAAAATTTCCCTGCCGTGCGGCATAAGCTATGGCCCACTTGCGAAACTATTGGACCAAACCACGAAAGAAGTCGTCCCGCAAGCAGCCTATAAGCCATCCGTTCCCAAGGCGGCCGCAGGAGCGTCCGCCAGCTTGCCCGCGGGTATGCCCGCCAAAAAGACTACGGAGCCTACCTTGACCGATACGACAGCCGTCGCCCCTCCCGCGACCGCCAGCCATGCTTCAGCCCAGGCGACGGCCTTCACCGTCATCCTGGCGGTGAGTTTTTGCCATTGCATCAACGACATCATGCAGTCGCTGCTATCGGCCATCTATCCCCTGTTGAAGGAGAATTACGGCCTCGATTTCTGGCAGATCGGCCTTCTCACCTTCACCTTCCAGGTGACCGCGTCGCTGCTGCAGCCGGTGATCGGCATGATCACCGACAAGCGGCCAATGCCCTATTCCCTGCCCTACGGCATGGCCTCCTCGCTGATCGGCCTGATCGTGCTTGCCTATGCCGGCCACTACACGCTGCTCCTGATCGGCGCTTCGCTGATCGGTATCGGCTCGGCGATCTTCCATCCGGAATCCTCGCGCATCGCCCGCTTCGCCTCAGGCGGCCGCTTCGGCCTGGCGCAGTCGCTGTTCCAGGTCGGTGGCAATTTCGGCCAGTCCATGGGACCGCTGCTGGCGGCATTTATCGTCGTGCCTTTCGGCCAGACCAGCATTTCATGGTTCGCCGTCGGCTCGCTGATCGGCATCGTCGTGTTGTGGCAGGTCGGCGGCTGGTACAGCCGCTTGCGCGCCACGCAGGCGAACCGCAAGACGTCCAGTTTCGTCTCGCCCTTCGCGCGCCGCAAGGTGATGGGGGCCCTGGCCGTGCTGACGCTGCTGGTGCTGACCAAGAACGCCTACATCGCCAGCCTCTCCAGCTACTACACCTTCTACGCCATCCATAAGTTCGGCGTCTCGGTGCAGATGTCGCAGGTCATGCTGTTCCTGTTCCTCGGCGCCTCGGCGCTGGGCATCCTGCTCGGCGGTCCCTTCGGCGACCGCTACGGACAGAAGGCGATGATCTGGTTTTCCATCGTCGGCGTGCTGCCCTTCACGCTGGCGCTGCCCTACGCCAACATGGAATGGACGATGGTGCTGACGGTGCTGATCGGCCTGATCCTGTCGTCGGCCTTCTCCAACATCGTCGTCTTCGCGCAGGAACTGGTGCCGGGCCGCGTCGGCATGATCGCCGGCATCTTCTTCGGCTTCGCCTTCGGCGTCGGCGGCATAGCGGCAGCCGTGCTCGGCATCGTGGCCGACATGAAGGGCATCGACTTCGTCTTCCAGATCTGCTCGTATTTGCCGTTCCTGGGCCTGTTGACGGTGTTCCTGCCCAATATGAAGGAAGCACGAAAGGCCTAGCCTGGGAAAGCGTCTCGACACGTGCGAGCGCGTCGAGGCCTCAGTGCAGGCCGAATTCGCGCAGCAACTCTTCACGGTGGCGCACGAAGCGGCTTTCGCTGCGATCACGGGGGCGCGGCAGGTCGACGGTGATCAGACGCGCCGCGCCGCCCTTCTCCTTGGGCAGGATCAGCACTCTGTCGGCCAGATAGATCGCCTCCTCCAGATCGTGGGTGACCATGACCATGGTGACGTTTTCCTCGCTCCAGATGCGCGCCAGTTCCTCCTGCATGGAGATCTTGGTCATGGCGTCGAGGGCGCCGAGCGGCTCATCGAGCAGCAGGATCTCGGGCTGCACCGTCAGAGCCCGGGCGATGCCGACGCGTTGCGCCATGCCGCCCGAAAGCTGCCGCGGGTAAGCATCGCTGAACTCGGCAAGACCGACCAGCGCTATGTAGAAGCGCGCCCTCTGCTCGGCCTGCGCCTTGGGCACGCCGCGAACTTCGAGGCCGAAGGCGACATTGCCAAGCACGCTCAGCCAGGGCAGCAAGCGCGGTTCCTGGAAGATCACCGCCCGCTCCGCGCCGACGCCCTCGATTTGCTTGCCGTCGATCGCAACGGCGCCTTGGTCGGCGGTTTCCAACCCGGCAAGGATGCGCAGCAATGTCGTCTTGCCCGATCCGCTGGCGCCGACAATGACCAGGCACTCGCCGGAGCGGATGTCGAGATTGAGCGAACGCAGCACGGCGAGCGAGCGCCCGCCGAGCGCAAAGGACTTCGACAGGTCGCGGATCGTGACCTCGCCGCGTGCTGTGGCCATGCTGGGTGCCTCCTTGCTCAATTGGTCTTGCTTTCGCCTGGCCGGTAGAGGATGTCGGCAGCCTTGAGCTTGCCTCTCGGCAGGCGGCCGTCGCGCTCGAGCACAGCCACCCAGAAGTCGATGTCGCGGTCGGTCGCCACCGCCTTTTCGCGCAGGCCGAAACCCGTCCAGTAGCGCGCCAGTTCGCCGTTCTCGCCGCGTTTGTCGAGGATTTCGGCCAGCACCTCGCGGGCCTCGTCGGGATTCTGCCGCGACCAGTCGGCCGCACGCGCGGACTGTTCGACGAAGTTCTTGGCGGCGTCGCGATTGGCGGCGATGAAATCCCGCCGCAGCACGACGAAGCCGCCCGCGATCTCGCCCAGCACGTCGGCGTCGTTGAACACGCCGCGCACACCGCCATTAGCCACAAGGGCGCCCGCGAAAGTCGCCTGCCAGTAGCCGAGCCCGGCGACATCGACCTGATGCGAGCGCAACGTCTGTTCGAGTTGCGGCCCGGGCACCACGACGAGCTTGGCGACGTCCGGCGGCAGGCCGACGCTGTGCAGCGCCTCACGCACCGCGTAATCGAGATGGGCGCCGAGCGTGTTGACCGAAATCGTCTTGCCGGCGACGTCCGCGATCGATCTGATCGGGCTGTCCTCCAGCACATAGAAGACGCTTTTGACCTGGCTGTTGATGCCGTTGCTCGGATAGGCGGCGACGAAGTCGTTGCCGCCGGCGATCGAGTTGATCACGGCCGGCGTGGCGGCCGAACCCAGGTCGACGCTGCCGGAGGCGAGCGCGAACAGCGATTCCGGGCCGCCGCCGGCATAGCCGACATTCTCGAGCTCGATGCCGAGGCCCTTGAAGTAGCCGAGTTGGTCGGCGAGCTCATGCGGAGAGATGCTGCCGCGGCTGGCGAGATAGCGTATCTTGACGGAAGCGGCCTGCGAGCGCGCGATCGACGGTAGCCCGACGGCGATGATGCCGGCGGCAAGAGGAGCGCGCAGAAGCAGGGAGCGGCGTGTGATGGTCATGATCCGGCCTTTCACTTTTCAAAAAATGACGATGATGGGGGCGGCTGTTCAGCCGGCGGAACTGCTCCAGCGGCAAAGCCGCCGCTGCAGGCTGACCAGCACCTGGTTCGCGATCAGGCCGAGCGCGGCCAGGATGACGATGGACGCGAACATCAGCGGGATCTGGAAATTGTACTGCGCGTTCATCACCTGGAAGCCGATGCCTTTGTTGGCGCCGATCATTTCCGAGGCGATCAGCAACAGCAGCGCGGTGGTCGCGCCGAGCCTCAACCCGACGAAGATCGAAGGCACGGCGCCCGGCAGCACGACGCGGCGGAATATGGTCAGCCGCCGGGCGCCGTAGACGCGCGCCATTTCGAGCAGCTTCGGATCGACCTCCTTGACGCCGCTGATCGTGTTGAGCAGCAGCGGAAACAGCGTCGCCCAGAAGATGACGAACACTTTGGAGGCTTCGCCTAGCCCCAGGAGCAGGATGAAGACGGGATAGAGCGCCAGTGCCGAGGTCTGCCGGAACAGTTGCAGGATCGGATCGAGCGCCGTCTCGACGCTGCGGACCTGACCCATGACGAGGCCGAGCGGGATGGCGACCGTAGCCGCCGCGGCGAAGGCGAGGCCGGCGCGCTGCAGGCTGACGGCGATGTCGCCGAGCAGGCTGCCCCCGGCGAGGCCCTTCCAGAGCGCTACGACGATCATGTCGATCGGCGGCAACACCGCGGCATTGACCCAGCCGCCACTCGCCGCCGCCTGCCAGAGCGCCAGGAAACCCAGAAGCACGCCATAGCGCGACAGCAGACGCGCCAGGGTTCGGCCAGCCAGGCTCAGAATATCGGCGCCGAGCCCGTTGCCGTTTTCATGCGCGCCGATGCCGGTCGGCCGTTCAATGTGCTGCAAAGTCATCGTCATGCCTTTCGCTTCAACGCATCATTCGGCGGCGAGCACGGTCGAACGGGCAACCGTCCAGGGGTTCTGCGGCCGCTTGAGGCCAAGATTCTCGCGCAGCGTCCTGCCCTCGTAAGCGGTACGAAACAGGCCGCGCCGCTGTAATTCGGGGACCACCAGGTCGACGAAATCGTCTAGCGCGCCGGGCAGCCATGGCGGCAGGATGTTGAACCCGTCGGCGGCTTCGTTGCTGAACCATTCCTCCAGCTGGTCGGCGACCTGGGTGGGGCTGCCGATCACGGTGTAGTGGCCTCGTGCGGTCGCGACCCATTGATAGAGCTGGCGGATGGAGAAGTTGTGCTCGTCGGCGATCTGGCGGATCAGCGCCTGGCGGCTCTTCATGCCTTCGGTTTCGCGGCTCGGCGGCAGCGGTCCGTCGAGCGGATAGCCCCTGAGATCGAGCGTCTGCCCGGCAAGTCCGTTGAGCAGCGCGACGCCGTCCTCGGGCAGGATCAGGTCGTTCAATTGCTGATACTTGGCTCGCGCCTCTTCTTCGGTGCGGCCGACAAAGGGCGCCACGCCCGGCATGATCAGCACCTGTTCGGGATCGCGGCCGGCCGCCGCCACGCGGGCCTTGATGTCGCGATAGAATTCCTGCGCGGAGGCAAGGTTCTGATGCGCGGTGAAGATGACCTCGGCCGAGGCGGCCGCGAGCTTGCGCCCATCCTCGGACTGGCCCGCCTGCACGACCACGGGGTGGCCCTGCACCGGGCGGGGCACGTTGAGCGGCCCTTTGACACTGAAATGCTCACCCTTGTGGTCGATGTCGTGAAGCTTGTCCTTGTCGTAGAAGCGGCCCGTTTTCTTGTCGCGGATAAAGGCGTCGTCCTCCCAGCTGTCCCACAGCGCCTTGACCGTCTCGACATGCTCATGCGCTCGTGCGTAGCGCTCGGCATGGTTGGGCTGGATGTCGCGGTTGAAGTTGCGCGCCGTGTCGTCGCCCGCCGAGGTGACGACGTTCCAGCCGGCCCGGCCATTCGACAAGAGGTCGAGCGAGGCGAATTTGCGGGCAAGCGTGTAGGGCTCCTCATAGGTGGTCGAGGCCGTGGCGATGAATCCGAGATGCGTCGTCAGCGGCGCCAGCGCCGCAAACAACGTCACCGGTTCGAAACCCGCGATCTTGGCGTTGCCGCCTTCACGGGCGCCAAGCCCGACCGTCAGGTTGTCGGCGAGGAAATAGGCATCGAACAAGCCGCGTTCGGCAGTCAGCGCGAGCTGCTTGTGAAACTCGAAATTGGTCGCGCCGTCGGCCGGAGCGTCGGGATGGCGCCACGCGGCGACATGCTGGCCGCCACCGGGTAGAAAGGCGCCGAGCTTGATCTGTCTTGATTTGATGGTCATGGCTGGGTCCCTCTGTTCGAAAACCATTTGGAGTTCAGGCGGCGAGGCCGACGCTGCGTGCCGACCCGACGACGCGGGAAACCTCGGCAACCGCCTGCCGGGCGCGGGCATGGATGGCCTCCGACACCAGGACGCCGTCGGCGAAATCCCTGTCCGATGCGTAGATCGCGGTCGGCACGGTCAGCGCCTCGAAAAAACCGAACAGCGGCCGCAGCTGATGTTCGACGATCAGCGAGTGGCGTTCGCCGCCGCCCGTCGCGGCAAGGATGACCGGTTTTCCGCGCAGCGACGACGGATCGAGCAGATCGAACAAATGCTTGAAGAGCCCGGTATAGCTGCCTTTGAAGGTCGGCGACCCCGCGACCAGCACGTCGGCGCCGACCAGTTGTTCGATGATGGCGCGGGCCGCCGGATCGAGATCGCCGAGGCGCCGAGCCGCGGGCAGCGACGGACCGAGATTTTCAATGTCGTATATAGCCGAGGTCGCCCCGATGCGGTTCGCCGTCTCGCCGGCGATATGGCTGATAAAGGCCTTGGTCTTCGATGGGCGGGTCAGGTTGCCGGATATTCCCACCACCAGCTTGTTCGTCATCGGGCTCTCCTCGCGGTCCTTATTCATTAAGACTACCGATTTTGTAGAATTAAATGAGCGAGAAGATTTCAAAACTGGCGGAATAGAGAGATTGAGTTTGCGCCGCGGCGCCCTTCAGTGGTTCGGCAGATGCGCGGTTCCGGCCAAGGGCGTCGCCATTCTCGGACGCCAGGCCGACGAGCGACAGATCCAGGTCGACCCGACCGCCGCCGCAAGCTGCCCGTCCACTGCAACGCCCGAATGAGACCCCGACCGAACGCTCGGGCATGACGCTGGCCGAACTCGATGCCCTGAACCGAGAGATCCAGGCGCTGTGCGCGGCGTTGACGAGCGATCGTTGGCCACACCCGCGCCTGGCAGCCGTTCCGACGGTGGATTGTGCGGGGCGAGGATCAAATCGACGACCCGCCGTGCGGGTCGGCGGGACCTGAGCCAAGACTGATCAGGCGGATTTCAGCACGGTGAATGGGCGCTTGACGGTCCGTTTAACCTGGAAACTCCCGGCCGGAGCGGGACGGCCGACATGAAAACCCTGGACCTTGTCGATGCCGAATTCGCGCATGAGAGCCATCTGCTCGTCCGTTTCCACCCCTTCGACCAGGATTTTGTGGCCGCGGTTTCGGACCAGGGCGACAATGTCCTGGAGCATTGCCTTGCCGTTCGGGGTGGCGCAGTCGTGAAGGAAGGAGCGGTCGATCTTCACCGTATCGAAATCGATCAGGCGAAGCCACGAGAGGCCAGCGAAGCCGGTGCCGAAATCATCAAGCCAGATCTTGATCCCCAGCAGCTTCAGGTCGCTGATGCAGCGAAGAATGTCCGAATGCATCTCCATCTCCAGCCCCTCGGTGATCTCGAAGGCCAGCCTGTTGCCGGTGACGCCGGTCTCGCCCAGGATGGTCGCGACCGACGCCGCGAAGCCGGGCGTCTTGAGCTGGATCGGAGAGACGTTGACGCTGACCACGCGCACATGATCGTGCGCCAGGAGCTCGGCGCAAACAGTCCTGATGGCCCAGCGCCCGAGTTCCAGGATGGCGCCGGTTCGCTCCGCTACGGGAATGAACAGGCTCGGCGGAACCGATGTGCCGTCCAGCATTTTGAGGCGCATCAGGGCCTCCACCGCTTCCACCCGGTCCGTCGCGACATCCTGGATAGGTTGATAAACGAGTGAAACGAGATCCTGGCCGATCGCGATCTTCAGCAAAGCCGCAATGTTCTCGCTCTCGTCGCTGCTCTGGGGATCGGTTGGGTCGAACAGCCGGGCACAGTTTCGACCGCCTGCCTTTGCGAGATAGAGTGCGCGATCGGCCTCGTGGATGATCTTCTCCAGCTTGGCACCGGTCTGCGTCCTGGTGAATGCAGCGCCAACGCTTACCGTCACAACCGAGATACCGTCGCGCCGCAATTCGTGGGTAAGCGCCAGGTTCTCGACGGTGCGGCAAATGGCTTCCGCGATATCTATGATCTGATCCTTGTTCTCCATGCGGGCCAGGACGATGAATTCTTCACCGCCGTAGCGGCCGATCGAGCCATTGTATTCCCTGATCATATCCCGGAGGGCATTGGCGACATGGATAAGGCAACGGTCGCCTTCCTGGTGGCCGTAGCAGTCATTGAACTTCTTGAAGAAGTCCACGTCGATGAGCATCGCCACGAAACTGGTACCGACCCTTTGCCACTCCCCCCAGTAGTCCCTGAGCTTTTCATCGATCGCCCGTCGATTCTCCAGACCCGTAAGCGGATCGGTCCGCGACAGCCGCAGCAGGGCCTTGCCGCGTTCGGTGGCTTCCTTGTGCTGGATTTTGGCTTCCAGCGCGTTCAGGAAGACGTTGTAACGCTCCTCGTTCAGCTTCCAGTTCACATAGGACGTGAATGTGAAACATGAAACGTAGAAGGCGCCAAATACCATCTTGTATGTTACCGTGGCGGGCACAAAGTAATTCACGGCATACAAGACACACATGATGATGGTTGATGTCACGATCGATAGATTGAAACTGAATGTGAAGAATAGATTTGCACTCATCATGAAGATGGTGCCGAATACCATATAGTAGGCGACGCTTTCCTTGTCCGCGCTCATAAAGGCCGGGAACAACCAGCCGATATAGCCGAAAATGATGGCCCCGGCGCAAGTCACGTCGAGCCATTCCGTGGCCACTCCCCGGCGAAGTTGCGCCTCCAGGATCGACAGTGCGGTCACGCCGACGGCGAAGCGCGCCATGATCGTATAGGCCGCCACGTCCGGGATTAGCAGCAGATCCGTTGCCGAAAACAGGAGATAGATGGCCACGGCGATCCAAAGCCCAGGCCGGGCTTCCAGTCTTCGCTTCGCCTGGGCTTCCCTTCGGTAAAGGACGCGGAGCTCGTCGGGCCCCTGCTCGTAGCGGGCTTCGTACGGCTCTACATGCGCCATGTCGGCCAGTCTGGATGACACGCGTTCGCTCTCGACAAATCCTGGTTGAAGGGGATTTTGCGTTCCAAGTTCTTTTTTGGCTTCTGCCCCCACGCGGGCCAACTCCTTGGACGCGACGGCGACTGCGCACCTCGCACAACAATGCAACGGCGCGAAACAAATTTCGGTTAATTCAGGCCGGGAATCCAATGCGGCAGGTTTTAACGCGCGAACATGGTTGGCGGGAAATTAAGCATACCGTTAAAATGCGTTCGGGACGACATTGGCAAATCGAGCATTGTACGCAATAAGTTAACTGACTGTTAACTATGGAGTGCTCGAGTGCAAAGTGTCTTTGATGGCAAAAGCCTGATTACTGCCGAGATGATTGCCGGCAGTTTTCCTCGGAGAAAGCCGGAGCATCACGGCGAGGCGTTCGAAACCGCCCGCGCGGAACTCGCGCTCATTCTCCACGCGACACACCAGCAGGTCGAGGAAGAGAAAGACCCTGCCGAGATCGTTCGTCGCCTGCTGTCCTATCTCAACGCCCTGCGGGCCAAGGTTCACCCCGACGTTTGGCAGTCGTTGATACCGGTGGCGCAAAACCATCCGATCCTTGACTACTTTCTCCAGGACCCGCTCACCCGGTGGTCATTCACCAAGCCCAGGGGCTATTCCGGCGACGCGCAGTTGCTTGACTACATCTATTGTGATCCGCACGTGGCCGAAAGCGTGGCCGGTGCCTCGGACACAGGGAAGGCACTCTACAGCCATACCAAGGACGTACCGTCCTGCGTGGCGGCGCGGGAACGGCGCGATCTCTTGACCCGGTATGTCGACGAGACGGCGGACAAGAGCGGACCGCAAGCCGAGGTCCTGGCGATCGCCGCCGGTCATCTGCGCGAGGCCAATCGTTCGACCGCCTTGGCTGAGGGCCGCCTCAAGCGTTGGGTTGCGCTCGATCAGGATCCCCAGAGCGTTGGATTGATCGCGCGAGACTTCCAGGGCACCGCGGTCGAGGCCGTCGACGGCTCGGTGCGGACCGTGCTCACCAGGGGCCACAAGCTGGGCAAGTTCGACCTCATCTACGCCTCCGGCCTTTACGACTACCTCCAGCACAACGTCGCCGTGAAACTCACGAAGACTTGCCTGCAGATGCTCAAGCCGAACGGCAGGTTCCTTTTTGCCAACTACGCCGAGGGCAATCCCGACGCCGGCTATCGGGAAACGTTCATGGACTGGGTGCTGCTGCTGCGCTCCGAGGCCGACATGTGGAACATCATCAATGCCAGCGTCGACCGCAACACCGTCGAGGCGCAGGTGTTCTTTGGCGAAAACCGCAACGTGCTGTATGGCGTCATCGAAAAGCGCGGATAGGGCAATTCCAGGAAAAATGTGCAGCGGTTTTCCCGGAGAAAGTGCGTAGCGCCTTCCCGGGCAATTGCCTAAGACAAAGAACTGGAGCGGGTCGGCGATCCTATCGACGCTGAACCGCTCCAGTGACAACCTTGGACCGGCGCCGGCGTGAAGCCTCGAGCGCTTTCGGCCGGGCGAGGCGTCCCGTCCTGGACCGTTGCCTTTGGATGACTGCCTTTGGCTTGCACCTCCGGCCGCCTTCCGCTATAGAGCCGCCACCCGCGTAGACACCCTTGGAGGCAACGCGGCGGAAGGCCGCCTCACCCGGCGGCTTTCGACGTTTACGGTCCAGGCCCATTGCCAACCGCAAACGCTCCAGAACAACGCGAAAGGAAGTGCCATGAGCCACGATACTTACGAGCTCAAGGCCGAAGCGCGCGAACAGGTCGGTAAGGGGTCCGCCCGTGCAGTTCGCCG
The DNA here is from genome assembly GCF_006442845.1 of Mesorhizobium sp. B2-4-2. NCBI lineage: Bacteria > Pseudomonadati > Pseudomonadota > Alphaproteobacteria > Hyphomicrobiales > Phyllobacteriaceae > Mesorhizobium > Mesorhizobium sp. B2-4-2. The sequence continues at coordinate 481,329 of NZ_VFVM01000002.1, read as the reverse complement.
CAACGGTAAAGTGCCTGCAGTAATTTACGGTGACAAGCAGCCTCCCCTGGCGATCGCTCTCACCTACAAGGACATCTACTACAAGATCCACGGCGGCGGGTTCCTGACCACGATCGCCACGATCGATGTCGACGGCAAGAAGATCCAGGTCCTGCCGAAGGACTTCCAACTCGACCCCGTCAAGGATTTCCCTGTCCATGTCGACTTCTTGCGCATCGGCAAGGACACCGAGGTCAATGTCGACGTGCCTGTCCACTTCATCAACGAGGACAAGTCGCCCGGCATCAAGCGCGGCGGCGTGCTCAACATCGTGCGTCACGAGGTCGAGTTCCACTGCCCGGCCAATGCGATCCCGGAATTCATTACCGTCGATCTCACCGGCGCCGACATAGGCGATTCGATCCATATCTCGTCGGTCAAGCTGCCGGCCGGCGTCAAGCCCGTCATCTCCGACCGCGACTTCACCATCGCGACCGTCGCCGGTTCGTCGGCGATGAAGCCGGAGACGGAAGAGACGGTCGAGGCTGCACCTGAGGCGGCTCCCGCCGCCGAAGAGAAGTAACTTTTTCACGCCCGGAGCTGACGATGCCGCTTGTCTTTGCAGGCCTCGGCAATCCGGGCGCGAAATATGCCGCCAACCGGCACAATGTCGGCTTCATGGCGGTGGACGCGATCGCCCGCCGCCACTCCTTTTCGCCCTGGTCTAAGAAATTCCAGGGATTGATCGCCGAGGGCACGCTCGGCGGTGAAAAGATCATCCTGATCAAGCCGCAGACCTTCATGAACCTGTCCGGCCAGTCGGTCGGCGAAGCGCTGCGCTTCTACAAGCTCGGCCCCGGGGCGCTGACCGTCTTCTACGACGAGATCGACCTTGCCGAAGGTAAGCTGCGCATCAAGACCGGCGGCGGCGCCGGCGGCCACAACGGCATCCGCTCGATCGACGGCCATGTCGGCAACGCGTATCGGCGTGTGCGCATCGGTGTCGGCCATCCCGGCGTCAAGGAGATGGTGCAGCATCATGTACTCGGCGATTTCGGCAAGACCGACCGCGACTGGCTGGACCCGCTGCTCGACGCGGTCGCCGACAACGCGGCGATGATCGTCAAGGGCGACGAATCCGGCTTCATGAACAAGGCCGCCCTCGCCCTTCAGGGCAAGGCCGGCGTGGAACCGGAAAAGCCGGCGCCCAAGCAGCAAAGCCACATCCGCCAGGCACGGCCGCAACAGGCGCCCGCCAAGCTGCCGGAGAGCGGCCCGATGGCCGCCATGCTGAAGAAGCTGTTCGGCAACAAGGACTGAGCTCGGGTCCATACGGCGTTACAGGGCTTGACGTTCATCACCCCTATCGCCCATAGCCCTCACCAAATCTCAAATTCCCGATAGGACCGGACAAAATGGGTTTCAAATGCGGCATCGTTGGCTTGCCCAATGTCGGCAAGTCGACGCTTTTCAACGCGCTGACGAGGACGGCCGCCGCGCAGGCCGCCAACTACCCGTTCTGCACCATCGAACCGAACACCGGCGAGGTGGCGGTGCCCGATCCGCGCCTGCAGAAGATCGCCGCGATCGGCAAGTCGAAGGAGATCATCCCGACCCGCATCTCCTTTGTCGACATCGCCGGCCTGGTGCGCGGCGCCTCGAAGGGCGAAGGCCTGGGCAACCAGTTCCTCGCCAACATCCGCGAGGTCGATGCCATCGTGCATGTGCTGCGCTGCTTCGAGGATGACGACATCACCCATGTCGAGGGCCGCATCGACCCGGTCGCCGACGCCGAGACGGTCGAGACCGAGCTGATGCTCGCCGACCTCGAGAGCCTCGAACGCCGCATCGCGCAATTCCGCAAGCGCGCGTCCGGCAAGGACAAGGAAGCCTTGACCGTGCTGCCGATGATGGAGGCAGCGCTTGAGCTTCTGCAGGCAGGCAAGCCGACCCGCATCCTGCTCAACGGCATCTCGGCGGAAGACCTGCGCATTCTGCAAGGCTTGAACCTTCTGACCTCGCATCCCGTGCTCTACGTCTGCAACGTCGCCGAGGCTGACGCGGCCACCGGCAACGAGCACACCAGGGCCGTGGAGCAGATGGCCGCCGCGCAGGGCGCACGCACCGTCGTTATTTCGGCCGCGATCGAAGCCGAGGTTGCGCAGCTCTCCGACGAGGAAGAGATGGAATTCCTGTCCTCGCTCGGCCTCGACGAGCCCGGCCTGAACAAGGTGATCCGCGCCGGCTACGAATTGTTGCAGCTCATCACCTATTTCACCGTCGGGCCGAAGGAGACGCGCGCCTGGACTGTGCACAAGGGCGCCAAGGCGCCGCAGGCCGCCGGCGTCATCCACACCGATTTCGAGCGCGGCTTCATCCGCGCCCAGACCATCGCCTACAATGATTTCGTCACGCTGGGCGGCGAAGTAGCGGCCAAGGAAGCCGGCAAGGCGCGCGACGAAGGCAAGGAGTATGTCGTCCAGGACGGCGACATCATGCTGTTCAAGTTTAATACGTGATCCTTCGGTCATCTCCGCAGGGACCACAGACCGGAGCGTGAACAGACCAGGCCGGGTCGCATTCCCGACAGGGTAAGGCCGTGCACGGGCTGCCCTCGCTAGGCCTTTCCGCTATTGGCTCAGTGAACGCGGAAGGGGACCATATGAAAAGGACCATCCCGACCCTGATCGGTTTCTCGGCCATTCTGACCTGGTCGTTCCTCGCGCTGCTTTCGACCGCCGCGGGGCCGATCCCGCCCTTTCAATTGGCGGCAATGACGTTTCTGCTGGGAGGCTCAGTCGGGGCGGCCAGCTGGATTGTCCGCCCGTCGGCGCTCAAGTCGCTGCGGCAGCCATGGCAGGTCTGGGCAATCGGCACGGCAGGGCTGTGCATCTATCACTGCGCGTACTTTTTCGCCATCCAGTCCGCCCCGCCGGTCGAGGTGAGCCTGATTGCTTATCTCTGGCCATTGCTGATCGTCGTCTTCGCCGCTTTCCTGCCGGGAGAGCGGCTGAGGTCTCACCACATAGCCGGTGTGATGCTCGGCCTGGCGGGTGCCATCGTCGTCATCACCAAAGGCGGCAGCGTGGGCCTTGCTGACGGCGTGAAGCCGGGCCACGTCATTGCCCTGTTCTGCGCCTTCGTCTGGTCCGGTTATTCCGTCCTGTCGCGCCGTTTCGGCCAGGTGCCGACCGATGTGGTGGCGGTGTACTGCCTGATCACCGCGGCCGTGGCCTTCACTCTCCATCTCGCGCTCGAGATCACTGTCTGGCCGCAGACAATGACGCAATGGAGCGCTATCGTCATTCTAGGCGTGATACCGCTCGGCGCCGGCTTCTACGCATGGGACTATGGCTGCAAGCATGGAGACATCATGATCCTGGGCGCGCTTTCCTATGCCGCGCCGCTGTTCTCGGTGATCGTGCTGCTGCTGGCCGGATTCGGTATCTTTCACTGGTCTGTTGCGCTCGCTTGCGTCCTGATCACGGTCGGCGCGGTGATCGCTGCCAAGGACATGTTGCTGAAGGTGCAAAAACAATCTCTTACCGAGGAACCATCGCGCGCATAGGGCCCGATCTGAGACTGCGACGTGGCTACTGCCCCACCACCGCCCGTCCACTCACCCAGACAGCGGCGATGTTGGCGCGTGCCGCGTTGAGCACGATCTTCTGGAAGACATCGTCGAGCGTGTCGTCCGCCATGCTGACATGAATGTTCGAGGCCTTCGCCGTCGTGTCGATCAGCAGCGCGTCGAATTCATGGCCGACGCGAAAGCTGCCCGTCGGCAGGTCGAGCGCTTCGGCACCGCCGGCGGTGGCCAGCCAGAACGCCTCCTGATGCGTGATCGGCGCGCCGGGCGCGCCGCGCTGCGCTGCGTCCATGCCGGCATGGACGCCGCTCTGCAGCGTCCTCGAGGCTGACAGCGCATGCCGGCAGCCGTCGAAGAGCGACGGGCTGTAGCCGCCGGAAATGTCCGTCCCGAGCCCGACATGCATGTGCCGGTCAAGCGCGTCGCGCAGCGGAAACACCGCATTGGCGAAATAGAAGTTGGACAGCGGGCAATGCGCAACCCCAGCCCCCTTCCCCTTGATGAGGTCCATATCCCGCCCGTCGATGAAGTTCGAATGCGCCAGGATGGTGTGGCGCGTCAGCAGGCCGAAACCGTCGAGGCTCGCCGCGTCGGTGCAGCCAAAGCGCGTCTCGACGAATTGCCTTGCCCAATCGCTCTCCGAGCAATGTGTCTGCACGTGGCAGCTAAATTCCGTTGCGAGTTCGCCCAGGCCTTGCAGCGCCGCATCCGTGCAGCTGGGGATGAAGCGCGGCGTGATCACCGGCCGGACCAGCGGTCTTTCGCCGGTATCCAACGATCTGACCGCCTCGATGAAGCGTCTGGTGTCGGAAATGGCGCTTGCCGCGTCGGCATCGCGATAGAAAGACGGGCACTGCTCGGGATCGTCCATCGCCACCTTGCCGACCAAAGCGCGCTGGCCCTTTTCGAGGCATATCTCGGCAAGCGCCAAGCTGGCCTCGACATGGACGGTGGCAAAATAGAGCGCCGTGGTGGTGCCGTTGGCGAGAAGATTGTCGACCAGGTCGGCATAGACCTCGCGGGCGTAGCCGGTGTCGGCATAGCGCGCCTCGAGCGGAAACGTATATTTTTGCAGCCAGACCTCGAGCGGCACGTCCAGTGCCTTGCCCATTTGGGGCCATTGCGGCGCGTGGATGTGCAGGTCGATCAGGCCGGGCAGCAGGAACTGGCCTTCGCCGAGCTCCACTAGGCTGCCCGCCTGGCGGGCATCGCTCTTCCTCGCCGCGTATTCGGGATGGCCGGGTGCGAGAATCTCCGCGATCCGTCCCTGTGCATCGATGCTGAACAGATGGTCCTTCAGCACCTCCAGCCGGCCGCGCTCCGGCGTGTGGAAGGCGGTGCCAAGCAGCGTGAAGGCCTCTCTTGTCATGGATCGCTCCGGTTGCGCTGGCGCGTGTGGCCGTTATTGCATGGCGCGCAAGAAAACAGTTCGCAAACCTTTGCGCCGCTGTCCTTTGGCGCCGACTGATCCCATGATCGGCCGGGAAATTCCAGAGGGGACATCATGGAACGCACTGCACCGGAAATCACTTTGATTGCTCAGCCGGACGATCCGCTGCCACTGGGCAAGGCCGCCCTGCTCGGCCTCCAGCACGTGCTGGCGATGGATGTTTACATCGTGCCGTTCATCATCGCATCGGTCCTGGCCTTCAGCGCGGGCGATGCCGGCGCCTTCATCCAGTCGGCTTTCGTCGCGGCGGGCATCGCCACCCTGATCCAGTCGCAGCTTCTGATGCGCCTGCCGGTGGTGCAGGGGCCGTCCTTTGTGCCGATCGGCGCGGTGCTGGCTATCGCCTTCGGCGCCGGCGGCGGCATTGCCGGTCTTTCCGCGGTGATCGGAGCGCTCATTCCCGGCGCCATACTGGTCATGCTGCTCGGTTCGCCCACGGGAATCTTCCATCGCTTGGTAGACCGCTTTGTCCCGCCCATCGTCGGCGGCGCCATCATCATCGTCGTCGGCATCGCGCTGATGCCGGTCGCACTCCGCGAAAGCGTGTTCGCGGTCCACGGCACTGCCACCGTCGGCGGCAATATCATCCTTGCCTTTGTTGCGGCGGCGGTGCTCGTCGGCTGCATGCTGACCGGCATGGCGCTCGGCGCAAAGGGCGCCTGGCTGCGCCTGCTCTCCGTAATCATCGCACTTGTGGCCGGCTGCGTGGCCGCCGCCTCCATGAGCCAACTCAACATGGGAGCGGTCTCCGAGGCGACCTGGTTTTCGATGCCGCGCGTCGCCTTCCTCAACCTCGACGTGACGTTCTCGCTCTCGGCGACGCTCACGATGCTCATCGTCTATATCGTGGTCCTCGCCGAAACCACCGGCACCTGGTTCGCGGTCGGCGCCGTTATCGACAAGCCGCTGTCGAATGAACAGCTCGACAGGGGCGCCACCGGCGAAGGCCTCGGCTGCCTGGTCAGCGCACTGCTTTGCAGCACGCCGGTCACCGGCTATTCGTCGAATGCCGGCATCATCGCCATCACCGGCATCGCCAGCCGCGCCGCTTTCGCCGCGGCAGGCATCTTCCTGGTCCTGTTCGGACTGATCGGCAAACTGTCGGCGGTGATCGCCTCGATCCCGGGCCCGGTCATCGGCGGCGTGTTCGGCGTGCTCTGCGTCGTCATCGCCATGAACGGGTTCCGCGTCGTGCGCGGCACGCCGCTGACGGAAAGGAACATGCTGGTCGTCGGCCTGCCGATCCTGATGGCCCTGTTTGCTACGCTTGCGCCGCCGGATTTCGTCAAGACGCTTCCCGATATCGTGCAGTACATTCTGGGCTCGTCCATCGCCTTTGGCGCCGTCTGGGCCATCGTGCTGCACCAGATCCTGCCGAGCGCCCGATAGGGACATTCGCAGGCCGACCCCCGCGGGTCCGGCCTGCTCTCCACGATAAGCCCGAAGCGCGGTCGATGACCCGACCCGTCGAAGCTTTCATGCTGCCGGCTGCTCGACGAATTTTCTGAGCGCCCCTGGTGTCGGCCCCAAGTCCGGCGTGTCTTGATTTTGTCATGCCGCAAGTCTAAGCGGCGGGCACAGGCTCGGCGCACGAAGGCTAGTGCGATCCGATACGACGCAGCAATCCGAACGCGCTTTCCGGCAGGGAGATCTGGCGATGATCAAGGCTTTCGTCGTGGACAATGATCGCCTGCGTCTCACGGACGATCTCCTGGCCAATGGCGACAAGGTCGTCTGGGCCGATCTCTTCAATCCGACCAAGGACGAAGAGGCAACAATCGAGAATTGGCTCGGCATCGCCATTCCGACCCGCGAGGAGATGGAGGAGATCGAGATTTCCAGCCGCCTCTATATCGAGGACGGCGCCTACTTCATGACCGCCACCTTGCCCGCCCAGACCGACGTCGACGATCCCCTGATCTCGCCGGTTACCTTCGCACTCGCCGGCAACAGGCTGGTCACCGTGCGCTATCACGAACCGAAAGCGTTCAAGACCTTCCCTTTGCGCGCCGAGAAGGTGGCGACCGGCTGCACCAGCGGCGACACCATCCTGATCGGCCTGCTGGAAGCGATCGTTGACCGGCTCGCCGACATCCTCGAGCGCGCCGGCCGTGACGTCGAAGCGATCTCGCGCGATATTTTCGAGGCGCGATCGACCAAGGTGTCGAAGCGCAACCGTGATTTCCAGGAACTCTTGAAGGGCATCGGCCGCAAGGAGGACATCGCTTCCTCCGTGCGCGACAGCCTGATCTCCTTGCAGCGGCTGGCCGGCTTCCTCGCCCATGTCGCGACCCAGGCCAAGATGAGCAAGGACGTCCGCGCCCGCATCAAGACCTTGTCGCGCGACGTGCTTTCTCTTGCCGACCACGCCACCTTCCTGTCGCAGAAGATCTCCTTCCTGCTCGACGCCACGCTCGGCATGATCTCGATCGAGCAGAACGCCATCATCAAGATCTTCTCGGTCGCCGCCGTCATCTTTCTGCCGCCAACGCTGGTCGCCTCGATCTACGGCATGAATTTCGACGTCATCCCCGAGCTCAAATGGGAGCTCGGCTATCCGTTCGCGATCGCCATGATGGTTCTGTCGGCGATCCTGCCCTTCTGGTATTTCCGCCGCCGCGGCTGGTTATGATCGCAACGGCCGGCCGGGCGCCCGCGGCTGGCTCACCAGAAAGGGCTTGACCAAACGCCGTCCGGCCTGCATCCGGGTTTGCCGATCCATGTGGATCGCGCGTTCTGCAACCGGATTCCACGCCATGACTGGAAAGACATGGGCCTATGAGGACTTCGTCGAAGGAGCCTCGTTCGACCTCGGCACCAAACAGGTGAGCGCGGCCGAGATCATCGAGTTCGCCAGCGAATTCGATGCCCAGCCGATGCATCTCGACGAGGAGGCCGGCAAGGCAAGCATCCTGGGCGGCCTCTCGGCCTCGGGCTGGCATACCTGCGCCATGTTCATGCGCATGCTGTGCGATGCCTTCCTGCTGGACTCGACCTGCCAGGGCGCGCCCGGCGTCGATCAGGTCAAATGGAAGAAGCCGGTGCTGGCCGGCGACACGCTCAAGGGCAGCCTCGTCGTCCTCGCCAAGCGCCCTTCGAAATCGAAGCCGCAGCTCGGCTTCGTGACCATGCGCAGCGAACTGGTCAACCAGCGCGGCGAGAGCGTGTTCGAGCTCGAGAATTCCGTCATGTTCCTCATGCGCAATGCCGCGGGGAGCCTTGCATGACGCTGGACGAATTCTTCCGCGTCGGCACCACCGTTACGCTGGGCTCGCATACGTTCGAAGCCGAGGCGATCAAGGCCTTCGCCCGCAAATACGACCCCCAGGTCTTCCACGTCGATGAGGACGCCGCGAAGAAGAGCGTGTTGGGCGGGCTTTGTGCATCCGGCTGGCACACCGCCGCCACCTGGATGAAGCTCAACCTCGAAACCCGCATGGGCGCCGAATGGAGCGGCCCCGGCCCGACGCCCGAATTCGGCCCCTCGCCCGGCTTCAAGAACCTGAAATGGTTGAAGCCGGTCTATGCCGGACAGACCGTGACCTTCACCCGCACCGCCCTTTCCCACCGCGCGATCGCCTCACGTCCGGGCTGGCGGGTGCTGACCTTGCGCTCGGAAGCCTTCGATTCGACCGGCGACAAGGTACTGGAGTTCGAGAGCGCCGTGCTGGTCAAGGTGGAGTAGGCGCCTCTTCCTTCTCCCCAGGGGGAGAAGGAAGAACTGCTCTCTCAATGCCCCTCGAACCCGATCAGCGTCCGCACCGGCACGCCGAGCGCTTCCAGCTTGGCGCGGCCGCCGAGATCCGGCAAGTCGATGACGAAGCAGGCGGCAAGGATATCGGCGCCGATCTGGCGCAGGAGATTCACCGCCGCCTCCGCCGTGCCGCCGGTGGCGATCAGATCGTCGACCAGGATCACTTTCTCGCCCGGCGACACGCCGTCCTTGTGCATCTCCATCTCGTCCAGCCCGTATTCCAGGCTGTAGGCGACGCGCACTGTCTCATAAGGCAGCTTGCCTTTCTTGCGGATCGGCACGAAACCGGCGGAGAGCTGATGGGCGACGGCGCCGCCGAGGATGAAGCCGCGCGCTTCGATGCCGGCGATCTTGTCGATCTTCTCGCCGGCATAGGGATGCACCAGCTCATCGATGGCGCGGCGGAAAGCGCGCGCATTGCCAAGCAGCGTGGTGATGTCGCGGAACAATATGCCGGGCTTGGGATAGTCCGGAATGGTGCGGATGGCCGCCAGCAGCGTGTCTTCGAGCGAAGGTTTCATGAGGCGGCTCCGGGTGGTCCAGTTTCGGCGGAAAGGCGTGAAATGGCGCAGCGCCAAATCCTAACCCGGCGCGACCGACAACGGCTAGCGCGATGTGGCGGCCGAGACAAGCGCATCCGGCGAAAGGAGCATATAGGTCCAAGGGCTTGCCTCTGCCTGCGCTGCGATCTTTCGCATCGAAGCAATGGCCATCTACCGAAAACGCAAATTCCGGCGGGTCAACTGTTCGATCGAGCTGCACCCCATCAGGTTCATGCCGCGTTCGATCTCGATGCGCATCTGTTCGAGCGCCCGTTCGACGCCAGGCTGGCCCGCCGCCGCCAGCGGAAACAAATAGTAGCGTCCGACGCCGACGGCCTTGGCGCCGAGCGACAGCGCCTTGAGCACATGCGTGCCGCGCTGCACGCCGCCATCCATGATGACGTCGATCTGGTCGCCGACCGCATCGACGATCTCGGCGAGCTGGTCGAAAGCCGCGCGCGAACCATCCAGCTGCCGGCCGCCATGGTTCGACAGCACGATGCCCTTGCAGCCGATCTCGACGGCGCGCCTGGCATCCTCCACCGACATGACGCCCTTGAGGCAGAACGGTCCCGGCCAAAGCCTCACCATCTCGGCGACGTCGTCCCATGTCATCGACGGATCGAGCATTTCGGTGAAGTAGCGGCTGATCGACATCGTGCCGCCGCCCATGTCGACATGCTCGTCCAGCTGCGGCAGCTTGAACGCCTCATGCGTGAAATAGTTGATCGCCCAGGCAGGTTTCATCGCGAACTGCGCCAGTCCCGCCAGGTTGAGCTTGAAGGGAATCGCAAAACCGGTGCGCTTGTCGCGCTCGCGGTTTCCCCCGGTGATGCTGTCGACGGTCAGCATCATCACTTCGACGCCGATCTCCCGTGCCCGCTGCATCATCGCCCGGTTGAGGCCGCGATCGCGATGGAAGTAGAACTGATAGACCTGCGGGCCGCTGCTGATTTTTCGGACTTCCTCGAGGCTGACCGTGCCGAGCGAGGAAACTCCGAACATGGTGCCGTATTTTGCAGCGGCCCTGGCGACCGCCCGTTCGCCGTGATGGTGGAACAGCCGCTGGAGAGCGGTCGGCGAACAGTAGAACGGCATCGCCAGCTTCTGGCCCATGACGGTCACCGACATGTCGACCTCGCTCACCCCGCGCAGCACGTTGGGAACGAGATCGCAGGTCTCGAAGCTCTCGGTGTTGCGGCGATAGGTGACCTCGTCGTCCGCCGCGCCGTCGATGTAGTTGAAGATCGGGCCCGGCAGCCGCCGCTGCGCCATGCGGCGGAAATCGGAGAAGTTGTGGCAGTCGCTGAGCCGCATCATGGAACCCCAAACGCCCTATAGGCGGCAAAGCTTTCGCCGCCGTCGGGGCGTCGAATAGCAATCGCCTGCCGCGCTGCCAACCGGCTTGTTCGACAACAAAGCGATCACCTCACGCGCCAGCCTCTTCGGCAAGCAAAAAGGGCGCTTCGCGGGCGCCCTTTCTTCAATCTCCGGCCGCGCGGCTTAGTGCGCGACTGCTTCCCAAACCTTGCGCTTGGTCATGTAGACCAGTGCGCCGAACAGGAGCAGGAACACCAGCACCCGGAAGCCGGTTTTCTTGCGGGCTTCCATATGCGGCTCAGCCGCCCACGCCAGGAAAGCGGCGACGTCGCGGGAGTACTGGTCGACGGTCTGCGGCGCGCCGTCGTCATAAGTCACCTGGCCGTCGGAAAGCGGCTTGGGCATCTTCAGCGACACGCCGGACATGAAGTACGGATTGTAGTGCGTGCCTTCCGGGATGACCATTCCAGCCGGAGGCGTCTGGTCGTAGCCGGTCAGCAGCGAGTGGATGTAGTCAGGGCCGCCGGCATCATACTGGGTGAAGATGTCGAAGACGAACTGCGGAAAGCCGCGCTCCACGCCCCGCGCCTTGGCCAGCAGCGACATGTCGGGCGGGGCTGCGCCGCCATTCGAGGCTGCCGCGGCTTCCTCATTGGCGAACGGCGCCGGGAAATGGTCCGACGGCTTGCCGGGACGGTCGAACATGTCGCCGGCGTCGTTGGGGCCGTCATGGATGGTGTACTCGGCCGCCAGCGTCTTGATCTGTGCGTCGGAATAGCCGAGGTCCGAAAGCGTGCGGAATGCCACCAGGTTCATCGAATGGCAGGCCGAGCAGACTTCCTTGTAGACCTTGAGGCCGCGCTGCAGCTGCGCCTTGTCGTAGGTGCCGAACGGGCCGGTGAAGCTCCAGTCCATTTCCTTCGGTTCGTTGATCGGGAAATGCGTCGGCGCCGCCGCGTTATGCGCCTCTTCGGCCGCGGTCGCCCAGGTGCCCGTAGCCCCAAGGCCGGCGGCCACAAGGCCGATCAGCGCAAGCGAGGTGAGAATCTTTTTCATGCCAAATCCCCTTAGATTCTCTACCGCTCAGCCCTTGGTCTCAGGTGCGGCCGTGGCGCCCGCCGGATGCCCACTGCCGCCCTTGTTCTTCTCGAGCACCGCCTCGGTGATCGAGTTCGGCAGCCTGCGTGGCGTCTCGATCAGGCCGAGCACCGGCATGATGATCAGGAAGAAGGCGAAGTAGAACAGCGTCGCCATCTGCGCCATGAACACGTAGCTGCCTTCCGCCGGCTGCGAGCCCAGCCAGCCAAGCAGGATGGCATCGGCCACGAACAGCCAGAAGAACAGCTTGTACCAGGGCCGGTAGACCGCCGAGCGCACCTTGGAGGTGTCTAGCCACGGCACCAGGAACAGCATGGCGATGGCGCCGAACATGCACAGCACGCCGCCGAGCTTGGAGTTGATCGGCCCGATGTTGAAGGTAATGGCGCGCAGGATCGCGTAGAACGGCAGGAAGTACCATTCCGGAACGATGTGGGCCGGCGTCTTCAGCGGGTTGGCGACCGTGTAGTTGTCGGGGTGGCCGAGATAGTTCGGCAGGTAGAAGACGAAATAGGCGAAGAAGAACAGGAACACGATCATGCCGAACGCGTCCTTGATGGTCGCGTAAGGGGTGAAGGCGACGGTGTCGGTCTTCGACTTCACCTCGATGCCGGTCGGGTTCGACTGGCCCACGACATGCAGCGCCCAGATGTGCAGCACGACCACGCCGGCGATCATGAACGGCAGCAGGTAATGCAGCGCGAAGAAGCGATTGAGGGTCGGATTGTCGACCGCGAAACCGCCGAGCAAAAGCTGCTGGATCCAGTCGCCGACTAGTGGAATGGCGCTGAAGAAGCCGGTGATGACGGTGGCGCCCCAGAAGCTCATCTGGCCCCACGGCAGCACATAGCCCATGAAGCCGGTCGCCATCATCAGGAGGTAGATGATGCAGCCGAGGATCCACAGCAGCTCGCGTGGCGCCTTGTAGGAGCCGTAATAGAGGCCGCGGAAGATATGGATGTAGACCGCGACGAAGAAGAACGACGCGCCGTTGGCATGCATGTAGCGCAGCAGCCAGCCGGAATTCACGTCGCGCATGATCTTTTCGACCGAATCGAAAGCCAGATTTGTGTCGGACGTGTAGTGCATGGCCAGCACGATGCCGGTCAGGATCTGCGCCACCAGCATGATCGACAGGATGCCGCCGAAGGTCCAGGCATAGTTGAGGTTGCGCGGCACCGGATAGGCGACGAAGCTGTCATAGATCAGCCGCGGCAGAGGCATGCGCGCATCGAACCAGCGCTCGATACCGGTCTTGGGCGTGTAGGTCGAGTGTCCCTCGCTCATCGAAATATCCCCTGCCTCAACCGATAAGGATCTTGGTATCGGAAATGAACTTGAATACCGGCACAGCCATGTTCTCGGGCGCCGGGCCTTTGCGGATGCGGCCGGCGGTGTCGTATTGCGAACCGTGGCAAGGGCAGAACCAGCCGCCGAAATCGCCTTCCTGACCCAGCGGAATGCAGCCCAGATGCGTGCAGACCTGAACCATCACCATCCAGGCTTCCTTGCCGGGCGTGGTGCGGTTGGCGTCGGTCGCCGGCGCGTCGGCCGGCAGGTTGGCGTTGCGGGCGATCGGATCCTTGAGATCGGCGAGATTGACGGCCTCGCCGTCCTTCATCTCCTTTTCGGTGCGGTTGCGCACCACGACCGGCTTGCCGCGCCACTTGACGATCAGCGACATGCCCGGCGTCAGCGAGGAGACGTCGACCTCGACCGAGGCGAGCGCCAGCGTCGAGGCATCGGGGCGCATCTGGTCGATGAACGGCCACGCGACGGCGCCCGCGCCGACCACGGCGGCCATGCCCGTGGCGACGTAGAGAAAATCTCGACGGTTGGGATCCTGTGTGTCGGTTGCGCTCACGGGTGCCTGATCCTTTCGCCTCTTCCGTGCCGGTGGGCGAGCCTTGTTCCCCGCTCATTCACGCCAACCCGACAGCGCATGGCGAACAGGCTAGCGAATTCCTCCGGCATTTGGACTTCGGTTTATGCGTGAAGCCCGTTTTTGTCCAGACGGGTGAAGGCACAAGGGCAGATTGTCGCGGGGACGAAATCCGGCACCCCGCGACAAGACGGCGGATGACCGTGAAACACCGCCAAACAGCGGGGAACAGTAGCGAATCCGGGGGTCAGCTTCGCCTCGACACCTGGCTCCGGGGGGTCTATCCTGCCCCCATGGCGCATGTCATAGACCGCGAGGAATGGGCTGTTCGCCCCGACCGCTGGAAGGGCGAGTTGCAATGTGCCCCCTACGGTTCCAACTCCTGCCTGATCTTCAACTACCTGCCGGAGACCGGCGGCGGACCGCGCCTGCATTCCCATCCCTACGCCGAGATCTTCATCATCCGCCAGGGCATCGGCCTGTTCACGGTCGGCGGTGAGGAGATCGAGGCCTCCGCCGGCCAGATCGTCATCGTGCCGCCCGGCACGCCGCACAAATTCACCAATCTCGGCCCCGGCCCGCTGGAAACGACCGACATCCACGAGAACGGCACTTTCATTACCCAATGGCTGGAGTGATCCAGGCCAGGTGTTTCCTGGAAAAGAGCAATTCCTGGAAAAGTATGAAGCGGTTTCCGTCCGCAAGCGGGTCAAACAATCCAGCCCTGTCGGTCTTCCGATCGCCGCCTAGATCTATGGCATAGGCAGCCGGCAGGGCCAGGACATGCAAACCTCGAACATCGAAATCGAAGGGCTGAGCATAGCGATCCGCGAGGCAGGTCCGGCTGAAGCGCCTGCATTCCTGCTGCTGCATGGGTGGCCGCAAAGCTCCTATGCGTTCGAAGGGGTGATCGGCCGGCTGGCTACCGATTACCGGGTCGTCGCACCCGACCTGCCCTGCATCGGCGGCTCGCAAGGCATGCCTGAGGCGGGCGACAAGAGAACCCTGGCGAGGCTGATGAGAGGCGTTGCCGAGGCCTGCGAGCTGCGGCACCTCGTGGCGGCCGGTCACGATGTCGGCGGCCAGATCGTGTTCGCCCTGCTGCGCGACCATCCCGAGATCCTTTCCGGCGCGGCGATCATGAATGTCGCTGTTCCAGGTGTCGGGCCATGGGAAGAGGTCATTCGCAATCCGCGGATCTGGCACTTTGCCTTCCATGCCGTCCCGGCGCTACCGGAAACGCTGGTGAGCGGCCACCAAAGCACCTATTTCGACTTCTTCTTCAATGTGCTTTCGAAGGATCGGACATCGATCCCGGCGCAGGCCAGGGAAATCTATGCGAGAGCCTATTCCCGGCCTGAAAGCCTCCAGGCCGGTTTCGATTGGTATCGCGCCTTCCCCGAAGATGCCAAAGCCAATGCTGCACGGCCCGCGACGCCTACAGCGATTCCGGTGCTGTATCTCAGGGGCTCGGCCGAGTCCGGCGATATCGGCGACTATGTCGAGGGCCTTAGGGCCGCCGGGCTTTCGAATGTCGAGGGCGACATCATTGCCGACAGCGGGCACTTCGTCCCCGATGAGAACCCCGAAGCGCTCGCCAGCCGCCTGGCGAGATTCCACAGGGAAATCGGCGCGGCAAGCGCCAACCCTACATGGCGCCGAGCCTGACCAGCACCGCCTTCGGGATGTTGTATTCGCGGATGACGGCATCGTGCTTTCGAAGACCGCACAGTTCGCGCTGGATGAAGTAACCATGCACCGCCACCGCCGCCTCCTTGAGCAGCCGGGGACGCAACTGCTCGTCGCCATTGTTGCGCAGTCGGGCCAGCGTTTCTTCGACGCGTTGTCCGGCGCGGCCGAGTGCCGCCGCCTTCTCGGCAAGGACTTCATGGCCGAGCGCGTCGAAGGCGGCTTCGGCGGCCGAGGCGCTGGTCAGACGGGACGGCGGGCGCAGGGACATTTTCAACCTCCTTTCTCGAAGATCATCCGGTGCGTGACGAATTCTTCGCCCGCCACCGGCGCGAAGCCAAGCCGCTCATAGAAGCCGAAGGCTTCCTGCGGCGCACGGGTGTTGAGCACGGTGAAATAGTGGCGTGCCCTGTCGACAACGGTCTCAACCAGCATGCGGCCAAGGCCGGTGCGCCGATGGCGCGCGCCGACGAACAGATGCCGGACCCGGCCATGGTTCCTGCCCTCGAAATAGGGATCGATGTTCAGCCCGCACACGCCGGCGAGTTCGCCGCCGTGCCATGCTCCGAACAGTGCCTGGCCGTGTTTCAGGAACTTGTTGCGGCCGCTTGTCCAGCCGTCGCGAAGCCGCACCAGCATCCAGTAGCCTTCCCGCCGGCTCTCTTCCATCAGCGCATCGAAGGCCGGTGTCGTCGGCCGCAGCCGTTTCAGCAGATAGTCGGTCTCATGCGTCGCGCCCATGCCGCTACTCCGCCGGCCGCGTCTCTTCCAGCACGGCTTCCTCATGATAGAGGAAGCCGCCGGACTGACGCTTCCACAGCCGCGCGTAGAGCCCGTCGAGCGCCACCAGTTCATCATGCGTGCCTTGTTCGACAATGCGGCCGCCGTCGAGCACGACGAGGCGGTCAAGCGCGGCGATCGTCGACAGCCGGTGGGCGATGGCTATGACCGTCTTGCCTTCCATCAGCCGCGCCAGGTTTTCCTGGATCGCCGCCTCGATGTCGGAATCGAGTGCCGAGGTCGCCTCGTCCAATATCAGGATCGGTGCGTCCTTGAGGAAGACACGCGCGATCGCCACGCGCTGGCGCTGGCCGCCCGACAGTTTGACGCCGCGCTCGCCCACATAGGCCTCGTAGCCCTGTCGGTCGCGATTGTCGCGCAAGGTCAGGATGAAATCATGCGCCTCGGCTTTCCTGGCCGCCGCGATCACCTGCGCGTCGGTGGCGTCGGGCATGCCGAGTTTGATATTGTCGCGCAGCGAACGGTGGAAAAGCGCTGTGTCCTGACTGACGACGCCGATATTGGCGCGCAGCGAATTTTGCGTCACCTGCGAGACATCCTGGCCGTCGATGGCGATCTTTCCGCCTTCGAGTTCGTACAGCCGCAGGATAAGGTTGGCGAGCGTGGTCTTGCCGGCGCCGGACGGCCCGACCAGCCCGACCTTCTCGCCCGGCCGCACCACGAGATCGATGCCGTTGAGCACGCCGAACCCCTTGCCGTAGTGGAACTCGACATTCTTCACCTCGATGCGCCCGCCGGCCACGACCAGTTCCCGGGCGTCGGGTGCGTCGACCAAACCGAGCGGCTGCGAGATCAGCGCCTTGGAATTCTCCAGCACGCCGAGATTGCGCAGGATGCTGTTGAGCTGCATCATCAGCCGGCCAAGCAGCATGTTGAGCCGCAGCACCAGCGATAGCGTGAAGGCGACCGCGCCGACGGTAATCGAGCCCTCGACCCAGAGATAGACGGCAAAGCAGCCGATCGCCGTGATCATGATGCCCGACAGCGTCGTCAGCGCCATGCGCACGCCGGTCAGCCGGCGCGTGAACGGGCGCAACGCGTCGAGATAGATGTCGAAGCCGCTCCTGATGTAGCGGTCGTCGCCATCGGCGGAGAACAGTTTCAGCGTCTGTACGTTGGAGTAGGAATCGACGATGCGGCCGGTGATCATCGACCCCGCCTCGGCGGTCGCCTCGGCATGTTTGCGGATTGCCGGCAGATAGAGCCTGGCCAGCCAGGCGAAGGCGGCGATCCAGATCACCACCAGCACTGCGAGCCTGATATCGAGCCCCGCGACCAGCGCCAGCGTCGTCACCGTATAGACGATCATGAACCAGACGACCTCGATGAAGCTTTCCATCAGGTCGCCGGTCGCTTGCCCGGCCTGCCAGACTTTTGTCGCGATGCGGCCGGCGAAATCGTTCTGGAAGAAGGAGTAGGACTGGCGCGACACGTGCCGGTGCGCCTGCCAACGCACCAGATTGTAGAAGCCAGGCGTGATCGTCTGCTCGTCGACCAGGGCCGACAGGCCGACGACGATGGTGCGGACGACCAGCACCACGACGATCATGAACACAAGTTCCGGCCCGGCGGCCGTCCACAGCGCATGCCAGCTGCGTTCGCCGGGAAGCTGGTCAAGGATGTCGACCAGCCGCCCGACAAAGTAGAACAGCCCGGCCTCGACCAGCGGCGCGATGCCGCCGATGACCAGCATGGCGAAGAAGGCGAACTTGGCCTGGCCAACATAGTGCCAGAGAAAACCGGCGACGCCGGACGGCGGCCGAAGATTCGTGGGCTCCCTGAACGGATAGACCCAGTTCTCGAACCAGCGATAGACGGCTGTCATCATGCGGCGGCGGCCATCATTCAGCGGCTTGTCCCTTTGCGCCAACGTCATTGGCAACAACGTCGCTTGCGACACCGATCGGGCCGTCATCCAGCAGGAAACCGCCCGACTGGCGCTGCCAGAGCTGCGCGTAGAGCCCGCCCTTGGCCACCAATTCCTCGTGCGAACCTTCCTCGATGACGCGGCCCTGGTCCATCACCACAAGCCTGTCCATCGCCGCGATGGTCGACAGCCGGTGGGCGATGGCGATGACGGTCTTGCCTTGCATGAGCTTGTAGAGGTTCTCCTGGATGGCCGCTTCCGCCTCGGAATCCAGCGCCGACGTCGCCTCGTCAAGGATAAGTATGGGCGCGTCCTTCAACATAACGCGAGCGATGGCGATGCGTTGCCGCTGGCCGCCGGACAGTTTGACGCCGCGGTCGCCGACATAGGCGTCGAATCCCTTGCGGCCGCTATGGTCCGAAAGCCCGGCGATGAAGTCCAGCGCCTCGGCGCGCCGCGCAGCCTCGACAAGCATGTCGTCGCTGGCGTCGGGCCGGCCATAGAGGATGTTTTCGCGCACCGAACGATGCAGCAACGAGGTGTCCTGCGTGACCATGCCGATCTGGGCGCGCAGCGAATCCTGTTTCACCGCTGCGATCTCCTGGCCGTCGATCAGGATACGGCCGGCTTCGAGGTCGTAGAACCGCAGCAGAAGATTGACCAGCGTCGACTTGCCGGCGCCGGAGCGGCCGACAATGCCAACCTTCTCGCCCGGCTTCACCGCCAGCGACAGGTTCTCGATGACGCCCTTCTGCTTGCCATAGTGGAAGCGGATGTCCTCGAAGCGTATCTCGCCTTTGGAGACCGTGATCTCCTTCGCACCGGGCCTGTCCTCGACAAGGCGCGGCAGCGAAATCGAGGCGATGCCGTCCTGCACCGTGCCGATATTCTCGAACAGGCCCGACATTTCCCACATGATCCACTGCGACATGCCCCACATCCGCAGAACCAGGCCGATGACCACGGCGACCGCGCCGATCGTCACCGCCTGGCCCAGCCACAGCCACAACGAGATGGCGGTAACCGAGAACAGGAGAAGCGCATTCAGGATGTAGAGCGAGCCGAACAGCACCGTCACCAGCCGCATCGACCGGTAGACCGTGTCGAGGAAGCCCATCATGCCCTCCTTGGCGAAGGAGGCCTCGCGGCGGGCATGGCTGAACAGTTTGACCGTCTGGATGTTGGAGTAGCTGTCGACAACGCGGCCGGTCATGACCGAGCGCGCATTGGCCTGTTCCTCGCCGACCTTGCCCAGCCGAGGAATGAAATAGCGCAGCAGAAGGATGTAGCCGACCATCCACACGCCGAGCGGTGCGGCCAGCCGCCAGTCGGCCGAGCCGACGATGAGCAGCATGCCGAGGAAATAGACGATGACGTAGTTCAGGACGTCGATCACCTTGATCACGCATTCGCGCACGGCGAGCGCCGTCTGCATCAGCTTGGTGGCGATGCGGCCGGCGAATTCGTCCTGGTAGAAGCTCATCGACTGCTTGAGCAGATAGCGATGCACCTGCCAGCGGATACGCATGGGATAGTTGCCCATCAGCGTCTGCTGGTTGAGCAGCGAATGCAGCCATACCGTGCCAGGCAGCGCGAACAGCACGATGAAGGCCATGCTGGCGAGCTTCCAGCCCTCCGTCTGCAGGAAGGTTTCGCGGTTCTGCGCCGAAAGCCAGTCGACGATGCGGCCGAGGAAGCCGAACATCCACACTTCCGCGATGGCGATTGCCGCCACCAGCACCGCATCGACCAGGATATAGGGCCATGCGCCGCGCGTGTAATGCAGGCAGAAGGCAGCCAGCGTCTTGGGCGGCTCGACCGGCTCCGCGCCCGGGAACGGATCGAGCTTTTTTTCAAACCAGCTAAACAACAACATAGGTCATGCTCATGAAATCTGTTTCCGCTCACGCGGCGCGTGAACGTACGAAGTCCTCGGACCGCATGGCGCCGAGGGCCGACGGTCCGGAATCATCCGGACCGTCGGCCTTGCTTCGCGCTATATAGGGGTTCGCGGGCTTTTCGCCGACAGGCTCTTTTGTTGATCCTGACGGTGCGGTGTCGACAAGGC
The DNA here is from genome assembly GCF_006442845.1 of Mesorhizobium sp. B2-4-2. Lineage (NCBI taxonomy): Bacteria > Pseudomonadati > Pseudomonadota > Alphaproteobacteria > Hyphomicrobiales > Phyllobacteriaceae > Mesorhizobium > Mesorhizobium sp. B2-4-2. The sequence goes on along the minus strand of NZ_VFVM01000002.1, from coordinate 461,290 downwards.
GGATCTTCGCGCCCGGCCGGATCGCCCGGATGATACGGCGCACCAACGAGGGCCGGCTCGGGTCGGGAACCGCGCGCGAGAAATCGACATCGGGCAGCATGCCGCGATGCGGACGCCGGCGAACCTCGGCGTGGACCGCCGACGAATACGTTTCGCCGATCAGCAGCGCCCAGGTCGGCAGCCGGTGGATATGCAGGCTCCTCGAGCCCGGTATTCTGTAGGGATCGAACATCGGTCCGTCCTCCGTGTGAAAATAGAGATAAAAAGGGTGTTCGACGTCCTGCCGCGGGATCGGCGGCTGATCAGTCGAGACGCGTTGGGGCGGGGCCATCGGCCCCTTCGGCAGCTTGAAAAACATCGCAGGATTCCTTCGAAGACCAGGGAATGGTTTCGGCGGAAATCGGTGCGGAAGCGTCTAAGAGATCAGGAGAACCGTCGTACCGAAACCGCCAGCGGGCATGTAAGCCCACGGAGAGGGTGCTGGATGTGCATGGTCATCATGAATTACCCCTCCTTCGGTTCGGGTTGACAATGTACGCTGTATACCCGACTTCGCAGAAAATGGCCACCCGCAGGTCCAGCAATTTCCAAAACCGCGAAGCCGCTGTGGCCGATTTGCCACTTAATAGAAGGATGCGGAAATGAACGACCGTCTCCGCATCGCCCTGTACCAGCCTGACATCGCCGGCAACACCGGCACAATCCTGCGCTTCGCCGCCTGCCTCGGGATCGGCGTCGACATCATCGAACCGACCGGCTTTCCGCTCTCCGATAAAGCGCTCAGGCGCGCCGGCATGGATTACCTCGAAATGGCTGCCCTGACCCGGCATGTCGACTGGCACGCCTTCGAGGAGTGGCGCAAGGCCCGCGCGCGCCGGCTGGTGCTGCTGTCGACCAAGGCCGCGACCCCATACACCAGCTTCAACTTCGCCACTGGCGATATCCTTTTGTTCGGCCGTGAATCCGCAGGCGTGCCGGATCCGGTCCATCAGGCGGCGGACGCGCGGCTGACGATCCCGATGCAGGCCGGCGCGCGCAGCATCAATGTGGCGCTCTCCGCCGCCATGGTGGCCGGCGAAGCCACGCGACAACTGGGCCAGAACGCCATCCGCTGAAGCGGCGGCCACGGTCCCGCCGGCGCCCGCGACACGGCCCTCGCCCGTCATTCTCACCCAGGCGCACATCGCCATCTCCTGTCGTTTGCATGTCGATGGCTTCTTCGCTACAAGCTCAACTTAACTTGAGGTCAAGCGGAAAAGTGCGAGATGGCGCCAGCAGCGGAATTAACGGTTGGCCAAGTGGCCGCGCGCAGCGGTGTCGCGGTGTCGGCGCTGCATTTCTACGAAGCTCGCGGCCTGATCCGCAGCCACCGCACGGCAGGCAACCAGCGCCGCTACGGCCGCGACGTACTAAGGCGCGTGGCCATCATCAAGATCGCGCAGGAGGTCGGCATTTCGCTGGCCGAGATAGCGACGGCGCTTCAATCCCTGCCCGAGGGCCGCACCCCGACGCGCGACGACTGGAGCCTGCTGTCGACCGCCTGGCGCGACGGGCTCGACCGCAAGATCGGTCAATTGAAGAAATTGCGCGACGGGCTGACCGACTGCATCGGCTGCGGCTGCATGTCGATCGACAAATGTCCGCTCCGCAACAAGGATGACCGGCTGGCCAGGGAAGGAACAGGGGCGAGAAGGCTGGTTCTTCCTTCTCTCGGTTCACGGAGAGAAGGTGCCTGAGCGTAGTGAAGGCGGATACAAGGGGCGACGCCTGTATTGGGTTGTCCCCGTAAACAGGGCGAGGAATTCTAATCCGCCGCCGGCAGGCGCCTTATGGTGAATTCGATCAAATCGCCCGGCCGTTCGAACCAGCTTTCGATCTCGGTCCAGTAAGCCTGCTTGGGGAAGCGCTCGAACCATTCCTTTGCCTTGAGGCGAGCGTCCGAACGCGGCAGGACGAAGGTTTCGCGCAAAAATCCGTCGCGCGGCATGCGCGCGCGTTCAGCCCGGCTTTGATCGAGCCTTTTCTTCAGGCCATCCAACGGCGGTCTTGCCGGGGTGCGCACGAAGGTCTCCTTGCTCCGATCAGATCAGACTTGACCCTTTCCCCTAAGAGATTAGGGATCGCGCCGGCAAAAGACGAGTCATTTGTAGGGGCCGGCCGCCCCGAAACCGGAGACAGCACTTGGAACGACCTGAAATACCGGTTGGCCTGCCCGCCGACATCGAAGAAAAGAAGATGAAGGCACGGCTGTGGTTCGAGGCGCTGCGAGAACGCATCTGCGGCGCCTTCGAGCAGATCGAGCAGGATCTCCAGGGCCCGCTCGCTTCATGGTCGCCGGGCCGGTTCGAAAGGACGCCGTGGGAGCGTGACTCCGGCAAGGGCGGTGGCGGAACCATGTCGATGATGCACGGCCGAGTCTTCGAGAAGGTTGGCGTCCACACCTCGACGGTTTACGGCGAATTCTCGCCCGAATTCAGGAAGCAGATGCCCGGCGCCGAGGAGGACCCGCGCTTCTGGGCATCCGGCATTTCGCTGATCGCGCACCCTTGGAACCCCAACGTTCCGGCCGTGCACATGAATACGCGCATGGTCGTCACCTCGCGCCACTGGTTCGGCGGCGGCGCCGACCTCACCCCGGTGCTCGACCGACGCCGCACACAGGACGACCCTGACACAATGGCCTTCCACCGCGCCATGCAGTTCGCCTGCGAGAAGAACGCCGGCATCGCCGACCATGCGAAATTCAAGGCCTGGTGCGACGAGTATTTCTTCCTTCCGCATCGCAACGAGCCGCGCGGCACCGGCGGCATCTTTTTCGACTGGCTGCATTCGGGCGAGGACAAAGGCGGCTGGAATGCCGATTTCAACTTCGTCCAGGATGTCGGGCGCGCTTTTCTCGTGGTCTACGGCCATCTGGTGCGGGGTAATTTTAACGAGAACTGGACCGATGGCGACCGCGACGAACAGCTCATCCGTCGCGGCCGTTACGTCGAGTTCAACCTGCTTCACGATCGCGGCACCATCTTCGGCCTGAAAACCGGCGGAAACGTCGCCTCGATCCTCTCCAGCCTGCCGCCGGAGGCTCGCTGGCCGTAAAAAGATGGTGAGCGCGCCGTGAGCCGCATTGATGTCCCATTCGCTGCGAAATGGGCACCGAATGTGGCGCGGGAGCCGTCGCAAAGTTTCTTTTTCGTCTAATAGGCATCGGAAAAGACTAGGCTATTTGTCGGGACGGGTCGGGAAGCGCCGGCGGTTCGCCTGCGCAATTCCAGGAGTGCAGAGCGGTTCTCCGTTCGGAATTGCGTCAGAACGAAGCGGATCGCGACTCGACGCAACCGGACGGCCCAGGACGATGCGGGACACCTCTGCCAAAAGGGTGCCCGCGCTTTCCAGGAGTACTTCGCAATGCGCAAGATCATTGTTTCGGCCGCAGCGGCTGCCATTCTTGCTTCCGGTTCGGTGGCATTCGCCGCCGTCAAGCACACCACCGGCACGATCAAGACCTTTGATACGGCGTCCAAAAGCCTGGTTCTCGACAATGGATCGTCTTTTACGCTTCCCCGGACCTTCAAGGATCCTGGCCTGAAGGTCGGCGAGAAGGTCAGAGTTTCATGGGACATGAGCGGCAAGGATAAGGTTGCCGAGGCAGTCAAGATCATGAAGTGATGACCTGCCCATAGGGCTGGCGTAAGAGGGCGGAGCAGCGCTGCTCCGCCTTTTTGTCGTTGACGGCAATCAATGCCACCCCATCTGTGTTATGGTTTCACCCGCTCGTGGTCCAACCAGTCTCAAGGTCGGACAACGCGCCAAGAAGATGCGGAGTCCCTGCCGCCTTTTGCAGGACGGTCGACCGGACTCCATGGAGGAAAAGGAGAAATCCCATGAAGGAATTCCACTGCGGCTCGCTCGTTCCAGGTTGTGAATGGCACACGCGCGCCGAGGAGGAAGCCGAGGTCATGCGCCGTGCCGTCGAACATATGCGCGAGACGCATGGCGAGACGATCATCCGCGAAACGATGATCGAAGCGATCCGCTCGCGCATCGAGAAGGTCCGCGACGCGGCCTGATTTGGAGCAAGTTCCGGAAATCGCGGCGATTTCCGCCCGGATTGCGTTGACTGATGCTTTATCCGGCCTTCAGGGCCTGCGCGGCGCGCTTGAGCAGCGCGTCGCGATCGGGCCCAAACCCGGCATCGACCCATTCCGCTTCGAGATTCCTGAGGATCGCGCCGAGTTTTGGCCCGGGCATCCCCCCGATCGCCGTCAGATCGGCGCCCTTGAGCGGAAACACGGGCCTTTCCCATCTCAATGCGAAGGCGAGAAGTCGGGAAAAGCCGCCTGCCTCGATGAGCGCATCGGTCTGGTCCACCGCGCGCACCCGTGCCGCTGCGAGTGACAGGCGAAGCCGGTCGACGACCCCCTGCCGGTCGCCGCGGTAGAGCGTCTTGGCCAGTTCGCCTTCGGTCGTTTTCGGCGCGATCCCCGGCGTAAGCGCCCAGTCGCGCAAACGGTTTGCTTCCGCCGTCGACAGTCTCAGCCGCTCGACCAGCGTCTTCATGCGCGCCGCATCCGGCGGCACGATCGCCTCCAGCCTGAGCAGCGGGTCCGCGGTCCAGCCCAGATCCTTCTCGGCTCTGGCCAGGCCGTGGATCGCGTCGATGCCCCATTTCTCGCTTTCCGGCAGCACGCTGGTCAAAACGCTCGCCTGCCGCATCCACAACAGCGCGCGGGACGGATCGGCCGCCGACAACAGTTTCTTGAGTTCGGACCAGACGCGCTCGGCCGAGAGCTGCACGAGCCCTCCCTTCAGCCGGGCGCAAGCCTTCAGCCCCTCGGCGTCCGGCCGGCCTTCGCCATACCAGGCGAAGAAGCGGAAAAAGCGCAGGATACGCAGATAGTCCTCGCGGATACGCGCTTCCGGATCGCCGATGAAGCGCAGCCGGCGCCCCTCTATGTCGGCGACGCCGCCGACCAGATCGACGACCGTGCCGTCGGCTTCCGCGTAGAGCGCATTGATGGTGAAGTCGCGCCGTTCGGCATCAAGCTTCCAGTCTCGCCCGAACGACACCTTGGCGCGGCGGCCGTCGGTCTCGATATCCGCGCGCAGCGTGGTGATTTCATAAGGCTTGCCGCCGGCAATCACGGTGATCGTGCCGTGCTCGATGCCGGTCGGAACCGTCTTGAACCTCGCCGCCTCGGCGCGGCGGATTGTCTCCTGCGGTAGGCAGGTGGTGGCGATGTCGATGTCGGCGACGGGCTGGCCGATCAGCGTGTTACGCACCGCGCCGCCGGCGACCCGCGCTGCCTCGCCGCCGCTCGCCAGAATGGCAAGCAGGCGCTGCAGATGCTTGTCGCCGAGCCAGTCGGCCCTGTCAGCGATCGAGACCTTCACCCATAGAGCCTTTCATAGAGCGTGCGGATGATGCCGGCGGTGACGCCCCAGATGCGCCGGTCGCCATAGGGCATATCGTAGAAGAACCATTCGAGATCGTTCCAAATGCGGCTGTCCCTGATGTGGTTGGCCGGATCCATGAGGAAGCGCAGCGGCACTTCGAAGGCCAAGTCGACCTCCTCGGCATTGAGTGTCAACTGGAAAGGCGGCCGCACGATGCCCAGCACCGGCGCGATCCTGTAACCGCTGCCCGCGACATAATCGGGCATGCGGCCGATGACCTCGATATGGTCCCGGCCAAGGCCGATTTCCTCGAAAGCCTCGCGCAGCGCCGCCGCTTCCGGACTGGCGTCGGTCGGATCGATCGTCCCGCCGGGAAAGGCCACCTGCCCGGAATGGTTGCGCAGCGTCTCGGCCCGCTTGGTCAAAAGAACCGTGGCATCGTCCTGGTGATCGACGATCGGGATCAGCACCGCCGCTTCGCGCAGCGGTTTCGCCCGGTGGAGGCGCGGATGGCCTGGATTGAAGCGATGATCGCCATAGTCGTCGCCGGCATGCGCCTGCGGCTGCGCGGCAAAGCGCGCGCGCAAATCGGCAATGGAAAAGGGCGTCGGCGTCACCTGGTCCATCATGAACTGTCCGTCACGCGCTCAGCTGCCTCAGCCTGTCGGCCGGCATGATCGGATAGGCCTGGCCTTTCGAACGAACGGCAAACATCAACCTGCCGCCGATCTCGATCTCCTCGCCATGCTCGACCAGTTCGTACATCACCGGCCGCGCCACCAGCGCCTCCAGCCGCCCGCGCACCAGCACATAAGGCTTCAGCCCGCCGGTCTCGTGCTCGTCGACGAAGCGCAGCGGCCGCTCCGGTCCGGCCTCGACGACGTCGCCGACATTGGTGCGGAACGTGATGATCTGGCCCTCGCCGCTGCCCGAGACATCCATCTCGACGGCGATGAAGGGTGCGTCGGCGACGCGGATGCCGACCTTTTCCACCGGCGTCACCAGATAGGTCCTGCCGTCCGCGTCCTTGCGCAGCACCGAGGAAAAAAGCTGTACCAGCGGCATGCGGCCGATCGGCGTGCCGAGATAGAACCAGGTGCCGTCAGCCTTGATTTCCATATCCAAATCGCCGCAGAAGTCGGGATTCCAGCGCTCCACCGGGGCCGGCCCCTTGCCGGCGCGGGCCGCACGCGAGATCAGCGCCTCGAGGCCGCGCGCCTCGGTCGCGGCCGCCAGGCTTTGCTGTCTTTGTTCGGAGCCCTCTGCCATCGTCACGAAATAGTCACTGTTGTTGCGCTTGTCAGCCTAACTCTGTGATTTAAATTTGAAGGCAGGCGCCAGACGGAGCCGAATCGCGGCATTCTGCGTCAAGCTGGTATTTCCAACCACAAGGATCGATGCTGCATGAGCGTGATGGTCAAGGAAAGCCCGATCAGCGAAAAAGACATGATCGCCGAGGCCGAGAAGGCGCTGGCCGACATTTCTAGGGTCCGCGACGGGGTCGGTCGCATCATCTTCGGCCAGGAAAGTGTCGTCGAACGCGCTCTGGTGGCGCTTCTGGCCGGCGGCCACGCGCTGCTGGTCGGCGTGCCGGGCCTCGCCAAGACCAAGCTGGTCGAGACGCTGGGCATCGTGCTCGGCCTCGATTCGCGCCGCATCCAATTCACCCCCGACCTGATGCCCTCGGACATTCTCGGCTCCGAGGTGATGGAGCAGGACGAATTCGGCAAGCGCTCCTTCCGCTTCATTTCCGGGCCGATCTTCGCGCAGTTGCTGATGGCCGACGAGATCAACCGCGCCTCGCCGCGCACCCAGTCGGCGCTGCTGCAGGCCATGCAGGAGTATCACGTCACCATTGCCGGTGCCCGCCACGACCTGCCCTCGCCTTTCCATGTGCTCGCGACGCAAAACCCGCTGGAACAGGAAGGCACCTATCCGCTGCCCGAGGCACAGCTCGACCGTTTTTTGATGCAGGTCGACATCCTCTATCCCGAACTCGAGGCCGAGCGCCGCATCCTTTTGGAAACCACTGGGGTCGAGGACGCGAAGGCACAGAATGTGCTGCAGCCGGCGCGGCTGAGGGATATCCAGACGCTGATCCGCCGCATGCCGGTGCCTGAAAGCGTGGTCGAGGCAATCCTGGCCCTGGTGCGCTCGGCGCGCCCCGGCCAGGGCAACGCCGAAACCGACAGGCATGTCGCCTGGGGCCCGGGTCCCCGCGCCAGCCAGGCACTGATGCTGTGCACGAGGGCGCGCGCGCTCTATGATGGGCGGCTGGCGCCGTCGGTCGACGATGTGCGGGCTCTGGCCGAGCCGGTGCTCCAGCACCGCATGGCGCTGACCTTCGCCGCCCGCGCCGAAGGCACCAGCGTGCGCGATGTGGTGGCCAAGCTCGTGAAAGGGATTTGATGGCGCGCATCGGCGAGCTCCAGGCTCCGGCAGCGACGCGCGACGCGCTCGCCCGCGGCCGGTTGCGGGCTTCGCTCGTGCCCGACTTGCTGGTCGAGGCGCGCCGCATCGTCAACACCGTGATCGCCGGCTGGCATGGCCGCCGCAAGCGCGGCATCGGCGAGAATTTCTGGCAGTTCCGGCCCTATGTCGAAGGCGATTCCTCGCGCATCGACTGGCGCCGCTCGGCCCGCGACGACCACACCTATGTGCGCGACCGCGAATGGGAAGCGGCCCATACGGTGTGGCTGTGGGCCGACCCCTCGCCGTCCATGCTCTACAAATCGACCGGTGCCGCCGTTTCCAAGCAATCGCGCGGCCTGGTGCTGGCGCTGGCCATGGCCGAGCTGCTGTCCCGTAGCGGTGAGCGCATCGCCTGGCCCGGCCTTACCGATCCGTTCACCGCCCGCAACGGCGCCGAGCGCATCGCCGCCCAGCTCATGCATGCCGGCGACTTGCCGGCCAAGCCCGATCTCTCCGGCATCCGCCGCTTCTGCGACATCGTCATCGCCAGTGATTTCCTCGACCCGGTCGAGGAAACCATGGCCTGGCTCGACGTGCTCGCCCGCCATGGCGTGCGCGCGCATCTGATCGAGGTCGCCGACCCGGCCGAGGAGACATTCCCCTATGCCGGCCGCACCGAATTCACCGACCCGGAGAGCGGCGAGAAGCTGACCGCCGGCCGCGCCGAGATGCTGGCCGATGAGTATCGCCTGCTCTATGGCGCCCGACGCCAGGAACTGGCCAGCTGGTGCAAGCGGCTCGGCTGGAGCTTCACCGTCAACCACACCGATCGGCTGGCTTCCGACGCCCTGGTACGCCTGCACATGGCGATGACCGATGGCGGTCAGCCCGGGCTGACCGCTGTTGGCCGCGCCGGCATGATCGCTGGTGGCGATCAGCCCAGGCCGATCGCTGGCGATCGCGGCGGCATGATCGCTAGTGGCGATCAGCCAGGAAAGGCCGTCGCATGAGCTGGCTGCCGCTTTCCTTTGGCGCGCCCATGCTGCTGTGGGGTCTTTTGGCGCTGCCGGTGATCTGGTGGCTGCTCAGGCTGACCCCGCCCAGGCCGCAGACCGAGGTGTTTCCGCCGCTGAAGATCCTGGCGCGCGTGCTGAAGCGCGAGGAAACCCCGCAGCAGAGCCCCTGGTGGCTGACGCTGCTCAGGCTGCTGATGGCGGCGCTCATCGTCGCCGCCCTTGCCGAACCGGTCTTCAATCCGCGCGAGAAACTGCCGGCCGAGGGCGCGGCCCTGGCGCTGGTCGTCGACAATGGCTGGGCAAGCGCCGCCGACTGGAACAAGCGCATCGCAACCGCCGAGCGGCTGATCGCCGACGCCGGTTCGAACGGCGTGCCGATCATCATCGCCTTCACCGCCGAAAAACCCAATGCCGAGATCGGCCCCTTCGATGCGGCCGCGGCGCTCGACCGCCTGCGCGCGGCAAAGCCCCGGCCGATCCCGACCGACCGACCGGCGGTCTACGCGCGCGTCGCAGCCGCCCTGGAGCGCCTGCCGGGCGCCAGCGTCGCCGTGCTGGCCGACGGCCTGGCGGCGAAGGGCGACGAGGCCGCCTTCAACACGCTTCTGTCCAAAAACGCTGCCCGGGTCGTGTGGGCCGTCGCCGACCGGATGCCGCTGACCGGCCTGACGGGCGCCGAGAACGAGGTCGACGGTTTTGCCCTCACCGCCATCCGGCCGCCCGGCGATGCGGCCCCGGCGCAAGTCACCGCCGGCGCCTTCGACGACAAGGGCCGCCGCATCGCCGATGCGACGCTGACTTTCGCACCCGGCCAATCCACCGCCACCGGCACCATGGCGGTGCCGTTCGAGCTGCGCAATGATTTCGCTTCGATCGCGCTCGATGGCGAGCGTCAGGCGGGCGCGGTGCGCGTGCTGGACGAAAGCTCCAAGCGCCGCCGCGTCGGACTCCTGTCGCAGGCCGAGGCCGACCAGGCGCAGCCGCTGCTGTCGCCGCTCTACTACATCAGGCGCGCGCTGCAGCCCTTCGCCGACCTGGTCGAACCTTCCAGCGCCGACCTGGCCGACGCCATTCCGCAGATCCTCGACCAGAAGCCGGCGATGATCGTCATGGCCGATATCGGTACCATTCCCGCACAGATCAGGCCAAGGCTCGTCGACTGGGTTGAAAAGGGCGGCACCCTGGTGCGTTTCGCCGGGTCGCGGCTGGCCGCCGCCGGCAATGACGACGACCTGCTGCCGGTGCGTCTGCGCACCGGCGAACGCTCGCTCGGCGGCGCATTGTCATGGACCACGCCGCAGCCGGTCACCGAATTCCCCAAGGCTGGCCCCTTCGCCGATCTGGCGCCGCCGACCGAGGTGACCGTTTCCAGGCAGGTGCTGGCCGAACCGACGCCCGATATCGTCGAGCGCACCTGGGCAGCGCTTGCCGACGGCACGCCTCTGGTCACCGGCCTGAAGAAGGGCAAGGGCACGCTCGTGCTGTTCCACGTCACGCCCGAAGCAACCTGGTCGAACCTGCCGATCTCAGGCAGCTTCGTCGAGATGCTGCGCCGCATCGTGCAGCTGTCGCGCAACCAGGGAGCCGCCATCGCCAATGCCGAAGCCGCCGCCACCTCGCTGGCGCCCTACCGCATGATAGCGGCCGACGGAATGCTGGTGCCGCCGACGCCGGATGCGCGCCCGCTGGTGCCGGGCGCCGGTACACTGCCGGTGACCTTCGAAAACCCGCCCGGCCTCTATGGCTCGGAAGCCGGCGTTTTCGCCCACAATTTGCTCGATGCGACAAGCACGCTTGCGCCGCTGGCGCGCCCGCAAATCACTGTCCCGGTCACCACAATTCAGTATGCCTTTGACGAATCGCGTAATTTGAAGGGCGCGCTGGTGGCCGCCGCGCTGGCGCTGATGGTGCTCGATACGCTGGCGGTGTTCTGGATGGGCGGCCTGTTGACGCGCAGGCCGCGCCGCGCTGCGGCCGTAACCACCATGGCGGCCATTCTGATCGGGCTCGGCGCGCTGTTCGGCCATGTCGGCCCCGCGCGCGCCGACGATGCCAAGCCTGGCGACACCGCCGCGATAGAGGACATCTCCAAGACCCGGATAGCCTATGTGCTGACTGGCGTGCCCGGCGACGATTCGATCAGTCGCGCCGGGCTCGAGGGCCTGACCCGCTTCCTCATTGAGAAGACCGCGCTCGAGCCGGGCGCGCCGGCCGGCGTCGACATCTCCAAGGACGAGCTTTCGTTCTTTCCCCTCATCTATTGGCCGATCGATCCGGCCGCAGCCATGCCCAGCCAGGCCGCGATTGCCCGTATCGATGCCTATATGCAGCAGGGCGGCACCGTGCTGTTCGACACGCGCGACCAGTTCGCCAACGGCATCGGCGCCGACTCGACCAGCCCCGCCACCGAGCGGCTGCGCGACATCCTCGGCAACCTCAACGTGCCGCCGCTGGAGCCGGTGCCGTCGGATCATGTGCTGACCAAATCCTTCTTTATCCTGCCCGAATTCCCCGGCCGCTTCGCCGGCAGCCCGCTCTGGGTCGAGGCATCGCTCGACGCCAGCAATGCCGAAAACCGGCCGGTGCGTACCGGTGACGGCGTCTCGCCGATCATGATCACCGCCAATGATTTTGCCGGCGCCTGGGCCGTCGACGAGAATGGCGACCCGCTGCTGCCGACCGTGCCCAACGACCCGATGCAGCGCATCTATGCGTTGCGCGCCGGGGTCAACATCATGATGTACATGCTGACCGGCAACTACAAATCCGACCAGGTGCACGTGCCCATATTGCTTGAACGGTTGGGCCAGTAAGATGACGCTCCTTCTTGCGCTCGCTCCCCGGATCAGCCCTCCCTGCAAGGGGGAGGGTAAGGCATGAACTGGTCGATCTCCTTCGAACCGCTGATCTCCTGGTCGCTGCTGGCCCTTGTGCTGGTGCCGCTGGCCCTGCTCGCGGCCGTCGGCCTGTGGTTTCGCCAGCGCGGCGCGGTCCTGCGCCTCGTCGCATTGCTGGCGCTCGCCGCCGCTCTCTTCAATCCGGTGTTCCTCAACGAGGAGCGCGAGCCGCAGCAAAGCGTGGTTGCCCTGATCGTCGACCGGAGCCAGAGCCAGGACATCGGTGAACGGACCAAACAGACCGACGAGGCGCTGGCCGGGCTTGAGCAGCGCCTCGGCCGCTTCAAGCAGTTCGACGTCCGCGTGGTCGAGGCCGGCAAGTCGGAAGCCGCCGAGGAACGCACGGAAACGCGGCTGTTCGGCGCGCTCGAAAACGCCTTCCGCGACGTGCCGCCCTCGCGCATCGGCGGCGCCGTCATGATCACCGATGGCGAAGTGCATGACGCACCCGCCGGCGCGCCTGATTTCAATGCCCCGCTGCACGCCTTGATCACCGGCAACGACCACGAGAAGGATCGCCGCATACGTTTCGAGAACGCGCCCCGCTTCGCCCTCGTCGGCAAGCCGCTCGATATGACCTATCGCGTCATTTCAACCAGCAACGAGACCGGGCCGGTCGATGTGCGCGTTTCGGTCAATGGCGAGCAGGTCGCGGTCGAGCATGCCACCGTCGGCCAGGCCATGCCGCTGCAGGTGACCATTCCCAGCGCCGGGCGCAACATCATCGAACTCGCCATCGATCGCGAGCCGGGCGAGCTCACCGACACCAACAACCGTGCCATCGCGCTGGTCGACGGCATTCGCGAGAACCTGCGCGTGCTGCTCGTCTCCGGCGAGCCGCATGCGGGCGAGCGCACCTGGCGCAATCTGTTGAAATCCGACGCCTCGGTCGATCTCGTCCATTTCACCATCCTGCGGCCACCGGAGAAGCAGGACGGCACGCCGATCAACGAATTGTCGCTGATCGCCTTCCCGACGCGGGAACTGTTCGTCGAGAAGATCAAGGATTTCGACCTGATCATCTTCGACCGCTACCAGCACCGCGACGTGCTGCCGATCCTCTATTACGACTACATCTCCGAATATGTCGAAAAAGGCGGCGCGCTGCTGATTGCGGCCGGACCCGAATATGCCGGTGAAAGCTCGATCGCGCGCACGCCGCTGATGTCGGCGCTGCCGGCGATGCCGACCGGCGAGGTCGTCGACAAGGCGTTCTATCCTCGCCTCACCGACATCGGCCAGCGCCATCCGGTGACGCGCGGTCTCGACGGCTCTGCCAGCGAGCCGCCGCACTGGAGCCGCTGGTTCCGCACCATCGGGGTGCAGAATCCCGAAGGCGAGGTGGTGATGAAGGGAGCCGAAAACCGGCCGCTGCTCCTGCTCGACCGCAAGGGAGAAGGTCGCGTCGGCATGCTTCTGTCCGACCAGGGCTGGCTGTGGGCGCGCGGCTTCGAAGGCGGCGGCCCGCATGTCCAGCTCTACCGCCGAATCGCCCACTGGCTGATGAAGGAGCCAGAACTCGAGGAGGAACGGCTGACCGCCGACGGGCGCGGCATGGTGCTGGAAATTCGCCGCCAGACCATGGCCGACGACCCCGGCCCGGCCCAGATCATTACGCCCTCCGGCAAGACCATCACCGTCAAGCTCGAGAAATCCGAACCCGGTGTCTTCCTGGGCAGCGCCCAGACCTCCGAGATCGGCCTTTACCAGGTCGGCAATGGCGACCTTACCGCGCTCGCCCATGTCGGGCCGGTCAACGCACCCGAATTCGCCGACGTCGTTTCCACGCAGGACCGGCTGAAGGCTCCCGCCGAAGCCACCGGCGGCAGCGTTCGCAGGCTTGCGGGATCGACCCTTGGAGGCGGCGACGTGACCTTGCCCTCGATCGTCCCCATACGGTCCTCGGGCGAAGCGTCCGGCGCCGACTGGATCGGCCTGCGCACCACCGACGACAGCGTACTCAAGGCGGTCTCGCGCGTGCCGCTGTTCGGCGGCTTCCTCGGTCTCGGCCTGCTGCTGCTGGCGATGGGTTCGATGTGGTACCGCGAAGGGCGGTAGCTTCCTTCTCCCCGTCACTATACGGGGAGAAGGACGCTGTCGCGGATGGTTTCGCCAATTATCGGCGTTGCGAAGGGAGCCAAGGCTATGAAGGAGCCCTGCTCTACTCCTCCGGCTCCGTCGTGAACATCAGCGGATAGCCCTTGGCCTTGCCGGCGTCGGTGGCCCGTGTCGCTTTTGTCTCGGCGACGTCCCTGGTGAAGACGGCGACGACGCAGACGCCGCGCCGATGCGCCGTGATCATCACCCGATGCGCCTGGTCTTCGCTGAGCTTGAACTCGCCCTTCAGCACCGTCACCACGAATTCACGCGGCGTGAAATCGTCATTGAGCAGGATGACCTTGTAGAGCTTCGGCCGCTCGGTCTTGGGTAGGGTCTGCGTACGGGGTTTTGTCGTGATTTCAGGCATGGGAACCGGCAATTGCGCGAGCCTCGGCTACGCCCCTATTTTCGCACGGGCGAAAGCGAGCGTCCAATCACAGAGCTATGTGGGAAGTGCGGCCCGCGGTTCAACGGCCCTGGCGGCCGAAGCCGCTCCGGGAGGGCAAGTTTCCGGCAGCATCCGACCGGCGTTCCATCCAGGATGCGACCGGCCAGGCGACGACGCAGATCAGCGTCACGCTGGCAAGTGCGATGAGCAGCCAGGTCTGCGCGGGCGTGATGTAATCCCAGTCGGTGGAAATCACAGGCGCGAACAGTGACGGCTCGGTGCGGCCGCTGGCCGGATCCGGCACGGGACTGGCGGTGAACAGGATCATAAGCCGGGCGGCGCCGGTGGCGACCAGGCTGCCGAACACGATCGAGCGCAGAATGGACGAAAGCCGCCTCTTCATGCGGATTGTCCTACGGCGCCGGCCTTGCAATCGGGTTAAGGCCGATCGAGACAAAGCCGCCGGCGCCGGCTTCGGCCACATCGTTCGGACCTGTCCGTTCGCTTCACTGCCGATACACGGCCTTCGGCTTTTTCGGACAGGAAGAAGGCCGCTCCAGCAAAACGCGACTGGAGCGGCCTTGTCATAAGGCAGGCAGTGTGCCCGACCTGGATTAAGCCTTCGGAGCGACCTTCTTGTCGGTCTTCTTGACAGTCTTCTTCGCCTTCTTGTGCTTCTTGGCAACGACCTTCTTCACCGGAGGCTTGGCGGTCGTGGTCGCCGGAGCGGTGGTCGTCGAGGAAGCAGCCGGAGCGGCGGTCGTGGTGGCAGCGGCGTTGCCGAGAGCCGGCATGGCGAAGGCGAGAGCAACGGCGAGACCGGTGGCGGAGAGGATGGACTTTTTCATGGCTTCATTTCCTTTTCATGCGGGTCGGGTTTCGAGTGTCACTGAACCGGGTCGTTCGGTGTCACCCCCAGCAACTTCAAAGCGTTGGCGAGCATCCGGATACCCTGTGCCTGTTTCTTGGCGGCGCAGTACCGGTTGCCCTTTCTCTGAAGTGCCTTTGCCGCGGTGACCTGCGTTGCCGTGGCATGGGTTTCGAGGGCTTCATCGAATTGGTGGCTGAGATTGGCACACCGCTCGGTCCGGGTGGTGGGCGTCACTTTTGCATCCGATTGTCCAGCAGCGGCTGTGACGAGCGAAATGCCCATCAACGCACCCAACAAACTGATCGACAACCTTGGCATCGGTTAATCCGTGAACCCGGAGACTTGCGTCGCGGCCAAATGACCTGACCGCCACGGCACCGTTATGCCGGCCTAGTTTTTCAGGAGTTTTTCCCGATTATAGAATTTTGTTTCTGGATTGTGTCTGTGCGCCCCGGCGGGAGGCCTCCAGCGCATTCGGTGTGGAGATTGCCAGATTTACCTTGCCTTGAAATCCAAGGCACTGGCCAACATATGGCCCGAATTCTATCGTGTGGGTGGCCGCCTGCCGGCTTGGCAGGTCAACGAAGACAGGATCCCCGTGAAATCCGACGCACACATACTGATCGTCGACGACGACAAGGGCATTCGCGACCTGCTGCAGGAGTTCTTCCAGAAGCGCGGCCTGCACACATCGGTTGCCGCCGACGGCACCGAGATGGAAACGATCCTGCGCCGTGCACAGGTCGATCTCATCGTGCTCGACGTCATGCTGCCCGGCAGGAGCGGGCTGGAACTGTGCCGTGACGTCCGGGCCCAGTATTCGACGCCGATCATCATGTTGACCGCCGTCACCGAGACGACAGACCGCGTGGTTGGCCTCGAGATGGGCGCCGACGACTATGTGCCCAAACCTTTCGACCCCCGCGAATTGCTGGCCCGCATACGCGCCGTGCTGCGGCGCAACGGTGCCCCCGAGCCCAAACGCGTCACATCGAAGCAGATCTACCGCTTCGCCGGCTGGACGATGGATTGTTCGCGGCGCCGGCTGACCGCGCCCGACGATGTCAGGGTCGAACTGACCATGGCGGAGTTCAATCTGTTGCAGACCTTCGTCAAGAGCGCACAGCGCGTGCTGACCCGCGACCAGCTCATCGAACTCTCCGGCGGCGATAGCGATTATTCCTTCGACCGCAGCATCGACATCCTGGTCAGCCGGCTGCGGCGCAAGATGGAAGATGACCCCAAGACGCCCAAGCTGATCCTGACGGTGCGCAGCGGCGGCTATCAGTTCCTCCCCGAAACGACTTCCGAATGAGACGTTTCCTGCCGCAGACCCTGCCTGTGTGGGTGCTGCTGATCGTCATTGCCGGCCTGTTGATCAGTCAGGTCGCGACGCTCTACATCGTGTCGCGCGACCGCGCGGCCGCCAATGACGTGGTCGATCTCTACCGCCTCAACGACCGCGCCTATTCGCTGGTGCAGCTGATGCATGCCGCCACGCCCGAGGAGCGCAAGGCGACCGCATCCGGCCTGTTCAACGCCACCTACGCTCTCACGGTTTCAGACACCCCCGCGGTCACCTCGTCGATCGCCGGCGACGATGAACTCGCCGAGCTGGAAGACATTCTCGTTGGACGGCTGTCGAAGTTCGGCGTCACCGACGCGCGCGTCCGGCGCGATCCGGCGACGCAGGAATCCGACAGCCCCGGTGGCGAGGTCATGAACAGGGACGTCGGCCAGGTGGAACGCGATCTCCTGGTGCTGGCGGCGAATTTCGCCCAGAGTGACAAGCTGACCGCCTCGCTGCGCTTCGCCGACGGCCAATGGCTGAACTTCACCGAGCCGATCACGCCGGTCGGCCCGATCCTGAGCTTCGACAGCCTGCCGCTCTATTCGCTGATTGCGGGGCTGGTGGTGATCATGTCGATCTGGTCGCTGCGCCGGCTGACCGCGCCCTACCGAATGATGGAAACCGCCGTGAACCGGATCGGCAATGACCTCAAGAGCCCGCCGATCGCCGAAAGCGGCAGCCGCGAGGTGCGCGCCGCCGCCAAGGCGATCAACGCCATGCAGGCGAGACTGCGTGAATATGTCGAGGACCGTGAGCACCTGGCCGCCGCGCTGGCGCACGACCTGCGCACGCCGATGACCAGGATGCGGCTGCGCCTGGAACTGTTGCGCAAGTCGGCGGTTCGCGAGGCGCTGGCGCACGATCTCGCCGATGTCGAAAGCATCGCCAGTTCGGTCATCGACTTCGCCACTTTCGAGGTGAACGAGGAAAAGAGCGAGCGCATCGACTTCTGGTCGCTGGTGGAATCGATCGCCGACGGCTACACCGAGGTCTCCTTCGACAATGACGATACGCGCTCGCGCGGCCTGATCTGCATGGCGCGGCCGGTCGCGCTCAAGCGCTGCATCACCAACCTTGTCCAGAATGCCGTCACCTACGGCAAGAAGGCGCATCTCTGCCTGTACCGGTCGGGCGACATGATCACGCTGGCCATACGCGACGAAGGGCCGGGCATTCCGCAAGCCCAGATCGACGCCGTGTTCGGATCTTTCGTGCGCCTGGAACAGTCCCGCAACCGCCAGACCGGCGGCCTCGGCCTCGGCCTCACCATCGCCCGCAACATCGCGCGTGCCGCCGGCGGCGAGATCCGCCTGTCCAACCATCCGGACGGCGGCCTGCTGACGGAGCTGCGTCTGCCGCTGGCGACTTGAGACGCGACTGAGGGATTACCGCCGCAGCACCGCGCTCAGCACGTCCCTGATGCCGATCGCGCCGACGAAGCGCGACTGGTCATCGAACAGCGCCACGGGCGCAGTCTGCGACCGGTGCATGGCCAGCATCACGGTCTTCAGCGACGTTCCGGGATTGGCCCAGAACACCTGGGCCGCTTCCTCGGGCTGGCCTTCGACCTCGGCGCAGGACACCCATACCGCCGGCTTGCCGTCACGCTCAGCCGCCGCCACGAGGCCATGGTCGTCGATCTTGAAGCGCGTCGTCTTGCGCCGGTCGAGCCACACCCAGCCGTCCTTGCCCTGTTCGAGATCGCGGCGGTCGCGCATCACGTTCCAGGCGGTGAGCACCGACAGCGGATTCACATTGGCGATGAAGTCGCGGACATAATCGTTAGCGGGCTTGAGCACGATGTCCTCCGCCGCGCCGGTCTGCACGATGCGTCCGCCCTCCATGATTGTGATGTGGCTGCCGATCTTCAGCGCTTCCTCGAGGTCGTGGCTGACGAAGATGATGGTCTTCTTCAGTTCGGCCTGCAGCTGCAGCAACTCGTCTTGCAGCTTGGTGCGGATCAGCGGGTCGAGCGCCGAGAACGGCTCGTCCATCAGAAGGATCGGCGCCTCGGTGGCGAAGGCGCGCGCCAACCCGACGCGCTGCTGCATGCCACCCGAAAGCTCATGCGCGTATTTCTTCGACCACTGCTCGAGATTGACCAGCTTGAGCTGCCTGTGGACGCGCTCCTTGCGCTCGGCATCCGGCACGCCGGCAAGTTCGAGGCCAAGCCCGACATTCTCTTCCACCGTCCGCCACGGCAGCAGGCCGAACTGCTGGAACACCATCGCAACCTGCTTCTGCCGCAGGCGCCGCAAGGTAGCCTCGTCGCAGGTGACGACATCGACGGTGCGGTCGCCATCCTTGACCAGAACCTGGCCGCGCGAGACGACGTTCAGGCGATTGACCGCTCTCAGCAGTGTCGACTTGCCCGAGCCGGACAGACCCATGAGGACGGAAATCTCGCCCTCATGCACGGTAAGGCTGGCGCCGGCACAACCGAGCACATTGCCGGTCTGCTCGAGGATCTCGGCGCGCGTCGCGCCCTTGTCGATGAGCGCCAGCGAACCCGCCTGGTCGGCGCCGAAGACGATATCGACGTTCCTGAAATCGACGGCGACGGTCATTTCTTGCCTCCAACGCCAATGCGGGTCATGCGGTCGAGCACGATGGCGAGCACGACAATGGCGAGCCCGGCCTCGAGGCCGAGATCGATGCGGCGCGAACCGAGCGCGCGGTTGATCTCGGTGCCGAGCCCGCCGGCGCCGATCAGCGCTGCGAACACCACCATCGACAGCGACAGCATGATCGACTGGGTCAGGCCCGCCATGATGGTGGGCAGCGCCGAGGGCAGTTCGACCTTCCACAGCAGCTGGCTCCTGGTGGCGCCGAACGCCTCGCCGGCCTCGATGATCGATTTGGGCACGGAGACGACGCCGAGATGCGTGAGCCGGACCGCGGTCGGGATGACGAAGATGATGGTGACGATGAGGCCGGGCGCGTTGCCAAGGCCGAACAGAGTCAGCACCGGGATCAGGTAGACGAAGGTCGGCAGCGTCTGCATCAGGTCGAGCACCGGCAGCATGAAGCGGTAGACCTTCGGCTTGTGCGCCGCCCAGATGCCGAGCGGCACGCCGATGGCCATCGCCATGGCGGCGGCGGCCACGACCAGCACCAGCGTCTGCACCGTCTGCTTCCACAGGTTCTGGTTGATGATGAAGATCAGGCCGAGGAAGACGCCGATGGCGAGCGGGCGCGAACGCTGCAGCAACCAGGCGAAGATGGCGATGATGAGCGCCAGCAGCACCGGCGGCACGACCAGCAGGAGGTCGACCAGGCTGTCGAGAATGAAGTTCAGGCCGTTGGAAAAGGCCCTGAAGACGGTGTCGAAATTGTCGGTGAGAAACCCGAAGAACGCCTTGCCCCATGGGCCGATGGGAATCTTGTAGCTGACCAGGAATTTGGAAATCGGATCCATCTTGCCCCCTCTCCTACCGGCATCGCTTTGCCGCGGTGTCCGCTGTCGTCACGTCATCTTCTCACAGCATATGAAAAAGGGCAGCCTTTTCCAGTGGCTGCCCTTTTGTTCTCACGCGCGCATGCCGAAGTCAGTCGGCTCAGCTTCCCAGTGCGGTCTTGATGGCCGCTGCCGCGTCGCCGCCGTCGAAGGTGGTCACGCCGGCGATCCAGGGTGTCACGGCATCCGGATTTTTCTTCAGCCAGTCGGTGGCGACGGTCTGGGCGTCGCCACCCTTGAGAATGGCGTCCATCAACTGGCCCTCCATGTCCAGGTTGAACTTGAGGTTGGCGATGAGCTTGCCGGCGTTCGGGCACTCGGTGGTGTAGCCCTTGCGCACATTGGTGTGGACGGTGGCGGCACCGAAGCCGCTGTCGCCCATGCCGTCGAGATAGGTGATCTTCATGGCGCCCATCACCGGGTGCGGCGTCCAGCCGAGGAAGGCGATCCACTCATTGTTCTTCATCGACTGCTCGGCCTGCGTCAGCATGCCGGCCTCCGAGGATTCGACCAGTTCGAAGCCTTCGAGATTGTCCTTCGGGTTCTTGATCATGTCGAGGATGATGCGGTTGCCGTCATTGCCGGCCTCGATGCCGTAGATCTTGCCGTCGAACTTGTCCTTGAACTTGCCGAGGTCGGTGAGTGTCTTGACGCCGGCATCCGCCACATAGGTCGGCACGACGATGCCGTAGCCGGCGCCGGTCAGGTTCGTGCTGATGGTCTCCACCGAACCGTCGGCCGTGTAGTCCTTGATGTCGTTGGTCATCGACGGCATCCAGTTGCCCAGGAAGACATCGAGGTCCTTGTTCTTCAGCGACGCCATCGTCACCGGCACCGACAGCTGGATTACCTGCGGCTCGTAGCCGAGCGCCGTGAGCAGCACCGAGGCGATGCCGGTCGTCGCCTGGATATCGGTCCATCCGACATCGGAAAGGCGTACCGCCTTGCAGCTAGCCGGATCCCCGGCGAAGGCAGCGCTCGTCGACAAGAAAGCCGCAAGGCCGAGGCCTGCGACGAAGGAATTCATACGCGACATGAACTTTCTCCCATTTCGATTCTTTGGCGAGGCGAAGTCACGGTTTTTGTGCCCGCCTTGTTTCGTCAGCCAAACACCATTCTCGTGCGGTTTCAAGCATTAAGGCAATCACGATCAACGGCGCTGGCTGGCCGATCAGCGACACGTCAGCCGCTTTTTCCATGCGAGCCGGCTTTTTTGGTGGAAGGCCTGCCAGGGGCCTTCCCCGGGCCCGGCCAAGTGGGCTTAAAAGGGCGCCATGGCCAAACTGTATTTCCACTACGCGACGATGAATGCGGGCAAGACGACGATGCTCCTGCAGGCGTCGTACAATTACCGCGAGCGCGGCATGACGACGATGCTGTTCGTCGCCGGCCACTACCGCAAGGGCGACACCGGCCTGATTTCGTCACGCATCGGACTGGAAACGGAAGCCGAGATGTTTCGTGACGGCGACGACCTGTTCGCCCGCGTCGCCGAACATCATCAGCACGGTGCCGTGCATTGCGTCTTCGTCGACGAGGCGCAGTTCCTCGAGGAGGAGCAGGTCTGGCAGCTCGCCCGGATCGCCGACCGGCTCGACATTCCGGTCATGTGCTATGGCCTGCGCACGGATTTCCAGGGCAAGCTGTTTTCCGGCTCGCGCGCGTTGCTGGCCATAGCCGATGAGCTGCGCGAAGTGCGCACCATCTGCCGCTGCGGCCGCAAGGCGACGATGGTGGTGCGCCTCGGCCCCGACGGCAAGGTCGCTCGGCAGGGCGAACAGGTGGCGATCGGCAAGGACGTCTATGTCTCGCTCTGCCGTCGCCATTGGGAAGAAGAAATGGGTCGCGCCGCCCCCGACGATTTCATCGGCTTTGTCGCGCCTTGACCGGGCTGTGGCATCACGGCCGCCACACTTGCCGCCATCGATCGGCTTTCGCGATCCCGCCACGATGCAGCGTTTGTTAAGGCCCCGGTCCTATTCTGCGTCCTCTCGTTCCAGCCAGAACTCGTCGGGGATAGCCATGTTTCGAGCCGCTTCGTCTGCCGCAGCCTTTCTGCTTGCCGGCGTCCTTGCCGCCCATGCCGGCGGCGATCCGGCACTGGGCAAGAGGGTCTTCAACCGATGCCTTGCCTGCCATGAAGCAGCGAGCGACCGCGACAAGGTCGGCCCGCATCTGATGGGTGTCGTCGGCCGCGCCGCCGGCAGTGCCGAGAGCTTCCTCGGCCATTACTCCGAAGCGATGAAGAGTGCAGGCGCCGCCGGTCTCGTCTGGGACGAGGCCAACCTCGCCGAGTATCTGAAGGCGCCGCGGCAAAAAGTGCCCGGCAACAAGATGGCCTTTGCCGGCCTGAGCAGCGATGACGACATCGCCAACGTCATCGCTTATCTGAAGGCCGATCCCAAGCCCTGAGCCAGGATTATTCCGTCCCGCG
Organism: Mesorhizobium sp. B2-4-2; assembly: GCF_006442845.1. NCBI lineage: Bacteria > Pseudomonadati > Pseudomonadota > Alphaproteobacteria > Hyphomicrobiales > Phyllobacteriaceae > Mesorhizobium > Mesorhizobium sp. B2-4-2. The sequence goes on along the minus strand of NZ_VFVM01000002.1, from coordinate 438,970 downwards.
ACGGACGCCGAGCTGCCACCGTCCTCACCGCGCTCAATGCTCTGTCGGATTTCAGGCATTCGTGGCAGCGGGGATTGAATGCCTGGCCGTCATCCGCCGACGTTGAAGTTCAACGACAGTTGAACCACGCGCATTCGAAACGATCCTTTCGCCATGATCGCCGATCGATTGCGTTTCAAGGGCGCGGGCAAGGTTTTTGTTTTCGAAGCGCCCGTGTCTTCACGTCTTTCAATCCCCTGAAGCCCCACATATATTCGCCGCTGTTCGCAATCAGCGACCTGATGCCGGAGCGGGAGGCCCTTATGGCGACATTGCAGAATTTCGATGCTGAAATTGCCAGGACCAAGCAGGTCGTCCAGGACATGCGCACCAAGATAGACCAGTCCGGCGCCGTGCTCGACAAACTTGCCACCGCCGACAAGAAGATCGGCGACGCCAATTTCGACATCGAGAACGCCCGCATCGAAGACGTGCTGAAGCAGCAGAAGGTGATGGAAGGCAACATCGCCGACCTGATCATCGGGCTGGAGGACGCCACCAACGTTTTCGGCGCCGAGTTCGAGAGCATGAAGAACTACACCGGCTGGGAAAACTTCATCGGCATCTTCTCCAGCCAGCGCAAGCAGCGTCTGCGCACCGACCGCGTCCGCAACATGTCACTGGCGGGCAACCTGCAGGAACTGCTGGCCAAGTCCGACACCATCGTCGGCATATTGAAGGCGCAGAAAGAAGTCCTCGACCAGCGCTACAAAACCTCCGAGACCAGCCTGTCGCAGGTTATCGAGCGCCGCAAGGCCACCATGTCCAACCTGGAAACCGTGCAGAAGCGCATCGAGGAGCTCAATCCGATGCTGCTCGACATCGAAAACAAGATCGCGGCCTCCACCAGCCAGAAGGAACGCACGCAGCTCGAAGGCGAACGTTCCAAGCTCGCCACGGAATACAATGAGAAGCAGGCCAAGGAACAGGAGTTGCTGGCCGAGAGCCAGACGCTGGAGCGCTACACCTCGATGTTCCAGACCTTCGTCGATTCGCTCAACAACCAGATCGCCGCACAGTCGACCCTGATCAACAAGCTGACCATCGACACCGAGCAGCGCATCGTCCTCTACAAGGCACTGGAGGATTCGCTGAAGACCGCCGCCCAGCAGGATGTGGCCCACAAGATCAACACGCTGGGCAGCCAGGTCGACAACACCGCCGAGGAGACCATGGCCGGCATCGGCGCCGCCTCGCAGAAGCACATTGGCGACCTGCTCGAGATGCACGAGAAGAATATGGTTGCCACCGCCGACATCCAGCGCCGCAAGAAGCTGGCCGACGACGCCTTCGCCCGCCGTTTCGACGAAGTGCTGAAGAAGCACAATTCGGCCAATTACGTGCAGTCGTAATTGCCGCCCGCACCGGTGCGACAATGCCATGGCCAATAGCATGACCTCCGAAAACGACGCGGCGGCGCGGTATTTCTCGGCAATCACGGCAGCGCTCAGCGGGCTGGAAGTGTTCATGCGCGACGATCGCTCGCCGCTCTACCGGCACGGCATCGTCGCCAAGATCGTCGCGGAATACATCGCCCGGCTCGACAAGTCGTTCTCCTGCTGGCGCAACCGGCTGGGCTTCATGGACACGTTCCGCATTTCGCGCGCCGAAAGCGGATTCCCGGTGTTCCAGAACCTGCTTGAGCTCGAAAACGACCGCCGCCAGGCTGACACGCGGCTCGCCAACATCCCGCTGGCCGACGAATTGCGCGAGGAGATGGCCGACTTCATCCTGCGCCACAAGGAATTCCCCCAAGCGCTGCAGAAGTCGATGGCCGAGAGGCTTTATCTCGAGGACGTCAAGAGCGAGCAGACCTTCGGCCCCTTCACCTTGGCGCAGACGGCCAAGGTTTCCGTCAATCCGAAGACGGCGCGGCCCTACTACCTCGTCCATTGGGCGACCTTCGACGGCAGCGCCAACCTGCCGCTGGTCTACATGGTGACGGTGGAAGATTCCTCCGAAGACATGATCCGCCAGCTCGTCGACCGCAATGGCAAGCTCAACGACCAGATCGACATTCCATTGCCAGTCGATGGCCTGCTCAATCCCGAGCTTGCCCATCGCTTCGACGATTTCACCGAGAAGAACTCGGCCTATACGCTGTCGCCGGCAACGATCGCCGTCAACCTCGACAAGGATTTCGAGCCGCTGCACCCCAAGCAGCTTCGGCGCGTCGTGCTCGGCCCCTTCTATTCGGCCGGGATCACCGACAACAATTCTACGGTGACCGAGGTTCTGGCCAAGGTGCGCAAGCCGGAGAACGCCTGGCTGCTGACCTGGACCATCCAGGAGGTTTACTCCAAGGGCGAAAAACCCGGCCGCAGGGGGCTGTTTTCAAGCGAGAAGACGACGCAGGAGTTCTTCATCAACACCGACGACCTCGAGGCCGCGCGCCAGGGCGTGTCGAGCTACGAGAACCACGCATTGATCCCGCACGAGGCCTACCAGGCGCTCTATGCCGCCGGCGAAGCGCAGAAGATCTTTTCCGGCTACAAGGTTCACATCCTGTCGAATGGGCAGGTCATCTCGGACGTCTGACCGTCACACCACGGAGCAACCTTCATGGATACCGGCCTGACCACCATCCCGGAAGCGGCGATCGAGAAGCACCGCGCCACCGCGCAGAGCTTCATCACCCGCATCGTCGTGCTGGAAGACCCGTCCAGCTCCTCCGGCACCGCGCTTGCCGGCACCAATCGCCGCTTCGTCTCCACCGTCTCTGTCGGTTCGGTGCGCCGCACGCGCGAGGTCGAGCTGGCGAAGACCGTCGGCGCCGTTCACCCCGACGACCAGTTGCTGACCATCCCGCAGCACACACTTTTGTTTCGTGCCCGGCGCGGCACGGCGCTCGCGCTCGCCATATCGGATGTTTTCGCCGAAGGCTCGGATCTCGAAAGCCTGCAGGCCAGGAACACCCGCGCTCCCCTCGAAGGCGACGAGGCCATCACCTTCAAGAAGCTTCTGTCGGCCTCGGCTTACATTTCCGCCTTCAGCCTGTCCTCCTACCTGTTCCAGCTCATCGACAGCGATGGCGAGGCGCCCAACGACATTCCCGAGCCGGATTTCCTCTTCGACACGCCGCAGGACGCGGTGAAGTCGATCCTGGCCGGTCTCGACAAGGCGATTTCGGGTGCATCCGACGATGCCGACCTGATGACCAGGGCGCGCGCCTTCGCCCGCGTCGCCATCGATGGGCTGCTGTCGCGAAAGGGCCGCTTCGACGGTATCGGCCCGTTCGAGAACGCGCATATCCGCATCGATGCCGACGATTTCACGCTCGACGGCTTCGACGTCGCGCCGGGCAAGCGTTCCAGGCCGCTGGTGATGACCTTCAAGAAACCGGAAGAGGTCGTCGGCAACCACATCGCCAAATATCAGTCGGTCAAGCTCGCCAAGATGTTGATGGCCTATGATTTCGAGCGCGAGCTGAACCCGTTCGTCGAGCTCGGCGGCTTCCTGTTCACCTTCATCGGCGACGGCGCGCCGGGCACCGGCAAGACGACGCTGATCCAGATGATTGCCGGTCTCGTCAATGGTTACTGCCAGGTCGCCGGTTATCCCTTCGCCTACGAGAATTTCGGCGTCGACCAGATCTCGTCCTATCAGGGCAAGTCCGGCCAGAACTGCCGCCAGTTCATCAACAATGTGTTGAACCCGCGCGTCATCGGTTTCGGCACCATCGACGACGTCGACCAGGTGGCGGCGCGCCGTTCCGACGACCGCGCCTCGGCCGGCCAGCAGGAGATCACCGGCGTGCTGATGGACGCCTTCGCCGGTGCCGCCACAGTGGTGCGCGGCAACTGCTCGTTCGGCATGTTCTCCAACTATCCCGAAAATGTCGACGATGCGCTGCGCCAGCGCGCCGGCGCCCGCTGGCTGGTCGACGGGCCGCAGACGCGTGACGATTACATCGACATTTTCGTGCTGCTCGCCGGCAAGAACCACAAGATCCCGCTCGGCGACCACGAACTCTACGCCGCGCAGGAGATCCAGCGCGCCGTGGCCGAAGCCTATGAGGAGCACAAGAAGCCGCGGGAGGACGGGCTGATCCGGGTCCATGAGCGCTACATGAAGGAGAATGGCGCGCCCAAGACCATGGCCGACATCGGCACCTATCTGCACCTGATCAAGCAGGCCGAGCCGCGCTTCACCGGCCGCGCCATCAAGAACGTCACCGACGCCATCAAGATGCGCGCCATGGACATCGAGCTTCCCGACGACTGGTTCGAAAAACCAGAGGTTTTCATGCACAAGAGCTATGACGAGAAGAAAGCGATGATCGAGCAACTGCGCGGCCCGTTCTCGATGGACATGGTCATGCAGGAGATCAACCGCTACGCCGACAGCGAGTTCCGCTACTCCGACAAGTCCGACGACTCCGCCGTGGAAAAGCTGCTGCGCGACGCGCGGCTGCGCGAACGGGCAGCGCGTGAGATGGAGGAGATGAAGAAAAAGGGGCTGTGGAATGCTTGAGCTTCCTTCGAAGCCAGCAGGTGCTGAAAGGTTTGGCGCTAGCGCTGACGCCCCCCCTCTCCCCGTCCTTCACGGGGAGAGGGTAAGGGTGAGGGGCAGCGCATGCGTGGACCATTAATCGAGACGACCAAGCGAGCAAGACGATTGGGTCAGTCGGACAATGACGCCGAAGATGCGCTTTGGATGGAATTGCGCGACCGCAGACTGAACGGGTACAAATTCGTGCGACAGTTTCCGATAGGCAGCTACTTTGCTGATTTTGCCTGCAGAGAATGCCAGCTGGTTGTCGAAGTGGACGGCAGTCAACACGCTGACAACAAATATGATCGGGTCCGTGACCAATTCATGGTTTCAAATGATTGGTCTGTACTCCGCTTTTGGAACGCGGACGTATTAAAGGAACGAGACGCGGTGCTCGAGACTATATTGGCGGCTATCGAACGGCGCCTCGATCGCCATATCGAGACGAACAATCTTCGATTTATCGCCGCCAAAGGCTATGGGGAGACATGTCCTTGACCGTCAGCGCCGCCCCTCACCCTTACCCTCTCCCCGTGAAGGACGGGGAGAGGGGGGCGTCAGCGTTGGCGCTTCGCCTTACCAAGCAAAGCCTCTTGGGCTCTTCGACATGAACGCCCGCAAACCCGATCTCCTGCGCGACAACGAGCTCATTTACGGCCGGCTGCTCGTCGTCGACGAGCCGCATCTCATCGAGCGCTACAACAAGGCGCTTGCCGCCTTTGGCCTCGAGCCCACCAAGCTGAAGAGCTTCCAGATCGACCGCACCGGTTTTTCGCCGGAAGTGGCGGAGGAATGCGGCAACTACGGCTACCTCGATCCCAATGAGGTCAACCGCCGCTTCATCATCCTGACGCCGTCGCAGATCGACCTGCCGGTGGTGCACACCGCCTTCTCCAACACCTCGCAGCTGATGTTCGAGTTCATGTCCAGGAATCAGCGCGCCATAGACGCGCTGACCATCAAGGATGTCATCTACGGCGAGATCGAGGATTCCATTCCCAAGGTCAACGATATCGAGGATCTGCTGTCGATCAACCAAGTCGAATTCAAGGTGCTGTCGGCCGAAGATGTGCTGGGCAAGGCCGCGGAGCTCGGCAAGCTCGTCGACCGCCTGAAACAGGAGCCTGACGCCTGGCGCGACAACGCCATGCTCACCCGCATGGTGGAACTGGCCAAGATCTGCGGCGACATCCGCGAGAACGCGCTGGTGCCCGACCAGGTAATCTTCCGCCACAACGCCTACTGGACCAGCCATTTCGGCGGGCTCTACGTGTTCGTCGACCCCGACATGACGACCGTCATCAGCGATCCGGCGGCCCCCGGGTTCCGCCGCTCGCGGCCGTGGCAGGTAAGCTATCTCTCGATCAAGGACGCCGACAAGGTGTTCAAGTTCCTCGCCGCCACCGGCCGCATCGAACTGCCGCGCGCCTCCTGGATCGAAGCCTCGGGCTATCTCGAGCACCGCGCCGAGATGGTGGTGCGCGCGCTGATCCGCGACGCCGAGCCGGATCGCAATCTGACCGACGTCGACAAGGTCTGGCTGCAGACCTGGATCCAGGGTCATGCCGACCTGATCACCAGGGACGGCAATTTCCCCTTCCTCAACGCCGCCAAGCGCGAGATTGCCCAGCTCGGCCATCTCAAGATCGAGGATGTGTTCCCGCAGCAGCGCTTCCTGGTGGTCCGCGCCAAGCCCGACCATCCCGACGCCTGGCTGACCAACCGGCTGATCTCGGATTTCGTGCCGTCGGACTTCGTCTCGCGCTACGTCTTCAACAAGCAGGGCTTCTACAAGGACTATGAGGGCTTCAGCGACGCCTGGCGATCGCATGTTGTGGACATTCTGAAAACCACATATCTGAAGGACAAGGTGGCGTTCCGCACGCGCCTTTACGGCCTGACTGACTAGAACGAAACCGGCCGTCATTTCGTTCTAACTTGTTGTATTGGCGCATGATGTTATCCAGAAAAGTCTGTAGCTTTTTGGCATCGTGCTTTGAGGGGTGACACAGCCATGCTCGATCCGATCGTGAACTTCTTCGTCAGGATTTTCCAATGGATCGGCCGCGGCATCGGGCTCCTGATCGGCGTCATCTTGTGGCCGTTCATCTGGGCCGGGCGCTGGTATACGCAGCGCGGTTGGATCCTCAAGGCCCTGGTCGGCCTCGCCTTGCTCGTGCTGCTCGGCCTCTATGCCAATTTCTTCTACGCCACCCAGTGGTGGAACAATTTCAACCCGAGCTATCCCGACACCTACACGTTCGAGAAGCGCAACATCTCGGCGGGCGAACAGGTAGCCGCCGGTGCCGGTGCCGACACTGCCAGGACCTGCGGCAACTCCGGCATCGCCCAGATTGCCGCCGATTTGACCGACTTCAACGTTAACCAGAATGCCTGGATCTCGTCGATGATCCTCTACAAGCTCGGCCTGTTCGGCATCAGCTGGGACAACACGCCGTGGATGGACAACAAGGCCTCATTCCAGCGCGGCATCAACCAGGCGGTGCGCCGCACCGCGACCGAGCTCGCCGACAATCTCGGCCGTGTGCGCACGACATCGCAGATCGACGCCGACCTGCAGGATGCGCGCGGCAATCTGCAGTTCGACGAGTACACCTGGTATTTCGGTGTAAGCCCGTTCGGCCCGAAGACGCCGACCCCGAGCTATTATCGCGACGCCGTGCGCAAGCTGCGCTCCTTCAACGCCCGTCTCGCCACCTGCCAGGCCACCTTCGATGCCCGTGCCGACAATCTGAAGCAATATATCGACCGTATCGCCAGCGATATCGGCTCGACCTCGGCCATCCTCAAGGAGCGTGCCGAAAACCATAACAATGGCTGGTTCGATTTCCGCGCCGACGACCGCTACTGGTTCGCCTATGGCCAGCTCTACGCCTATTACGGACTGATGAAGGGCGCGCAGGCCGACTTCGAGGACGTCATCAAGGAAAAGCACCTGCAGAGCCTGTGGGATACGATGGACGCGCAGTTCGTCTCGGCGCTGCGCATCCAGCCCTTCATCATCGCCAATGGCCGCGAGGACGGCTGGCTGCTGCCCACGCATCTGACGACCATGGGTTTCTATGTGCTCAGGGTGCGTTCCAACATGGTCGAAATCAGCAACGTGCTGACGCAGTAGGGCTGGTCGGCCCAATGCATGTCACCCAAAAGTGGTCCGGCCTGGGAAGAACGATATGCATGGAAACAAATGCCTGAAGCGCGATGCGCTTTAGGCCGGCGATGGCGGATTTGCGCCGCCGTGTCTGTCGCATTCCGTGCATTGCGCGGCTGTTTTGAGACGGCGGACGCGTCACCGCTCTGGCTTCTATACGGCGCGGCAAGCGGAGCCAGAAAGAACCGGAGGCAGGTCGGCCCGCCGCAGAGGAATTTTCTTCATAGGAAACATAGTTGCATGAAAGTTGACGCCACGGCAGCGAGAGGGCTAGAACATGCCCTTGCCCGCGCGGCGTATCGAACATGCACCAGTGATCAACCCGTCCCCTCCACCGTCCAATCCAGAGGAAAGCCGTCATGGCAGAAGTGAAGTCCGACATCGAGATCGCCCGCGGTGCGAAGAAAAAACAGATCCAGGAGATCGGCGCCAAGATCGGCATCCCGACCGAACACCTTTTGCCCTATGGCCATGACAAGGCGAAGGTCTCCGCCGAATTCATCAAATCGGTGAAGGGCAATAAGGACGGCAAGCTGATCCTGGTCACCGCCATCAACCCGACCCCGGCCGGCGAAGGCAAGACGACCACCACCGTCGGCCTCGGCGACGGCCTGAACCGCATCGGCAAGAAAGCGATCATCTGCATTCGCGAAGCCTCGCTCGGTCCGAATTTCGGCGTCAAGGGCGGTGCGGCCGGCGGCGGCTACGCGCAGGTCGTGCCGATGGAGGACATGAACCTCCATTTCACCGGCGACTTTCATGCCATCACCACGGCGCACAACCTTCTGTCGGCGTTGATCGACAACCACATCTACTGGGGCAATGAGCTCGGCATCGACACCCGCCGCGTCGCCTGGCGTCGCGTCATGGACATGAACGACCGGGCGCTGCGCGAGATCATCTGCTCGCTCGGCGGCGTCGCCAACGGCTATCCGCGCGAGGCCGGGTTCGACATCACCGTCGCCTCGGAGGTCATGGCCATCCTGTGCCTCGCCACCGACCTGAAGGACCTGGAGAAGCGCCTGGGCGACATCATCGTCGCCTATCGCCGCGACAAGTCGCCGGTCTATGCCCGCGACCTCAAGGCCGACGGCGCCATGGCCGTGCTGCTCAAGGACGCCATGCAGCCGAATCTGGTGCAGACGCTGGAGAACAATCCGGCCTTCGTGCATGGCGGCCCGTTCGCCAACATCGCGCATGGCTGCAACTCGGTGGTCGCCACCACGACGGCGCTCAAGCTTGCCGACTACGTCGTCACGGAAGCCGGCTTCGGCGCCGACCTCGGCGCGGAAAAATTCTTCGACATCAAGTGCCGCAAGGCCGGGCTGAAGCCGGCGGCGGCGGTCATCGTCGCCACCGTACGCGCCATGAAAATGAATGGCGGCGTCAAGAAGGAAGACCTCGGCAAGGAAAACATCGAGGCGGTGAAGAAGGGCTGCGCCAATCTCGGCCGCCACATCGAGAACATCAGGCAGTTCGGCGTGCCGGCGGTAGTCGCCATCAACCACTTCTACTCCGACACGGATGGCGAAATCCAGGCGATGAAGGATTATGTCGCCTCGATGGGCGAAGAGGCGATCCTGTGCAAGCACTGGGCCAACGGCTCGGCCGGCATCGAGGATCTCGCCAAGAAAGTGGTGGCGCTGGCCGAATCCGGTGCCTCGCAGTTCGCGCCGCTCTATCCCGACGCCATGCCGCTGTTCGAGAAGATCAACACCATTGTCCAGCGCATCTATCGCGGCTCGGAAGCGATCGCCGACAAGTCGGTGCGCGACCAGTTGCACGCCTGGGAGCAGGCCGGCTACGGCCACTTGCCGGTCTGCATGGCCAAGACGCAGTATTCCTTCTCGACCGACCCGAACCTGCGCGGCGCGCCGACCGGTCACACCGTACCGGTGCGCGAGGTCAGGCTTTCGGCGGGTGCCGGCTTCGTCGTCATCATCTGCGGCGAGGTCATGACCATGCCCGGCCTGCCCAGGGCGCCGTCGTCGGAAAAGATCTTCCTCAACGAAGCCGGCCAGATCGAAGGTCTGTTCTAGAAATCCTCAATTCCAAAAAGTGCAAAGGGCGCCGCAGCGATGCGACGCCCTTTGTATTTCCGCAGACGACTACGCAGCGTTGCGAGCCAGCGCCCGCTGGTTGGAGCCGAAGATCGTGTCGCGTTCCGGCAAGGTGCCGGTCTTCAGGCACTCGATCCATTCGGCGGTCTTGAGCACGGCGGCGAAGCGCGACTGCAGGATGATTGTCACCACGCGGTGGATCTCCTCGGCCGAGGCATAGCCGGCGCTGTTGGCGTAAGGCACCGAGCCGGTCGCGTCGGACAGGAACTCGACGGCAAAGCCCATATGCACGGCATGGATGATGGTCGACAGGTCGCAATTATGCGTCATGTAGCCGACCACCACGATCGTCTCGACAGCGTTGGCGCGCAGCCACTCTTCGAGATCGGTGCCGGTGAAGGCGGAAGGCAGCGTCTTCTCGACATAGTGGTCGCGTGGCCGCCTCGATATCTCGGGATGCAATTCCGCGCCATGGCTGCCCTTGGCGAAGATTGGCGACGTCTCCGGCGCCATCTGCTTGACGACCACCACCTTGATGCCGGCCGCGGCTGCCGCGTCCATGGCGCGCGCCACGTTGACGACGCTGTCGCGGAACGGCGGATGCTGGATGGCGAGATTGCCGCCGTCATAGTCATTCTGGACGTCCACGACGACGAGCGCGCGGCGCGGCGTCTTGCTGGCTGGTTCGGACATGATGCATTCCTTTCAGGCTTGATGTGATGCCCGAGCATAGGTCCGCCACCATCGGGCGAAAGTGGCCCGATTGACATCATTCGAAAGAATTGGGACAATCCGCATAACCCCGCGCAGAAATCCCCGGAAGACATGACCCACCAGATCGTCGCCGTCCTCGCCTTCGACGGCATCAGCCCGTTCCATCTCTCCGTGCCTTGCCTGGTGTTCGGCGAAGATCGCACATCGTTCGGCCTGCCGCGCTTCGACTTCCGCATCTGCGCGATCGAGGCCGGTCCCGTCCACACCGAGGCCGGGCTGAGCGTCGCCGCGCCCCATGGGCTAGAGGGCCTCGATGGCGCCGACATCATCATCGTGCCGAGCTGGCGGGATCTCGAAGATCCGCTGCCGGAACCGCTGAGCCAAGCATTGCGGCGGGCCCACCGCAATGGTGCCCTGATCGTCGGCCTTTGCCTGGGAACATTCGCAGTCGCTGCTGCCGGACTGCTTGGCGGTCGGCGTGCGGCCACGCATTGGGCCTATGCCGAGCGGCTTCAGAAGCTTCATCCCGACATCGCGGTGGATGCCGAGGTGCTCTATGTCGACAATGGCGACGTGGTGACGTCGGCCGGCGTCGCGGCCGGGCTCGACTGCTGCCTCCATATCGTTCGCGCCCGCTACGGCGCCGAGGCAGCACTGCGGCTCGCGCGGCAGATCGTGCTCTCCCCGCACCGGCAAGGCGGACAGGCGCAGTTCATCGAGCGTCCGCTGGCGAGGAGCGCCGATACCGACAGGTTCACACAAGCACTCGACACCGTGCGCGCGACACTCGGCGAAGCGCACAGCCTGGACCGCGTCGCCGAAGCCGCCGGCCTGACCCGGCGCACCTTCACCCGCCGCTTCCAGAAATCGATCGGCACCAGTTTCGGCGATTGGCTGATCGAGCAACGGCTTGAACTGGCGCAGCGTCTGCTCGAGGCGACGGAAAAATCGATGGACGTCGTGGCCTTCGAGGCCGGCTTCGGCAGCGCCACCTCGCTGCGCCAGCATTTTTCGGCGCGTCTCAGGACCTCACCGGCGCAATACCGGCGTGAATTTTCCAGGCGGGCCGACCAAGGTGACCGGTCGCCGCACGCGCTTTCGCACTGAGCGCCCGCCGAGCACTCAACCGCGTTTGACCGCCAGCGCCGGATTGCCGACCACCGTCATGTTCGCGGGCACGTCGCGCGTCACCACGGCGCCGGCGCCGACGATGGCGCCCTCGCCGATGCTGATCCCGCCGAGGATGACGGCACTGCCGCCGATCCAGGCATCGGCACCGATCTCGACCCGCCTGGCGATTTCCAGCCCGGCTTGTCGCCCCGCGGCCTCCCTGTGATGCTCGGCGCAATAGATCTGCACATTGGGGCCGAGCAGCGTTCCCTTGCCGATGCGCACGCTTGCCGTGTCGAGAATGATGCAGCCGGCATTGAGAAAGACGCCGTCCCCGAGAAAGATGTTGAAGCCATAGGCACAGTGGAACGGCGCCTCGATGCGGGCGCCCTCGCCCGCGCCGCCGAGCAGATCCTGCAAGGCAGGCCCGATGTTGCCGCGCTGACGGGGCGCAAGCGAATTGTGCTCGAATACGGCGCCCGCAGCCACGCCGCGCAGCGCCTCCAGTTCGTCATCCATGCACGTATACCACTCGCCCGCCGCCATTTTTGCGCGTTCGCTCTCAGCCATGCGGTGCCTCCGTCATCATTGCCACGCACCGTTGCGGCGTAAGAGAGCGCCTATGCAAGTACTGGCCAAATACCGGACCTATGGTAGCCTGCCTTTTCAGGGCTATCCCGGCCCGGGATCGAGGGGGATCAACATGCTTTACATTCTTGCACTTCTGATCGGGGTCATTGCCGGCCTGCGCGCCATGACCGCGCCGGCCGCCGTCGCCTGGGGCGCCTGGCTCGGCTGGCTGCCGGTTGCCGGCACCTGGGCAAGCTTCATGAGCCACTGGGCCGCTGTCGGCATTTTCACTATCCTGGCCATCGTCGAGCTGGTCACCGATCAGTTGCCGTCGACGCCGAGCCGCAAGGTGCCGCAGCAATTCGGCGCCCGCATCCTGCTCGGCGCCTTCAGCGGCGCCGTGATCGGCGCCACTGGCGGCGCCACCATCGTCTGCCTGATCGCCGGCGCCATAGGGGCCGTCATCGGCACGCTCGGCGGCGCGGAGGCGCGCGGCCGGCTGGCGGCCGCCTTCGGCAAGGACCAGCCCGCGGCCTTCATTGAGGATGCGGTCGCAATCGTCGGCGGCCTCTTGATCGTGGCGGCGGTGGCATGACGGCGAAAACCTTCGATGCCATCGTCATCGGTGCCGGCCAGGCCGGCCCTTCGCTGGCCGGCCGGCTGACCGCGGCCGGCATGAGCGTGGCGCTGATCGAGCGCAAGCTGGTCGGCGGCACCTGCGTCAACACCGGCTGCATGCCGACCAAGGCCATGGTCGCCAGCGCCTATGCCGCGCATCTGGCGCGGCGCGCCGCGGACTATGGCGTGACCCTCTCCGGCCCGGTCGGCGTCGACTATGCCAGGGTCAAGGCGCGCAAGGACAAGGTGTCGAACGACGCCCGCGGCAATCTGGAAACCTGGATCGCCGACATGGATAAATGCACGCTCTATCGCGGCCATGCGCGTTTCGAATCCGCCAACACGGTGCGCGTCGGCGATGATCTCCTGACCGCCGGCAAGATCTTTCTCAACACCGGCGGCCGCGCATCGGTACCGGATCTGCCCGGCATTCACGACATCGACTTTCTCACCAACTCTTCGATGATGGACCTCGACGTGTTGCCGCGCCACCTCGTGGTGGTCGGCGGCAGCTACATCTCGCTCGAATTCGCGCAGATGTTCCGCCGCTTCGGCGCGGAGGTCACGATTGTCGAAAAGGGCTCGCGGCTGATCGGCCGCGAAGACGAGGATGTGTCCGACGCCATCCTGTTGATCCTCGAAAACGAAGGCATCGCGGTCCATCTCGGCGCCGACGCCATAAGCTTCGCCAGGCAGGGCGAGGATATTGCTGTTGCCTTCTCCGCCGGCAAGCCGCCGGCCGCCGGCTCGCATGTGCTCCTGGCTCTGGGGCGAACGCCCAATACCGACGATCTCGGCCTCGACCAGGCCGGCATCGAGGTCGACAAACGCGGCTTCATCACCGTCGACGACCAGTTGCGCACCAGCGTGCCCGGCATCTGGGCGATGGGCGACTGCAATGGCAAGGGCGCCTTCACCCACACGTCCTACAACGATTACGAGATCGTTGCGGCCAATTTGCTCGACAATGATCCGCGCAAGGTCACCGACCGCATCGAGGCCTACGCTCTGTACATCGATCCGCCGCTCGGCCGCTGCGGCATGACCGAGGCGTCGGTGAAGAAGTCGGGACGCCGCGCGCTGGTCGGCCAGCGGCCGATGACCCGTGTCGGCCGTGCCATCGAGAAAGGCGAGACGCAAGGCTTCATGAAGATCCTCGTCGACGCCGACACAAGGGAAATCCTCGGCTGCTGCGTGCTTGGCCCCGGCGGCGATGAAGCCGTGCATTGCGTGCTTGATCTGATGTATGCCAAGGCACCTGTGGACACGCTGGCGCGCGCCATGCACATCCACCCCAATGTCTCGGAACTGCTGCCTACCATCGCCCAGGAGTTGAAGCCGCTGGTCTGAACTCCGGCTCAGCCGGTCGGTTCGGCCGCTCGGCCGGGTTCGGTCAGGGTCGTCTAGCCCGGCAGGGCACGGCACAAGCACCGCTGCCAGTGCCTCTTTGCTCTCCGCTTTCTGCATTGCTGCATTGCTGCAATGGCGCTTGTGCGCCATGGGGCGCTCGCGCAGTTTCCATTTGAACCGATTCAGTCTGGACCTCCCATGCCTTTGCCGATCCTTGCGCTTGCCATTGCGTCCTTCTGCATCGGCACCACCGAATTCGTCATCATGGGTCTGCTGCCGGAGGTCGCCGCCGACCTTAGCGTGACCATTCCCGCGGCCGGGCTGCTGGTCACGGGCTATGCGCTGGGCGTGGTCTTCGGCGCGCCAATCGTGGCGATGGCCACCGCGCATCTGCCGCGCAAGCCGGTGCTGGTCGGACTGGCCGCACTGTTCGTCGTCGGCAACCTGCTCTGCGCCATCGCGCCCAATTACTGGATGCTGATGGGCGCGCGCGTCTTCACCGCCTTCGGCCACGGCGCCTTCTTCGGCATCGGTTCGGTCGTCGCCGCCAGCCTGGTGCCCCGCAACAAGCGTGCCAGCGCCATCGCGCTGATGTTCGCCGGCCTGACGCTGGCTAACATCCTCGGCGTTCCCGCCGGAACGGCGCTTGGCGAAGCCTTCGGCTGGCGCGCCACCTTCCTGGCGGTGGTCGGCATCGGGCTGATCTCGGTCGCGGCGATCGCTTGGCTAGTGCCGCCGGATGTCACTGAACCAAGCGGCGACGGCTTGCGCGGCGAATTGCGCGTGCTCGGCAAGCTGCAGGTGTGGCTGGCCATGCTGATCGCGGCGCTCGCCTCAGCCAGCCTGTTTGCCGTCTTCACCTACATCAAACCCTATCTCACCGACGTGTCCGGCCTCTCGACTTCAGCGGTCACCTGGGTGCTCTTGCTGTTCGGCGCCGGCATGACCATCGGCAACATCATCGGCGGCCGGCTGGCCGACTGGAAGCTGATGCCGACGGTCATCGGCACGCTGCTGCTGCTGGCGGTCCTGTTTGTCGGCTTCATGCAGTTCGGCGCTATCGCCAGTGTCGCCATAGGCATCGTCTTCCTGTGGGGCATGCTCGTCTTCGTCGTCGTGCCGCCGTTGCAGATCCGTGTCGTGGAAGCCGCTTCCGAGGGACCGAACCTTGCCGCCACGCTGAACCAGGGCGCCTTCAATGTCGGCAACGCCAGCGGCGCCTGGATCGGCGGCGTGGCGCTCTCCTGGGGCGTTTCCTATGCCAACCTGCCGCTGGTGGGCGCGGCACTCGCTCTGCTGGCGGTCGCCGTGGCCGTTGCCTCGCAGGCACTGGACCGGCGCGCTCCGGCCGTCGCTCTTCAGCCTGCCGCGTAGTAGCTGCTTGCGCCCATAGCGCGACAGCCTGGACCAATCGACAAGCGCACGATCGAAGAGGCATGTCCTTCTCGCCTCTCGACGGAGAAAAGACCATGCAGAAATCGATCGAACGCATAGCCGGCGACAGCGAGGGCGTTTCCTATGAATTCCCGCTGTTTCGCTTCGCTGGAACCGACAAATCCGCGCCTTCGGCCTATCTGCAGGCAGCACTCCATGCCGGCGAACTGCCCGGAGTCGTCGCCATTGATGCACTGATGCCGATGCTGGCCAGGGCCGAGGCGGAGGGGCGCATCAAGGGCGACATCACCATCGTGCCCTGGGCCAATCCGATCGGCCGCGCCCAGTATCATTTCGGCGAACATCAGGGCCGTTTTCATCTGGGCACGCGCACCAACTTCAACCGCGGTTTTCCGCTGCTCGCCGCGCCCGACACGGCACTCCTGCCCGACACCGCGCACGGCACGCCCGACCAGCGGCTGAAGACGAGACTGGTGCAGCTTTCACTCGGCCACGACATCGTGCTCGACCTGCATTGCGACGACGAGGGTCTTTCCTACCTGTATGTCCACACCAGCCTGTGGCCGGCAATGGCCGACTGCGCCGCCGCCATGGGCGTCGAGGCGGTGGTGCTGTGGAGTGAAGACACGGACGGCACTTTCGAGGGCGCCTCGATCATGCCCTATCAGAACGTTCCCGCCGATGTGGCGAAGCTCGGCCGGCGCGTCGTCACGACGGTCGAATATCGCGGCATCCTCGATGTCGATGGCGCGTTCGCGGCGTCGGACGCCGCGGGGCTCTACCGGCTGCTGGTGGCGCGCGGCGTGGTCGCCGACCCGGCCCTGCCCTCACCCGGTGCCTTCACCGGGGTTGTCGCACCGCTCGAAAACATCGACATGATGCCGGCGCCCCGGGCAGGTGCCGTGCTTTACGACGTGGAGCCCGGCGACCGCGTGGCCAAGGATACGCGGCTTGCCGTCATCGTCCACGCACCGGGCGAAGCCGATGGCCGCACCGAGGTGTTCGCGCCGCAGGCCGGCATCGTCCTGACCCGGCGCTCGCGCCGTATCATCCGCGCCGGCGAGGATCTGTTGAAACTGGTGGGCGACAGGAAGAGCGCCGACGCAAGGTCCGGCACACTGGAAGATTGAGCCTCCACCGAATCCAGTTGCGCGGTCGCTCAATCGCCGCTATGGGAATCGCCATGAACATGCGTTCGATCAAGACCGTTTGGTGGTGGGCCTGCTGACAGCGGCCTGTTCGAACGCGTGCGCGTGAAAAGAGAGGGTGGCCGCAGCGGAATGTCCGGGCGGCCATTTGTTTTTTCCAAGCCATTCCCGGGTCCGTTGCCCAAGAAGCTGATGGAGACGGCAATGACGATGAAGGTTCTGGACAACGGCGCAGAGAGTTTTGTGACCGGGGGTGGCATCACCATCACCCGCGAGCGCCACGACCGGCCCTATGAAGGCGCCATCGACGCCTATGTCGACGGGCTGAATGCGCGCCGGGGCGCGGTGTTCTCTTCGAACTATGAATATCCCGGCCGCTATACGCGTTGGGACACCGCCATCATCGACCCGCCTTTGGTGATCTCGGCGCGTGGCCGGTCCATCCGCATCGAGGCGCTGAACCGGCGGGGCGAGGTGCTTCTGCCGGTCATCGTCAAGACGCTCGGCGATATCGCCGAGATCACGATCGCCGAGGCGTCGAAAAAGCTGATCCGCCTCGACGTCGCCAAGCCGGGCCGCGTCTTCACCGAAGAAGAACGCAGCCGCGTTCCTTCCGTCTTCACGGTTCTGCGCGCCATCACCGCCTTGTTCAAGACCGCCGAAGACGCCAATCTCGGCCTTTACGGCGCCTTCGGCTACGACCTCGCCTTCCAGTTCGATCCGGTCGACTACAAGCTCGAACGCAAGCCAAGCCAGCGCGATCTCGTGCTGTTCCTGCCCGACGAGATCCTGGTCGTCGATCATTATTCGGCCAAGGCCTGGACCGATCGATATGACTACGCCGGCAAGGGTTTTTCGACCGAAGGCCTGCCGCGCGACGAGATCGCCGAGCCGTTCAAGACCGCCGACCGTATCCCGCCGCGCGGCGACCATGAACCCGGCGAATACGCCAATCTTGTGCGCCGCGCGATGGACAGCTTCAAGCGCGGTGACCTGTTCGAGGTCGTACCCGGGCAGATGTTCTACGAACGCTGCGAGACCCAACCCTCCGAGATTTCGCGCAAGCTGAAGTCAATCAACCCCTCGCCCTATTCCTTCTTCATTAATCTGGGTGAAGGCGAATACCTGATCGGCGCTTCGCCCGAAATGTTCGTGCGCGTCAACGGCCGCCGTGTCGAGACCTGCCCGATCTCGGGCACGATCAAGCGTGGCGACGACGCCATTTCCGACTCAGAGCAAATCCTGAAGCTGCTCAATTCCAAGAAGGATGAATCCGAGCTCACAATGTGCTCGGATGTCGACCGCAACGACAAGTCGCGCGTCTGCGAGCCGGGTTCGGTGCGCGTCATCGGCCGCCGCCAGATCGAGATGTATTCGCGGCTTATCCATACGGTTGACCATATCGAGGGCAGGCTGCGCGAAGGCATGGACGCCTTCGACGCGTTTCTCTCGCACGCGTGGGCGGTGACCGTCACCGGCGCGCCGAAACTATGGGCCATGCGCTTCATCGAGCAGAACGAGAAGAGCCCGCGCGCCTGGTATGGCGGCGCCATCGGCATGGTCAATTTCAACGGTGATATGAACACCGGCCTGACACTGCGCACCATCCGCATCAAGGACGGCATTGCCGAGGTGCGTGCTGGCGCCACATTACTGTTCGACAGCATTCCCGAGGAAGAAGAAGCCGAAACCGAACTGAAGGCCTCCGCCATGCTCTCCGCCATCCGCGACGCCAAGACGGGCAATGCCGCCAGCACCGAGCGCACCACCGCGCGCGTCGGCGACGGCGTCAACATCCTGCTCGTCGACCATGAAGACAGCTTCGTCCACACGCTGGCCAATTACTTCCGTCAGACCGGCGCCAATGTCTCGACCGTGCGCACCCCCGTGCCGGAAGAAGTTTTCGACCGGCTGAAGCCGGATCTCGTCGTGCTGTCGCCTGGTCCCGGCACGCCCAAGGATTTCGACTGCGCCGCCACCATCGGACGAGCGCGCGCCCGCGAGCTGCCGATCTTCGGCGTCTGCCTCGGCCTGCAGGCGCTGGCCGAGGCCTATGGCGGCGAATTGCGGCAGCTGCATGTGCCGATGCACGGCAAGCCGTCGCGCATTCGCGTCTCCAAGCCCGGCATCATCTTCTCCGGTCTGCCCAAGGAAGTCACCGTCGGCCGTTACCATTCGATCTTCGCCGATCCGGTGCGGCTACCCGACGATTTCGTGGTCACCGCCGAGACCGAAGACGGCGTCATCATGGCCTTCGAGCACCGCAAGGAGCCGATCGCCGCGGTACAATTCCATCCGGAATCGATCATGACGCTCGGCCACAATGCCGGCATGCGCATCATCGAGAACATCGTCGCCCACCTGCCGCGCAAGGCCAAGGACAAGGCCGCCTAGAGACGATGGTCGAAACGCGGGACACGACGGCGGTCGCGGCGAAGGCCGCGACCAGGCGCAAGGTCGCAAGGCTTGCCTTCTGGTCGATCGTCGTCGCTTGTGTGGTGCTCGCACTCAAGCTTGCCGCCTGGTACATCACCGGTTCCGTCGCACTCTATTCGGACGCGCTGGAATCGATCGTCAACGTCATCGCCTCGGCCGCCGCGTTCTGGGCGATCCAGGTCAGCTACAAGCCTGCCGACCAGGACCATCCGTTCGGCCACCACAAGGCCGAGTATTTCTCGGCCGTCCTGGAAGGCGTGCTGATCGTGGTCGCGGCACTCCTGATCCTGAACGAGGTCTGGCAATCCTGGCTCCACCCCGTCCCGCTCCAGCAGCCTTGGGAAGGGCTTGCCGTCAACGGTGTGGCGACGGTCATCAACGCCTTCTGGGCCTGGGCGCTGATCCGTACAGGGCGCAACGCAAGATCGCCGGCACTGGTCGCCGACGGCCAACACATCATGACCGACGTCGTGACCTCGGTCGGCGTCTTCGCCGGCCTTGTCGGCGCGGTGCTGACCGGATGGCAGATCCTCGATCCGGCGCTGGCCGTGATCGTCGCGCTCAACATTCTTTGGCAGGGCTGGCATGTTATCGGCTCGTCGATGAACGGGCTGATGGACCGCGCCGTCGACACCCAGGAGCATATGCGCATCCGCGACATCATTTCGGCCAATTGCAAAGGCGCGCTCGAAGTGCACGACCTCAAGACACGCATCGCCGGCCGCGCCACCTTCATCGAATTCCATCTCGTCGTCGATGCCGACATGTCGGTCGGCGCCAGCCATGTCATCTGCGACCGCATCGAGGATGCGCTGCAGGCGGAAATCCCTTCCGTGCGCGTCACCATCCATGTCGAGCCCGATGATGAGGCCAAGCTGCCGAAGGGCACGACGGCGGTGCCGTTCGCGTGAGGCAGTTCACCACGTCTCGACTGACAGAGCTTTGATCCGCTCGAAGTCCTGGATATTGCGGGTCATCAGCGTAAGATCGCGCGCGCGCCTGCCCACCAATCAACGCATCGTAGGGACCAATTGGAGTTCCCAATGTGGCAAGCGTTGCCCGAATTTCTCCGGCATGTCTCGCGTCTTCCCGATCGAATTCGAGCACAGGAAACTGCAGAGCCTCGATACGCGCCAAATTTTCGACCCGTCGCTAGCTCTTTTCAGCACCATAGTACAGTTCGTGCACGACGATAGGCGAGACGGCAAAGTCCTGCGGCCTATGCCGTTTCAGCAGGCAAGCAGACCCTCATCGCCCTTCATGACCGCGATGACGGCATTGGTGTCGAGCAGGTAGATCACTTGAAGACGTCGCCCAAGGCAGCTCGATCCTGCCCGTCCTGACGTTCCAGCGCTGCCTCTGCGAAA
This sequence comes from Mesorhizobium sp. B2-4-2, assembly GCF_006442845.1. Lineage (NCBI taxonomy): Bacteria > Pseudomonadati > Pseudomonadota > Alphaproteobacteria > Hyphomicrobiales > Phyllobacteriaceae > Mesorhizobium > Mesorhizobium sp. B2-4-2. Next base: position 418,497 of record NZ_VFVM01000002.1, on the reverse strand, counting down.
TCATTATCAAGCGGTCCAATCACTTGGTCGAGCCACGCCCAGTCCTGCGCAAGCGGTTCCAAGATGACGGTTTGCCCGTGACGGCGTATCGAGACCTCCTCTGTGTCGAAACGGAACTCCTTCGGCAGGCGCACGGCTTGGGACCTGCCTGACCAGAACACTTTTGCTTTGTCCATCGTGCTATCCTCAAATGAGATATAGCAAAGATATATCCCTTCGCGCTGACCTAAACAGGGCTCCGCTCAAGGCGCGCAAGCCGATTGCGGCATCGGTTCCAGCCGGTAGATCTTATCGTCCGACTTCGTCTTGCCGTCGGCTGCCTGTGAACAGAAATCGACGATCGCCAGGCTGTTGTTGGGATTGGCCAGCATCATCATGCCATTGGCGCCGCGCTTGAGGAAAATCTCCTTCTGCGTGATATCGCAGGAGAAATCGCTCATCTTCGAACTCGCCGCGCAGCGCCACTGGTCGGCCTCGCCCTGGCAGGAATAGACCTGCGTGACCTTGCCCGACTGTTGCCGCGTCGTGACCGAAACGGCGATGTCGGCGCCGTCAGGCCAATTGGCAAGGTCGCCGCCCGCCGCGAATGAAGCCAGTTCGACCGGCCCACGGAACACGCGGATCGACTGCGTCAGTTGGTCGGGATGCGAACCGAAATGCGCGGCATCGTAGTCGCGTCCGTAGCAGAAGGCCTGGTCGGGCTTCAGCCGGTCGCGCAGCGGCGGACCCATCGCTGGGTCGATCGGGTCGATGCGGGCGAACTCCGCCTTGCAGGTCGCTGCCGGCATCGGGTCGAGACGGAAATTGTCGTCCCGCGACCCCAGCGCCTGCCTGTTGTATTCAGTCGTGCCGAGTTCCTCCTCGGAACCGGCATCGAGATAGACATCGGGCTGCAGGTCCGAAAGGATCAGCCGGCCCTTGTGGTCGACTTTCAGCGACGCCAGCGTGCGGTCGCATTCCATGCCGCAATGGATCGGGTTTGATGCGCCATCCTCGGATTGGTGACTACACCAGCCGCCGGCCCATTCCGGAGCCTTGGCGCCACGCACCGTGGTGGTGACGAAGCCATTGTAGGACGTGCCGGCATTCGCGGCCGGTTCCTCGTTCGGCCTGCTGACCGGATCATGGCCGTAGTAGAAGAAGATCCGGGCCACCTTCTGCTCCGGATGCGCCTTGAGGTGGTTGGCATCGTAGATGCGGCCGAAACAGGCGTCCTGACCGTTGGGACTGAGTTCGGTGAGCTTGGCCGCCTCGTCGGCGAAAGCCGTCGCGCCCAGCAGGCTCAACAAGGCCGCTCCGGACAGGACGCTTGCCAGTCTCTGTTCGAACGCCATGTGACCCTCCGCATCGGCAGGACGCGACGCCGATTTATGCTACACTCGGCGTCGCGGCCACGCAATTCGCGGCCATCTGTCAACCCGGGGGGAACCATCGCCATGCGTCGACGCGACATGTTCCGCGCGATTCTCGTCGGAGCCGGCACGCTGATTGGACTGCGGGTGGCGCAAGCCGCGGCCACCGAGGCCACGAGATTGAAGGTCGCCTATCATCTCAGTGACCTCGACAAGGTCAATTTCGTGCTGGGCAACATCAAGAACCATTACGAAGGCACCGGCGGCAATGTCGATATCGCGCTGGTCGTCCATGGTCCGGCTCTTGCCGGTTTCAAGTCGAAGGGCATATCGGCGGCGATCTCCGGTCGTTTCACCGGTCTCGTCCAGCAAGGGCTCGATCCGCATGCCTGCGCCAACACCATGCACGGCATGGATATTTCGCTCGCCGACCTGCTCGACGGTTTTCATGCGGCCGACAGTGGCGGCGTCGTCAAGCTCGCCGAACTGCAAAGCCAGGGCTATGCCTATCTCAGGCCTTGAAGCTGCATGGACTGAATGCAAGGGTAGCAAGACCAGCTAAGAACCGCGAAATCCCGGAGAAACGACAGTGCCAGCGACAACCACTCCCCTCGGGCTTGTCATTCCCGATCTCGCCGGCAAGGCGGTGCTGGTCACCGGCGCCTCGACCGGCATCGGCGCGGCGCTCGCCTTGGCTTATGCGGCGCAGAAATGTCTGGTCGCACTGCACTACAATTCCAGCCGTGACGCCGCCGAGAAACTTGGCAAGGCCATTCGCGACAATGGCGGCGAGGTGCTTCTCGTCCAGGGCGATTTTTCCCTGGCCGCCGACGTCGAACGCGTCGTCGAGGACAGCGCGCAGCATTTCGGCCGCCTCGACGGGCTGGTCAACAATGCCGGCGGGATGCTCGGCCGCGTGCCCTACGCCGAGCAGACAGAGGCGCATTACGACGCGGTGATGGATCTCAACGCGCGTTCGGTGCTGACCGCCTCGCGCAAGGCGATGCCGTGGTTGAAGAGACAAGGCGGCTTCATCGTCAACACCTCCTCGATCGCCGCCCGCAACGGCGCCGGCGGTGGCGCCGGGCTTTACGGCTCGGCCAAGGCTTTCGTCTCCAACGTCACGCGCGGCATGGCCAAGGAACTGATCGGCTTCGGCATTCGCGTCAACGCGGTGGCACCCGGCACCATTCTCACGCCGTTCCACGAACGCTACTCGACCGAAGAGCAGATCAGGGGCATGGTTGCCACCATTCCGCAGGGGCGCGCCGGCACGGCTGAAGATTGCGTCGGTGCTTATCTGTTCCTCTCCTCCGATCTGTTGAGCGGCTACATCACCGGCCAGGTGATCGAGGTGAATGGTGGCCAGTTGATGCCTTGAGCCGCGACCTGCATACTGACGAACGGTATACTCTTGTCGAAAACGCTGAAGGGAGACGAAGGGATGTACGGTCTGATCGGCAAGATGCGGGCGGCCCGCGGCCAGCGCGACGCTGTCATGGACGTCCTGCGCGCCAGCACCGGCGCCCTGCCCGGCTGCCTGAGCTATATCGTTGCCACCGACCCGGCCGATGCCGATGCCATCTGGGTCACAGAAGTGTGGACTGACCAGGCAAGCCACAAAGCCTCGCTGCAGCTTCCCGAAGTCCAGGCGGCCATCGCCAAAGCGAGGCCCTTCATCGCCGGCTTCGAGTTCCAGGTGGAAACCAACCCCGTCGGCGGCTTTGGATTGGCTGACGACAAGACGGGCTGATCCGGGTGGACGACTCGACGCAGATCGTAAACATTAGCGATGCGAAGGCCAATCTTTCACGTCTCGTTCAGCGAGCCGCCAACGGCGAACCTTTCATGATCGCCAAGGCTGGCAAGTCATTGGTCAAGGTCATTCCTATGGATCAATCGGAGCCGGTATAATCGCGACGGGTTGGCTTTATGGCTGGTCAGTTTTCGGTGTCCGACCGTTTCGATCGCATGAGCGGTGGAGAAATCGAGCAACTGTTCGGCACAGACATCTGAGGCGACCGCTTTTCGATGCAGCGGGGGTTCGCATCCCTTACCGCTCAGTCTAAGACCAGAACATGGATTCCTCGCCCAAGCAGCCGTCTCCTGGCCAGCCGGCCGTCGAGCGCATGGCGCGCATGCGCAAGCCTTGGCAATGGCTGGCCCTCCTCGTCATTTCCGTGCTGTTTGCCGGTGCGCTCGAACTGGCCGCGCTGCCGGCGGCGCTGCTCATCGGGCCGATGCTGGCGGCCATCGTCGCCGGCACCAACGGCGCCACCGTGCGCGTGCCGCGGCTTCTGTTCGGCTCCGCCCAGGCGATCGTCGGCTGCCTCATCGCCGCTTCGATCTCGGCCGACATTTTTCGCGTCTTCTACGCCGAATGGCCGCTGTTCCTCGGCGCAGTGACAGCCACCGTCGCGGCGTCCAGCCTGCTCGGCTGGCTGATCAGCCGGTGGCGCATCTTGCCCGGCACGACCGCCGTCTGGGGATCCTCCCCAGGCGCGGCCACCGCAATGGTGCTGATGGCCGGCGCCTTTGGCGCCGACCAGCGCCTCGTCGCCTTCATGCAGTATCTGCGTGTCATCTTCGTCTCGATGACGGCGGCCATTGTCGCCAAGATGTGGGTCGAAACGTCAGGCGTCGAAATCCCGCCGATTATCTGGTTTCCGCCGATCGATGCTCAAGCCTTAGCAGCAACCATTGGCATCGCGCTGGTCGGCGGGCTGGCGGGAAAGCTTTGCCGGCTGCCTTCGCCCTCCTTTCTGGGCACCTTCATCTTCGGCGCGTTGATCCACCTTGGCCTCGGCGTGCCGATGCAATTGCCGCCCTGGCTGCTGGCTGTCAGTTACGCCATGGTCGGATGGTCGATCGGGCTGAACTTCACCAGGCCGATCCTGCGCCATGCGACACGGGCCCTGCCGCAGATCGTCGCTTCGATCGTGGCTCTGATCGCCTTTTGCGGCGGCCTCGCCTTCATGATCAGCCATCTGCTCGGCATCGATCCGCTGACCGCCTATCTCGCGACCAGCCCCGGCGGCATGGACAGCGTCGCCATCATCGCCGCCGCCGCCCAGAACGTCGACATCTCCTTCATCATGGCGCTCCAGTCGGCGCGTTTCCTGATCGTGCTGCTTGTCGGCCCGAGCATCGCGCGGCTGGTAGCGCGCGCGGTGAAGGAATAGGCTGCTCCGCCCCGGCTGCCGGCATACTTATGGATCGATCCTAATCCTCGTCGTCGCCCTCGGCCTGCGCGTCGCGACGCCAATAGGCCGTTACCAGGTGCCGGTCGCGGCCCAGGCCCCACTCCTTGCGCACGATCTTGCGGATCTCGCGGAAGTCCGTGAACTCGCATCCGGCCCAGACGTAGAGGTTATCGGCAAGCGCCATGTGGCTGCGCTCGCGCAGGGCGGCCGCCAGCAGGCCGGCGGTGCCGGCCGCGCGGTCGTGCCGGTAAAGCCAGGTGATTTCGATGTTGTCGCCTTGCGCCAGCGCGATGCGGTCGTCCGGGCCATCGACCTCGATGAGCGCCTCGACGCGGGTTGACGGCCGCAGTTCCCCCAGAATCCGGCCAATTGCCGGCAGCGCTGTGTCGTCGCCGACCAGCAGCAGGGTCGGCGCCGTCGGCGTCTCGCCGCCGCTTGGCCCGATCATGCCGATGACGTCTCCCGCCACCGCGTTCTGCGCGAATGTGGCGGCGGGCGTGTCATGGCCGGGGTGCAGCACGAAATCGACATCGAGCCAACCGCTTGTCGGATCCACCGCCCGGATCGTGTAGATGCGGACGGTGAGCGCATCCTCACCGGCAGGCCACACAAGCAGGCCGTCGGCGCCTATCGAGGGCCAAACGGGCGGCCTGCCCCGCGGCGGCAGCAGCAGCCGGATGTGCAGGCCGCCATGAGTAAACCGGCCAAGATCATCGCCTGCACAGCGCAGGCGCTGCATATGCGGAGAAATCCGCGTTGACGACACAACCGTGATTTCGCGGAAGAAGATTGGGGTGCCGGTGTCGCTGCCGTCGCCTTGCCAGCGCAGTCCGCTCGTCGTTCCAAGGTGCTGCGCGACGTGGCCGGCGACCGTCATCTTCATGTAGGACAGGCAGGTTTCGTCTACGGCCGAGACGCGGATCAGCATGGAGTCGCCCTCGAGTGCCGCGCTCAGCGAACCGTAGTACAGGCGAAGTTCCCATCGATCGGCAACACCGGTCTCGACCTCGAATTCGCTGTGCTCGGTGCGCAGCCGGTCCATCACCGACCTGATCGCCGCATCGCTGATCCGGGTTTGCGCTCGCAGTTGGTCCATCGTTCGCGTCTTTCGAAACGGTTTGAAGCAATCGGCCGCAGGAGGGCCGCGCCGGCAGCGGCATGCCATAGACGTTCCGAAGTTTCCACGGAAACTTGAACACATAGCTCATCTTATATATTGAACCGCTACGTCCCGTTGGCGGCCAGGTCCGGCCTCGGCCTGTTGGAAGGGCACGCACGTCGGCGACGACGTTAGACGGAACGTGGCCCGGCACGCGCCCGGCTGTCGGCACGGCTTTCGGTACGGCTTTCGGTACGGCTTGCCTCCGGCTGGCCGCTCCTGTATGAAAACCGCCATGAACACGCGCGCCACCACCGCTTCCCGTCAGACCGGCTTTGCCGGCGAGACCGTGCGCGCGCTTGCCTCGACGCTGCTTCTTCTCGGCCTTATCGGCGATCGCCGGGTTCGCTGAAGGAGCGCCCGGCGGTCGAGCCGCCGCGCAAGCGCATGCTCCTTGGCAGTCACATCAAGCGAACGAAAAACTGGTAAAGGCGCCACTCGCCACCCATCCGCCTGAAGGCGGATTCGAGGGTCGCCGGGAGAAACGACGATGAACGCACGAGAAGAAATCCGCGTAAGCGAGGCCCCGGCGGGCCAGCAGAACGGCGGCATGCCGGACGCCGCCCGCAAGTACCAACCCTACCCAATCGTGGGCCTCACCGACCGGACCTGGCCCTCGAAAGTGATCGACAAGGCGCCAATCTGGTGCTCGGTCGACCTGCGCGACGGCAACCAGGCGCTGATCGACCCGATGGGCCACGAACGCAAGGCGCGCATGTTCGCGCTGCTGCTCGACATGGGTTTCAAGGAGATCGAGATCGGTTTCCCTTCGGCCTCGCAGACCGATTTCGACTTCGCCCGCTGGTGCATCGAAGAGGGCGTACCGGCCGACGTTTCGCTGCAGGTGCTGGTGCAGTGCCGGCCCGAACTGATCACCCGCACCTTCGAAGCGCTCAGAGGCGCCACCAACCCGATCGTGCATTTCTACAATTCGACCAGCGAGTTGCAGCGCCGCGTCGTCTTCGAGAAGAACGTTGCCGGCATCAAGCGCATCGCCACCGATGCCGCCAAGATGATCACCGACATGGCAGCGGGTGCCGGCGGCGGCTACCGTTTCGAATACTCGCCCGAAAGCTTCACCGGCACCGAGCTCGAAGTCGCGCTGGAGATCTGCAACGCGGTCACCGAGATCGTGAAGCCGACGCCTGACAACAAACTCATCATCAACCTGCCGTCGACCGTCGAGATGTCGACGCCCAATATCTATGCCGACCGCATCGAGTGGATGTGCCGCAATCTCGACAGGCGCGAGAACCTGATCATTTCGCTGCACCCGCATAATGACCGTGGCACCGGCGTCGCCACCACCGAGCTCGGCCTGATGGCCGGCGCCGATCGCGTCGAAGGCACGCTGTTCGGCAATGGCGAGCGCACCGGCAATGTCGACATCGTCACGTTGGCGCTCAACATGTACACGCAAGGCGTCGATCCGAAGCTGGACTGCTCCGACATCAACCGGATGAAGGATGTCTACGAATATTCGAACCAGCTGAAGATTCCCGAGCGCCATCCCTATGTGGGCGAACTCGTCTACACCGCCTTTTCCGGCTCGCACCAGGATGCCATCAACAAGGGTATGAAGGCGCTGAAGAAGGCCAACACGCCAGTGTGGGAGGTTCCCTATCTGCCGATTGACCCGGCCGACGTCGGCCGCAGCTACGAAGCCATCATCCGCATCAACTCGCAGTCCGGCAAGGGCGGCATCGCCTATGTGCTGCAGGCGGATTACGGGCTCAACCTGCCGCGCAACCTGCAGATCGAGTTTAGCCAGGCAATCCAGGCGATCACCGATGCCGAAGGCAAGGAAGTGCCGGCCAGGCGCATCTATGAGCGCTTCCTCGATACCTATGTCGACCAGCCGGGCGCCAGGCTGAAATTCCTCGATCACCACACCTATCCGGACACCGAGGTAAAGGGCCGGCGCGTTGTCGAGGCGGTCATTATCGACGACGGCAAGGAGATGACGATATCAGGCACAGGCACAGGCCCGATCGACGGCTTCGTCGATGCGCTGTCGCGCCATGTCGGCGTCGATATGTCGGTGCTCGACTATTCCGAGCACTCGATGCAGCGCGGTTCGAACGCCTCGGCCATTTCCTATGTCGAGATGGAACATCCTGACGGCAAGCTGTTCGGCGCAGGCATCAACACCAACATCGTCGCTGCCTCGCTGGAGGCCGTGGTGTCCGCCGCCAACCGGATTATCGGCAAAAGAGCCGGTTGATACAGGCCTGGAACGAATTCGGGACCATCGTCGTTTAGCGATTGGTCCCGACTTTTGTGTCATTAACCACCGGGAAATTATCCGGTGTGGTACGCGATCGCATAATACGTGTATGCTTGTACGGTGGTGCGGTAACGATATGATCGCGCCTCAACCTGTGCCGACTTCGAGAGGATCGACACTTGCAGCATGCCACGCCTGCCGCCCCCGCAGTGCGCGAGACACTGGAGCGACTGCTTGCCAGCGAAACGTTCGGGAGATCCGAGCGCGCGCGCAAATTGCTTCGCTATCTCGTCGAGCGCGAGCAGGCCGGGGAAGCCGACAGGCTCAAGGGCTTTTCCATCGCTATGGATGTTTTCGGCAAGGACGGCGATTTCGATCCGTCCACCGATGCCGTCGTGCGGGTGCAGGCGGGCCGCCTGCGCGAACTGCTGCAACATTATTTCGCCAATGAAGGCATTGCCGAGCCGGTCCGCATAGCCATTCCGCGCGGCGGTTACGTCCCGGCCTACGAACTCAATGCCATCCGCCTGCCGCAAGCAGCGGAAGCCGCCAGTCACGCAGAGCCGATAGCCAGCCTGCCCGAACAGTCCGGTGCCGCCGATGATGCCGCACCCATGGCGGCCTTGCTCGGCCAGGTTCCTGCGGCGGGCCTCTCGGTGACGCGCCATCTCAGGTTCTTCTGGATCGCGATCGCCGTGGTTATCGCCATGTTGGGCGTTCTGATCCTGCGCCAGGGCGGCGGTGCCTTGCTGGCGGGAGGCGACATCCCGGCAACGTTCGAGACCGCCGGCGAAACCGGCAGCATCACGCCGTCGCCCATGGTCGAAGCGCTGCCGCTCGTCTACATCGCCCTCAGGGCCAACACTCCCAATGCCAGTCGCGTCGCCGCATCGCTGCGTGCCGGCCTGAGCGGCTTTGATACGATCGACTTCATCGGTCGCAACACCGTCAACAAAGCCGATCCGGTCGCCGATGCGACGAGTTTCATTTTCGATATCCTGCCTGGACCAGACGCGGGCGACGTTACCATCGAACTGCAAAGCTTGGCGTCCGGACGGGTGCTGTTGTCGCGCAACCTGACCGCCGCCGACAGCGCACCAACCGTAGTCGAGGATCGCATATCCGGCATTCTCAGTGCGGCACTTCCCGCTTCTGGCACCATCTACAATTACATCGAGCAGTCCGGCGCGGAGACCGGCCTGACGCAGTGCCTGCTGCTCAACGACAAATACTATCTCGACCAGAACGCCAGGACTCACGAGACCGCCTATCGTTGCCTCGAAGCCCTTGCCAACAGTGGCGCGAAATCGTCACTGGTTTATTCGGAACTCGCCTCATTGCATTTGGAGGCCGTGACCGACCACTACGCCTACCCGCCGGACGCAACGATCGAGAAGGCGATGACGTTTGCCCATCGCGCCGTGCAGATGGGGCCGACCAGCCCGTACGCACATCGCTCCTACGGCTACATCAATTCGCGCCTCGGCAATGCCGACGAGGCCCTGCGATGGATGCGGAAGGCCCATGATCTTAACCCCTACGATCTCGCCATGGCCGCCGCCTATGGCTACGGGCTGGTTTTCGCCGGCCGGTACGCCGAAGGAACACCTCTTCTGGCGCATGCCGTGGATGCCTCGAGCGGCCACCCGACCTGGTGGGACTTTGGGCTTTTCGCCGGAGAATTAATGCTGGGCGATACCAGCAAGGCAGCGATAGCCAGCAGCGCTCTGAGAACCACTGCGGCGAAATCGCACTATCTCGCCGCCCGTCTGATCGGCGCCAAGATCGCCGGTCGGGACAACCAGGCACGCAGGCTGCTTGATGAGTTGATAACCGAATTTCCGAAATTCGCCGCCAATCCGCGCGCAACCTTCATCGACAGAAAATATCCCGCCGATCTGACCGAGCGGCTGGTCGACGCCTTGCGTGCCGCCGGGCTCTTCAACGCGAGCTAGATGTGAGCCATTCCAGGGCAGTTAGTGCCGGGTTCCCTTCCGGAGTTGCGTGAAAATGAGGACTTAAAGCGGACAGCGAGTCCATCGAATAGTGAAAGGCCCAAAAGCGTTTCGCGTCAAAACGGATTCATGCGACACGCCTTAGGTCTTTTTGCTCGTGCGTGTCGTTCGCCCAAATCGAGGTCGCTTTTGGGAGCGGCATCCACCAGCAGCCGGCTCGCTGTTCGGCCAATCGCCTAATCGCGAAAATTTTACTGGCGAATGCTCTGGACTAGGAGCAATTCAGCCACATTTCCATCGCGCCTTCTCGAATAAAGCCTCAATCTTTCATGACTTCATCACTTTATGCCGACGAACGGGGTGTGGGTTCGAAGACCATCGTCCTGCTGCATGGTTTTGGCGGCAGCCACGATGTCTGGCGCGAGGTGATCTCCTTGCTGCCGCCTTCCGTACGCACATTGGCCTATGATCTGCCGGGACACGGCCTGTCGCTCGACTTTCCGTCGGCCGGACCGGCCAAGGTCGCGGCAAACGCCATCCTTGCCGACCTCTCCGCACGCGCGATCAAGCGCGTCCACCTCGTCGGCCATTCGATGGGCGGCGCGGTTGCCGCGCTGATGGCGTTGGCGGAGCCGGCAAAAGTCGCCTCGCTGACGCTCCTGGCGCCGGGCGGTTTTGGCCCCGAAATCAATGGACCGTTGTTGCGCCGCTTTGCCCGCGCGCAGGACCTGGCCGAAGTCCAGGCCTGCCTCGCCGAAATGTCCGGCCCTCGAGCCGCGCCCTCGCGTCGCATGGCCGAATTGCTTTGCGAAATGCGCGGCCGCCCCGGACAAACCGAAAAGCTCGTCGAGATCGCGGCCGCCATGACCAGGAGCGATCGACAGGGCGTCATCCCGCGCGAGCGGCTCGATGCGCTGAACATGCCGGTGATGGTGGCGTGGGGATCGGATGACACCGTTCTACCCTTTACCCAAGTGGATAACCCGCCGGAGCGCTTCCATGTGCACCATGTGCTGGAGGCCGGCCATATGCTGGCCGAGGAAGCGCCCGACCTGATCGCCGAGATCATTCGCCGCAACAGCAATCGCCGCGTCGGACCGCAACGGGTGAAACTGTCCGCCGCGGCCAGCTGACTTCTTCCGTCTGCGCCGCCAACGGCGACCCTTGATGCATTGATCTCGCCAGTGCATTTTGCCGGCGGCTGTGTTAACTCCATGTTAACCAAACCCGCGAGGCCACGCCCATGAAGGATGCAGGCGAAAAGATCATCGACCCGTCGAGAAAATTGTCCGATGCCATTCGCGATGTAAAGAATGCCTTTGCCGATCGCGACGACGTCGTCGTTGACATGCGCGAGGCGCATCGCATGCGGCTCGACCTTCTTGCCACCGAACTCGCGCCCGTTTTTGCCGACGTTCCCGCCGACGTGGACAGTTTCGACTTCGTCGTCTCGTCCGGTCTGCAGCCGCGCCTGTGGATCGACGCCGTCAGCCATGTCGCCATGGGCCGCGATCGCCGCACCTACCGATTCCTGAAGGACACCCGCATCGGCCGTGTGGTGCTGGCCGAATCGAGCGAGATGAAGCCGGTTGCCGATTCCGTGACGCGCTATGTCGCCGAGCGGATCGTCGAACGTCAGAGAATGATGGAGGGTGGCGTCGAGGCTGCCGTTCCCGGGATGAAGCGGCACGTGGTGCCGGAAGCCGAGCCGCCTTTGCGATCGCCGCCGCGCAGCAAGGGCTGGTCGGCCGTCCTGTCCGGCCTTGGCCTGATCGCCGCAGGCGCGCTGGTGGGACTGGCGGTTTCGATCGTACTGTTCTGGGACCGTATCGTGGCGCTGGGGCTCAGCTTGCGGCCATAGCCGGTTGCGCCCCGAGCTCCAGCGTCTGCAGATCCGAAGGTGGTATCGCCGGCCCCGTCAAGCCGCGCCGCGTCAGGCGGATGCGCCAATCGCCTTTTTCACCGTCTATGTCGAACAGATTGTACTGCGCCGCCGGAGGCTTGCCGCCGGGAGCCTGGCCGGCCGCGGCGACGCCAACCACCGGGACCTTGGCGTCGCGCGGGCCGATCTGAAACAGCGACGGCAGATGTGAATGGCCATGCAGGACGAGCTCGGCACCGTGCCGGCGAATGATTTTGTGGAAGCGGGCGATGCCGAACAGCCGCTTGTGCTGCGGGACGGCGCCCCGCACCGGCGGATGATGGATCATGATCGCACGGAACAATCCTTGCTTCGCCGTCGCATCGAGTATTTTGCGCAGCCGCTCGGCCTGGCCTTCCATGAAGAAGCCGTTGGCCATGAAGGGTGCCGTCGCACGCGCCGTGGTGATGCCGATCAACGCGACATTGCCGCGCACGCGCAGATAGGGAAACGAATTGCGATCGACCGGACTGTTGACGCCGTCGCCCGTCATCCATGCCGCCCAGGACCGGCACACCTTGTCGAAGGCGCCAGGCACATAGGCGTCATGATTTCCCGGCACCACCGACACGTCATGCGGCGAGCCGAGCGTCTCCAGCCAGTGCTTGGCCATCTCGATCTCGCCGTCGAGTGCCAGGTTGACGAGGTCCCCGGTGACCGCGAGGTGATCGGGCGCGCTGGCCTTGATATCGCCCACGATGGTGTCGATGACGGCATCGTGCATGTGCCGGCGGCGGTTGCGCTGCCAGTTGACGTAGCCCAGCACCCGCTTGGAGGCGAGATCGCGATAGGTTACTTCAGGGAGTGGCCCCAAATGGATATCGGAAATATGCGCGAGCCTGAACATTTCTCCTTCATAGGCGACGCGCACGCGGCTTTCCACCCACGGTTTCGCGACTGATGGCGACCGATCCCGAGAGCACTTTGCGCCAGACCGGCTGGCCGGGGCTGCGAGCCAGGCTGTTCCATCTCTACTTCGTGCTGCGGCGGCCAATGACGCTTGGCGTGCGCGGGCTCATCCACGAAACGGCATCCAACTCCCTCTTCCTTATCCGCCACACCTATGTGCCGGGCTGGCAGCTTCCCGGTGGCGGGGTCGAGATCGGCGAGACGATGGCCGAAGCGCTGGCGCGCGAACTGGCGGAAGAGGGCAATATCACGCTGACCGCTCCGCCGGTGCTGCGCTCGATGCATTTCAACCGCCGCGCCAGCCGCCGCGACCATGTCGGCCTGTACCTGATCGAAAAATTCAGCCAGACGGCCCCGAAACTGCCGGACCGCGAGATCGCCGAGGCCGGTTTCTTTCCGCTCGACCGTTTGCCCCAGGGTACGACCCCGGCAACGCTGCGGCGCATCGCCGAGGTTTTTGGCGGGAAGCCGCCGTCACCCTATTGGTAGTTCAGGCAGCCGCCTTGGCGAACCGTGCCCTGTCATGCCCCGCGCCGTAGTCAATTTCCGGCCCCACAGGCACTATACGCGTCGGGTTGATCGTTTCGTGGCTGCCGTAATAGTGCGACTTGATATGATTGAGGTTCACCGTGCCGGCTACGCCAGGCACCTGGTAAAGATCGCGCAGATAGTTCGACAGGTTGGGATAGTCGGCGATGCGGCGCCGATTGCATTTGAAATGGCCGACATAGACCGGGTCGAAGCGCACCAGCGTGGTGAACAGCCGCCAGTCGGCTTCGGTGATCCGCTCGCCGACGAGATAGCGCTGATTCGACAGCCGATGCTCCAGCGTGTCGAGCGCGGCGAACAACTCCCCGAACGCTTGCTCGTAGGCGGCCTGCGTGGTGGCGAAGCCAGCGCGATAGACGCCGTTGTTGATGGCGGGATAGACCAGCGCATTGACCGCGTCGATCTCGCCGCGTAGCGCCTGCGGATAGAAGTCGAGGTTGGCGTCACCCCAAGCGTCGAAAACTGAATTCAGCATCCGGATGATTTCGGAGGATTCGTTGGAGACGATGGTCTCATCCCTTTTATCCCACAGCACCGGCACCGTGACCCGGCCGGAATAGTTAGGGTCGGCCCTGGTGTAGATCTGGTGCAGGAAGTCCAGGCTATAGAGCGTGTCACCTGTGGCTCCGTCCTGCGCCAGGAACGTCCAGCCATCGGCGCCCATGAAATGATGGACGACCGACACGGAGATGATGCCTTCAAGCTTCTTCAGCGCCCGAAAGATCAGCGTTCGGTGCGCCCAGGGACAGGCAAGCGAGACATAGAGGTGATAGCGACCGGGCTCCGCCTTGAAGCCGCGGCCGCGGCCTTCGGCAGGCGCCCCGTCACGAGTGATCCAGTCGCGCCATTGCGACTGCGCCCGCACGAATTTGCCGCCGCTGCCTTTGGTGTCGTACCAGCGGTCCTGCCATTTGCCTTCGACCAGCAATCCCATCGCTTGTCCTTTCCTGTCTAGCACATCATGTAGGGCTCCAAGTCGTTGCATGGAATCGCCGGGCGCTGAACAGATCGTCAAGCACGTCGCGGCGCCCGTTGCTCTCTCTACCTGCAAAACCGCCGATTGCAGCGGCGGGAAATTGATGCTAGCGGACACTCCGCATGTTCGATTTTGCTTTGATCCGGTTCGACCGACGATGAAAGGGCGCCCACGCTTGATAAAGCGCTGATTGGCGAATGCTGCCGTTTGCAGCAAACCTTTCCTCCTGTACCGGAACGCAAAGACCATGAGCCTTGCCGACGTAGAATACCTGCCGGAAACTCCGGCGCATGACCCTCAGATCGAAGCCATCAATGACGAAGCCTTCGGGCCCGGCCGTTTTGTGCTGGCCGCCTACAAGATCCGCGAGGCCGGCGGGCATGAACGCGCGCTGTCCTTCGTCGCCATGGACGGCGATCTCGTGGTCGCATCAGTTCGCATGACCCGCATCGCCGCAGGCGCCGGACGTGCGCTGATGCTCGGGCCGCTCGCGGTGCGGCCGGCCTTCAAGAATCTCGGCATCGGCCGCCGGCTGGTGGCGATCGCGCTGGAAGCGGCCGCCAAGGCCCGAGCGCCCGCCGTCATGCTGGTCGGCGACGAGCCCTATTATGGACCGCTCGGCTTCAAGCGTATCCCGCGCGGCCAGATATCGATGCCACGCCCCGTCGATCTCGACAGGCTGCTGTCGCACGAGATCATGCCGGGCGCGGTTGCAAGGCTCACGGGCGAGGTCTGCCATGCCGACCAGGCCAGGGTCGCCGAGCACTTTGCCGCGATGGCTTGACCATTCGCGCCGATTGCGCGCCTGATCCACGCCTGACTCTCATGTGAAAGGATGACGCCATGAATCCAAACGGTGAGGTCGCGGTTGTTACCGGCGGCGGCTCCGGCCTTGGCGAGGCGACGGCGCGCGCGCTGGCCGCCAGGGGCGCCCGCGTCGCCATCTTGGATGTCGGCGTCGATCGGGCGGCCAAGGTGGCGGCCGAGATCGGCGGCATCGCCGTCCAATGCGATGTCGGCAGCGCCGACAGCGGTGTTGCCGCGCTTGCCGAGGTCGCGGCCAAGCTGGGCGAACCGCGCATCCTGGTCAATTGCGCCGGCATTGCCATCGGCGTGAAGACGATCGGCAAGGATGGTCCCCATCCGCTCGATCAGTACCGCAAGGTGATCGAAGTCAATCTGATCGGCACTTTCAACATGATCCGCCTCGTCGCCGACCGCGCCGCAAAGCTCGACCCGCTGCAGGGCGGCGAGCGCGGCGTCGTCGTCAACACCGCATCCGTCGCCGCCTATGACGGCCAGATCGGCCAGGCCGCGTATTCGGCATCAAAGGGCGGGGTCGTCGGCATGACGCTGCCGGTGGCGCGCGATCTTGCCCGTTCCGGCATCCGGGTCTGCACCATCGCACCCGGCATATTCAGGACGCCGATGATGGCCGGCATGCCGCAGGAGGTGCAGGATTCGCTGGGCGCCGCGGTGCCCTTCCCCTCGCGCCTCGGCGAGCCGTCGGAATATGCGGCCCTTGCCTTGCACATCATCGAGAACCAGATGCTCAACGGCGAGACCATTCGTCTCGATGGCGCCATTCGCATGGCTCCGAAGTAGCACTTGCCAGCCTGGCGCCATCGTCTGATAAGTGGAATAGCCAAATCAACTTAGCAGGGCGAGCATTTTGGCCGATCGAACGAAGGACGTGATCCGCGAGACCGACGCCGAGGCGATCCGGCGGGCCAAGACACTCATGCGCCGCGCCCGCTTCGGCGCCTTGGCGGTGTTGGAGCCGCAAACGGGTTCGCCGCTGGCGAGTCGGGTCGGCGTCGCCACCGACATCGACGGCACGCCGCTGATCCTGGTGTCGCAGCTTTCGGCCCATACGCCCGCCATACTTGCGGACCCGCGCTGTTCGCTGCTGCTCGGCGAGCCGGGCAAGGGCGACCCGCTCGCGCATCCCCGGTTGACGCTGATCTGCCGGGCAGCGCGGATCGAGCGCGGATCGGACGCGCATGCACGCGCCGAACGCCGCTATCTCAACCACAATCCGAAGGCCAGCCTCTATGCCGGCCTCGGCGACTTTTCGATCTTTCGTCTCGAACCGCAGCGCGCCAGCCTGAACGGCGGCTTCGGCAAGGCCTACCTGCTTGATCGCACCGATCTCATCACCGACGGGCCGATCGTCGAGGAACTGGCAGCCAGCGAGCAATCCGCGATCGACCACATGAATGCGGACCATCTCGACGCCGTCGCCCTCTACGCGCATCATTTTGCCCGGGCATCCGGCGACGGCTGGGTCATCGCCGGATTCGATGCCGACGGCATGGATCTGGCCTCTGGCGACGATGCCGGCAGGGTCTTCTTTCCGCAGCCCTTGGTCACAGCGCATGAGTTGAGGCACGTCTTGGTCGACATGGCCAAGAGCAGCCGGGCGGCAACGTCGCCAAATAACCGCACTTAAATTACGTTTGATCAAAAGCAACGCTTGAGATTTGAATGAAATGTTCTACCCTTTGGCTGTGGCGCTGACTCGTTGGCGACCATTCACAACTGAGTTTATGGATTCAGGCACCATTGCCCCCATGGTGCCTCGATGAGCAAAGAGCATGGGGGATCGATGATCTCGACAAAGCTAATCGCCAACGCCGGATCGGCGGCCGAATTTCTGATGCTGATGGGCAATGAAAAACGGCTTTTGATCATGAGTTATCTGATCGACGGTGAAATGTCGGTCGGAGCCATCGCCGAGAAGGTGATGCTCAGCCAGTCCGCCCTGTCGCAGCATTTGGCAAAGTTGCGGGCGCTGGACCTTGTGGACACCCGCCGCGACCGCCAGATGATCTACTATTCCTGCAAATCCGACGCCGTGCGCGAACTGCTTGCCACGCTCGACGGCATTTTCGGCAGCGGCAAGGATGATCTGTCCCAGATGGCACAAAGGCTGCGCCGCGCCGGAACTTGAACGGCTGGTCGCGTAAACGTTTACGCCACCAGCGGCCTTCGGCAATGTGCGTCCATCCTGGGCGCGCAAAATACACTTTGACACTGCCTCCGTGCATCGTGTTCTTGGCAACCGATTCCGATTGTCAGCCGAGGCTCAGATGATCCTTGTCCACATCGACGATCCGCGGGATCCGCGCGTCGCCGCCTATCTCGACATCCGCGAGCGTGACCTCGCCGGCCGACAGGGCCGCTTCATTGCCGAGGGCAAGGTCGTGCTCGACATGCTACTGTCGGCCGCTCGCTTCCGTGCCGAATCGGCGCTGGTTCTGGAGAACCGCTTGGCCGGCCTCGAAGAAATCCTGCACAAGGCATCTCCTGACCTGCCGGTCTATGTCGCCGCCGGGGCTGTGATGGATGCCATTGCCGGGTTTCACATGCATCGCGGCATTCTTGCCATTGGTCGCAAGGAGACGCCCCAGCTGGCCGAGGCCCTGCTGGACGGCTTGCCTGCCCGAGCATTGATCGTGGTGCTCGTGGGCATCGCCAACCATGACAACATGGGCTCGATTTTCCGCAACGCCGCCGCGTTCGGCGCCAACGCGATCCTTTTGGATGCGACCTGCTGCGATCCGCTCTATCGCAAGGCGATCCGCGTTTCGGTCGGCGCGGCCTTGAAGGTCCCGTTCGCCTCGTTCAGCGACACCGCGCGGTTCGCCGCGACGCTCGACCGGCGTGGCTTTACCCAATTTGCGCTGTCGCCGCGCGGGACATCAGACATACGCGATGCAAAACCGGCCGAACGCCTGGCACTCTACCTCGGGACTGAGGGCCAAGGCCTGCCCGAAAGCTTGCTCGCCCGTCTCAATACTGTTCGGATCAACATGTCGGAAGGCTTCGACAGCCTGAACGTCGCGGCGGCATCCGCCATCGCCCTGCATCATTTCTGCGCCGGCGGTGCCTGACTTCAATCTGCCGCAGCCGCCTTCTGCAACGCCCGCACGCGGTCGGCAAGGCTGCGGCCGCCGCTGTTCGGACGCGCATCCTGCTGCGCCTCCAGCGCCTTGGCGATCGGCGACCCCGGCCCTTCGAGCTTGGCTGTCAAGTTGACGACTTCCGCCGCCAGGTCATTCATCTGTTCGCGCAACATGGAACTTGCGTGGCGTGTATCGCCCTGCGGGCCGGCGGCCTCGGCGGCGGACAGATCCGCCTTCAGCCGCTTGTTCTCGCGTGCCAGTGCCGTCAGTCTGGCCTCCAGCCGCTCACGGTCGGCGTCGAGCCTGGCGATCGCCGTTTCGACGTCGTCGCGCCTGTCCGCCTGTACCTGCCCGCCGATCAACCGCAAGGCCGAGGCGCCGTCCCCGGCCTTCGCTTTTTCGCGCTGCCGCGCCAGATCTTTCTCGCGCCGTTCGAGCTTCTCCTCTCGGTCGGCAAGCGCGGCGAGCAACCGTTCGACTTTCTTGTCCAGTTCGGCGGTTTTTTTCCTCTCGGCCTTCAGCGCCTCACGCGCGGCCTTGCTTTCGGCCGCGATCTCCTGGTTGCGCCTGTCCGCCTCCTTGCGCTGGCCGCGCAGCAGCGCGATATCGCTGGCGAGCTTCTGCAACTCGGATTCGCGCGCCACAAGTTCGATCTGGCGGCTGCTGGAGGAGAAGCTGGCGTCGTCATACATGCGTTCCAGCTTCTCAAGCTCAAGCGCGCGTTTCTCCAGTTTGCGTTCGGTCTCCTTGAGCCGCTCGGACAACCGGTGCAGTTCATCCTCGCGCTGGTGCAGCGCCGCGTTCTTGGCAGCCAGTTCATCGAGCACCTGGTTCTTGTCCATGCGCTCCATCGCCAGCCCCTTCAGGGCCTCGCGGCCGCGATTGATCTCGATGAGCTGCTCGGTCGACTTCTCGCGCAGCGCCTTGACGTTCATCTCGAGGCGGCGCGTCGCCATGGCGAACTCCGCCCGGATCCGGTCCTTGTCGGCCCCAATTTCGGCTTGCGTCAGCGGGATCGAGGCTTCGATGCGTTTGCGCGTCAGAGCGACCGCCCGCCGCCAGATGGCCGGAGCCACCATCAGCGCCAGAAAGCCGGCGCAGAGAAAGCCGAGAGCAAAGAACAGGACCGACTGAACCAAGTGACTATCCGTTATCGCGCGCCGACATGCAACAATACGAGGATCAAAAGCCGTCGCGACTTTTGACCGTTACTCTGTTGGCATGACGGAAATCAGGCGCTGCGGCAAGGGCTCGCCGCGGCGCATATGGGTCATCGGATCTGGATTCTCATCGAAAGCGTATACACATTCCGGTCGTGACCTCGGGTCAGAACGGATTCCACGTCGCCCGTTCGGTAAGCTTCAGGTAGCCGAGATTGACGCCGAGCCGGGCGCCGACGCCGGTGCGGATCGGCACCAGCAGCACATTGTTGTTCTTCAGCACATTGAATCCGACGCCCGCCACCACATAGGCCGAGCCGGCGACGCCGCCATAACGGTTGTAGAGATTGCCGACGTCATCGAGATTATAGACGAGCATCATCACCCGCGATCCCTCGCCGCCGAAATCCCAGCCGAGCGACGGGCCTTGCCAGAACACTTTATGGTCGCCGGCATTCTTGGTGTAGAGCGTGCCTTCGCCATAGGTCAGGCCGCCGATCAGCGCGCCGGATCCCTCCTCGCCAAGCAGATAGCCATTGGGCAAGCCATAGGAAGCAAAAATCTTCTCCACGACTGTGGCAAGGCCGCCCGATGTCGCGCCGAAGAACTTGTGACCGGAATCGACGATCTCCTGAGCGGTGTACTCCTGGGCCCGCAGGGCCGATGTCGAGAAGACGAGAACGCCCAGGAGCGTGATCGCCATTGAGAGGACACGGAGAAAACTCCGGCCGTAGAATCGGGAAAACATGCTTCCAATCTCCGTCAGGGAGCACTTTCGCCGACGCCTCGCACCCGTACGGCTCTTTAGGCGGCCGTTAAGGATGGCTGTTAGGGGCAAACTATGCCGTAATCCTTTTTCAACCATTAAACTCGCACATGAAGATGGCGGTTCGAAGGCTGTTGGGGTCGTTCATACAGGCAAGCAGCCTGCGTGAACGCGCCACAGGCCCCAACGGCGATTTTGGGTTTGTTGCTGCACGCACGGGCGCTGTGTATTCAGAAAGCCTGGGAAGAGAGCGTGATTCGTATGGGCAGGCGACGATCGATCGCGCGGCCATGATTTATGGGATTTTGCAGGGATTTTCGCCGATGTCCGATCTTTTCACCCTCTCCGCACCCGATCTGGCGGCACTTTTGTGCAGCCGGGTCTGCCACGACATCATCTCGCCTGTCGGCGCGATCAACAACGGGCTTGAACTGCTCGATGAAGGCGGCGCCGACGAGGACGCCATGAAGCTGATCCGCCAGAGCGCCCGCAACGCCTCGGCGCGCCTGCAGTTCGCCCGCATCGCCTTCGGCGCGGCGGGTTCCGCCGGCATGCAGATCGACACCGGCGATGCCGAAGCCGTCGCTATCGCCTTCCTCAAGAACGAGAAGCCGGAACTCACCTGGAATGGAAGCCGTGCACTGTTGCCCAAGAACAAGGTCAAGCTGCTGCTCAACCTGATCCTGGTCGCCAACGCTGCCATTCCACGTGGCGGCAAGCTTTCGGTGACGCTGGAGAATCTCGAGACCGAGCCTCGCTTCGCGCTTTCGGCGAGTGGCCCCATGTTGCGGGTGCCGCCGAAATTCCTCGAACTGCATTCCGGCCACAAGCCGGAGGAACCGATCGACGCGCATTCGGTGCAGCCTTACTATACGCTGCTTCTGGCGCGGGAGGCCAACATGACGATATCGATCCATGCGACCGCGGAAGAGATCGTGCTTTCGGCGGCCTGAGATCCGCGCAGACCAGCAGCAAAGTATTTCAGCGCTGTAATATTGGTTGAATGGACCTGCGGACGAAAGATGAACTTCGTCTGACAGCGCGGGTCAAAGCATCTGCAAGAAAAACCTTGCAAACTGGCATCTTTGCAAAAATTTTACCTAATGGCTTTTCGGCTTCTTTACCAGATCGGCCTATGCTGTGCCGCAGATACCCCGACGCGACCGGATTGCCACAAGGCAAAGAGGACCCGGAAATGAAACGCTGCATGTTCGTCGACGATTCTAGCGTCATCAGGAAAGTTGCGAAGCGCATCCTGGGCGGTTCCGACATGATGGTCATCGAAGCCGCCAGCGGGCTTGATGCGCTGGAGATGTGCGCCGCCGATATGCCTGATATCATCGTCGTCGACGGTGCACTGCCGGATGTACAGGCGGTCGACCTGATCCGGCGCGTGCGCGCCATGGAAAGCCCGACCAAGCCGCAGATCCTGATCTCGCTGGTCGAACTGGACATCGCCTCGATCATGCGAGCCAAACGCGCCGGCGCCCAAGGCTATCTGTTGAAGCCGTTCAACCGCCCGCAGCTACTCGAGCGTTTTCGCACCCTGAAGATCGCTGCCTGATCCATCGGACCGCGGTTACCACCGGTCTATGACGCAAAAAACCCGGCTGACGCCGGGTTTTTTGTTTGGAATTTCGATCGGGCGGCCGTCGCTCAGGCGCTGACGCGGATGTCTTCCGGTTCGCGCAGCACATAGCCGCGGCCCCAGACCGTCTCGATGTAATTCTGGCCGCCGGACGCCGCATCGAGCTTCTTGCGCAGCTTGCAGATGAAGACGTCGATGATCTTCAGTTCCGGCTCGTCCATGCCGCCATAGAGGTGGTTGAGGAACATTTCCTTGGTGAGCGTGGTGCCCTTGCGCAGCGAGAGCAGCTCCAGCATCTGGTATTCCTTGCCGGTAAGGTGCACGCGCTGGCCGCCGACTTCGACGGTCTTGGCATCGAGATTGACCACCAGGTCGCCGGTGGTGATGACCGATTGGGCATGTCCCTTCGAACGGCGCACGATGGCGTGGATGCGCGCCACCAGCTCGTCCTTGTGGAACGGCTTGGTCATGTAATCGTCTGCGCCGAAGCCGAGGCCGCGCACCTTGTCCTCGATGCCGGCCATGCCGGAAAGGATGAGGATCGGCGTCTTCACCTTGGAAAGACGAAGCGTTCTCAAGACCTCATAGCCGGACATATCGGGCAGGTTGAGGTCGAGAAGGATGATATCATAGTCGTAGAGCTTGCCCAGATCGACACCCTCTTCGCCGAGGTCGGTCGTATAGACATTAAAGCTTTCCGATTTCAGCATCAGCTCGATGCTTTGTGCGGTTGCACTGTCATCTTCTATCAGCAGAACACGCATTTCATTCCCCTTTTCTGCTGCCGGACCATCTTGCGACCCATCCGGGACCGGAGCAGTGATTGCCTGGTGCAGAGGCTGCCATGGAATGGTTAACAAAACCTAATTCCGCGTCGATGACGGTACCAGATTTTTTAACCACTTTCTACACCCTCTTGAATTTAATACCGAATCACAGGACCAAACCGCTAATGCAACACATTAAAAACCTGGACTAAGTGACTCCAGGGACTCATCGACATCGCTTCCACGTCGCCAGCCGGATTTTTACCCGGCCTTAAGTCCTGACCCGTATGATTAACAATGCCCGTAAACGAATGGTTACCGTCGGCAAAAAACTTTAGGGTTTTGTTTCCCATAGTGCGGGGAAAGCCGGTGGACACGGGCAGCGCTTGGGCCTTTCCAAGTGGTTTGGACGATATGTGCAGGTGTGCGTTTCCGGGAGTACCGAATCATGAAGTCACGTGAAAACCTCGTTCGGCTGAAACAGTTTCAGGTGAATGAGAAGCGGCGGCAGCTGCTGCAGCTCGACATGATGATCGCCGAATTCGAACGCATGGCCGCCGAGCTGGAGCTTCAGATCAGCGCCGAGGAAAAGAAGGCCGGTATCACCGACATCAATCATTTCGCCTATCCGACCTTCGCCAAGGCGGCCCGTTTGCGCCGCGACAACCTCAGAAATTCGCAAGGCGACCTCGCCCAGCAGCGAAGCGCCGCCGAATCATTACTCGGCGAAGCTGAAGCGGAGCTTTCCAAGGCGGAAATGCTCGAATCGCGCGACACCAAGATTCGCGAGGCCGAAACTGGCGGTCGTAGCGCGATGATCGGCTGAACCGCCCGATATCCGCGTCTTTGAGCACGTCCAAGCGGGCGCGCAACGCATTGGGCGAGCGCTAAACGGCCCACTCCCCTTCATTCACGGCCGCAGCTCGCGCCCGGGCCTCCTTGATGTCGGGAACGTGTTGTTCCGACCAGGATCTGATCTGGTTGAGCAATCCCGCCAGATTCTGGCCAAGTTCGGTCAATTCATATTCGACCCGAGGCGGGACCACCGCGAACACCTCGCGCCGCACCAGGCCGTCGCGCTCGAGCACGCGCAACGTCTGCGTCAGCATCTTCGGCGTAATGCCTTCGAGCTTGCGGGCAAGCTCGCCATTGCGCTGCCGGCCTTGGCGCAGCGCACAAACAACCAGGTAAACCCACTTGCTGGCCAGCGTCTCCAGCACCGTGTGCGAGGGACAGGTCCGCCGGAACGCATCAAAGCCGTAGGGGGAGTCGAGATCACTATCCATACGGTGCCTATATATCAAAACGGTATATACTGGACAAGAGACCATTACTCTCCAAATGATAGTGGGACCGGTCAATCAGGAGAAATCTTATGCGTGCCATTATCCAGAATTCCGTCGGCGGACCCGATGTCCTTGTCATCGCCGAGCGCCCGGCGCCCTCGCCCAACGCCGGCGAAGTGCTGGTCCGCATCAAGGCGGCCGGGATCAATCCGGTCGATGGCGCCGTGCGCGCCGGCTATTACCCGCTGCTCGGCGAACCACCCTTCATCCTCGGCTGGGACCTTTCGGGAACCGTCGAGGCGCTGGGGCCCGGTGTCAGCGGCCTGAATCCAGGTGACGCGGTGTTCGGCATGCCGCGCTTCCCAAAGCAGGCGGCAGCCTATGCCGAACTGGCTGCCGTGCCCGCCGATGAAATCGCGCGCAAGCCCGCGCACGCCGATTACGTCCAGGCAGGCGCATTGCCGCTGGCCGGCCTCACCGCCTGGCAAGGCCTCGTGCGTCATGGCGCGATGAAAGCCGGCCAGCGCGTGCTGGTCCACGCCGGGGCCGGCGGCGTCGGCCATCTGGCGGTGCAGGTCGCCAAGGCGGGCGGCGCCTGGGTTGCCGCCACCGCCAGCACGGAAAAATTGGATTTCGTCCACAAGCTCGGCGCCGACGAGGTCATCGACTACACCAAGAATGATTTTACCGACAAGGCGAAGGACATCGACCTGGTGCTCGAGACGGTGGGCGGCGAGCACGCCCATCAATCGTTGAAGGTGCTCAGGGACGGCGGCGTGCTGGTGTCACTGCTCGACGTCAGCGACAAGACCAGGGCGGATGCCAAGGCGCGAAACATCCGCGTCGAACACATGTCCGTTGTTCCCGACCGTGAAGGCCTTCTGGAACTTGGCAGGCTCGTCGATGCGGGAAAGCTCACCGTGCATGTGGCAAAGACCTTCCCGCTAGAACAGGCCGGCGCCGCGCACGCTTTCCTCGCCAGCAAGCCGGTCGGCAAGGTGGTGCTGACGGTCTGAAACGCGCAAATGCTGTCAAGAAACCAAAAGGGCGCGAACTTCGCGCCCTTTTGCAGATTCTTGAGCGTCAGTGCCGGTATTGCTGGATGCGCGTCGTGCGCAGCCCGGCGAGGCCGTATTCGTCGATCGAGGCCTGCCAGGACAGGAACTCCTCGGTGGTCAGCTTGTAGCGCTGGCATGCCTCCTCGAGGCTCAAAAGCCCGCCGCGCACCGCTGCAACCACTTCCGCCTTGCGCCGGATAACCCAGCGACGTGTATTCGTCGGCGGCAGATCGGCAATTGTGAGAGGGCTGCCGTCAGGCCCGATAACATATTTGACTCGCGGTCTAACCAGATCGGTCATCGTACTCTCTACAAAAAACTCAAAGACCCAATCCCCACCACGTTACCGCCACAGCTTTAAAAATTGCCTAAGCAGACCCTAACAGCTAGGTAATGATCATGAACGCCGCGTTAGTCTTTTCGCAAACATTTGAAATATCTGCCGGGAAGTTCCGGATTCGCTCGAAAAATCTGCGCGGTCACCGGGCCGGCAGTTGCCCGCCGATCGGTCCCGCAAGCTGGCGCAGCCGCCAAGCTTGACCTATATTCGCGTCATTGGCATGCAAGCGCCGCGCAGAACGAAAGAAC
Source organism: Mesorhizobium sp. B2-4-2 (assembly GCF_006442845.1). NCBI lineage: Bacteria > Pseudomonadati > Pseudomonadota > Alphaproteobacteria > Hyphomicrobiales > Phyllobacteriaceae > Mesorhizobium > Mesorhizobium sp. B2-4-2. Next base: position 393,125 of record NZ_VFVM01000002.1, on the reverse strand, counting down.
CATGAACAGCCTCGATCTTCCCGGACGTCCCGAAAACACCCGTATCGTCGTCGCCATGTCGGGCGGCGTCGATTCGTCCGTCGTCGCGGGTCTCTTGAAGCGCGAGGGTTATGATGTCGTCGGCGTCACCTTGCAGCTTTACGATCATGGCGCCGCGACGCACCGGGCCGGGTCCTGCTGTGCCGGGCAGGATATCGATGACGCCCGCCGCGTTTCCGAGACGCTCGGCATTCCGCATTATGTGCTCGACTACGAAGAGCGCTTCCGCAAGGCGGTCATCGATCCCTTCGCTGAGAGCTATGTCGCCGGCGAGACGCCGATCCCTTGCGTTTCCTGCAACCAGACGGTGAAGTTCGCTGATCTGCTGGCCACCGCCAAGGATCTCGGCGCCGACGCGCTGGCCACGGGCCACTACATTCGCTCCGGCGCCAATGGCGCCCATCGCGCGCTCTATAGGCCGGTCGACGCCGATCGCGACCAGAGCTATTTCCTCTTCGCCACCACGCAGGCGCAGATCGATTATCTGCGCTTTCCGCTCGGCGGCCTGCCGAAGCCGCAGGTTCGCGCCATTGCCGAGGAGATGGGCCTGACGGTAGCCGCCAAGCAGGACAGCCAGGACATCTGCTTCGTGCCCCAGGGCAAATATTCCGACATCATTGCCAAGCTGAAGCCGACGGCCGCCAATCCGGGTGACATCGTCCATATCGACGGCCGGGTGCTCGGCCGCCATGAAGGCATTCTGCGCTACACCATCGGCCAGCGCCGCGGCATCGGCGTGGCCTCCGGCGAGCCGCTCTATGTCGTCCATCTCGACGCCGAGCGCGCCCGTGTCGTGGTCGGGCCGCGCGAGGCGCTGGAGACGCACAAGATCTACCTGCGCAACATGAACTGGCTTGGTGACGGCGCGCTGGCCGACATGCCCGCGGGCGGGCTGGAACTGTTCGCCAAGGTCCGCTCGACCAGGCCGCCACGCCCGGCGATGCTGCGTCACGAGGCGGGCGTCACATCGGTCGAATTGGCCGATGGCGAGTCCGGTATCGCGCCTGGACAGGCTTGCGTGCTCTATTCCGACGACGGCAACGAGGCCCGCGTGTTCGGCGGCGGCTTCATCGAACGCTCCGAGCGCGGCGCCGAGGCCGAGGCGATGTTGAGCCGACTTGCCGCGTCACCGGCGCAGGTTCCCGCCGAGTAGGCAACGATCTCTCCGCCGCGACGCGGCCCGATCTTCTTCAGGGATTGGATTTGGTGTGCGTGACCGTACCCGCGGTCAGGATGCGCAGCACCCGGATTGCCTCCTCGCCGCTGGTGCGCGGTTCGGCCCGCGTTTCGATGCAATGGATGAAGTGCTCGAGTTCGCGCGTCAGCGGCATGCCTTGGCCAACCGCGACATAGGAGGGCTCATTGGTGGTGAACGCCCATTGGCCGCTGTCCTGCCAGACCGCGTGGCGATAGACGGCGAGCTTGCGCTCCCATGGTTCGACATCGTCGAAGACAGCCATCGCCTTGGTGCCGACCACGGTCAGCCGCCGTTCGCGGTAAGGGTTCAGCCGCGAGGCGAAGAGATGGCTGCGCAAACCGTTGGGAAAGCGCATGTGCAGATGCGCGAAGTCGCTGAGATTGTCGAGCAGCGCCGCCCCTTCGCCGCGCACCTCGATCGGTTCGGTGCCGGTGATGGCCAGGATCATCGACAGGTCATGCGGCGCCAGGTCCCATAGCGCATCGTTCTCGGTGTGGAATTTGCCGAGGCCGAGCCGGTGCGAATGGATGTAGCGGACCTCGCCGAGCTCGCCCTTGTCGATGAGCGCCTTCAGCGTCTCGAACGCGGGATGGAAGCGCAAGACGTGGCCGACCATGAAGACGCGGCCCTTGTCCTTCGCCGCCTGCACCGAGCGCTCGGCATCGGCAACCGTCAACGCGATCGGCTTCTCCACCAGCACGTCCTTGCCGCTTTCGGTGGCGCACACCGCCATCTCGGCATGAAATTGCGGCGGCAGCGCCATGACGATGGCGTCGATGTCATCGCGGACGAACAACTGGTCCGGTTCGATCGCGAGGCAGTCCTGTTCGCTGGCAAAGCCTTCGGCGCGGGCACGGTTGGCGTCGGAGACCGCGTGCAGCGCGCCGAGCGCCTTGAGGGTGCGGATGTGGTTGGAGCCCCAGTATCCGCAACCGAGGACTGCAATGCGCGGCTTCATCTGTTCTCAAACTCTAAAAACTCGTGGCCGAGACATAGCGACGTGCCTCTTCGAACTCAACCCCGGCGGCTGCAACCAATTATCGGCGCGGCAAAGCTTTTCGGCAGCGAGAATAAGCGCCCCTGCCGAGCGGTTCGAAGCTTGACAGGCTCACCCTCCCAACCTTATATCCGCGCGACCTTGGCGAATGCCTCGAAATGCCTTGCGATTTAAGGCGGATTTCGGGCCTTTCGCCGCCCTGGCGGGGTAGCTCAGTTGGTTAGAGCACGGGAATCATAATCCTGGGGTCGGGGGTTCAAGTCCCTCTCCCGCTACCACCTCTCACCTGTACGGCCCGGAGACATAGGTAACAGACTGTACCTAAGACATGGGTGACAACCTCGTGCTGAACGGGTTGGACAGGCCCGCGCTGATGCGGGTCGCGTTGGGAGGAACGTCTACACCTCTTCCGTCTCGAGCACGAACGTCCCGGTGGGGATGCGGTTGGTGATCATGGCGCGGATGCCGACATCGATGACGGGGTCAGTTTCATCGAATAGGCCGCAGGCCTGCAGCGCCTTGCGCTGGTCGACGGAGCGGCCGAGATATTCCAGAAGCACGACCGAGGCTGCGGGTCTCCGCCCTCGTAAAAGGGGCATGCCCGTCTGGATGCCGACCAGATAGGCGACGCTCGTCTGGTAGCTCGGATAGAGGATCACCTGGGTGATGCTGGTCTTGAGCAGGGTTTCGGATTCGAGCGCGAATATGCGATCGCCGAGCAGCAGCAGGGCGGCCGAATATTTCGAGGTCTTTACGCCATATTTGCCGAAATGGACGAGCCTTTCCATGCATTTCCAGAAATAGCGGCCTTCCTTTTCATAGATTACGACCAGGCATTTGATGATCTTGCCGGCATAGCCGAACGAGTAGAAATAGCGGAAATAGTAGCCGACATAGCGCCCGAGATCGCCGGAACGCTGATAGAGCTGCTCCATATGCACCAGCATGTCCGATGGCGCATGGACGCCGAGCGGGCGGCGGCGCAGGCCGACGATCTCGGCAAAGCGCTGCTGGTCCATCAAAAGCTCGCCTTCGCTCACGCCGAAGAAATCGCAGATCTTGCGCATGTTGCGGCGGGACGGCCAGGTCTGGCCGCTCAGATACTTGTTGAACTGCTGGCGGTTGATCTGCAGGCGCCGGCACACGGCGGCAATCGACGGATAATAGCTGCACAGGAAGGCGAGGTTCTGGGGAAGCGGTTCGGTCTGCATGACCTAATGCATACTGACGCCAGAACAGTGTCAAGTCGCGAAGGGTCGCGAAATTGTGCGGCACCGCCGATTTGCCCAAGGTGGCGTTCTCCAACAGAGGCCTCGTCATGCGCACAGTGTCCAACTTCCCCCATCCGATCCGCTCGGTCGACCATTTCGAGATTCCGATGCCGGACGGCTGCCGGCTTGCGGCGCGCATGTGGCTTCCCGAGGGTGCCGAACAAAAGCCGGTGCCGGCGATCCTGGAATACATCCCCTATCGCAAGAACGATCTGACCGCCGCGCGTGATGTCGTCATGCACCCCTACGTGGCCGGCCACGGCTACGCAGTGGTGCGCGTCGACCTGCGCGGAACCGGCGATTCCGAAGGGCTGATGCTCGACGAGTACCTTCAGCAGGAGCTTGACGATGGCTGCTCGGTCATCGAATGGCTGGCCTCCCAGCCCTGGTGCGACGGCAACGTCGGCATGATCGGCATCTCCTGGGGCGGCTTCAACGGATTGCAGATCGCGGCCATGCGGCCGCCTGCGCTGAAGGCGGTGATCAGTTGCGCCTCGACCGACGACCGCTACGCCGACGATGTCCACCACATGGGTGGCACGCTGCTCATCGACAATCTCTCCTGGGCGGCGATCATGTTCGGGCGCAACACGCTGCCGCCCGACCCACGCAACAAGCCGCACAATTGGCGCGCTTTGTGGCACAGTCGATTGAAGGAAAGCGGGCTATGGCTGAAGAACTGGCTGGAGCACCAGCACCGCGACAAGTTCTGGAAACACGGTTCGGTCTGCGAGGATTTCGGCGCGATCACCTGCCCGGTCTACGCCGTCAGCGGCTGGGCCGATGGTTATTGCCGCTCGGTCTTCCGCCTGATGGAAAAGCTGCAGGGCCCGCGCAAGGGGCTGGTCGGGCCATGGGCGCACACTTATCCCCATATCGGCAAGCCTGGTCCTGCCATCGGCTTTCTGCAGGAATGCGTCCGCTGGTGGGATCAATGGCTGAAGGGCCGTGACACCGGCATCATGGACGAGCCGATGCTGCGCCTGTTCATGCAGGATAGCGCCCCGCCGCAAACTTCCTACGAGACGCGCGCCGGACGCTGGGTCACGGAGCCGGCATGGCCATCGCCGAACATCGAGCGGCAGTCCTTCTTCCTTTCCGGCAATGGGCGCCTGTCCCTGCGTCGGGCAGACGATGCGGCCGGAACGCAGACGGTCCGCTCGCCCTTGTCGGTTGGCCTGCGCGGCGGCAAATGGTGCTCCTATGCCGTGCCCGGCGACCAGCCGGCTGACCAGCGCGGCGACGATGCCGGCAGTCTGGTCTATGAGACGCAAGAGCTGGCGCACGATGTTGAGATCGCGGGCGACGCAATGCTCGATCTTGTCTTCGAAAGCGACAGGCCCGTCGCCATGGTGGCCGTCCGTCTTTCGGATGTCGCCCCCGATGGCGCGACGACGCGCGTCAGCTACGGCCTTTTGAACCTGACGCATCGCGATAGCCATGAGAGGCCCGAACCGCTCGAACCGGCAAGGCGCTACCGCGCCTCTGTCCCCTTCAAGCACGTAGCACAGCGCTTCAGCGCGGGGCACCGCATACGCCTTGCCATCTCGACAAATTACTTCCCGATCGCTTGGCCTTCGCCCGAGCCGGTCACGCTCACCGTCCATCCGACGGATTGCCGCCTTGAACTTCCGGTCCGCGTCGGAGGCGCCGGAGATCCGGCACCGGCACCTTTTGCCGAACCCGAAGGGGCGTCGCCCTTACGGGTGGAGACGATCTCGAAGCCGCAAAAGGATTGGGCGATCACGGAGAATCTGGCAGACGCTTCGACTGTCGTTGAGATCGGCGAAGGCGCCGGCACCTATCGCATCGTCGAAAACGACCTAACCATCACCTCGCTCGGCCGCGAACGCTATTCCTTCCGCGGCGACGATTTCGGGTCGGCCAGGGCCGAGGCGAAATGGGAGTTCGAGTTTTCGCGCGCTGATTGGCGCATGCGTTCTGTGACCGAAACGACCATGACCGCGACGCCATCGCACTTCCACGTCGAGGCGCATCTCGAGGCATGGGAAGGCGACGAGCTTGTCCACGAACAGAAATGGACCGAGGCGATAGAGCGTCGCCTGCTGTGACATTCGCGAACTGACGCTAATCTCGCTCACATCTGCGTCGGCAGCGAAATTGACCGGCTTGCCGGCTGAATTGAAGAATGCGCCGTCCGAACTCGCGGCCCCATCAGGCGGCGCGGTACCAAAAAGGAGGGATCCCGGCAATCGCCGGGAAACCCGCTCAGTTGAAAGGGGAACGAAACCGTGAATGGAATGAAATTGAATCGCAGGCATTTCCTGCAGGCAGGCGCCGGCCTCGGTGCGGGGATCATCGCCTCCGGCCTGCCCTTGTCGCAGGCCGTATGGGCGGCCGAAGGCAAGGTACTCAAGGCCCGCGCCTATTCCGATATCGACAAGCTCGATCCTGGCTTCTACCAGAACGCGTACAATGTTGACGTCATGAACTGCATCTACACCAAGCTTACGCGCTATAAACCGGGTTCGGAGTGGGGCTGGGAACTCGAGGCCGCCGAATCCGTCGAGCAGATCGATCCGACGCACATCCGCTTCCGCCTGAAGAAGGGCATCAATTTCACTGGCGGATTTGGCGAAATGACCGCCGAGGACGTGAAGTTCTCGTTCGAGCGCGTCATCCAGCACAATTCTCCGGTCAAGGGCGACTGGGGTCCGCTCGACCGCATCGAGATCGAGGACGACCATACTGGCGTGATCGTGCTCAAGACGCCTTTCGTGCCGCTCTGGAACATCACTCTTCCCTATGGTTGCGGCCACATCGTCTCGAAAAAAGCGGTGACGAAGGCAGTTGCCGACGGAGGCGATTTCGGCATGAAGCCGCCCTGCTATTCAGGTCCCTACGTGTTGTCGGACTGGAAGCCGAACCAGCTCGTCCTGTTGACCCGAAATCCCGAATGGAAAGGCCCCAGGCCGGGCTTCGACGAAATTCATATCCTGCCGATGAGCGATATCAAGACCGCCGAGCGCGCCTATCAGGCCGGCGACATCGATTTCACCGATTTCAGCCTCGATTCGCTGGCCACGTTGAAGGACAGCCCGCCCGAAAACACCAAGATCGAAGAAAAGCCTTCGCTCTACTATGTCTATATCGGCATGAACTCGGACCATCCGAAGCTGAAGGACGTCAATGTCCGCAAGGCGATTCAATGGGCCATCAATGTGCCGCAGATCATGGACGCGGCCTATTCAGGCCAGGCCCAGGTCGCCACCGGCCTTATCGCTCCGGGCTTGGTGGGACACCGGGAAAAAGCGCTGATACCGCCGGAGGGCGATCTCGAAAAGGCGAAGCAGTATCTTGAGAAGGCCGGCATCACCGAACTCAGCCTCACCATCGACGCGCTCAACGTGACCACCTTCTCCACGATCGCGGAAATGGTCCAGGCGCAGCTGTCGCAGATCGGCATCACGGTCGAGGTCAATGTTCAGGATTCCGGTTCGTTCTGGACCATCGGCATGGAATCGGAAGGCGAACGTTGGAAGGACATGCAGTTGATCGTGCAGCGTTTCTCGATGGTGCCGGATCCCTATTACGCCACCACCTTTTTCGTGCGCGACCAGGTCGGTGTGTGGAACTGGGAGCGCTTCCGCAGCGAGCGCTTCGACGAGCTCAACGCCAAGGCGGTAACCGTCGAAGACCCGCAGGAACGGGCCAAGATGTATTATGAGATGCAGGACATCATGGAAGATTCCGGCTCCTACCGGTTCCTCACCCATGAAGGCTCGCCGATCATGTACCGAACGACGCAACTCGAGGCCGAGACGCGCCCAGACGGGCGGCCGCTCTATCTCGGCTTTGAGCCGAAATCGGCCTAGGGCATTCTAGGAAAAGTGCGTAGCGGTTTTCCGTCCGGAATTGCGAAAAAACAAAGGGTTAGAGCGGGTCGGCGATTCTATCAAACGCTGAACCGCTCTGACGCGGTCGCTGGGACAGGCTGAGTCAAAACATGTGGTTATATCTTGGCAAGCGTATCGTGCTGGCGGCGGCAATTGTCGTCGTTGCCGTCACGCTGCTGTTCCTGATGATCCAGGCCGTTCCCGGCGATCCCGCCGCGGTCCTGCTCGGACCGCGTGCGACGCCGGAACTGAAGGCGCAATTGCACGAGGAAATGGGCCTCGACAAGCCGCTGCCCGTGCAGATCGTCTCATTCTTCGGGGGGCTGCTGCACGGTAATCTCGGCACCGATGTCTTTACCCAGCGCCCTGTCGCGGCCATCGTTTTCGAGCAATTGCCTTACACGATCGAACTCATCCTGGTTTCGATCGCCTGGGCCGTTATCGTCGGCGTGCCGCTCGGCTGCTATTCGGCGCTGCGCCGCAACTCCGTGATCGACAAGGTCGTGGGTGTATTCGCGGTCGGAACCATCGCCATCCCGTCCTTCGTCATGGCGATCTATGCGCTGTTGATCTTCTCGGTCGGCCTGCGCTGGCTGCCGGCCATCGGCGCCGGCTCAGGCTTCCGCGACGGGTTCGTCCATCTCATCCTTCCAGCCTTCGTCGTCGGTATCGGCTGGGTGGGCTACATCTCGCGCATCGTGCGCGCCTCCATGCTGGAGATTCTTGGCGAGAACCACATTCGCATGGCGCGCTCCTTCGGCCTTTCGGAGCGGCGCATCGTGGCGCGCTACGCGCTGCCGCTCGCGATCCTGCCGACAGTGACGATCATCGGCGTCGGCATGGCGCACCTGCTCTCGGCGGCGGTTTTCGTCGAGGTGGTCTTCGCCCGGCCCGGCATCGGCGCTCTGATCGTCAAGGCGGTGGATTCGCGCAACTATCCGATCGTCATGGGCACGGTCCTCGTCACCACCGTTCTGTTCGTCATCTCCACGACGCTCGCCGACCTCGTAAACGCGGCGCTCGATCCAAGAATCCGCGAGAATTTGTAGCGTGTCCGAAGTTCAACTCATTCGCGAGGCGGTCGATGAACGCAGCGGGCAGGGCGCGGCCGCCATGTTCCTGCGGCAATTGCGCAAGTCTCCGCTCGGCATGATGGGCGCCGTGCTGGTCGTGCTGATGGTGGTGACTGCGGTCTTCGCCACCTGGATCGTGCCTTACGATCCGATCAAGATCATGGTTGGGCCCCGGCTGGCGCCGCCCTCTTTGCATTTTCTTCTCGGCACCGATCAGTTGGGACGCGATGTCTTCTCGCGGGTCGTCATGGGCGGAAGGATCGCGCTGCTCGTCGCCTTCGTCTCGTTGGGCGCCTCGCTCAGCGCAGGGCTTGTGCTCGGCCTCATCGCCGCCTTCGGTCCGCGCTGGCTGGACAATCTGCTGCTGCTGGTCTTCGACACGATCCGCTCCTTTCCGGTCATCATCTTCGCCTTGGCAGTGGTGACGCTGCTCGGGCCGAGCCTTGCCAGCGTCATCTTCGTCGTCGCGATCACGTCCGTGCCGATCTATGCGCGCGTGGTGCGCACGCAGGCCCACGCACTGCGCGAGAGCGAGTTCATCACTGCGGAGCGCGCCATGGGCGCCGGCATCGTGCGCATCCTTGCCGTGCACGTGCTACCCAATGTGATCGGGCCGCTGCTGATCCTGGTCAGCATGGATGTTCCGCTGGTCATCACGCTGGAGGCCGGCATGAGCTTCCTAGGCATGGGTGTCCGTCCGCCGACGCCGGACTGGGGAACCATCCTCAGTGACGGCTATGGCTATATCCACAAGACGGTGTGGCTGGTGATCGCCGGCGGCATCCCGATCGTCATAACCACGCTGGGCTTCACTTTCCTCGGCGAGGCGCTGCGCGACATTTTCGACCCCAAGCTTCGGAAAGACCTATGAACACCGGCGCTCAGGCAAGACATTCTCCAAACCGCGACCCGCTTCTGGCGATCCGCGGTCTGTCTCTCGATTTCGGCACGCCGCGCGGTCGCGCCCATGCACTGCGCGATATCCATATCGACGTGTCGGCGGGCGAAGTGGTTGGCATCGTCGGCGAAAGCGGTTCGGGCAAATCGACGCTCGCCTATGCCGTGATGGGGCTGCTGGCGGAAAATGCGGAGATGGTGAACGGCGCCATCCTGTTCGAGGGGCGCGACCTGCTCGGCATGCCTCCGGCGGAGCGGCGCGGCTTGCTCGGCAACCGCATGTCGATGATCTTCCAGGATCCGATGACGGCGTTGAACCCGGTGCGCAGCATCGAAAGCCAGATGATCGATGTCCAGCATCACGAGGGCGGCTCGCACCGGACCAAGCGCCAGCGCGCGCTGGATATGCTCCATCGGGTCGGCATTCCGGACCCGGAGAGCCGCATCGGCGGCTATCCGCACGAGTTTTCCGGCGGCATGCGCCAGCGTATCTGCATCGCGATGGCGCTGCTGGTGAAGCCGGCGCTGCTCATCGCGGACGAACCGACCACAGCGCTCGACGCGACGCTGGAGGTGCAGATCATCCATCTGTTGAAAGAGCTGCAAAAGGAGATCGGCTGCTCGATCCTGTTCGTCTCTCACCACCTCGGCGCTGTCGCCGAGCTCTGCGACCGGGTGGCGGTCATGTATGCGGGCGAGGTGGTCGAATACGGCACCGTGCGCGACATCTTCCGCCGACCGGGGCATCCCTATACGCGCGCGCTGCTCGAATGTGATCCCGGACGCATCCGGCAACGCACCCGCCAGTTGCCGACGATCCCAGGCGAGGTGCCGAGCCTCCTCGGTACCCAGGCGGGTTGCATCTTCCGTCGGCGCTGCCCGCAAGCCTTTACCCGGTGCGTGGATGACAGTCCTGTCCAGTGCGCTATCGGCGCAACGCACACCGCACGCTGCCATCGCCTCGACGACACGTTGGTGGCGCCGGCATGAGCCCCCTGCTTTCTGTCGAGGATCTTCGCGTACGCTTCCGCACCATGGGCCCGCTGAAGGCGCTCGCCAGCGGCGTTAAGAACCCGTTCGTGGACGCCGTCTGCGGCGTTTCCTTCGAGATCCGCAAGGGCGAAACGCTCGGCCTCGTCGGTGAAAGCGGTTCGGGAAAATCCACCATCGCCCGCGCCATCATGGGCCTGCGGCCGCCGACGGGCGGCACGATACGCTTCGATGGTCAGGTGCTGAACGGCCTCGCCCCGACGGAGCGCAAGCCGCATCTTCGGCGCATGGCGATGATGTTCCAGGATCCGGTCGGATCGCTGTCGCCGCGGCTCACTGTACGCTCACTGCTGATGGAGCCTTTCCGCATTCACGGCGTTACCGGCCGCGACCCCGCCGCCGAAGCGGAACGCCTGCTCAACATGGTCGGCCTGCCCGCCGACTTCGGGCGGCGATATCCACACCAGCTTTCCGGAGGCCAGGCGCGCCGCGTCGGCGTGGCGCGGGCCCTTGCATTGCAACCCGATCTTATCATCGCCGACGAGCCGACCGCGGGACTGGACGTGTCCGTTCAGGGTGAAGTCCTCAATCTGCTTGGACGTTTGCAGGGCGAACTCGGCATCGCCATTCTCATCATCACGCATAATCTCAATGTCGTGCGCCACATGACCGATCGCATGGCGATCATGTATCTCGGCCGCTTCATCGAAGTCGGCTCGACCGAGCGGATATTCGCGCAGCCGCGCCACCCCTATACGGAGGCGCTGCTGTCGGCCAATCCGGAACCCGACCCGGACGCCGTGCTCGACAGGGTCGAGCTCAGCGGCGAGGTGCCGAGCCTGATGACGCGCCCAACCGGCTGCGAGTTCCACACCCGCTGCCGCTATGCGCAGGGCATCTGCAAAAGCGTCTTCCCGTCCCGGGCAGCCGACCGGGAAGATCCCCGCCATGTCTTCAATTGCCACTTCCCGCTATCGGAACGTGCGCTCGCCGGAGCCACCAATGTCTCGTGAAATCCTCGATGTTCCTCTTGCCAACGGCACGCCGGGCAGCCAACACAGCGTGCGCATCATCCGGTATGGTGCCGCCGACGCGCGCCCGAAAGCCTATATACATGCCGCGCTGCATGCCGACGAAGCGCCCGGCCTGCTGGTGTTACACCATCTGGTCGAGCAGCTTGACGCCGCCGACGCGCGCGGCGAAATCCGGGGCCAAATCGTCGTCGTTCCCTACGCCAACCCGCTCGGCCTGGCGCAGTTCGTCAATGGCGATCATCTGGGGCGTTACGATCTGGCCAGCGGCCGGAATTTCAACCGCAAATGGCCTGATGTCGCCGGCGAATTGACCATCCGGCTTGCCGATCGGCTCGGAAGCAGCGCCGACGACAACACGGTGCTCATCCGCAACACGATCCGCGAAATTCTCGACGAACGCGGCGCAGGGCAGCCTGTCGATTCCCTTTACACCGCCTTGGCACGCGAGGCTTTCGATTCCGATCTTGTGCTGGATCTGCACTGCGACGACGAAGGACTGATGCATCTGTTCGTGCGGCCCGAGATCTCGGCCGAATTGTCCGACCTTGCGCGGGAACTCGGTTGCCGGGCGGTGTTCTCACAGGGTTCGTCGGGCGGCTCAACCTTCGCCGAAGCAAGCGTCGAGCCCTGGATCAGGCTTGCGGCTGCCCTTCCCGATAAGGTGATCCCGATCGGCTGCCTCGCCGCGACGGTGGAACTGCGCGGCTTCATCGACATCAGTGATGAGATGGCGTCGGCTGACGCTTCCGCCTTGCTCAACGTGCTTCGCCGCCGCGGCTACGTCGCGGGGCAAGCGGGCCTGCCGCCCGCCGCGCTTTGCGAGATCACCGGCTTCGATGCGTGCGATGTGGTTCGCACGCCCGCTTTCGGTGTCATCGTCTACCGCGCCGAACTGGGTGAACGCGTCACTTGTGGACAGCCGATCGCGGACATCATCGTGCCTTCTTCGCTGGGCCGCGAGGCGCGCGTGACGGTACGGGCGCGCACCGACGGGCTCGTGGTGACGCGAAGGCTGAAGAAACTTGTCGCCGCCAATCAGGTCATTGCCAAGGTGGTGGGCCAAAAGCCCCTCGCCCACCGGACAGGCTATCTGCTGGAGGATTAGATCGATCAGCGGGCGCGGGCACTTCTTGACCGCAGATCGATGATTGGCGGCCACGCGTAGAAACGAGGTCCGTTCGACCTGATCCTGTCCCGGGCTCTAGGCCAGGGGCCGACCGCCGTCGACCGGAATGATAACGCCGGTCACGAAACGGAGATGGGTCGCAGCCGCCAAAACCGCCTCGGCGACATCGTCGGGCGTGCCCAGCCGCCCCAGCGGCGTCCGGCTTGCCTGTTCGTCCCGCCAGGATTCGTCACGGCCCTTGATGAAGTCGGTGTCGACGACGCCGGGCGAGACCGACACGACCCTGATTCTCGGGGCCAGGGCACGCGCCAGCGACTTGGTCAGATTATCGACAGCGGCTTTCGACGCACAATAGGCGACGTTGCTTCCCATGGCGGTGACCCCTGCGATCGACGAGATGTTGACAACAACCCCGCTGCCGGTGCGATCGAGCAGCGGCCGCATGGCCCGCGTCGCAGCAATCACACCGCGCACGTTGACGCTGAAGATGCGGTCGATCAATTCATCGTCCAGGCTGTCGAGATCCGGATGTGGCACGAAGCGGGTTGTCCCGGCGCAATTGACCAGGACATCCAGCCGGCCAAAGCTTTTCTCGATCTGACCAGCGAGGCGCGCGAGGCAATCGCTGTCCGTCACGGTCGCCTCGGCGACGAAGTGATCGCCGTACGCCAATGACGAAACCAGATCGTCGGCCGTCTGCCGCGAACGGTTGTAGCCGATGACAACCGAAGCCCCTTCCGCAGCAAGCCTGGATACGATCCGCGCGCCGATGCCGCCGGTTGCTCCAGTGACCAGGGCAACCTTGCCTGTGAGTGTGGCTGTCATGGCCGTCTCCTGAGTGTCAAACCCCGGTGCTTCGCTTATGGGCGGCCAGCGCCATTAGATTGCGGTCGCGCCAGGCGCTGCGTTCGGCGAGTTGGGATGCTGACAACTTTTCGCGGCGCGCTTCCTCGGCCTTGGCAACCAGCCCTTCCGACCAGGGGGCCGGATCGCGCCTGGCGAGGGCGATCGAATGGTAGAGCGGTCCCAGACGTCTCGCGTAGTCCGCGATCCCGCCGGGCGCATTCAGATCGATCGTCTCGAAAGGCCCCATGAAGGACCACCGGTAGCCGAGCCCATGCGATACCGTAAGGTCGATATCGGCGGTACTTGCCACGCCCTCCTCGAGCAGGGCCCAGGCTTCGTTCAGCAATGCCCCCTGAAGCCGGTTGAGGACGAACCCTTCGACTTCCTTGCGCACGATCACGGCAGCCTGCCCTACGGCCTCCATCTGCACCCGCAGCCACGCAACGGCCTCCGCGTCGGTCCAGGGCGCCGGGACCAGTTCCACCAACGGGATCAAATGCGGTGGATTGACGGGATGAGCGACGAGAAAACGCCGGCGGTTGGCACAGGACCCGGTGAAGGCCGAGGCCGGAATGCCGGAGCTGGAGCTGCCTACGACCGCGTCGGGCCGCATCGCCCGGTCAATCTCCAGACAGACCGCCTCCTTGATGTCGCGCACTTCCAGCACCGACTCCTGGATGTAGTCGGCATCCGCTACCGCACCCTCCAGCGTATCGACAACGTTCAGCCGCCGCATGACTGCATCGACGGCATCTACCAGCCCGGCCTCTTGCATATCGGCAAGGCTGGCCCGGATCTTGTCGAGCACCGCGGCGCGGATGTCGGCGCTGCCGTCATAGATGGTCACATCATGGCCGGCCCGGGCGAAGACGATCGCCCAGCCACGGCCGACCAGTCCGGCACCGACAATGGCGACTTTGCGGATTGCATCCATCATTGCACCCGTGACGTCTCGCCGTCCGCGAGGCAAATTTCGGTGATCCGCAGGCCATCCTGAGTGATGCGGGATGGGAACCGGTCCTTCAACCGCTCTTCGTGGATGGGAATGACCCGCCGTGCCTCGTGGCCCACCTGCTTCATCATCTCCTCGGTGGCGAGAACGAGATTGGTCTGGCTGCCGACCGCAAGCCCCACCGGAACGTAGAGCGTCTCGATATCGACGGCAGCTCCCGAGCCCTCGATGTTGTCGAAGACGTAGACCAGATCGCCAGCCAGCACCCAGGTGTCGTCCTTGCCGTTGCGCACGGTGACCCACATCGACCCGTAGGTATGGCTGTCAAAGGCGGCATGGAGATCGATGTCGGGCAGGACGTCCTGTTTCGCTCCGTCGATCGTTACCAACCGCTTCTGACGGGCCAGGTCGACGCCGCGCACGATGTCGCCGGGGTCGACGGCTACGTTCATCCAGCGCATGCGGTCCGGCAGCGACATCGCCCAGACCCACTTCGCGATCTCCCTCTCCTGGATGTAGAAGGTCGCATTCGGGAAGTCCTCGACATTGCCGAAATGGTCGAAATGCGCGTGCGTGACGAAAACCGTGTCGACGTGCTTGGGCGAGAGGCCGATTTCGCCAAGAACGGCGTCGGGCGAGTGCCAGTTCTCGACGCCAAATTTGTCGGCGAGATGCTTGCCGTAGTCCTTGTTGTTGTAGCCGACATCGACCATGGCAACGCGACCGTTGCCCTTGATCAGCGCGTAGCAGTAGGGAAGTTTCACGTAACCCTGGTTGTGGGCGCCGTAGAGCACGCCGCTCTTGTGGTAGTTGCTGACATAGCTGTACTCAAGCACCCAGATCGAATATTGGCCCATTGCTTCCTCCCTGTTGTCGCCAACGCTGCGCACAGCTGCAGCAGGCGTGATTGAAATCGACCGGCGTCATACCGGCCCGCGGTTCCGACGCCGCCTGCAGCCCGGCGTAGGCGCGTTTGATCCTCTCCCCGGCCCGGTCGAGCTCCTGCTGCCAGTCGCGCCGCAGTCGGGCCGAACCGAAATCGTCCAGGACCTCGCCCAGCGTTGCATGAGCGGCCCCCAGACGCGCGCAATGGCTTTCGAGCCCATGCGGCGCGTGCAAGGCGCCCAGCCGCTGCTCCACCTCCGTCCACCGTTCGCGGGCCACCGGAATGTCAGGCAGATCGAGCACGTCGCGGCGTCCGCCGGCCTGAGCCAGGACCAGCAGGCCGGCGAGTTGGCCGATCAGCCGGCGCAGGCCTTCGTAGACGGGGCGGATTGCCACGACGTAGCGGACGATGGCTTCGTCGGCCAACGCGGCATCGTTGACGGCCGCGACGGGTTTCTCGCTTCCGGTGACGGAGACATGGGGCGCCGCGACGACCTCGCAGTCATAGCGGTGGACGCTTACCGCCCGCTCGAAGAAGCGCTTTCCCGGGATATCAGCCATGGTGCCTTTTTCGCGTCGTCGCGCGCTCGATCACCGCGCCGGGCGGGATTAGTTGAACGATCGGCTCCCGGCCGGAATTCGTGCTCAATTCCTTCGCCAGGCTGACCGTGGCCTCGAGCATCTGGTCAATGGGCTGCCGGACGGTCGTCAGCCCGTGCGAAGGCCAGTGGGCCATCTCGATATCGTCGAAGCCGACGATCGAAATGTCGTCCGGCACGCCGAGCGCCAGCTCTCGCCGCACGCCGTCGAGAAAGCCAATGGCGAGAATGTCGTTGGCGCAGAAGACACCGTCGGGAACCTCTTTCAGGTCACGCAGCTTGCGCGCCGCTTCGTAGCCGGCGTGATAGCTGAACTGGCCTGCTTCGATAACTATCGGCGCGGCGAGGCCACGCTCGACGGCGCGTTCGCTGAAGCCCCTGTGGCGTGCGACATTGGTGGAGGCATCGGGCAAGGCGGCGATGTAGGCCAGGCGCTGGTGGCCGGTATCGACGAGATAGTCGGCGATGCTGCGGCCGCCGAGTATATTGTCGCAGGAAATGCCGAACGCGTGGTCGTCGGCCGAGAGTCGGTTGAAAAAGATCACCGGAGTGCCGGCCCTACGGCATTCCTGCGCGGCCGCCGAAGACAGGGTGGCCGCCAGGATGATGGCAAGATCTGGCTGGTAGTTGAGCAGCAGGCGTAGCGCCTGGTCGACGTCTCCCGACTGGTCGGCGGCGACGAGCATCACGTTCATGTCGATGGCACGAAGGGCGGTGGTCAGCCGCGTCAGCACTTCCGGATAGAACGGGTTCTTGATGTCCGCGACGACGATACCCACGATACGCGTCTTCTTGGTGATGAGGCTGCGCGCGAAAGGGTTCGGCGAATAGCCGATCTCCCTCGCACGGTTCAGCACCAGGTCCCGCGTATTCTTGGCGATCACGGCATCGGCGTGAAAGGCCCTGGATACGGTCGAAACAGACATGCCGAGATCGCGCGCCAGATCCTTCACGGTCAGGCGGGGCTTGCTGTTCTTGTTGCGGGCGATGATCGACATGAAAACTCCGTTGGCGCGCTGGCTTAGGCCTGGTTGCGACCTCCATAGCGGCGGACCCGGATGTTGGCCTGCTCGGCATGCCCATAGAATCCCTCGAGGACACACAGGCGCGAACAGTACTCGCCTATCATGGCGCTCGCTTCGTCGGTCAGAACGCGCTGATAGGTGCAGGTCTTGATGAACTTGCCAACCCACAAACCGCCTGTGTAACGGGCCGCCTTCTTGGTCGGCAGCGTATGGTTGGTGCCGATGACCTTGTCGCCATAGGCAACATTCGTACGCGCTCCCAAAAACAGAGCGCCGTAATTGCGCATGTTGTCGAGGAAGTAGTCCGGATCGCGCGTCATGACCTGGACGTGCTCGGATGCGATCCGGTCGGCCTCCGCGACCATTTCCTCGTAGGACGCGCAGACGATCACTTCGCCATAGTCCGCCCATGCCTTGGCGGCGATCTCGGCGGTCGGCAGGATCTTCAGCTGCCGCTCGATCTCGGCCAGGGTGTCGCGCGCGAGCCTCTCCGAGTTTGTCAAAAGCACGGCGGGACTGGTCGGACCATGCTCGGCCTGGCCGAGCAGATCGGTCGCGCAGATCTCGCCGTCGACACTGTCGTCGGCAATGACCAGCGTCTCGGTCGGGCCGGCGAACAGGTCGATGCCGATACGGCCGTACAATTGCCGCTTGGCTTCAGCGACGAAGGCATTGCCAGGACCGACGAGCATGTCGACGCGCCCGATGGTTTCGGTTCCGAGCGCCATGGCGCCGACGGCCTGCACACCGCCCAGAACGTAGATCTCGTCCGCGCCGGCCATGTGCATCGCGGCCACGATAGCCGGATGCGGACCGCCCTGGAACGGCGGCGCGCAGGCGATGATCTTCTTCACCCCGGCGACCTTGGCCGTCACCACGCTCATATGCGCGGAGGCGACCATCGGGTATTTCCCGCCCGGCACGTAGCAGCCGACTGTTTCCACGGGAATGTTCTTGTGGCCGAGGACAACGCCGGGAAGCGTTTCCACTTCGAGGTCCTGGAGGCAGGCGCGCTGCTTCTCGGCGAAATTGCGAACCTGGGCCTGGGCGAAGCGAATATCCTCGATGTCGCTTGCCGACACCTTGGACATCGCCTGCTCGATCTCGCTGTCGCTGAGCCGGAAGCTTGGCGGCGACCATTTGTCGAAACGCTCCGACAACTCCCGGACAGCGGTATCGCCTCGCTTTTCTATGTCGGCAAGGATCGTCTCGACGGTCGTCCGGACGGCCGCATCGCTCTGGGCGACAGCTTCGGGATCCCTGCCCCGTTTCAGAAAAGTCGGCATATTCTCATCCTTATGTTGAGTCAGGTGGGCGGCAGGATGCCGTCCACCTGTTGCATTGCTGATCGTCAGGGTTTTACCGTCGGCTCGATCTTGGTGAGCTTGTATTCGTCGGCCGGAGCCTTGCACGATGAGCAGTTGATGCCAGGGGCATCGGGCGCCTGCTTCACGTCCGCGGGCAACGCCTGAATGGTCGCTCCTGGTGTTGGCTTGCCCTCGAGCGCCGACTGCAGCGACAGTTCCGGCAGCAAATCGGGATTGAAGACCTCGGTGACGAAGGAACTCGGGACCTTGTCGGACGGGAAAACATTGCACCCGTCGGCGAAGGTATCGCCTTTGCAGGGTTTTACTTGATCCGCTGGCACCCAAGGCAGCGGGTACTCGATGTTCATCGGCTTCAGGTCGCGCTTCTTGGTCAGGATCTCCATCATCAGCTTGAAGGCATAGCCTGACGTAGCAGGCGGCGAACCGGCGGACACACCCTTGAGACCCATGCCTTGCATCTTCGGGTCTGCCAGTCCGAGACGAAAACCGTCCGAGTTCTCGCCGGTCATCGGAACCAGTTTGTTGCCCTTGTCGAGCAGCGCTTGAACGGCGCCATATTCGCCTGCCTGAGCCCAGATGCCGTCAACATCGGGATGCGCAGCGAGAGCCTTGGCCGTCTCCTGCTGTGTGGTGCGGTCATCCCAGTAGGAGTAGTATTCCGCGACGACCTTGATGCCGGGATACTGGTTGAAAATGTGCATCGCGCCGTCGGTGTGGCGCTTATCCACCGAGTTGCCCGGGACGCCACGGCTCAGGAAGATCTTGCCCTTGCCTCCCAGGATATTGACCAAGGCCTGGGCGGTGTTCTCGCCGAAGCCTGCGGTGATATAGCTGACATTGTAGGCGCAAGGCTCGGTCACCGTGGCGTCGTACATGAAGAAGAGCACGCCCTTCTGGCAGCCGCGATGGACCGTGCGGTTCAGCGCCGTCGACGAGATCGGGAAGCTGATGATGCCGTCGGCGCCAGCCTGTATCATGCTTTCATAGGCCGAGATCTGAGCCTGGGGGTCGGTTCCCGAGATGACTTCCTTCAGCTCCACCGTCTTGTCGTAGGGCGGCGTCTGCGCCAACGCCTTGACGATGTTCGCGGCCTCCGACTGCCACGAATTGCCGCTGTAGCTCAGCGACAGATATATCTTGAACTTCTTGTCCTGCGCTTGGGCATGGTCGACAACCATCCCAACGCCCATGGCGGTGGCAAGCGTCAGCGACGCGGCCAGTCCCAGTCTTTTTAACAGCCTCATTTCGATCAACCTCCCGTTGGAATTTGGCCCTTGCAGGTGCCGGACCAGAGCTTGTGAGAACGTTCTCACAATTGGACAAACGCATTTCACGCACAGGCATGGTCACTTCCTCCGCGTCAGCATTCGATTTCCGAGATCGGCCAGGAATTCACCGCGCAGCACCAGCAGGGCGGCGACAATGATTGCGCCCTCTATGACGGTGCGCCATCCTTCGTTGAGGCCGATGGCGGAGATAACGGTGCCAAGCGTCGTCAGAAGAATTGCGCCGCCGACCGTCCCGATGAAAGTTCCGCTGCCGCCGAGGATCGAGGAGCCGCCGACCACGACGGCAGCGATGGAAGGCAGCATGTAGCTGTCACCCATCCTCAGCGTCGCCCCGTTCGAATAGCCCACCAGCATCATGCCGACGAACCCTGCGCAGGTGGCACTGATCGCATAGGGGGCGAGCTCGAGCCGATTGACAGCGACGCCGGCGATAAGGGCGGCGTTCCTGTTGGTGCCAAGGGCGTAGAGCCGGCGGCCGAGCGCAGTGAAGTTCTGCAAGAACCAGCCGAACAGGATGAAAACGACGGTGAAGTAGATGACCAGCGGCACGCCGAGGAACCATTCCTTCATCAGCCATAGCAAGACGGACGGGGAACCGCCGCGCGGCGTCCCGCTGGTATAGCCCAGCGCCACCGAAGCCACGACGATCGAGGTCGCCATGGTCATGATGAAGGGAGGAACCTTCAGCCAGACAATTCCCAGTCCGCTGATCGTGCCGACCAGCGCGCAAATGACCAGAATGGCCGGCAGCATGTACCAGATGCCGGCGTTGCCGCTACCAATCCAAGTCGTCGTCAACACGCCGCCGAGCGTGATGAGGGCGGGGACCGATAGGTCGAGCCCGCCGATCAGGATGACGAGCCCTTGCCCGAACGACAAAACGATCAGGAAGGACGCGAGGATAAGAACCGTCAGCACCTGATCCCAGGAACCCAGCGCCGGACTGATGAAGCGCGAGCACACCACAAGCACGACACTCAGCCCAAACACCACAAACGTATTCACCACCTCCCGGTCGAGCCTTTGCCTGCCGCGCCGGTCGGAATTGGCCTCGAAACGCGTTGCGACGTCCTTATGCGCGTTCACCGGATCTCTTCCTTCTTGAGCAGGCGCGCCACGGCGCTGCCGAACACGATCGCAAGCACCAGCACGAAACCTTGGAATATGCCGGTGTAGAAGGACGAGACCCCACCCGAGAAAAGCACCTTCTGCAAAAGCATCAGCGTACCGGCGCCGAGGATCGAGCCAACGAGGCTGCCTCGGCCGCCGCTCAACGGCGTGCCGCCGAGCGCCACCGCGGCAAAGGTGAGCATCAGGAATGGCGTGCCGGCTGTCGGATTTCCTGTCGCCGTCTGGGCGCTCAGCATGAAGCCGGCGACGCCGTAGAGGATGCCGGCGCCGACAAAGGCCGTGATGCGTACCCCTGCGACGGGCACGCCGGAGAAGCGAGCCGACTGCTCGTCGGCGCCGATCGCATAGAGGCCGATCCCGGTATTGGTCCGCCGGAAGGCAAGCCAAAGCGCGATGGTGGCAACCAGAAACAGCCCGGCGATCGGGATGATACCGAACAGGGTGTCGGTCAGCGTGTAGGTGACGAAGTCGGCAACCATACCGCCAGGCGCGTCCAGGATAACCAGCGCAAGCCCCTGGCAGACGATCATCGTGCCGAGCGTCGCCGCGATGGTCTGCAGCCCAAGCCTGGCCACGAGAATGCCGTTGATTGCCCCGACGGCACCGCCGATCGCACAGCACATCAGGAGGCTGGCCAGCGCACCGCCCGGACCATCGAACGGATAGACCGCCATCAGCACATTGGTCAGCGAGACGACGCCTGCGACGGACAAGTCGAAGCCGCGGCTGATGACGACCAGCGTCTCGCCCGCTGCCGCGAGCGCCAATGGCGTCGAGTTGTTGACGAGATCGGTGAAGGTGTAGACCGAAAGCGCATCCGGTTGCCAGAACGCGTAGAGCGCATAAAGCAGGACATAGATCATCGCCACGATGCCGGTGCCGCTGATGACAGCCCTCCATAACGCGGAGCGGCGGGGCGCGGGATTTGCCTGGACCGCGGTCATGCGGCCACTCCATTCACCGCGCCCGCAGCGTGGCCGATCAGCGCGCCGACGATAGTCGGCTCATCGATGGCATCGCCCTGATATTCGGCGAAGACGCGGCCGCCATAGAGCACCATGCAGCGATGCGCGAGATGGACGAGTTCCGGCAGTTCGGACGAGTAAAAGAGCACCGAGCCGCCATCGGCAGCGAACTTCCGGATCGCCTCGTAGATCGACTGCTTGGTTCCGACATCGACTCCACGCGTCGGATCGAAAAGCAGTAGAGTGCGCGCACCCGTCATCATGACGCGCGCCAGAAGCGCCTTCTGCTGGTTGCCACCGGAAAGCTCATCGATCTTGAACTGCAGATAGCGCTCCTGCAGTTCGACCGCCTCAGCGGTTTTTTTCGCAATGCGACGCTCGCTGGCCGGCCAGACGACGCCACCCTGCGCGATACGCGAAATGATAGGCAACACCATGTTGCTGGCGGTGCTGAGGCCGGCGAAAATCCCTTCCGACTTGCGGTCCTCCGGCAGGTAGGCAAGGCCGTTGCCGAAATGGAGCGCGGCGCCCGGGCTAGCGATCTGGGCGGGCACGCCGTCGATCTCGATGCCGCCGCTTTTCGCCTTGGAGAGGCCGATCATCGTCCTGAACAGGTCGCGCTGGCCCTGCCCCTCGAGCGCGGCGATGCCGACGATCTCACCTCGCCTGACATCAAACGACACGTCGCGCAAAATGCCGCCGGAGAGGCCCCGAACGCTGAGCGCGACGGGCGCGGTGTCGGCGACCAAAGGCTGCGAGGCGGTCGTCTCACGCGCGCTTCGGCCGACCATCATCTCGAAAATGTTCGCGTCCGAAGCGCCGGACAACTCGACGGTGCCGATGCTGCGGCCATTGCGCAGGATGGTGGCGCGCGAACACAGGGTGCGCACCTCGCCGAGGCGGTGGGAAATGTAGAGGATGGCGGTCTGCAGGTTCTTCTGCCGGCGCACGAGCTCAAACAGCCATTCGACGTCCGCCAGCGCGGCCGTCGGCTCATCGAGGATCAAGAGCTTCGAGGCATGGCTGAAGGCGCGCACGATCTCAAGCCGCTGACGATCCGAAAGCGAAAGCACGCCGACGGGCGTGTCAGGATCAAAGTGGGAGAGAGCGTAGTCGTTAAGAACCTTGCCAGCTGATGCCGTGGCGGTGCGGCGCGAGACGAGACCTAGCTTTCCCTTCGGCATTTTCGGCAGCACGAGATTCTCGGCGATGCTGAGATTCGGCAGCAGGCTGAGTTCCTGAAAGGCCGTCGCCACGCCCTGCGCCCGCGCATCGATGATGCCACGCGGCGCATAAGGCTTGCCGAAGATCGACATGGATCCGCCGTCAGGCGTCACGACGCCGCTGAGGATTTTCACGAGCGTCGATTTGCCGGCGCCGTTCTCGCCCAACAGCGCATGGACTTCCCCTGGCCGCAGATCAATGGAGACGGAATCGAGTGCGACTGTGGGTCCGTAGGATTTTGCAATATTCGCGATGCGAACAGCCAGCCGGATCTCGTCGGTACCCATACCTCCTCCCAAAAGGTAAGTCCGCCGCAGCGGTGAGAACGTTCTCTGAGAACGTTCTCACTAATCCACAAGCACCGCCGGCTTGTCAATTGTGAATCGTTCATTTCTTGTCGAACGCACCAGGCTCCCGGCCTCCGGGCGGCACTTGGCCGTCTTTTGAGTGCTCAGAAGTGGCTGAGCCGGCGCCTTTTCTGGGCGGCTGGTCGGGGGGCGCCCGCCGGGATGGATTCTGCCCCTCGGACTGATGCGTTTTCTCATTCACCTCGCCTGAAGGGCGCGTCAGGCCTTGCCCGGACGCCGGCGGCTTGTTGCCTGCGGCGTCCTGGGAGAATGAATCGGCGGGATCGCCGTCGCTCCTGGCCGGATATTTGGTGGCACCAGTCTCGCGGCGATTTTCGCTTCCAGTCATGGCCGGTCCTCCTTTGGCACAGTCATTAACCTGGGTTCGACCGGCAGGTTCCAGCGGCTAGGCCGGAAGCGCAGATTTGAATCCGCCGCCGCTCCTATGGCCGGAAACCAATTTGGCGGCGCTGCGTTGACCCCGCAGGATCAGATCCCCCAACAGCTTCGGAGAAAATTCATGCTCGACCGCAGCGGAAGCGCCGTCCTGACGACCGACAGTCTCTGACAACGGGCAGCAACATGGCTCGCATCGAGCGCGGACATTGTTTCTGCGGTGCCGTCACGGCGGTGATGGAAGGAGAGCCCTTCTGGACCTGCTTCGACCATGACGACGATTGCCGGCGGGCGATCGGCGGACCTATGACCATCTGGATCGGCTATCGTCCGCACCAGGTCGAGCTGACCGCCGGGAAGCCGAAGACCTTTTCGAAGACGAAGGGGGTCGTCCGCTCCTTCTGCGCCGATTGCGGTACCTCGATCTTCTACGCCGACGAAGGCCTGCGTGACGAACTCTATGTCTCGATCGGCTTCATGGACGCTCCGGAGCGGTTTCCGCCACAGGCACAGGCCTATTGGGATATGCGCCTGCCATTCATCGAAATGGCCGACGGCTTGCCGCGCGTCGACGGCTACACGAGGCGCCGCGATCCAGCCTTGGGCAATCCGCGTGACCGTTGATGACGCGCGCCACACTAGGCCCCGCAGGCTATTGCCCGATCAGGGTCAGGCCAAAGAGAATGGCCAGCCACAGGCCCACCGCCGCGACCGCGAGCCTGGGGAGGATGCCCTCGCCCGCCAGATGCATGAACAGCAGCGCGATCACCACTGTCTTGGCAGCCGCCGCGGCAAGGTTGATCGCGGAATTGAACCCACCGAGGTCGACAAACGAAGAGCCGACGGTAAGCGCCAGCAAGGCGAGCAGCGCGAGATAGGCGAATGTGAGCTTGGCGAGGTCGCTCATCGTCATCAGGCCCGGTTGATCAGATAGAGGACCGGGAACAGGAACACCCAGACGATGTCGACGAAATGCCAGTAGAGTCCGATCGCCTGCACGCGGCGCGCCCGGCTCGCCTGCGCGGTCCTCGGCCAGAGCAACAGCATGCCGGCAATCACCGCGATGCCGCCTATCAGATGCAGCGCGTGCAGCGATGTCATGGCGAAATAGAGCGCGAAGAAGAATTCGGCATGGGCCGGATCTGGGCCT
This sequence comes from Mesorhizobium sp. B2-4-2, assembly GCF_006442845.1. Lineage (NCBI taxonomy): Bacteria > Pseudomonadati > Pseudomonadota > Alphaproteobacteria > Hyphomicrobiales > Phyllobacteriaceae > Mesorhizobium > Mesorhizobium sp. B2-4-2. The sequence goes on along the minus strand of NZ_VFVM01000002.1, from coordinate 368,506 downwards.
GCGAAGCGGAACGACGCGCCGAGCACCGGCGCCAGGCCCTCGCTGAATTCCTTGCTGTATTCGACGGCCTTGATCACCAGAAAGATGCACCCAAGCAGGCTCGTGGACATCAAGGCCCAGAAGGCGGGCCGCCAACGCCGGGCAGCCGTGAACATATGGGCAAGCGCCATCGCGAAGCTGCTGGTGATCAGAACCGCCGTATTCAGCGTGCCGAGCGGCAATGACAGATGTTGCGACGCCGCGGCGAATGCCGCGCCATAGCTCAATCGGGCGTAGAGGAACACCAGCACGATCGCGCCGAACAGCATCGCCTCGGAGCCGATGAAAATCCACATGCCGAACGCATCGGCCGCCTTCTCGCGGGCCCGTGTATCGAAGGCAATGCTTTCGGTCGGCCCGCTCATGAGGCTTCGTCCCTGTGCGGGCTGAACGTCTCGTGCCTCAGGCCTTTCATGGCATAATCATAGGCCGGCCGCCTGACCACGGGCATGGTGTCGAAATTATGCGGGGGCGGCGGCGAAGCCGTCTGCCATTCAAGGCCGGTCGCGCCCCACGGGTTGGCCGGCGCCCGCGTCCCGCGAAACAGCGACCAGCCGAGATAGAGCAGCGGCATAAGATAGCCGACGGCCAGAACGACCGCGCCGGCCGAGGACAATACGTGCCAGAACTGAAACTCCGGCGGATAGGTGTGATAGCGCCGCGGCATGCCGAGAAAACCGAGCACGAATTGCGGGAAGAAAGTCAGGTTGAAGCCGAGGAAGGTCACGGTCGCGGCGATACGGCCCCAGGTTTCGGAATAGACGCGGCCGGTGATCTTCGGCCACCAGAAATGCAACCCCGCCATGTAGGCCGTCACCATGCCGCCGACCATGATGTAATGGAAATGCGCCACGACGAAATAGGTGTCATGAACGTGGACGTCGACGGCGAGAGCGGCCAGGAACAGGCCGGCCAGCCCCCCGAAAGTGAACAGCGCCAGGAAAAACAGCGCATAAAGCATGGGCGTCTCGAAAGTGATTTCGCCCTTGCGCAGCGTCAGCGTCCAGTTGAACACCTTTATCGCCGAGGGGATCGCGACGCAGAACGACAGGAACGAGAACACGATGCCGGCATAGGCCGACTGGCCTGATACGAACATATGGTGACCCCAGACCAGGAAGCCGAACACGGCAATCGCCATCGAAGACATCGCCACCGCCTTGTAGCCGAACAGCGGGCGCTTGCTGAAGCAGGGCAGCACTTCGGAAACCACGCCCATGCCGGGCAGGATCATGATGTAGACCGCGGGATGTGAGTAGAACCAGAACAGATGCTGGAACAGCAGCGGGTCGCCGCCCAGAGCGGGATTGAAGATGCCGATACCGAAGGCACGCTCCAGCACGATCAGGATCAGCGAGGCGGCCAGCACCGGTGTCGCCAGCACCATGACCAGCGCGGTCGCATACATCGTCCAGACGAAGATCGGCAGTCTGAACCAGGTCAGCCCCGGCGCGCGTAACGTGTGGACGGTGACGATGAAGTTGATGCCGGTCATGATCGTCGAGAAGCCGACGATGAAGACACCCAGCGCGGCCATCGAAACGAAGCCGTTGGCATAGAGCGTCGAGAGCGGCGTGTAGAAGGTCCAACCCGTGTCGACACCGCCGGCGAGCACCGCGGCCAGGGCAAAGGCGCTGCCGAAGATGAACACGTACCAGCTGGCGAGATTGAGCCGCGGAAAAGCGAGATCGCGCGCGCCGATCATCAGCGGCAGCAGGAAATTGCCGAGCGTCGCGGGGATCGACGGCACCAGGAAGAACCACACCATGATGATGCCATGCAGGGAAAACAGCCTGTTATAGACATCGTCCGACACCAGATCGCCCGCAGGCGACGCGAGTTCGATCCGGATCATCACGGCAAAGGCACCGCCAAGAAAAAAGAACGCCGTCAGCGACATCAGGTAGAGCCAGGCGACGCGCTTGTGGTCGGTGGTCAAGAGCCAGGCGGCAGGTCCGGCCTCCCCATGCAGATAGCTCGAAGGCGCCAAGGCTTGCCTGCTCATTGGGTCGCCCCGCTTTCCCTGGTTGCTCGCGGCGACAGGGATTTGAGATATGCCAGCAGCATCTGTAGCTCCTGCTCGTCGACAAGGCCGTCAAAGCTCGGCATCACGGGTTCATACCCGGCGGCGATCTCCTTCTTCGGATTGAGGATGGAATCGCGCAAATAGCGGTCGTCGGCGATGACGGTCTGTTGATTGTCCAAGGCCACCGGCCGTCCGAAGACCCCAGCCAGATCCGGCGCCCTCACCTTGCTGGAATTGCCATGGCAGCCGGAGCAGCCGAGCGCGCGGAAGAGTTTTTCGCCGTCGGCCGCAAGCGTTTCACCCTGGCCCTGGTTGCCCAGCCACGCCGCATATTCTTGCGGCGGCATCACGGTCACCCAGCCGCCCATCTCCGAATGCTGGGTGCCGCAATATTGCGCGCAGAACAAATGATACCGCCCGGGCTCGCTGGCGATGAACCAGACATGCGTGGTGCGCCCCGGCACCGCGTCCTGCTTGACCCGGAAGGCAGGTACGAAGAATGAGTGGATCACGTCCTGCGATGCCAGCGACACGATCACCGCCTTGCCGACCGGCACATGCAGTTCGTTGATTTCACGCTGGCCGCCAGGATGACGGAACTCCCACATCCATTGCTTGCCAAGGCCGGCGATCTCGAGTGCGTCAAGGGGCGGGTGTTCGCGGCGCAGGAACAGCACGGCTCCCCATCCGAAGATGGTGAAAGCGATCAGCAGGCTGGCGACTGTCCAGGTCACCTCGAGCGGCGTGCTGCGCGCACGCTCCCCCGTTCGCTCCACCTTGGAGCCGGCGCGATATTTGATGGCGTAGAAAACGACCAGGCTGGTCAGGAAGACGCCCAGCGCGACGGTGAAGGCAAGCAGCACGTAGAACAGGGCGTCGACACTGCCGGCAATCGAGGAGGCCTGCGGCGGCGTAAAAGGGATGCCGAACGTCAAATCGGCCTCCTTCGCGACAGAACGAGGATGGTGGCGCCAAGGCCAAGCAGCGTCGCCATGCCAGTCACCTTCACGACTGCCCAGACCGCTGGCGTGTACTGGCCCTTTGATGCATCGAAGCCGGCACACAGCAGAAAGACGTGATCGGCGATGGAGCCAAGCCGCCCGGCCGACGCCTCGACCAGGGCAAGCCTGAGATCTCGCGGCTCGAAACTCAGCGCCGGAAGTACTTGCGCGATGCGGCCTTGCGGCGTCAGCGCGATGACCGCGATCGGGTGGACATATTGCGAGATCCGGTCGCGCCGGTCGAATGTGATGCCGGCCTCCACGGCAAGGGCGGCGCCAGCGCCATCCTCGCTGGTCAGGAAGCGCCACGCGGACAACCCTGCCTGACCGGCGGACCGCCCGACTTCGGCTTGGATGGACGCCGCATCCGCGACGGTCTCGGAAGCATCTATCGAGACGAAGAGAGCGTGGTAGGTCGCGGGATCGAGGCCGGTCTTGTTCAGATCCGAGGCAACCGCCTGCTGGGTCACGCCGCAGAGGTTGGGGCATTTGTCGTAACCGAAGATGAGCAGCGCCGGCCGCCCGCCGAGAATGCCGGAAAGCGTCTGCCGTCCGCCCGAAGCCTCGCGGAAGACTGTATCGAGGCTGAGCTGCGCGCCGATCTGCGGTTCGAAAACCGGCCGCGCGCGCACGCTGGCGGTCATTGCAGCCAGGAGCACGAGCGGCAGGACCAAACGCCTCATGGCCTCGCCCCCATGGCCGGTGCGGCCTGGCCCTGCTGCGGCGCCCTGGCGTTTGGCTGCGCCGCGTCCGCTCGGGCGCGGCAAATGCCGGCCTGCGGCGCGCGCGGAACCTGGCCTTCGAGCAAGGCGCAGTCCTCACCGGCCGCAGCGGGCGTTACCGCCTCCGGCAGTCCCTGCGCGGCGATCAGCTTCATGGCGTCGTCGATCGGAATGCGCGCGATGCCACCATTGCGGTCGACCCATGCAAGCATGCCGAGTTCACGATCTTCCTGCTGACGGAACGCGGCAAGATCGGCCCCGGGGAAATCCTGCAAGGCGGGACCTGCGGCGCTGCCGTTCATCTGCGTGCCCGCAAGTGGCCAGAACGGGGCCGTATCGAAAATCAGTCTCAGCCCAAGCGCGGCGAGCGCCAGGAAGACAAGCAGGCCGAGGCCAATGAGCACGAGCGCCCTCGGCCAGACATCGCGTGTTTCGGGATGACGCACGACCTTAGCCACGGGCCAGCCTCCCGCGCCAGACGACGATGCGATCAGGCCTGGTCCAGATATAGACGAAGCACCCGAACCAGATGCCGCCCGCGCCGACCATTGCCGCGAGGTCCGGCCACGACACTCCTGCACCGAGGGCGGACAAAGCCGGCCGGACGCGCCAGGCGACATCGGCGAAATGTCCGGCCAGCAGGAACGCGCCGAGCCCTATCAGGCCAACGCGGCTGCGCTTGACGGAGCGGTTCAGGAAACCGGCGAAGGGCAAGGCAAATTGCAGCGCGATCAGCAGCCAAAGCAGATACTGCCAGCCATTTCGACCACGGATGACATACCAATGGATTTCGTCGGGCAGGTCGCCGCCCCAGACGACCAGCCACTGCATGAATGCCAGATAGGCCCAGATGAGCATGAAGCCGAACATCATGTTGGCGAGGTCTTCGCCGAGCGCCACGTCCTCCTCGCCACCCGGCGCCGACTCGATCGCACGGCCGGCCGAGAGCACCGCCAGCGCCAGCCCGCACACGCCGACGACCTCGGCCGCCGCTTCGAGCATCGCATAGATGGTGGAGGAAAAATCCGGCTCTATCGACATCATCCAATCGATGGCAAACACCGTCACGGCAAAGCCGTGCGCGACGAGCCCGATGGCGTAGCCGCCGCCGGTCCTGCTTGCGGCCGAACCGGGCGCCGTCCAGCCAAGTACAAGCCAGGCCAGCGCCAGCCAGACGACAGCATAGACGATGAAACGAACGACGAAGAATGGCACGTTGAGATAGGTCATTTTCTGGCGCACCGCTTCCGTCAGCGCCGGGTCGGCTCCTGCCCAGGGAAAGACCAGATCGAGCCGCGCAAGCACCGGCAGCATCAACAGCAGCGCGACAGGCAAGGTCGCGACGGCGGCCCGCAGCGGCGGCCGCAACGCGTCGCCCCAGCGCCCCCCGGTCAGCCCGTGCACCATGAGCAGGGTCATTGCGCCAAGCGGCAATCCGAGCAGGAACACCGCCGTCATCAGCCAGCCGGCCAGTGTCGCGCGCGGGGCGACGAACAGCCCGGCCGCGCACAGAGAGAGCCCTGCGGCGGCGGCTGCGAGCAGCAGGACGAGGTGGTCGTCGGGCCGGGCGGCGCGCTTCATCGTGCCGCCTCGGCATCGAGTTTCGCGCGAACGGATTCGGGCAGCGTGCCGGCCGCAGCATGTCGCGAATATTGCAGCGCCCGGATATAGGCCACGATCGCCCAGCGGTCCCGCGGCTCGACACGCGCGGCATAGGGATACATCGCACCGTAACCGTCGGTGATGACGTCGTAGAAATGCCGGTCCGGCGCCTTGCGCAGCGCATCTTGATGGTAGGTCGGAGGCGGCGGGAAACCACGCCTGACCACCATCCCGTGCCCGTCGCCGGTGCGGCCATGGCAGGGAGAGCAGAATATATCGAAGCGTTGCTGCCCACGCTGAAGCAGCGCCATGGTGATCGGGTACGGGAATTTGTCCGGCGTCGCCGCCAGGTCGGCGTCGCGCGTCACCGTGCCTTCGACCGGTGTCCTTGCCGACATGCCGTCGGCGAACTCTCTGCTGGTTTCGAGCGGATCGTAGCGAGGCTGGTCGGCCATGTCCTGCTTGCAGGCGCCGAGGAGCAGGCAAACCGGCAAAAGCAGCCGCGGGTTCATATCGCCACCTCTTCGACCGTCTCGGCGCCAAGCCGTGTCAGCTGCCCCTTGGTGACGCCCTTGCGGTATTTCGGGTCGGTGGCCTCGATCAGCAGGTAGAACTTGCCGCCGCTCGCGTAGGTGAAGCTCTCGGCGTTGAAGACGGGGTGATAATATTGCGGCAGCCGGTTCTCGGCCAGCATGCCGAAGAAGCCGGCGAACACGCTGGCCAGGATCGCGGCTTCGAAGGCGATGACCGTGAACGGCGGCCAGGAATGCAGCGGCCGGCCGCCGACATTGACCGGATAGTCGATCTCGACGGAATAAAGGATCAATGCATACACCAGCACGCCGCCGGCGACGCCACCCGCCAGCATGACCCATGGCAGCCGTGTCTTTCGCATGCCCAATATGTCTGTCAGGCCGTGCACCTCGAACGGCGAGAACGCATCCATATGCCGGTACCCCTTGTCGCGCATCGCTTGCGCCGCCCTGGTCAGCGCATCCGGATCGGCGAAAGCCGCGATGACGCCATGGACGCTCATGCCGCGCCGCCTTTCTGCTCGGCCAGTTCCTCGACCTCGAAGATGGTTATCGCCGGCAGGATGCGGATAAACAGGAAGACCAGCGCGAAGAAGGTGCCGATCGATCCGAACAGGATGCCGAAATCGAGCCAGGTCAGCGACTGCTCGCCCCAGGACGACGGCAGGTAGTCGCGGCTCGGGCCGGTCACCACGATGATGTAGCGTTCGAGCCACATGCCGATGTTGATGACCAGAGCGATCGAAAACAGCAGCGGCATATTGGATCGCACACGGCGAAACCAAAGCAGTTGCAGCACCGCGCAATTGCAGAAGAGCATGGTCCAGAACAGCGGCGCATAAGGGCCGACGGCGCGCTGGACCATCATCGCGCGCTCGTAAGGCTCACCCGAATACCAGGAGAAGAACGCTTCCGATGCATAGCCGTAAATGACGACCATGCCGGCCGCGATCATCAGTTTGGCGGCGTTGTCCATGTGGCGCGGCGTGATCAGGTCTTCCACAGCGAATGCCCAGCGCAAGGGAATGGCTATGGTCAGCACCATGGCGAAGCCGGAGAGGAGCGCGCCGGCGACGAAATAGGGCGGAAAGATCGTCGAATGGAAGCCCGGCGTGATGGCGAAGGTGAAATCGAGAGCGACGATCGAATGAACCGAAACGACCAGCGGTGTTGCGAGTGCCGCCATCAGGAAATAGACCGTCCGATAGCGCGCCCAATGATAGGCCGAGCCGCGCCAGCCCAGCGCGAGGACGCCGTAGAAAAGTTGCCCGCCACGCGACTTCGCCCGGTCGCGCAGCACGCCGAGATCAGGCAGCAATCCCGTGTACCAGAACAGCAGCGAGACGGTGGCGTAGGTGGAAATCGCGGCGAAGTCCCAGACCAGCGGGCTGCGCCATTGTGGCCAATGCATGTGGGTGTTGGGCAGGGGCAGGAGCCAATAGAAGAACCACGGCCGGCCAAGATGCAGGATAGGGTAGAGGCCGGCCATCGCCACGGCAAACAGCGTCATCGCCTCGGCGAAGCGGTTGATCGAGGCGCGCCAGGGCTGGCGCAGCAGCAGCAGCACCGCTGAGATCAGCGTACCGGCATGGCCAATGCCGATCCACCACACGAAACTCGAGATCATCGTGCCCCAGACCACGGGAATGTTGACCCCATAGGCGCCAACGCCGACCGAGACCAGGTAGGTGATGGAATAGAGGAACAGCAATACGAATGCGAAGCAGACGAAGAACGCCGACCAGAAGAACCGCGGCAACTTCCCTTGCAGGACCACCGCGCTGATACGGCCGCTGATCTCTGGAAAATCGTGACGCCCGCGCAGCACAGGTGTCATGCCTTTGCTCGTCCTGCGGGCGGCCACGTCAGCCATCGCCGCCCTCCGAGCCGGATGTCGCGGCGAGCCTGTCGTTAGGGTTGCTGACCTTGCCCAGATAGGTGGTGCGCGGTCTTGTGTTCAGTTCTTCGAGCAGCGCGTAATTGTGTGGCGAGGCCTTTTCCTGGACGACCTGCGAATCCTTCCTGTTGAGATCGCCGAAGGTGATGGCTTTTGTCGGGCACGCCTGCTGGCAGGCGGTGACGATCTCACCGTCCTCGATCTCCCGGTTCTCGATCTGGGCGCGGATCCGTTTTTGCGAAATGCGCTGTACGCAGTAGCTGCATTTTTCCATGACGCCGCGCGAACGCACGGTGACATCGGGATTGTGGACGGCCTGCTCCGGTCCCGCGCTGTCATTGTCGAACTCCTGGTACTCCAGGAAATTGAACCGCCGCACCTTGTAGGGACAGTTCTGCGAACAGTAGCGCGTGCCGATGCAGCGGTTGTACACCTGCGCGTTCAGACCGTCATGCGTATGGATGGTCGCATTGACCGGACAGACGACCTCGCAGGGGGCCTTCTCGCAATGCATGCACGGCACTGGCTGGAAGAACATGTCCGGATCGTCGATCCCGCCCGCATAGTAGCGGTCGACGCGCAGCCAGTGCATTTCGTGTCCGAGTGCCGCCTCGTCCGGCCCCACCGTTGCGATGTTGTTCTCGGCCTGACAGGCCGACACGCAGGCCATGCAGCCGATGCAGGCCGACAGGTCTATCGACATGCCCCAGGCTTCCTGGTCGTAGCTCCAGTCGGGGTAGAGCGATTCCACGGGCGCTGGGGGCGCGTGGTCGCGCACGAAATGGGGATTTGCCCTGAACGCATCGAGCGAAGCATGGCGGATGATCGCCCTGCCCTCCATCGCTTGATGATGTTGGGTCGTGACTACACGCGCCGAACCGCCGCGCGGGCTCAGGACGACATCGTCGGCAAACCATGGCGCATCGCTGGTCCGGATCGCGAAGGCATCGTAGCCGCCCGCGAGTGCCGCCACCGAGCCGGCCTTGCGTCCAAAACCGAGCGACAGCGTCACTGTGTCGTCAGGCTGTCCCGGCGTGATCCAGACGGGTGCGTCCAGCGTCCTGCCGTCCCGCGCCAGGTTGACCACCTGCCCGTTTTCGAGCCTCAGGCGCTGCGCGGTGGCTGGCGAGACCAGCGCCGCATTGCCCCAGACGAGCTTGCTTAACGGCCGGGGCAATTCCTGAAGCCAGGATGAATTGGCGTGGCGGCCGTCGCGAAGCCAGGGATCGGCGACGAAGCGAACCTCCAACCCCTTGGTGGCGGCATTGGGTGCCGAGCCATCGCTATCCGGCGGTGCCGAAACGGCAGCGGGACCAGCAGCAGTGTTCGGCACGATGCCCTCGCGCAGCGCCTTGCGCCAGGCCACCTCGTCCATGGCGGCCCACGTCCGGCGCACCGGTGCCTGCGCATTGGGGCCGAATTCACCGCCCAGCGCGGCAAGCAACTGATGCAGGCTCTTGCCACCGAACAGAGGCTCTATGAGCGGCTGCACGATCGAGACCGTACCGTCATAGGCCCGGATATCGCTCCAGCTCTCCAACTCGTGCGCGGCTGGGATATGCCAGCGAGCCAGAAACGCCGTCTCATCGCGGTAGAGTCCCCAGTGGACAAGAAGCTTCAGGCTCGAAAGAGCCTTCCGCGCATCGATGTCCGATGGCGCCGTGTGCAAGGGATCGGCGCCGAGCACGACGGTCTTGTCGATCGAACCATCCGTGATGGCCCGGCAGAGCGTGGCAAGATCGCCATCCACCGGCATGGCATCAGGCGGCTCGATCAATTGCAGCGTGTTGCCAAGGGCACCAAGCCTGGCATTCATCGCTAGGGCCAAGGCATGCACGATCGGTGCCTGGTGCGCTCCGGCCACCACAAGCGCATTGCGGCCGGCACTGTGCAGATCATCGGCAAGCGCCTTTATCCACTCCGGATCGAGCGGCGACAAGCCGGCCGCGGCATTGTCGCCATCGAGGGCGGCCTTGATCGCCGCCGCAACGCTTGCGACGGCGCTTGACCTGATAGCTCGGCGATGGTCGGCGGCAGCACCCGTGATGGTGGGAGTCGTCTCGACGACATAGAGGCGACTCATCGTGTCCGTCGATTTGCGCACCCGCCGCCGCTGCGCGAAATCACGAGCATAGGCCAGGCGCCCCGGCCCATCGCCCAGGAAATCGGCATCCAGGCTGACGATCACATCGGCGCGGTCGAAACGGTAGATCGCCGTCAACGGCCTGCCGAACAATGTACCCGTTGCCTGTTCACCGGAATTGGCCGCAAGCGGATCGTGGCGGAAGACGCGAAGTCTGGGATAGCGCACCCTCAGCGCCGCGATCTGCGCCTTCGTCGTCGGCGATGTCGTCGCCTCGAGCAGCAATGCCAGCCCTTGCCCGCCTGAAGCGAGGAATCCACCAGCCAGTTCGGCGATATCTTTCAGGAACTCATCGTAACTTGCGGGCTCGCCCAGCTTGAGCGGCGTGCGAGATCGCTCGGGATCGAACAGCGACAACACCGCCGCCTGCATGACGGCATCGGTGGCGCCGCGCGATGCCGGATGATCCGGGTTACCCTCGACCTTTGTCGGCCGGCCCTCATGGCTCTCGATCACGGCTCCGATGCCGTAGCCGTCGCTGGAGAGGGCTGTCGCGTAGTAGAGCGGCCGGCCGGGAATGATGTTCTCCGGCTGGCGGACATAAGGCACGATGCTCTCGGCCTCGCTGCAGGCGGCCAGTCCGGCCAGCGACAGCGATGCACCCATCAGTTTCAGGACGGTGCGCCGGTCGAAGCCAGGCTGAAGGCGATCGGCCATCGCGGGGAATTCCGCCTCCACAAAGCGCTGGAACTCCGCCGTGTCAGCCAGTTCGCCCATGCTTCGCCATGGCTCGCGCCCCGCCGCGGCGAGCCGCAATGCCGCAAGATCGAAAGCCGGATTTCGGTCAACGGTGGCAGACATAGCAATCCGTCATGGTCTCGGGATGAATGTCGAGCACGCCGATCAGGGAACGCCGGATCTGCTCGATGTCGTCAGGCGGCTTCCAGTGCATCAGGAAAACGTCCCGCGGCGGGCGAAGGTTGGGACCTGGGTCCCGGTGGCAGCCAAGGCACCATTCCATCGACAATGAATGCGCCCGTCGCGTCAGCGGCATGTCGTCGACCGCGCCATGGCAGGTCTCGCAGGCGACGCCCTTCGCGATATGGATGGAGTGGTTGAAGTAAACGAAATCCGGCACCGAATTGACCCGCTGCCATTGCAGCGGCTGTCCCGAAGCGAGACTTGCGCGCACCGGCGCCAACATCTCGGCATTGGTGAAGAGCTGCGAATGACAGGTCATGCACACTTCTGTCGCCGGCAGCCCCGCCGAGGCTGATGTCTCGACCCCGTTGTGGCAATAACGACAGTCCAGTCCGATATCGCCGACATGATGCTTGTGGCTGAACGGAACGGCCTGGGCCACCGGTTGCCCCACGCCGGTAACGAACCCTGAACGCAAAAACGCCGTGCCGCCGACGGCCGCCAGAAGCGCGAAACAGCAAACACCCCACAGAAAGAAGCGGGCAATCCCATTGGCGTTGCTGGAAAAGACCTGCGGCATCCTCGCCGATTTTTCGCTTGGAACAAGCTTTTGGATCGAGCGCCTAACGGCGGCAAAGCGACAAAGGTTCCGTCGGCGCGGAATGCTCACAAAATGGTGAGTTGGGAGCACCCTCGAAAACCGCGGCCGATCGCAACCATGCGGGACGGCCAGCGTTCGAAACAATCATGGGCCTGTCGTAATGGAAATGCTGTCATGACCTCTGCCAATCCGAATCTCGCCGACAGGCGTCGCTCCGGCGTCGCCTTCTGGTGGACCATGTTCGTGGGTGTGCTGCTGGCAATACTTGGTTTGCTGATCGGCGCAGGCGGCGCCTGGCTCGTCGCGCTGGGCGGCTCCTGGTACTATTTGCCCACCGGAGTGGCTCTCCTGGCGTCGGGTGTTTTGCTTTTGAGCGGCAATGCCGCCGGAGTCTGGCTCTACGTCCTGACCTGGATCGCGACGCTCGCCTGGGCTTATTGGGAAGTCGGCATGGACGGCTGGGGGTTGATGCCCCGGGTGCTCGCGCCGACGGTCATCCTGATCTTCGTTCTTTTGACCTTGCCTGCCTTTCGCGCCGGGCACGCGAAACGGGTTCGCGACCGCGGCTGCGCGACCGCATCCGCTGCCCTTTTCATTGTCGGCTGCGCGATCGGGCTTCAGCATTTCACGCCCTCGGCACAATCCCAGGAGGCATCCCCGGTTGCCCCGGTCACGCCACCCGCCGCAGGAAGCGCATCTGGTCAGTCTCCGGTCAGCCCTCAGCCCAATGTCGCGATACACCAGGCTGGACCGAATTGGCCCGTCTATGGCGGCTCGGAACTTGCCACCCGCTATTCTCCCCTCAAACAGATCACCGCCGACAACGTCGCGAAGCTGACCAAAGTTTGGGATTTCCACACGGGCGATATGCCAAGCAAGGCGGCGACCGACAAATACTCCCCGGAAAACACCCCCCTCGAAGTGGACGGGCACCTGTTTGCATGTTCGGCCAAGGGCATCGTCATCTCGGCCAACGCGGCAACCGGCAAGGAGGAGTGGCGCTATGATCCGAAGGTATCCGACGCCGCCATCCCATACGGCGCCAGTTGCCGGGGCGTCGCCTACTACGCCGTTCCAGGCGCAAGCGCCGATCGACCATGCGCAACACGCATCCTGTGGGGCACGCTCGATGCAAGGCTGATTGCCATCGACGCCAGGACCGGGAAGGCATGTGGCGATTTCGGCCAGCAGGGCGTTGTCGATCTCACCCAGGGGCTCGGCAAGACCGTGCCCGGCTGGTATTCGGTGACGGCGCCTCCGACCGTCGTGCGCGGCATTGCCGTGCTTGGCGCCCAGGTGCAGGACGGCCAGGCCGAGGATGCGCCGTCAGGCGTCGTGCGCGGCTATGACGTGATGTCGGGGAGACTGGTCTGGGCTTGGGACATGGGCCATCCGGACCGCACGGGCGCATCGCCCCAGGGCGATACCTACACGCGCGGCACGCCGAACATGTGGACCGTGGCCGCCGCCGATCCGCAGCTCGGCTATGTCTTCCTGCCGCTCGGCAACGCCGCCGTCGACTATTACGGCGTCGATCGCAAGGACTTCGAAAACCAATACAATTCCTCAATCGTCGCCATCGATGTCACGACGGGCAAGCCGGTCTGGCATTTTCAGACCGTTCATCATGACCTTTGGGACTATGACCTCGGTTCGCAGCCGACGCTCGTCGATTTTCCGTCAGTTAATGGAAAGGTTCCCGCAATTATCGTGCCCAGCAAGCAGGGCCAGATCTACGTGCTCGACCGCAAGACCGGAAAATCGCTGTTCCCGGTCGAAGAACGGCCGGTGCCGTCGGGCGGCGTCGAACCAGAGAAATTGTCCAGGACGCAGCCTTATTCCGGCTATGCCCATCTCGACCAGCCTGTGCTGACCGAGAAGGATATGTGGGGCATGAGTCCGCTCGACCAGCTCTACTGCCGCATCCAGTTCCGGCAGGCTTCCTACCAGGGCGAATATACGCCCCCCACGGTGGACAAGCCTTTCATCGAATATCCCGGCTACAATGGCGGCTCCGACTGGGGAAGCGTTGCCGTCGACACCGACGCCGGCATCCTGGTCGCCAATTACAACGACATGCCCAACTATGATCAGTTGATACCGCGCCAAAAGGCGGACCAGATAGGCTTCAGGTCGATCGAACAGGGCGGCGCTTCGAAAAGGGCCAAGGACATGGGTGACCCGCAGATGGGTTCGCCGTACGCCATTGCCGTCAACGCGGGCTGGCGCCTCTCGACGGGGCTGCTTTGTTCCGAGCCGCCTTACGGCCATATCCGTGCCATCGAGTTGAAGACAGGCAAGACGCTCTGGGACAAGCCGCTCGGCGAGGCGGTCGAGAATGGCCCCTGGCGCATCCCGTCCATGCTGCCGCTGGATATCGGCACGCCAAACAATGGCGGGCCGCTCGTGACCGCCGGCGGCCTGATCTTCATCGCAGCGGCGACGGACGACAAGCTGCGCGCCATCGACATCAAGACCGGCAAGGTGGTCTGGCAGACGGATCTGCCCGCTGGCGGCCAGACCACCCCGATGACCTATGAGGTCGGCGGCCGGCAATATGTCGTCATCGCGCCCGGCGGTCATCATTTCATGGAGACGAAGGTCGGCGACGACGTGATCGCCTATGCGTTGCCGGCCGACTGATGGCGCGCCCGGCGTGGCCCGGACTGGCTTGCGCTTGTCGGCTGGCAAAGCGTGACCCCGGCCGTCAGCCCCCGTGATTTCTGGGGAACCTTGCCGGGATGAGCAGGTTTAGCTGCCTGAGACACTCCAAATTCGTCGGAAGGAGCAGCTCATGAGCAACGATCCCGACAAGGAGGGGCCTGTTTTTCCGCAGAGGATGCGCGGCAAGGCGAGATTATCCTGCGAACGCGAACGCGCCGTATCATCTTCATTGCGGGACTTGTCGGCATCGTGCTGGTGATGATGCTGCTGCACTTCGCCTAGCGCGGCCGGCCACAAACCCTCAATCTGAAACAGGAACTTTTTCGGACGCGGGTCCGTTGATTTACGTCCTTCCAGTACGCGGCTTTTGCCGCACCAACCCTACCGCGGACCGCTAACGTGGACACGAACTCTCCAGACGTCGCACCGGTCGACGAAAGACCTCAAACAAAACGTCGCCCCGATGCACGACCGAAGCGCGCCTCGTCGCGCCCACAACCGAAACAGGACCTCGATGCTTCCGCCGGGAACAAAGAGGGCCTGTTCGGCTCGCTCAGGCGGCACCCCTACGTCACCGCGGCGGTCATCCTTGTTCTGCTGCTGGCATCGGCCGCAGCGATAATCTGGTGGCTCCAGGCGCGACAGTATGAATGGACCGACGATGCCTTCATCGACGCCCGTACCGTAACCATAGGTGCCGAAATCGCCGGCCGCATCACCGATGTGGCGGTGACCGACAATCAGAGCGTAAAGGCCGGCGATGTCCTGCTGCGCATCGATGACAGGGATTATCAGGCATCCCTCAAGCAGGTTCAGGCGCAGGTGGCGCAGGCCGACGCCGAAACCGCTGACATCGCAGCCCAGATCGAAGCGCAGCAGGCCAAGGTGGACCAAGCCCAGAAGCAGGTGTCGCAAGGCCGGGCAGCGCTTGATTTCGCGAAAGCCGAAAATCAGCGCAACAGCGAATTGCTTGCCAAGGGAACCGGAACGCTGCAGCAGGCGCAACAGGCTGCCTCGACGCTTCGCCAGGCCCAGGCGACGCTCGACAGCTCGCAGGCGAACGTCGTGGCGGCCCAGAGACAAGTCGCCGTCCTCGAGGCCCAGCGCAAAAGCGTGGCGGCAAAACTCGACCAGGCCCATGCCAGCGAAGAGCAGGCCCGCACCGCGCTTTCCCGCACCTCGATCACCGCTCCGGTGGCCGGACGGGCGACGAACATATCCGCCGCCGTGGGCGCATATGCCCAACCGGGGCAAGTGCTGATGATGTTCGTGCCCGAGGACGTGTGGGTGAAGGCCAACTTCAAGGAAACACAACTCGACCTTATGCGGCCTGGCCAGCCCGTCGAGATCGATATCGACGCCTACCCGGAGCAGACCTTCAGGGGCCACGTCGACAGCATCCAGGCCGGCAGCGGAACCGCTTTCAGCCTGCTGCCCGCAGAGAACGCGACCGGCAATTTCGTCAAGGTGGTGCAGCGCGTGCCCGTGAAGATCGTCTTCGACAAGAAGACCGGCCTGCTGCTCGGGCCCGGCATGTCCGTCGTGCCGACGGTCAAGGTGCGATGACCGGCCAGGCGACCGCGCAAGCCGGCGAAAGCCGGTCCGCCGCGGGCGGGCGCAATCCCTGGCTTATCGCCATCGTCGTCTCCATCGCCACCTTCATGCTGGTGCTCGATACGTCCATTGCCAATGTGGCGCTGCGCAACATAGCCGGCAGCCTCGCGGCCGGAATGGACGAAAGCACCTGGATCATCACCACCTATCTGGTCGCCAATTCCGTCATCATCCCGATCAGCGGCTGGCTCGCCGGCGTGATCGGCCGCAAACGCTACTACATGATCTGCGTCGCTACCTTCACGCTCGCGTCGCTGCTCTGCGGCCTCGCGCCGAACCTGGAAATGCTGATCCTGTTTCGCATCCTTCAGGGACTGGGCGGCGGTGGGATGGCACCCAGCGAGCAGTCGATCCTCGCCGATACTTTCCCGCCCGAAAAACGCTCGCAGGCCTTCGCGCTCTACGGCATCGCCGTCATCGTTGCACCGACGGTCGGGCCGACCATCGGCGGCTGGCTGACCGACCATTTCTCCTGGCACTGGATCTTCTTCATCAACGTGCCCTTCGGCATCATGTCGTTGGCCCTTGTGCAATGGCTGCTGGTCGAACCAGACGTGCTGGAGCGCGAGCGCCAGGAGAGGCTGAAGGATGGCCTCAAGATCGACTGGGTCGGCTTCATCTTCGTCGTGCTGGCGCTCGGATCCCTTGAGATCTTCCTTGACGAGGGCCAGCGCAACGACTGGTTTGCGTCGGGCTTCATCACGACGTTCGCCGTGATCTCGGCCGTCTCGTTCCTTTTCCTGATCCCCTGGGAGTTTCGCCATCGCGATCCGATCGTCGACATGCGGCTGGTTTTCACCCGCCAGTTCGGCACATCTTTCCTGGTGATGATGGCGGTCGGCGCGGTGCTGTTCAGCACCACGCAGATATTGCCGCAGCTCCAGCAGACCACCTTCGACTACACCGCGACGCTTTCGGGACTTTCGATGATGCCTGGCGGCATCGCCATGCTGATGCTGATGCCGATTTCCGGCTTCGCCTCCGGCTTCGTGCAGCCGAAATACCTGATCATGATCGGCATGTCGGCGGTTGCCGTGGGATTGTGGCACCTGACTTCACTGTCGCCGAATGCCGGTTTCAGCTATTTCACCTATGCCCGCATTTTCATCACGGTAGGGCTTCCCTTCCTGTTCATCCCCATTTCGACGGCCGCCTATGTCGGCCTGCCGCCGCAAAAGACCAACCAGGCCTCGGCGCTGATCAATGTCGCCCGCAATATCGGCGGCAGCGTCGGCGTATCGCTCTCCAACACCGTCGTGGCGCAGAACGCACAACTGCATCAGACCCATCTGATCGGCAACACGGCGCAGTCCTCGCCTGTCTATCAGCAGATGCTTCGGCGCATGACTGACTATTTCGTCGCTCAGGGCTCGCCCGCGGTCGAGGCGAAAGTCCAGGCGGTCGGCTGGATTGGCCAGACGATAGGCCGGCAGGCGACGCTTCTGGCTTACGTGGACTTGTTTCGCTACTCCGCGATCGCGACCGCCCTGCTCGTGCCGCTCGCACTTTTGCTGCGCTCTCCCAAGTCGAGTTCCTCCGCGAAATAGCTTCTACCGAGGCAGGCGCTCCTTCGAGCAAGGCAGTTTCATGGAACCGGGCGGCGCTTGTCTGGTTACGTCCCATGACACGGAAAAAAGGAGACAGACCGATGGCCAAGGAAAAGATCCGGCCACAAGACGAAGATCGCGAAGCCGTGCATCTGGCCGAAACGACCGACGTCTCGCCCAAGCAGGCGAAAGATCTCATCCGCAAGCACGACAACGACAGGAAAGAGGTGAAAAAGGAAGCCAAGAACTTCAAGGCTGAGGGGTAGGCGTTCGGGCGGATACTGCCGGTCGCTTCGACGCCGCGCGCCTGCCGCAATATGGAACCGGGACGCGAACGGTTCGTTCGAATAAGTGGGCCGGCCTGAAAATTCACCGCCAAGGTTTCTGCACCTTGGCCACAGGACAACGGCAATGAAATCGAAACTGGTTTCGAAAGTCGCGGGACAGAGGACCTTCGTGGTGGTGCTCGAGCCTGGCGAAGAGGCGATTGGCGTGCTCACTGCCTTTGCCAGCGAAGAACAGATCGACGGCGCATCGCTGACCGCGCTCGGCGCGTTCGAGCGAGCAGCGGTCGGTTGGTTCGATTTCGAGGCAAAGGACTATCGCAAGATACCGGTCAACGAGCAGTGCGAGGTTCTCAGCGCGATCGGCGACATTGCCCTGGGCGATGACGGCAAGCCCAGCCTCTACCTGCATGCCGTGCTCGGACTGAGCGACGGAGCGACGCGGGGCGGACATCTGCTGGGCGGCGTCGTGCGACCGACCCTGGAGGTCACACTGGTCGAGTCCCCCGCTCATCTGCGCCGCAGGAAACACGCCGATCTCGGCATCGCCTTGATCGACCTGAGCGCCTGACCTGGACATTGCTTCGAGATCAGGTCCAGTTGGAAAGAACCGTCTCCATCTCGACCGTTTCGACCTGCTGCGCGAACCGCTGATGATAGACGGTCATCAGCGCGTCGTGTGTTGCATCCGAAGAGCTGCACAGGGCATCCGTCACCAGAACCACGCGGTAGCCGATATCGATCGCGCCAAGCACTGTCGCCAGAACGCAGACGTCGGTCTCGCCGCCGGTGATGACCAGAGTGTCGATCCGGCGGGATGAAAGCAGCGTGTGCAGATGCCCTTCGGGCCACGGTGAATAGATATGCTTGTCGACAACGATCGCCGGCGGGCAGCATGCCGCCAGCGGCGGCAGGAGTTCGATCATCTCCTCGCCGATCCTGTCGATGGTCATCGATGCCCAGCGTTCATAGTACCGCTTCCAGGTGCCGGCGCCCTGCCCCGGGCTTCGCGCCGGAAGGAAGCGAGTGAAGATCGTTTGTGAAGGATATCTTTCGGCAAGGCTGACGATCCGGGGAAGGACACGGGTGATCCAGGGTGTCGCCCACTCCGACGGCTCGGCGAACAGCCGCTGCATGTCGACACACAGATGGGCGCAATGATCGCCCAGAGGTCCATATGCCAGACCCGGAACCGACATCAGCAGCGACCCGCTTTGTCGTCTTCGGCGTCGAGCCGGCACAAGGCGGCCAGGGACGGATACCTGAACGCACATGCCAGCCGCATAGGGGTTCCGTTCAAGTCGACATCCTTGCGCTAGTCCCCAGTTTCTCGAGTGCCGACCAAACGCGAGGCAGCGAAACTCGTTCCCCTTGGGCTTTCGGAAACCACATCATCGGTGGAACGTTGACCAGCATCGAGGTTCGAGAGATCGGCCAATGGTCGCGCAGCAAGAAATGAGAGAACGAACCGGGGGATGCCTGTGCGGCAACGTCCGCTATCGCACCATCTCCAGGCCGCGCGCTCACTATTGCCACTGCGACATGTGCCGACGCTCGACCGGCAGTGCGTTCGCAGTCCTGGCGTGGGTACCATCGGCCAGCTTGCAATGGCTTTCCAACAAGCCTTTCTGCCGCAGGTCATCACCCATCGCACAAAGAAGCTTCTGCCGCGACTGCGGATCGCCCATCGCGTTGGCCTACGATGCATCGCCGGATGAGATCGCCCTGCATGTCGGAACCTTCGACGATCCCGCCGATCTCGAGCCACGCTACAATTACGGATCCGCGCAACGGCTCGGATGGACATGCTGCGGTGTGGACCTGCCGCACCACGACGCCGAAGAGCGGTGGTAGAGGCCGTGGCCGCTGCTTTTCCGCTGCCTTTGGATACCCGCCCCATGGAGGCCAAGGCGGCCGACGCGCTGCCGGGCGACGACGGTCTCTGGCAGTATGAGCCGAAGTGGGACGGATTCCGCTGCCTGGCCTTCAAAGACGGCGCAAGCGTCGATCTCAGGGCCAAGTCCGGCAAGCCGCTCGGCCGGTATTTTCCGGAAATAACGACACTGTTGCGCGATCTCGATACCCAGTCTTTCATTCTCGACGGCGAGATAGTCATCGAGGTGAATGGCGATCCCTCCTTCGAGGCCTTGCAGATGCGGCTTCACCCTGCCGAAAGCAGGATTCGCATGCTGAGCGCGCAAACCCCGGCCCATCTCGTCCTGTTCGATATTCTCGCCGATCCGGACGGCGGGATCATGCTCGACAAGAGCTTGACGGAACGACGGGCCGCGATCGAGCGCTTCGTCACGAGGTCGGGCGTTTCCTCGTTGCGGTTGTCGCCGCGCACCACCGACGTGACCACCGCCAGGCGCTGGCTGGGCGAGGCCGGCCACGGCTCCACCGATGGAGTTATCGCCAAACTGCTGACGGACCCTTATCGGCCGGGCGAGCGCACCATGATCAAGGTGAAGCGGCTGCGCACCGCGGACTGTGTCGTCGGCGGGTTCCGCTACCTGACGGGCAGCAGCCAGGTCGGATCCCTGCTGCTCGGACTCTATGACGACCACGGCAAGCTCGACCATGTCGGGTTTACGTCGACGATCGGCAAGGACGACAGGGCAGAAATTACCGCGAAGCTCGAGAACCTGAGAGGCGGACCCGGCTTTACCGGCAAGGCTCCCGGCGGACCGAGCCGCTGGAGCACCGAACGCAGCGGGGAGTGGGAGCCCGTGCGGCCGGAGCTGGTGGTCGAAGTCCGTTTCGATCATGTCACCGGCAATCGGTTTCGCCATGGAACGAAACTGCTGCGATGGCGGCCGGACAAGGCGCCGCGGCAATGCCGCTTTGAACAGATCCAATGAAGAAAGGGCTGGCAATGAGCATGCTCTACCGGGCGGCCAAGATTGCCGAGGACGCGCATCGATCGCAGACCGACAAGACCGGGCAACCCTATATCGAACACTGCAGGCGCGTGGTCGACACGGTCGAAACCCTTGACCAGAAGATCGTGGCATATCTGCATGACGTCCTCGAAAAAGGGGAGGGCTGGACAAGGACGAGGCTGAAATCCGCAGGCTTTGGTCCCTCGATTGTCGCCGCAGTCGATGCACTGACGAAGAGGCCTGGCGAGAACGAAATCGCTTTCGTGCGCCGGGCTGCGTCAAATCCCCTGGCGCGGCCGGTCAAGCGTGCCGATCTGGCCGACAACCTGTGGCAAGCGCGGCGGGCCGGGATTCCCCTCGCGAAATTTGAAGAGGGCCTGCGCATTCTCGACGAAGACCGCGCAGCGTGAAGGCGACCTGGGCCCGGTGTCATCGCACGACAACCCAATGGAATCGGTTCCCTTGGATAAATCCTGCCGCTGCCCTGCTATTCCACTATGTGAGGCGTGTGGCGCTCGTCTTCAGCGGGATCGGCGTCTATGCGAGCCTTGCCGGGATCGAAGGCAGCGTGGCGAGCAAGCACCCGGACAGGCGCCTCGGGCTCTTCATACGCCCACATGAAATCATCCGCCGATCCGCCAACGGCATGCACGCGCCAATAGCTCGCAGTGCCTTTTGGCGATATCGAGGTGGTATCGGTTTTCTCGAGCAGGTCGAAATAGATGTCCTGGAACGGGATGTAGAACACAGGATCCCTCCCCGTTTCCTGGACCTG
Source organism: Mesorhizobium sp. B2-4-2 (assembly GCF_006442845.1). Taxonomy (NCBI): domain Bacteria; kingdom Pseudomonadati; phylum Pseudomonadota; class Alphaproteobacteria; order Hyphomicrobiales; family Phyllobacteriaceae; genus Mesorhizobium; species Mesorhizobium sp. B2-4-2. Next base: position 347,315 of record NZ_VFVM01000002.1, on the reverse strand, counting down.
CAGCGCATGTTCGGTGGAGGCGATGATGGCGTCGGAGAATCTGACAGTCACCGTTCCATGGAAAGGCTGAATATGGAGATTGTTTCCCGACGGTGATCGGGGCTCGGCTGAAGGGTTCATTTGAGTGTCTCTGAGATTTCCAATCGGTAAAGTTCAAGGGCGGTCTCAAAGGCAAAACGAGGTAATGCGGGATTGGTTGCGCGAATGCGGCGGCTACCCCGCGATGCTGCATCCCAGGCCCAAGGCGGAACACCAACCGATCCCGCTGAGAGGAACAATGGGCCGGGTCGGCGGTTATCCGTTAGCCTTTCCGATTCCACGACCCATCAGGATAGCCGAGTTCTGGCGGCGGAAAGCGACACTTGGTGACAAAGGGGCCACATGAGGCACCCGTTCATATCGGAGACATGAGATGGGACCGCGCAAGAAGCAACGATCCGAACAACGGGACGAAACTGAAGCCCCGGCAATCCAGCAGGCGGACTGGGATGCAATCAAGGGCGGCAGGGTTCTTCCAGACAAGGTGTCCGACAATGTCGACGCCGTCGTCGACGTCGAGAAGGAAGGCGACCTGCCGGAGGAGGACGATGACAACGCCTACCAGAACAGCGACGAGGCATTGCCCGATGACGAAGAGGAAGGTGCCATATCGCGCGATCTGGCCAGGCGAGCCGGGCCTTTTGACGAGCCCTGACCCCAAGGGCGCCGACACGGGCACTCCGTGCGTCACGAAAATCTCTTCACTTTCCGACGCCGGGATACTGCCTTTCCTTCAGCACGCTGGCCAGATGGGCCGCATTCGAAGCCGTCATTTCGATCATCTCGACCACGGCTTTCGGCGTTCCGGGCAGGTCGACATAGTTGACGTCGCCCATAGCCTGCCCAACCCAATACACGCCGCCATTGGCAGGAATCGTGAAGCCGACGTCGTTTAGCGCCTGAAAGCACGCCGCGTGACAGGCGTGAGCGCCGTCTTCATTGCCGACGATCGCCACGATCGCGACCTTGCCGGCGGCCGGCATCCGGCCTTGTTTGTCGGTCTCCGATAGAAACGCATCCATGCGCTCCAGGATGCGCTTGGCGACACTCGACGGCTGGCCGAGCCAGATGGGCAGGCCCAGCACGAAGATGTCGGCGTCGAGGATCTTCCTGCGGAGCTGCGGCCAACCGTCTCCCTCGCCCATGTCCGACAGCACGCCGGGTTTGACGTCATGGTCGAGGGCGCGAACAATCTCGCCGCGGACCCCATGCGGCACCATTGCCGCCAGCAGATCCGCCAGCAGGCGGTCCGTGGACGATTTCTCGGCGTCGTCGGAGGCCTTCAAGGTGCAATTGAGCGCAAAGGCGGTGAGCGGCATGGAAAGATCTCCCGAGTGAGTTCTGTGCCAAACGCAGCGGGACGTCATGGGTTTCCTGAAACCCGACAAGAAGCTTCACCTTCCATCCTTGGGAACCATCGAACGCTCCGCGGTGTTGGAGAACGAGCCCATTGCGTGAGTCGTCCCCGCTATGACCATGCCGCTTCATCCAACCTTGACCGACCTAGCCCTGCGCCTGGCTCTTGCTTTTGTTGCCGGCGGGATCATCGGAATGAACAGGGAAGCCCGCGGCCACACCGCCGGGCTCAGAACAACCGTTCTGGTCGGCCTGGCGGCCGCGATCGCGATGATGCAGGCCAATATCCTGCTCGAGGTGGGTGGCAAGGATGCGGATTCGTTCAGTGTGATGGACGTGCTGCGTTTTCCGCTGGGCGTGCTGACGGGTGTCGGTTTCATTGGCGGCGGAGCCATTCTCCGCCGCGGCGATTTCGTGACGGGTGTCACCACGGCCGCCACCTTGTGGGTCATGACCGCAATCGGCCTCGCCTTCGGCGGCGGGCAACTGGCACTTGGCACAGCGGGGACGGTTTTGACGTTGATAACGCTTCAGGTGCTGAAGCAGGTCGATCTGTGGGTCCCACGAACCCATCATGCGATCCTGGCGATCTCGTCGGCGAACGGCGTTCCGCCTGACCTCGACGCGCTGGTTCAACCGCTGGGCTATCGCTGGCGCTTTCTCGGAATGCAGCACGACATCGAGCGCGGCCGGTTCGTATTCTCCTTCGAGCTGAGCTGGAAACAGCCCGACGCGGCCAAACCCTCCGTCGAGATACTGGCGCGGATCAGTCCGCGCTACGACATCGAACGGTTTGACGCGATCAGCGATAAAGGTCCCCGACCATAGGCAGGGCAGCGATGCGTCCTCGTCCCTGCCTTGGATTCGATCGGAGCCGGAACAAATCCGGACTTCGCGCTTTGAACACGCAACACTGTTCGAGGCGATGCCTTGCTGTCCCTGTCGCGCGTCATCCCGATCGACCCTCCTCGAACAAGGAAGGAAGATATCATGAACAAGGCAATCATCATCCTGGCGGCACTCACTCTGGCTTGGCCTGCCCATGCTCAGTCCCAAAACGCACCCCTTCCCCCGGACGCACCGGCACCGGAAGCCGTGCCAGGTCAGACCGGCCCCGACCAGGGCATCACCGGACAGACATTCACCAACATAGCCATCGTCGCATTGGCGGACTTGCCACCCGACCTCAAGGCCAAGGTCGAGACCGTGGTTGCCCAGACCAGCCAGGAAGACCTTCACGTCCTGCAGCGTTCGGTCAGCGCATCGCCGGAAGCTTCCTCGGTCCTGGCCGCGAATGGGCTTGACGCCTCCGAAGTGGTGGCGGCCAACATTGACGGCGACGGCACGCTGACGCTGATCATCCAGACCACGACCTGACGGCGTGGGGCAGAACCCGGTGCTTCGGCGGATGTCCCATTCCCGGTGCCAGGCGGCAACGGTCGAAGGAGGGCGTCATGGCTGACGCGACGGTCCGCAATTTCACGATAAACTTCGGGCCGCAGCACCCTGCGGCGCATGGCGTCCTGCGGCTGGTGCTCGAACTCGACGGCGAAGTCGTCGAACGCGTCGATCCGCATATCGGGCTGCTGCATCGGGGCACGGAGAAGTTGATCGAGTACAAGAACTACCTACAGGCCCTGCCCTATTTCGACAGGCTTGACTATGTGGCGCCGATGAATCAGGAGCACGCCTTCTGCCTGGCGGCGGAGAAGCTGCTCGGGATCTCGGCTCCACAGCGCGGCCAGCTCATTCGCGTGCTGTATTGCGAGATCGGCCGGCTGCTGTCCCATCTGCTCAATGTCACCACGCAGGCGATGGATATCGGCGCCCTCACGCCGCCGCTCTGGGGTTTCGCCGAACGCGAGAAACTGATGGTGTTTTATGAACGGGCATCGGGCGCCCGCATGCATGCCAACTATTTCAGGATCGGCGGCGTACATCAGGATCTTCCCCCGGACCTATTGGACGATATCTGGGATTTCTGCGATCCGTTCCTCAAGGTCTGCGACAATCTCGAAGAACTGCTCACCGAAAACCGCATATTCAAGCAGCGCAATGTCGACGTCGGCGTCATCGGTCTCGACGATGCCTGGGCTTGGGGATTTTCGGGCGTAATGGTGCGTGGGTCGGGCGCGGCATGGGATTTGCGCAAGGCGCAGCCTTACGAATGCTACCCGCAGATGGATTTCGATATTCCCATCGGCAAGAACGGCGACTGCTATGACCGCTACCTCGTACGAATGGAGGAGATGCGCCAGTCGGTCCGGATCATGAGGCAATGTCTTGACAAGCTACGGTCGCCGCAAGGCCAAGGACCGGTCGCAATTCCCAACCGGAAGATCACGCCGCCACGCCGCGCGGAGATGAAACGCTCCATGGAAGCGACCATTCATCATTTCAAGCTTTACACGGAAGGCCATCACGTGCCCGAGGGCGAGGTCTATGCCGCCGTCGAGGCGCCGAAAGGCGAGTTCGGCGTCTATCTGGTTTCGGATGGGGGCAATGTTCCTTACCGGTGCAAGATTCGCGCGCCGTCCTTCGCACATCTGCAGGCGATGGACTATCTGTCCCGGGGGCACATGATCGCCGACGTCTCGGCGATCATCGGCTCCCTCGACATCGTCTTTGGAGAGATCGATCGCTGAACCGCCGTCGCCGCCCGCGGGACGCGGGCAGCGCTCTCGCAATGTCATCGATGGTCAGTGTGCCGTCTGCGAATGCGCGCCGCCTGCCTGTGAGATGCCGTTCAGCGCTTCGCCGGCTCGTGCTGCCTCGCCGTTTTTCGTGAGATCGCCAAGCGAGATGATGCCAACCAGCCGTTTTTCACGGCTGATCACCGGCAGCCGTCTAACCTGAAGGTCCCCCATCTGCTGGAGCACGTCCTCGATCTCCTCGTCGTCGTAACAGTACCTGATCTCGGCACTCATCACTTCGCGTATCCGCGTATCCGGGCCCCTACCCTGGGCGACGCCACGGACGGCGATGTCGCGATCAGTGATCATTCCGACCAGCCGGTCGTCCTCGCCTACGGGCAGAGCGCCGGCATCGAGGCTGGCCATGGCGGCGGCGGCCTCCCGCAGGGTCTGGTCCGGACTGGCGACCTGAACGCCTTGCGTCATGCAGTTGCCAACTTTCATGATGTTCTCCTTTGGTTGAAGCGCCCCTTGCCGTTGCTGCGATGGAAACACGATGGGGGGACAATGGCGCCGGCCCAAGACGTTCCATTGCCACGGGATCGGGATCTCATGCGTCGCACGTTCAGACGACGCGGCTCCCGGCATGCATCGGCGATTCTTCGTTCTCGTCGGGATTGGGCAGAGGCGTCTCGTCCGGGAGTTGTTCCGGATCAGGCTCCTCGATCGGTTCGGGCTTCCAGGTCGGCGCCGGCATCGGCACGTCGCGATTGGGATCTGGTTTTCCTGGGTTTGGCATCGGGATCACCTCCCTTCATTCGGGACGCAACTCCTGGCCGGCGTCATTTGTTCCATCGCCAATTCGCGGTCGCCTCCGGCCTTGCCGCCACGGATCGAGACGGCGCGCTGCCGATCGGATCCGCCGGTCGACTTCAGCCCCGTCTTTCGGAACCGGACGGTTTTCCAATCCGTTGTCTCGGCATCGATCGAGGAGAAAGACGATGGCTGGTGACGAGAGAATTTCCGGCAGCAACTTGCCCCAAGTCGCGGTCGACAGTGAACAGGTCCGGCAACTGGTGGCGACAGCCGATCTGCCGTCCAATCAGGCACGCGAGCTCGTGCGCCGTCACGGCAACGATCCGCACAAGCTCGAAGAACTGGCAAAATCTATCAAAGCGGTAAGCTGACCGTCGGGACGGCGTCCGACTCCGTCAGATTTCAAGCAAGGCATAGGGTCGGCCGGTCGGTTTGGAAACGTGCATGGCGACGTTGTAGACCCTCGCCCCGCCGGGCGTGCGGCCCTCATAGCTTCCCCGATGCGCATGGCCGTGCACGACAGCACTGACCTGGAACCGGTCGATCGTTTCCGCCAGCCGCGACGAGCCCAGAAACGGAAATATCTCCAGGGGTTCGCCGGCGATGGTCTCGACGATCGGAGCGTAGTGCAAAATGACAAGCGTGCGTTTTGCGCGAACCTGGCGCATCGCGTTCTCAAGCCGCATGGCCTCGCTGACGCTCTCGGCGACCATCGACTTGATGGCCGGCTCGCCGAAGGAGCCGAGCATGCGTGAACCGAACCCCCCGACGAACCCTTTCACGCCGACAAAACCGACCTCCTCTATTTCGGTCGTCTGCCCGTCGAGGAGATGGACGCCCGCTTGACGCAGGATTTCCGCGACGTCCTCGACCGCGCCGGATTCATAATCATGGTTGCCGAGCACGCCGACCACCGGGATAGAGCAGGCGCGCAGGTCTTCGGCGAGGATCTCGGCTTCGCGGGGCTTGCCCAGATTGGTCAGATCGCCTGGAAGAACGAGGATATCGGCCTCGCGCGACATTTCGCCGAAGAGATCGCGATACGATGTCTGGGCGTCCTCCTTCACATGCAGGTCGCCAACGGCCGCCACCTTGATCGTGGCGGTGCCCTCCATCGCCGGAGCGTCTTCGGTCCGTTCAGCCATCACGAAATTCTCCTGTACCGCCGACGCCGGCGAAGCCCCATTCCTTGACGTCGATTTCGTAGTCGGTCTGCGAAAGCAGGCGCCCGCGGCAGATCTTCATTCTGGGGGAAGGCAATTGGCGCTGCTTGGCAAGGCGGTCGAGCAGTTCGTCAAGCAGCCATGTGGGGATGCGGTCGCGCTCGCTCGGATAGATCCATCTGAAACTGAGAATCTGCATCAGCAGCACTTCCCAGTGGACTTCCAGGTAGGAGAGCAGCCTGTGCCAGTCGATCTGGTCCTGCGCCTTGAGGATCGTATGGGCGATGTCCGCCCCGTCATGACGCCCTCGGTCCTGGATGAAGCATTTGGACCATATGAGCTCGGTCGGGCCGACGATCCTCACCCGGCTTCCCAGCAGTTCGGTTTGGCGGGCATGCTCCATCCACTGGTCGCTTACCGGCATCGTTCCATTCGCCGAGGCGAATATGATGTCGAAGAAATGCGTGCCCTTGAAGACCTTTCCAAGCCACCGGTCGTCCTCGATTTCGACCGCGTAGCCGAGCTGCTTGAAATGGGCCAGGATGCGCGAGAAGTCGCCTGCCTTGCAGAAGATATCGAGATCCTTGGTCTGACGGATGACGCCGGTGTAGGCGCTTACCGCGTAGGTTCCGGCGACAAGGAAAGGAATGTCGGTGGCGGCGAGTTCGCGAATGGCTTCGGTATAGAACACCTCCGCCTCGGCGTTCTTGAGCGTCGGGGCGGCCTTTGCGTCGATCGCGGGAAGGGATGCCGGAACAGTTCCCGGCAACGGATCGTTGATCATGGCACGCATGGCTCCCACACATCGGCAACCGATTGATCGCCCGCGTTGTTAACAGCGGGAACCCTGCCTGGTTCCGCCACGGTCGCGTTGCGGCCTGAAGGAAATCGGGCGCCACGGGCAAAATTACCCGCGGAGTCCTGGGTTTCAATATGGTTGCAAGGGCCGTTTCCCTGCATGGAACCATCGCCATTCGGCATCGTTAGCCCGAACAGCCGGAGCTGCCTTCGGGCGATCGGGGTGTCTGGTTTCAAGCGCAGACGATATCCAGGATGTATGTTCTTGCCCTAGCGACGGACTATGACGGCACGCTCGCCGAAGACGGGGTCGTCTCCGATGCGACCTATGCTGCGCTCGAACGGCTGAAGCAGACGGGCCGCAAGCTGATCATGGTGACCGGCCGCGAGCTTGCCGATCTCGAGCGGGTCTTTCCGGCACTCGACATCTTCGACAGGGTGGTCGCCGAAAACGGCGCGTTGATCTATACGCCCGCTTCGAAGAAGGAACGGCTTTTGGCGCCGGCGCCCCCGGCTGAATTCGTCGACAGGCTGAAGCGTCGCGGGGTCGCGCCCCTGTCGGTCGGACGCTGCGTCGTGGCCACCTGGGAACCACAGGAAGCCGCCGTGCTGTCGGAAATCAAGGAGCTTGGACTTGAGCTCGAGATCATCTTCAACAAGGGCGCGGTGATGGTGCTGCCAAGCGGGGTCAACAAGGCCACCGGCCTTGCCTGCGCACTCGAGGAATTGGGGTTTTCCGCCCACAACGTCGTCGGTGTCGGCGATGCCGAGAACGACCATGCATTCCTGCGCGCCGTCGGCTTCGGCGTCGCCGTAGCCAACGCATTGCCGACCGTTAAGGAGACGGCGGATTTCGTCACAGCCAGCCCTCGAGGTGCCGGCGTGGTGGAACTGATCGAACAGCTCATATCGCGCGATGCCGGCTTCGTGGAGACGGCTCGCCAACATGTGGAAGTGGGAACCGACATATCGGGCGCGCAGGTGCACCTTTCACCGCATGGCGGCGGCGTGCTGCTGGCCGGCACATCCGGTATCGGCAAATCCACGCTTGCCACCGCGTTGACCGAGCGCTTTGTCGAGAAGGGTTTTCAGTTTTGCGTTCTCGACCCCGAAGGCGACTATCAGGAACTCGAGAATGTGGTGGTGGTTGGCGACGCCAAGACCCCGCCGATCTCGCGTGAGGTCTTCGATCTTCTGTCCAAGCCAACCAACAATGTCGCTGTTAACATGCTGGGGCTGAAGACCGCCGAACGGCCCGGCAATTTTGCCAAGCTGCTGCCGGACATGGCTAGCATTCGCGCGCGCACCGGCCGACCGCATTGGCTGATCATCGATGAGGCGCATCATCTTTTGCCCCAGGCCCGTGACGGCGCGTCTTTCGCGCTGCCCAAGAGCCTCCCCGCGACCATTCTGATCACCGTGCACCCCGATCTGGTTTCGCGCGACGTCCTGGCTGGCGTCGAAACCGTTCTGGCGCTTGGACCGGAAGCCGACAAGATCGTCGCAAGCTTCTGTGCCGCTACCGGCATCGACGTTCCCGACGGCGCCGTGCCGCCTCCAAAGGACGAAGTCCTGTTTTGGAACCGATCATCGGGCGAGCCGATCAGGACGGTCAAGGTCGAACGGCCTCGCCAGGTTCGCAAGCGGCACATGCGCAAATATGCCGAGGGCGACCTTGGCGACAACAGCTTCTATTTCCGGGGGCCGGACGGAGCGCTTAACCTGAAAGCGCAGAACCTGATGATGTTCCTTCACATCGCAGAAGGCATCGACGATCGCACCTGGGAACATCACCTGCGCGCCGGCGATTATTCGAAATGGTTCCGCAGCAAGATCAAGGACAAGAACCTCGCCGACGAGGTGGCGGACATAGAAACGGATACCGGCACGGACATGCAGGAGAGCCGCGCGGCCATCGCCGAGGCCATTGGCCGCCGTTACACTGCTCCCGCGGACTGACCTTGAGCCGGGGTAGACACAAGCCCATCCCGATTCCTCGGGATGGACCTTTCTCATGTCATGATACGGAGCGAGCGTCAGCGCGCCTGGCTGAAATGCCTAGCGGTTTTTGTGGCTCTGTTGGCCCGCTCTTACATGTTGTTCGTGCGAGCCGCCCCGCATGTTGGAGCCGTCGCCCTGTTGCCGCTCATTGTTGCCTGCGGCCTGTTGCTGCTGGCGGTTCTTGTTTTCCGTGTTCTTGTGGCTCTGCTGGCCCGCCTTCACATGTTGCTCGTGGCTACCACCTTGATTGGGCATGGTAATTCTCCTTTCAATCCAACTTCGAGACGACGGTCGTCTCCCCCGGAGAATGCAGATTTCGGCGCCGACGTTCCCTCACGTAATATTTCGTGACATCCTGCCAAAGGGACGAAGGCGGACCGAGCTTGATGCCGACCGGCGGGAGAGCGACATGCCTGAAGCAGCGATCATCACCCCGAGGGTGTGACGCGCCACACTGTGTTTCCGACATCGTCCGCGATCAGCAGCGCTCCGGTTTTGTCGATGGCAACGCCGACCGGCCGACCACGCGCCTCCTCCTGGTCGTTGAGGAAACCTGTGACGACGTCTTGAGCCATGCCGCTGGGGCGGCCACCGCTGAACGACACGAAGACGACTTTGTAGCCATTCAGCCCGGGACGGTCCCAGCTGCCGTGCTCGCCGACAAAGGCGCCGCCCCGATATATCTGCGGCAGGCTGGTTCCGGTGTAGAAAGCCATGCCCAACGGTGCCACATGCGAACTCAGCGCATAATCGGGAACGATCGCCTTGGCGACCAGATCCGGGCGCTGCGGCATTACCCGGGGATCGACATGCTGGCCGTAATAGCTGTACGGCCAGCCGTAGAAGCCGCCGTCCTTCACCGATGTCATGTAGTCCGGCACTAGATTTGGTCCGAGTTCATCGCGCTCGTTGACGACAGTCCAGAGTGCTCCGGTCTGCGGCTCGAAGCTCAAGCCGTTCGGATTGCGCAATCCGCTGGCAAAAATGCGCGATCGTCCGGTGGCCCTGTCCACCTGCCAGATCGCGGCGCGGTCCTTTTCCGCGCCGATGCCGTTTTCGGTAATGTTGCTGTTCGAACCGACGCCGACATAGAGCAACGAACCGTCCGGGCTGGCGACGAGGCTTTTGGTCCAATGATGATCGATCGGACCGCCCGGCAATTCCGTCAACCTGACACCCGGCGCGGTGATCTTGGTGTCGCCTGGTTTGTAGGGGTAGCGCATGATCGCGTCGGTGTTGGCAACATAGAGGTCGTTTCCCACCAGGGCGACGCCGAAGGGCGAATTCAGGTGATCGAGGAACACATCCCGGACGTCAGGCACGCCGTCGCCATTGCTGTCACGCAGCAAGGTGATGCGGTTGCTCGGTCCCGTATCGCCGCCCGAGGTGACAAGCGATTCGATCAGGCCCATCACGATATCCTTCGGCCGTTTGGCTGGCGGTTCCGGCGGGGCCTTCGATTCGACGACCAGCACATCGCCGTTCGGCAGGATGTAGAGCGAGCGCGGATGCTGAAGCCCGGTCGCCAGCGCATGGATCTGCAGGCCCTGCGCTACCGTCGGCGTTTCGTCCTTCTTCCAACCGACGACGGATGCAAGATGCATCGGCGGGAACAGATATTGCTTTATCTCCGGCAAATTCGGGTTGGGGCCGATCTGAGTGCTTGGGTCGGCGGCGTCGTCGCTGCAGCCCGCGGCGCCGAGCGTGGCAAAGCAAAGGAACGCAAGCCCTGTACCATAAGCGCGTCGCTTGCCGGATCGATCAAACGGTTTCATCGGCCACTCCCACGTGGTGGCGGTAGACAAGGGCCCAGCCCAGCCAGCCGGTAAATATCAGGATGAGTACCACCAGCGCCGACAGGATCAGGCCTGTCGGCAGGACCGAGGTCCAGGCATCACGGGTATGTATGAGCATGTTGAAGAAGGAGAGTATGACCGCCAGCGCATTGCCCAGCATGTGCAGCCACGCAGTTTTATGTGCGCGCACCCGGCGATCGCCCAGGAAGTCGGTGAAGCCGGCAATGGCGGCTAGGACGCCGACGATCACCCCGACCGTCAGCAGCCAGGCGGAGAAATTCGCCCACATCATCTCCGCCGTCCGCCAGTAGTTCAGGTCCGTCAGCAATGCGCCGACGAAGCAGGCGATGGGAATGGGCACGAGCATCGGATGGATGGGATGGCCGGCGATGCTGGCCGTGGAAGCCGGATTCTCCCTTGCCATGAGGAAGTCCTTCCATATCAACTCTTGGTTGGCCCATAAACAATCCCCAAGGCCGGAGGTTCCTGCCTGATGGTCCCGGCGGGTCGCCGCGGACCGAGTTCAGCGGTCAGATCGGCACGGTCGCCAGCACCTGGCGAGCGATGATCAATTCTTCGTTAGTGGCGATTGCGTAAACATCGACCGCGCTGCCCTCGCCGGTGATCCGCCCTTTTCCCGACCGGTTTGCATTCGCGTCGAGCAACACGTCCAGCCATCGCAGGCGCTCGCAAACCGCTTCACGTATCTGCCAGGAATGCTCTCCGATCCCTCCCGTGAACACCAGCGCCTCGATACCCTGGAGCGTGGCTCCCATCGCCGCGATCTCGCGGGCGATCCGAAACGTGAAGAGATCGATCGCCTCCGCCGCACGAGGATCCTTGCTGCCAAGCAAGGTCCGCACATCTGCCGACACTCCCGAAACGCCGAGCAGGCCGGACTTGTGATAGAGCAAGGTCTCCAACTCTTTCACGGACATGCCGCGCGCCTGCTGAAGGTAGAGAAGCACGCCGGGGTCGATGGCGCCCGGCCGCGTGGCCATCATCAACCCGTCAAGCGCGGTGAACCCCATGGTGGTGTCGAGACTTCTGCCTTCGCGCATGGCGCACAGGCTGCATCCGCTGCCGAGATGCGCGACCACGCAACGCTTGCCCCGGAGTCCGGGCGAAAGCGCCTGCAGCTGGCCTGCGACGAATTCGTAGGAAAGGCCGTGGAAGCCGTAACGGCGGATCCCGCTTTCCTCGAACTCGCGCGGCAGCGCATAGCGGTTGACCGGCGGCTCCAGCGTGCGGTGAAAGGCGGTGTCGAAGCAACCGATCTGGGGTAGGCCGGGCAGCAGTTTGGAGATCGCACGAACCGGCGCCAGGCCGGCCGGCTGGTGGAGCGGTGCCATCGGCGTCAGCGCGTCGAGCGCCTCGACGATCTCGCCGGTCAGCAGGACCGGAGTCGAAAACCGCTTGCCACCATGGACGATGCGATGGCCGACCGCGCTCAGCGGAGCCTGCGCAAGATACGGATCGAGAACATCGAACAAGTCCCGCAGGAGAACCTCTACGGGCGGGCTTGCGGGCTTGACGGCGCGTTTGAAGATGGATTTGCCCGACGCGTCCTTGGCGACGAGGCTTGGCTCGTCATCCAGGTCTTCGAACGCACCGCTCACCGTGAGCACCGGCCCCTCCTGTGATCCGGCTTCGAACAGGCCGAACTTCAGGCTGGACGAGCCTGCATTGAGGGCGAGTATTGCGCTGGTCACGAGCGGCACTCCCCGGCGGGCACAGCCTTAACCATCCGCCGCGCCCGCTTTGTCGCGCCAGGCCCAGTTCCGGATCTCGGGCATGTCCTCGCCATGTTCGCGAACATAGCGCGTGTGCTCGTTCAGGCCGTCGGCAAATCGGGCCCTCGCATCGGCTGCCCTGGCGCTCAGCCCCGGCACCCGGTCGATCGCCTCGATGGCTAGGTGAAAACGGTCCAGTTCGTTGAGCACCGCCATGTCGAAGGGCGTGGTCGTCGTGCCCTCTTCTTTGTAGCCGCGAACGTGGAAGTTGTCGTGATTGGCCCGTTTGTAGGTCAGCCGGTGAATGAGATAGGGATAGCCGTGGTAGGCGAAGACCACCGGTCTGCCGGTCGTGAACAGCCTGTCGAATTCCGCGTCCGCCAGGCCGTGGGGGTGCTGCTCCTTGGGTTGCAGCGCCATCAGGTCCATTACGTTGACGACGCGTATGGCGAGATCCGGTATCGCCTGGCGAAGAAGGTCGACAGCCGCGAGCGTCTCCAGCGTCGGCACGTCTCCCGCGCAGGCCATCACCACGTCGGGACCCTCTTCTCCACGCTCGGTTCCCGCCCAATCCCAGATCCCGATGCCGGCCTCGCAATGACGTATGGCGTCGTCCATCGGCAGCCACTGGGAAGCCGGCTGCTTGCCGGCAACGATCACGTTGACCCGATTGTAGGTTCGCAGGCAGTGATCCGTGACCCAGAGCAGCGTATTGGCATCCGGCGGGAAGTAGATGCGCACGATGTCCGCCTTCTTGTTGGCGACGAGATCGACGAAGCCGGGATCCTGGTGGCTGAAACCATTGTGGTCCTGCCTCCACACATGGGAGGTCAACAGATAGTTGAGCGACGCGATCGGCCGCCGCCAGACAAGTTCACGCGAGACCTTCAGCCATTTGGCGTGCTGGTTGAACATGGAATCGACTATGTGGATGAACGCCTCGTAGCATGAGAAGAGGCCGTGCCGGCCGGTCAGCAGGTATCCTTCCAGCCAGCCTTGGCAAAGATGTTCGCTCAGCACCTCCATGACGCGGCCGTCGCGCGCCAGATGCTCGTCATAAGGCTCGATCTTTTCCATCCAGACGCGCTCGGTCGCGTCGAAGACCGCATCCAGCCTGTTGGACGATGTCTCGTCCGGTCCCATGAGCCTGAAATTGCGGGCATCGGCATTCAGCCGTATGACCTCCTCGATGAACGCTCCCATGAGCTTCGTCGCCTCGGCCCTTGCGCCGCCGGGTTTCGGGACCGCGACCCCGAAGTGGCGGAAATCCGGCAATCGCAACTCCTGCTTGAGCATCCCTCCATTGGCATGTGGATTGCTGCCCATGCGCCGCTCGCCGTCCGGCGCCAGGGCCTGTAGCTCGTTTCGAAACCTGCCCGCTTCATCGAAAAGCGTCTCGGGCCGATAGCCGCGCATCCAATTTTCCAGAGCTGCGAGATGGCCTGCATCGTTTCGCGGGTCGGTGATCGGCACCTGGTGCGCGCGCCAGAAACCCTCGACCTTCTTGCCATCCAGCTCCTTCGGGCCGGTCCAGCCCTTCGGGCTTCTCAGCACGATCATCGGCCAGCGGGGCCGATGATCCACTCTGCCGGTCTCGCGCGCTTCCTTCTGGATTTCATCGATCCGATCGAAGACAGTATCGAGCGTTTCGGCCATCAGCCGGTGCATCGCCCGCGGTTCGTCGCCTTCGACGAAAAAAGGTTCATAGCCATATCCAGTCAGCAAGCTTCGCAACTCCTGCGCGTCGATCCGGGCGAGCACCGTCGGATTCGCGATCTTGTAGCCGTTGAGATGAAGGATCGGCAGGACAGCGCCGTCATGGACCGGATTGAGGAATTTGTTCGAATGCCAGGAGGCTGCCAGCGCCCCCGTTTCCGCCTCGCCGTCGCCGATCACGCAGGCCACGACGAGGTCCGGGTTGTCAAACGCGGCGCCATAGGCGTGAGCCAGCGCATAGCCGAGTTCGCCGCCCTCATGGATCGACCCCGGCGTTTCCGCGGCGGCATGGCTCGGGATGCCGCCCGGAAAGGAGAATTGGCGAAAGAGCTTGCGCAGCCCATCCTCGTCGCGACTGACCTCGGGATAGATTTCGCTGTAGGTCCCTTCGAGATAGGTATTGGCGACCATCCCCGGTCCACCATGGCCTGGGCCGCAAATGTAGATCACGTCGGCATCACGCTGCCTGATGATGCGATTGAGATGGACGTAGATGAAATTCAGCCCGGGCGTGGTCCCCCAGTGGCCAAGCAGGCGAGGTTTGATGTGCTCCGGCCGCAACGGCTCCTTCAGCAGCGGATTGTCGATCAGATAGATCTGTCCGACCGACAGAAAATTCGCCGCCCGCCAATAACGGTCGATGAGATCGAGCTCTCCTTGTTCAGGCCGGCTACGCATTGCCCGCACGAGTTTCTCCTTGGCAAAGCTGGTTGAAATACGATGCGTGCCGCCCGCATTGAATAATCCGACAGCGAAGTCGAGGTTCCCATCAAATGCGAGCCGCCCCACGCAGCCGGCCGGGGAAATCTTGCCTCAGCCGCGGATTTCACCATCTAAAGGCGATGCCATCGCCCCGATCCAGCAATCCCACGGACCCTCGCCAGGACGACCTCTTTGGTGCGCCCGACAGCTTACCGGAAGGATTTCGTTACCGGCCCGAACTGATCACGCCGGCGCAGGAAGCTGAACTGGTGCGGGAGCTCGAGAGCCTGTCCTTCCAGCCATTCGATTTCCACGGCTATCTCGCCAACAGGCGCGTGGCAGGCTTCGGCCTGCGCTACGACTATGAGCGGCGCCAGGTGATGGAGGCGCCACCCATACCAGGTTTCTTGCTGCCCTTGAGGGACAAGGTAGCCGGCTTTTCCGGCCTGCCTGCCGCCGATTTCGTGCAGGTCCTGATCAACGAATATCGACCGGGCGCCGGCATCGGATGGCATCGCGACAAGCCGCACTTCGGCATTGTCGCCGGAGTGTCGCTGTTGGCTGCTTGCAGTTTCCGCCTGCGCCGCAGGAACGGTGCGAAATGGGACCGCGAAACCGTCACGGTCGAGCCGAGATCCGCATATCTGATGGCGGGCGCCTCCCGGACCGAGTGGGAGCACAGCATACCGCCGATGAAAGAGCATCGCTATTCGATCACGTTGCGGACGCTCCGGCCGTTGTGATTGTCGGACAGCGACTGCGACAGCCGGTGCAGCGTCTCGCGTAAACTGCCGAAGCGAAGAAATTTCGGCCGGGCATGAAACTTTCCCTGCCACCGATGGTTTTGCCGACGGGTTTTGCGGGTGAGCGATTCGATTGAGGAGGCGGCGATGAGCGCTACCGGACTCGAGATTTTCGACAAGACCACCCAAACCACCAACGTCTGGCTGGACGAGATCATGGCCGACCACGGACAGGATCGCCAGTTCGCTTGGCACCTGCTCGGCGTCGTCCTGCGCACCGTCAGGGACCGGCTGCCGGTCGACATGGCTTCGCATCTTGGAGCGCAGTTGCCGCTGCTCGTGCGCGGCACCTACTATGAGCAGTTCGAGCCGTCACGCATGCCGCAAAAGAGCCGTTCCCTGGAAGAGTTTCTCGGCCCCGTTGAGCAGGGCATGGACGATACGCGTCCCGTCGACCCGAAAGCTGCGGTTCAATCGGTCTTCAAAGTCCTCTTTCATCATATCGACCCCGGCCAGATCAGAAAGGTCCGCGCCTCGCTGCCTGCGGACGTACGGCAGCTCTGTCCCGATCCCGATACGAAACACTGAACCTCCTCTCGGTTCGAGAGGCCGGCGTGCTCAATAAAGGAAATCCGCCATGCCCAATGCCGCCGAAATCCTCGTCGACACGCTGATCAACTGGAAAGTGGAGGTCGTCTTCGGCCTGCCGGGCGACGGCATAAACGGCATCATGGAGGCGTTGCGCACCCGTCAGGACCGCATCCGGTTCGTCCAGGTCAGGCACGAGGAATCTGCCGCCTTCATGGCGTGCGCCTATGCCAAATGGACCGGCAGGCTGGGCGTCTGCCTGGCCACCTCGGGACCGGGGGGCACACACCTCCTTACCGGGCTCTATGACGCCAAGCTCGACCAGGCTCCCGTGCTTGCCATCACCGGCATGCAGTTCCACGACCTTATCGAGACTTTTACGCAGCAGGACGTCGACCTGACCCGCGCCTTCAACGACGTAGCGATCTTCAACGCACAGGTCTCCGATGCCGCCCATATGGAAAACCTGGCCGGTCTCGCCTGCCGCTCGGCCCTTGCCCGGCGCGGCGTCGCCCATCTGTCGATTGCCAGCGATGTACAGGAAAACGAGTTGCCCGAGGCGGACCGCTCGAAGCGAAACCGGCCCTCGCACACCCCCGATCGATGGTTCGAAGGCAGCCGGCTTCCGGCTGCCGACCAGCTCGACCAGGCGGTTGAGATTCTCAATGCAGCGAAAAAAGTCGCTATCCTGGCCGGACGCGGCGCACTCGGCGCGCGCGAAGAACTTGAACGCGCGTCGGACCTGCTCGCGGCGCCCGTCGCCAAGGCGCTGCTCGGCAAAGCCGTGCTGCCCGACGACCATCCGAATACGACCGGGGGCATCGGCATTCTCGGCACCCGCGCCTCGCAGGATGCGCTGAGCGAATGCGACGCCCTGCTGATCATCGGATCGACCTTCCCCTACATCGAATACTATCCTGAACCCGGCAAGGCGCGCGGCGTCCAGATCGACCGTGACGCGCAGAGGATCGGCCTGCGGTATCCCGTCGAGGCAGGGCTCGTAGGCGATGCCGCCGAAACCTTGCGTCTTCTCAACGAACGCCTCGAGCGCAAGAGCGACCGCTCCTTCCTGGGAAAGGCGCGGCAGGAAATGACCCGCTGGCGCGATGCAATGGCATTATCCGAAGCCAAGCCGGATGTGCCGCTGAAGCCGCAACTCGTGGTCAAGGCATTCGGCAGGCGTATGCCTGAGAACGCGATCCTGGCAGCCGATTCAGGACAGAATACCGAGATGGCTGCCAGGCACATCGACATGAAGGCCGGACAGGCATTCGGGGTTTCTGGAGCGCTCGCCTCTATGGCCTGCGGCCTTCCCTATGCGATTGCCGCCGGCATTGCCTTTCCGGGGCGCCCTATCTTCGCAGTGGTCGGCGATGGTGGACTGGCCATGCAACTCGGCGAATTCTCGACCGCGGTCCGGCACGGCATTCCGCTCAAGGTCCTAGTGCTCAAGAACGGCATGCTGAACCAGATCGCCTGGGAGCAGATGATGTTCCTTGGCAATCCGCAATTCGGCTGCGAGCTGCAGCCCATCGATTTCGCCATGGCAGCCGAGGCCATGGGCGGCATCGGCTACAGCGTCTCGCGGCCGGAAGAGGTCGAGGGCGTGCTTGAGGCGGCCTTCGCCACGCAGGGACCGGTGATCATCGAGGCCGTCGTGGACGCCTATGAGCCAATGATGCCGCCCAGGATGCCACCGGATTATGCGAGGAATTTCCGCAAGGCGCTGCCGGACACGCCTGGACA
Organism: Mesorhizobium sp. B2-4-2; assembly: GCF_006442845.1. Taxonomy (NCBI): domain Bacteria; kingdom Pseudomonadati; phylum Pseudomonadota; class Alphaproteobacteria; order Hyphomicrobiales; family Phyllobacteriaceae; genus Mesorhizobium; species Mesorhizobium sp. B2-4-2. Next base: position 329,485 of record NZ_VFVM01000002.1, on the reverse strand, counting down.
CGACCAGATCGAGGACAATGTCGGCGAGGAGCCGCTGAAGTCCATGATGAACGAAGTTTCCGAGGAAGCGTAGGCACAGCCGATCTCGCCCCACGTCCGCGACGGATGGCGGTGTGCGCGGCGACACTGCATAGGGATACTTCTACCGAGTCCGTGGGATCGGTATCGGCGCCCCGACCATCGCGGAAGTCTCGGGCCATGTACCGCTTCGGGGCAGATCCTGCTGTTGCAAGAGTGAAAGGGTCGTGCGGCAGAACTACCGCAAGCCACTGTTCTTGCATGGCAACTTAGCATCAAAAAATTTTTGGGACCCCTCTTGAAGAGATTTCTGGCCGTTCCCAGATCGTTTCGCGTCGAGGCTTCGGCTCGATGAAAAAGGCGTCGCGACACCTGCGGCGTCCCATGTTGCTTTTCGGAGGATATGGATATGAGAAGCGTGGATTTTGCACCCCTTTACCGCACGACGGTCGGCTTCGACCGTCTTTTCGACATGCTCGACAGCAGCATTCGCTCGGACTGGCCTCCCTACAACATTGAAAAGAAGAATGAGAACAATTACCGCATCACCATGGCGGTAGCAGGCTACGACCTGGACGAGCTCGAACTCGTGCAGAACGGCGCCGAACTGTGCGTTACCGGACGCAAGAAGCCAGATCCAGAGCAGCGGCAAGTTCTCCACCAAGGCCTTGCGATAGGTAATTTCAGACAGGCCTTCAGGCTGGCCGACCACGTAGGGGTGAAGGCTGCGACGCTGAACTGCGGTTTGCTCGCCATCGAGCTCGTGCGTGAGGTGCCCGAGGAACTCAAGCCGCGTCGCATCGAGATTGGCGTCCGCGACCCTGAAAATATAACGAAGTCGATAAGCCAGGATGTGTCGCGCAAGGCGGCCTAGAATGTCGCAACAACCTGCGGTCCGCCTCCCGGCAACGCCGGGAAGCCAAGATTGCGGAGAACGGAGATGAGAAGCGAAGCTGATATCTTTCTTCAAGCCGGCACAAGAAAACCGACCCGCATCGACGTCTCGCCGGTGCCGAAAAACCCCGGCGACGTTCTCAACTGCTCAACCATGAGCCTTGAGGCGAAGCGTGCCTTGCTTGCCTCATGGGCCTCGGACGCGCATGCGGTTGACGACGCTCCGTCGCTGCGCAGGCTGGATGACGGCTCGGTCATGAATGTGGATGAGATCCTTCGCGCGCTGAAGGCACTGGATGAGCGCGAGCAAGGGCATCCGCCGCACAGGGCGGCGTCTCGGTCCCAGCGGCGTTCTTTCGGCCGCTTCCGTCGAGGGAGTTGGTCCCGCTGGATCGCGGGCATCCGAGGTGAAGACGATGATGACGATCCACCTCCGAGCCCGGTCTGCGCGGCGATCCCGCCGAGGGCAGGTGGTGGCGGGGCATTTTCCCTGCCGGAACCTGAAGCAGCCTAGAGCAATCCCGAGAAAAGCGCATACCGCTTTTTCCCTGGAAATTACGTGGAAACAGACGGTTAGAGCAGTTCGGCGTCTCGTGAAACGATGAACTGCCCGAATGAAGGGGTTGGGTCCAACCCCTCAAAAGCATCCAGCCAATGGAGGAAGTTCATGAATGACAAAATGTTCGAGCAGCCTGTTCTGGTGAAGAACGGGGATTTCATGATCGAGGAAGTAGCGTGCCTCGAAGATGCATTCGAGTTTCTGCAGAATTGGCCCCGGAACCGCAGAGGCCCGATTTTCGAAACCGCCCTGCGCGCGTGTCAACGCGCCTATGACGGCCATGTCCCAGCCTCGCTGGCACGCGATGCTTTTGCCGGCTTTGCGCGCTCGGCCAGGATCCTTGAAGACGTCTCGACCTCCATACCCTGGATGGCGGGGATCAAGACGGGCAGAGGCGGCATTTCCGCCTGAGGAGAACGTTCGCCGAACCTTCGGTTTCAAGTATGTCAGGTTCCGAGCAAAGTCATGGAGAGCGCCTAATTCCGTAGGTCGTGCCGCCGGCAGGGTGCGGTGACCGGTGCTAACGCCGGTCACCATGCTTGGCGGTGCCGGTCAGCGGAACATCGAGCCGCCATCAACGTCGAGCGCCGCGCCATAGACGAAGCTCGCGGCGTCCGAGCAAAGGAATAGGATCGCGGCGGCCATGTCGTCGGGCCGGCCCATGCGGCGCATCGGCAAATTGGCCGCGATGCGGTCCTTGAGAGCCTGGTCGATATGGGAATGCATCGGCGAATCGGTCGGCCCCGGATTGAGGGCGTTGATGCGCACCTTCTTTCCCGCCAATTCGCGCGCAACCGACTTCACCAGCGACAGCGTGCCGGCCTTGGACGCCGCATAGGCGGTGTCGGCGATGAGCCCGCCGCCGCCATGCACACCGGCGTCGGAGGCCACGCACACGATATTCCCCCCGCCGGCATTGCCTTGCATGCGCTGCACCGCCCCCTGGACGGTGAAGAAGGTGCCCAGCAGATTGACGCCGAGGACGCGCTGCCAGTGCGCCCAATCCTGCTCCGCGATTCTCTTGGCAGTAATGATCGCCGCGCAGGTCACGACGTTGTCGAGCCGCGCCAGCTTGGCGTCGCAATAGTCGAACATGCGCGCGATGCTGTCGGGGTCGCCCATGTCGGCCACCACCTTGTGCGGTGGTGTCCCGGCCGTTCCGCTCAATTCGTCATGGCGCTTCGCCAACCCCTCGGTATCGCGGTCGCACATCACGACCTCGGCGCCCTTGGAGAGAAAGGCACGGGCGGTCTCGAAACCCATGCCGCTCGCGGCACCGGTCACCAGCACGGTCTTGCCAGCAAAACTGTCCTGGGCAAACGTCGCATAGGGGCCCATCATGATGTCTCCGTGAACAGTAAGGGTTGGCCGGCGGCAAGGTTTGGCACGGCGTGTTCAGGCCTTCAGGTGCAGCGTCACGAGCACGCTGCACTCCGCGCCGCTGTCGAAACGCGCCGCGACGCGCAGCCAGTTGCCAAAATGGCTAAGCCGCGCCATTGCCATGCCGTCGCGCTCGGCCGGCATGACAAACTCGGTGCCTTCGCGCAGCCAGTGCATTCCATCCGGCGAGATCTCGATCCACGCCGTTGCCGCAGGGCCGACAGGTTGCTTCAACGCGCGCACGAAGAAGATCGCCTCGCGCGCCCATCCTGCCTCGTAAGGCTCGCTGGCGGCCTCGCCGCGCCAGCGCTCGTTGCGCGAGACGACCGCGGTGATGTTCTCGGGCAGCATCAGAAGTCTCCGGAAATGCAGATGGAATCGACATAGAGGAAGGCCCGTTTGGCAACGTCGGTTTCAGCGAAGAGGCCGAAATTGAGCATGCACCACAGGTTCTTCATCGCCGGAATGCGGATCGAATCGAATCCCGAGAGATCGAAGCTGCGATCGTTGCAGCGCAGCCCGAGCGCCGTCATCGATTCCAGATCGAAATCGAAGCACAGATAAGTCCAGTTCACCTTGGTGGGGATCTCGTTGTAGCACAGGCGCTGCGATCCGCCGGGAAGGTCGAGCCATCCCTCCGGCGACAGGTGATAGTGGCTGATCGTCTTGTCGTCGCTGCCGATCGGGATGATCTTCTCGGTCTCGCGCTTGTATTGCCATTTTTGCAAGTGCTGGCCGTCGAGCGCGTTCAAAAAGCGCAGATGCGGCATGACCCGATCGCTGTTGCCATCCTGGTCTCCGCCCTGCAGGTCGAAGAGGAAGCCGACGGAGCGCACATCGGTTTCGGACAGCTTCAGCGCATTAGCTTCGGGCTTGAAGGTGAAATACATTTCGAAGCGGATCGGTCCGCGCTTCCTGAATGTGTGGCGTTTGATGGCGACGTTGCGGGCTCCCGGCGCGGGACGTGTCGCAACCTTCAACGCATAGGATGAATCCATCCCCCCGTGTGAGCCGGCGTCCCAGTGCGCGAGCGTCGACAGCATGGCGCTGGTATGTTGCGCGTAGCCCGGCAGCATGGTGTCCAGATCGTCCTCATAGTTGCCGACAAGCTGCGACCAGCCGCAATGGCCGCGCGCGAAATCGTCGAACGACAATATCCGCGGCAGCGGGTCGAAGCGGCTGAGCGCGGGGTCCGCGCGCAACAACGCCAGCCGCATCGCCTCGGCGAGGTCAGCGCCCTGGTTTGGAACCTGGTTCTTCATCTCGGCCTCATCCGGCTTTCAGTTTCTTGACGGCGTCCCAGTCGATCTCTATGCCGAGCCCCGGTTTCTGCGGGACGTCCAGCGTGCCGTTCTTCTGCCTGACGCAACCGGGCGCGAGATCGGCCAGACTGGTCTTGAACGGGCTGGCGTCGCACTCGCACTCCATGACGCCGAAATTCGGCATCGCGGCTGCCAGATGGACGCTTGCGGTCTCGCAGACGATGCCCGACATGCCGATATGCGGCGCGTAGCGGACATCATGCGCCGCGGCGTAGTCGGCCATGCGACGCGTCTCGGAGATGCCGCCCGCGCGCGCCACGTCGGGCTGCAGCACGGACAACGTCCGGTTGGCGATCAGGCGCTGCGCCTGGTCCAACGTGAAATTGCTCTCGCCCGCGGCCAGCGGCACGTCGCAGCGCCGGCGCAGTTCCTCATAACCCTGCTCGTTTTCCGGTTGCAGCGGCTCCTCAAACCAGAAATAGCCGTTTGCCGAAAGCGCACGACCTACCTCGACCGCCTCGTCCAGATTGTAGGCCCAGTTCGCATCGACGCAGAGCCCGATCGCATCGCCGGCGCGCTTGCGGATGCGCTCGATCCGTTTGCAGGCTTCGCGCACGGGCCGCGCCATCTTAACCTTGATGCGCGTAAAGCCCTCGCCGAGATAACGATCGAGTTCAGCGTCGGCGGCATCGTCGTCGACCCAGTTGACCGCGGCGGCATAGACGTCGATGCGGTCGCGTCCGACACCGCCGAGAAGCTTCGCGATCGGCTGCCCGGTCGCCTTGCCCAATATATCCCATAGCGCGATGTCCACGCCGGCGATGGCCTCGATCAGCACGCCGCCCGCCCTGCCCGAAAGCACGCGGCGCATGGACTGCCATAGGGCGCCGATGTTGCGCGCGTCCTGGCCGAGCAGGCGCGGCTTGAGCGAGCTTTCGATCAGCTCGACATAAGCCTTGGGCGAGAACCGCGCCAGGGTTTCGCCTACGCCGACAATGCCCTCGCTCGTGCGCACTTCGACCAGGACCAGCGAGACCTTTTCATAGACGCCCCAGGACGTGACCGTGGGCCGGGGCAATGTCTGGCTGAGGGGATGGGCAATCACCTCGGCAATCTTCAGCGGCCCCGCCGCGATTGGATCGCTCACGTGCATCGGCTCCAGATTTCTCCCTTGGTCCTCTCGCACCGCCTTCATAGCTTTCACTTGTAAACTTAGCAACCAAAAAACTTAGTTGCTATGTTCGGGAAAACCGTGCTAGTGAGCTCTGAAAGGATTCCGAATGCCCCTGGACGAAGCACGCAAGCCGATTTTCTCCGCGAAACTCGCGAGCCCTTCCCGCCTCGCGGACGGCGTCTCGGATGCGATCGCCGCGGCGTTGTTCGACGGACGCATCGCGCCTGGCGAAGCGCTGCCGCCGGAAGGCGAGATCGCCCGGGAATTCGGCGTCTCCAAGCCCATCGCACGCGAGGCGCTGCGCCAGTTGACCAGCGCCGGCCTCGTTTCGACGCAGCAAGGAAAAGTTGCCCGCGCCAAGGCACTCAGCGGGGAGCCGATGGAGCGCATCTACGCCTATGCGGTCCGTTCGAGCCTGACGCGGCTTCAGGAAGCCAACGAGATGCGCCGCGTCATCGAGGTTGGCATAGCCAGGCTGGCCGCCGAGCGCCGCGATCCGCGCGGCCTGGAAATGATGCGCCAGGCCGTGCTCGACATGCACGCCGGCATCGGCAGGCCTGGCGATTTCACGCAAGCCGACATTCTGTTCCACCTCGGCCTCGCGACGGCCACGGGCAACTCCATGATCCGTATTCAGATGGAAGGGATGCGGTCTGTCCAACGCGAGGTTTCTGAACTGTTCTCCCAGCGCTCCAACCGCACGGAAGCGGATTGGCGGGCGACCGTCGAACGGCACCAGGCGATCTACGACGCGATCATGGCGGGCGACACCGATCTCGCGGACCGGCGCATTCACGAGCATTTCGACGCGGCCGATATCGCCTCGTTCGAGGTGGCCGGCAAGCTCGGGGAGCCGTCGCCGTGAGCAAGGACCGTTTTTCCCTTGCCGGACGGCGGGCGCTGGTGACCGGCGCCAGCTCCGGCATCGGGCGCGCGGTTGCGATCGCCCTGGCGCAGCATGGTGCCAGCGTCGCGCTGCATCACTTCGGCGACGCCGCCGGCGCGCGCGAAACGGCTGCCGCCATCGGCCCGGGCACCGCGGTTCTCGAGGCCGATTTCACCGATAGCAAGTCAATGTCGGCCTTTACCGACGAAGCCGCCGGCGCCGGGCCCATCGACATCCTCGTCTCGAACGGCGCGATCGAGCGGCGCCGTGCATGGAGCGAGATCGACGAAGCGCATATCCAGGCCCATGTGGCGGCAAACTTCACGGCCCTGCTCACCTTGGCCACGCGGTTCGTTCCCGCCATGGCCAAGCGCGGATGGGGACGCGTGGTCGCGACCGGCAGCGTGATGGCGAGGCGTCCGCGCGCGGAAACGATCGTCTATGCCTCGCTGAAGGCGGCGCAACTTACGGCGGTGCGCGCCCTGGCGCGCGAGGTTGCGCCGCATGGCGTCACCATGAATGTGGTATCGCCCGGCGCGATCGAGACGGAGGCAACGGCCGAGCGCTACCGGGACGCCGCCTTTCGCCAAGCGGTCGCCGCGAAGATTCCCGCCGGCCGCCACGGCCAGGCCGACGACCTCGTCGGCGCCTTCGTTTTTCTGTGCAGCGACGCCGCCGGCTACATTACCGGGGCTGACCTGCCCGTTGACGGCGGTTGGACGATCGGCGACGCGCCCGGCGCGCTGCCGGGGACAACGGCATGACAAGTCGCCGCCGCCTGCCGGCCCGTTCGTTGCGCGCCCGCAGTTGTTGATTGGACCATCGGCGTTTCGGGAGGAAACCATGAAGACCGCAATCAAGCTTGCACTATCGACCTTGGCGCTGTGCGCCCTGTCGGCGCACTCGCTGGCCCAGGAACTCCGAGTGACCGTGTGGACGGGCAGCGAGGCCCACCTCAAGATGCTGAACGGCATCGCCCAGGGCTTCATCGCCAAGCATCCGGGCGTCACGGTGAAATTCGAGACCGTTCCGGTCGCCGACTACACGCAGAAGCTCACTTTCCAGGTCGCCGGGGGCAACGCCCCCGACATCGCCTGGATGATGGAGGATGCCGCACCCGCCTTCGAGAACGCCGGGCTGCTGATGGACATCGGCCCGACGCTCAAGGCGACCGAGGGATACAATTTCGACGATTTCTCCCAGCCCGCCATGGCGCTCTGGCAGAAGGACGGCAAGGTCTACGGCGTGCCCTTCTCCACCTCGCCTTTCCTGATCTACTACAACAAGGACATGTTCGACAAAGCAGGTGTCGAAGATCCCAACCAGCTCGCCGCGAAGGGCGAGTGGAACATGCAGAAATTCCAGGAGGTCGCCAAGAAGATCACCGAGGCCAATCCCGGCAAATGGGGCTTCGAATTCAAGGATGGCGAAGGTTACGCATCGCGTATGACGCACGCCTTGCTGCCGCCCGTGCGCGCTTACGGCGGTGATCTGTGGGCCGACGGCCAGTGCGGCCTCGACAAGCCTGAAGCGGTGGCTGCCATCAAGCAGCTCCATGATATGGTGTTCAAGGACAGGTCGATCGTGCCGCCGGGAGAGCAGGGCGACTACTTCTCCGGCAATTCGGCGATGACCGTGAACCAGATCTCGCGAGCCTCGAAGATGCCCGAGGCAGGCTTCAAATGGGGCATCGCCCCCTTGCCTTCGGGACCCGCCGGCGAAGCTCCGGTCATCGGCCAGGCCGCGCTGACAGTCTTTGCGTCCGGCAAGAACAAGGAGCTTGCCGCGCAACTGGTGGCCGACATGACCAGCAAGGACAATGTGGCTGTCATGGCCCAGTTCTTTCCGCCGGCCCGCAAGAGCGTCCTGGAGAGCGACGCCTTCGTCAACTCCAACAAGCTGATCCCGCCCGAGCAGATGAAAAGCGTCGCCGCAGCGATCGTCAACGGCCGCGTTCACCCTTCGCATGAGCATGTGCCGCAGATATTCGCCGCGATGGCGCCGCGCGTCGACGCGCTGTGGCGGGCCGACGCCAATGTCGAAGAGGCGCTGAAGGGCGTCTGCGCCGCCATTCAGCCATTGCTCTGACAGGATTTCGGTTCATGGCCGGCATGGCATCCCGGGACAATGCGGCGCGCCCTGCCAGCGCGCCGTGGCTGAGCTTGAAGGCCAGGGAGATGCTGGAGGCATGGCTGTTCGTCAGCCCGACCTTGATCGGCTTCCTGGTCTTCTTCCTTGGGCCGCTGGTCGCCATCTTCTATTATTCGACGACCGAGTGGAACCTGCTCAGCCAGCAGGCGACCTTCGTCGGGCTTCGCAATTTCCAGAATGCGCTGCTGGAGAACCCCGACTTCTGGCATGTCGTGCGCAATTCCGTGATCTTCGCGCTGGGGCTCGTTCCCCTGAACATGGCGCTGGCGCTCTCCCTCGCGCTGGCGCTTTCGCGGCCGTTCTTCGGTGTCGTCTTCTTTCGCACGGTCTTCTTCGCGCCGGTGGTCACATCGGCAATCGCCTGGGCCATCGTCTGGAAATTCATGCTGCAGGGCGAAGGCGGCGCCGTGAACCAGATGCTCGCCTGGATCGGCATCGATGGCCCGAATTGGTTGCGCGAGCCCAACTGGGCGATGGCGGCCGTCATCGTCACCCGAGTCATCAAGATGGTCGGCCTCAACATGATCCTCTACATCGCCGCGCTCCAATCGATACCGCGCGACTACGAGGAGGCAGCGGCGCTGGAAGGCGCCTCGCGCTGGCAGGTCTTTCGCATGATCACCTGGCCGCTGCTCGCGCCGACGACGCTGGTCATCATGGTTCTGACGACGATCGGCTCGTTCAAGGTGTTCGACCACATCTACCAGATGACCGGCGGCGGCCCGGAAAACGGCACCCTGGTGCTGGCCTTCTACATCTATCAGCAAGGCTTCAAATTCTTCAACGTCGGCTACGCGGCCGCGCTGGCCCTGATCATGTTCGTCATCGTGATGGCGCTCACCCTCGTGCAGGTGATGTTGCGGCGGAAGGAGATGGAGTGACCCAGCGCCGGACCGAGATTCTCTATCGCATCTGCTGGACCATGGCGCTGCTGCTTTTGGCCGTGCCCTTCGTGTTCCCGTTCCTGTGGATGATTTCCGGCGGCTTCAAGAGCACCACCGAAATCTTCGGCGCGCCGACCTTGATTCCCCGCGTCTGGCGCTTCGAGAACTTCGCGGAAGTGTTCACCTATCAGCCCTTCGCGCGGCAGTATTTAAACTCGCTCTACATCGCCGCGACGGTGACGGTGCTGACCCTGTCCATCGCCTCGCTCGCGGGCTACGCGCTGGCGCGCATCCGCTTTGCCGGCGCCGGGCTGTTGATGCTGTTCCTGGTGATGGCGCTGATGGTGCCGGAAGAGGTCACCATCATCCCTAACTTCTTCCTGATCCGCGCCATGGGCCTGATCGACACGCACTGGCCGCTCATCCTTCTGCCGGTCTTCGGCCCGCAGGGCGTGGTGGCGACCTTCCTGATGCGTCAGTTCTTCCTGGCGCTGCCCAGGGAACTCGAAGAAGCCGGCAAGATGGATGGCCTGTCGCGGTTCGGAGTCTGGTTGAAGATCGCCCTGCCCATGGCGCGGCCGGCGCTCGCCGCGGTTGCTATCATCACCTTCCTGCATTCGTGGAACCTCTTCCTCGAGCCGCTGATCTTCCTCAGTTCGCTCGAAAAATTCACGCTGCCGCTGGCGCTGTCCAACTTCAACGACAGCTACGGCCTGCCCTTGTGGAATCTGCAATTGGCGGCGACCAGCCTGGCCGTGGTTCCCATCCTCATCATCTATCTGATCGCCCAGCGCCAGATCATCGAGAGCTTCGCCCTCTCCGGCGTCAAGGGATAAGGGGGAGTCATGACAAAGCTTCTGCTCAAGGACATCCGCAAGCGGTTCGGAACGGTCGAGGTCATCCGTGGCGTCGATCTCGAGATCGAGGATGGCGAGTTCGTCGTCTTCGTCGGCCCGTCGGGATGCGGGAAGTCGACGCTCTTGCGGCTGATCTCCGGCCTCGAGCATCTCAGCGAGGGCGAACTCCACATTGGCGGCCGTCTGGTCAATGAGGTTCCGGCGGCCAGGCGCGGCGTGGCCATGGTGTTCCAGTCCTACGCGCTCTACCCTCACCTGACCGTCCGCGACAATATGGGCTTCGGCCTCAAGGTCCGCAAAGTGCCGGCCGGCGAGCGAGCCCGGCGCGTCTCGGAGGCCGCCGCGACGCTGAAGCTCGAGCCATTGCTCGACCGTTTCCCGCGTCAGCTATCGGGCGGGCAGCGCCAGCGCGTGGCCATCGGCCGCGCCATCGTCGCCAATCCCGACGTCTTCCTTTTCGACGAGCCGCTTTCGAACCTCGACGCCGAACTGCGTGTGCACATGCGCTCCGAGATCGCGGCGCTCCACCAGCGCCTGTCGACGACGATGATCTACGTGACGCACGATCAGATCGAGGCCATGACGCTTGCCGACAAGATCGTCGTGTTGCGCGACGGAAGGATCGAACAGGTCGGCTCACCGCGCGAGCTCTACGACAGCCCCCGAACCATTTTCGTCGCCCAGTTCATCGGCAGCCCGAAGATGAACATCCTGCCGCTCGCCGATGGGCGGCCAATCACCCACGGGGCGTCCGTGCCTGCGGCGGCCGTCTCGATCGGCGTTCGGCCCGAGCACCTGTCGCTGGCCCAGCCTTCGTCCGCCACGCTGCGCGGCAAGGTAAAGCTTGCCGAATACACTGGCGCCGTCACGCTCATCCACGTGGAATTGGACGCGGGCCAGACTTGTCTTGTCATCCACAATCAAGGAACGGCGCCCGAGATCGGCGCCGAGATCGGCCTGGACGCAGCCCCGACGAACCTGCACTTCTTCGACGGCGAGGGCCGCGCGGTCTGACGCGATCAGGAATGGCCAGCGCGTAGCCGGCGTGCGGACGCGATAACCCGCGGAAGCATGAGAACGGGCGAATGACCCGCCGCATTGCCTTCTGTACCCGCTCGCTGGATAGTTCCGGCCATGCTGCAGAGCCTGACGACTCACTGGCCTCAAATCCTGGCGATCATCTCGGTGATGATCGCGAGCGTTGGCATTGCCCATGCCGTCATGACCAAGGAGGACGTCCGGGCCGCCACCGGCTGGGTCGGCGTGATGGTGCTGTCGCCGATCCTGGGGGTGCTGATCTATGCCGTGGCCGGCATCAACCGCATCCGTCGCGCCTCGATCAGCGCACAGCGCTCGCTTGCCGGCGATCTGGCGTCCGCCAGGCACGACCGCGACATTGCCGCCGAGGAGGCCCTGATCATCGAACGATACGGGCCGCGCTTCATCGGCCTCAGGACGCTGGGCGACAGGGTCGCGCGGCGCGCGCTTCATCCGGGAAACGCCATCACGGTCCTGGAAACAGGCGACGAAGCCTATACCGCGATGTGCGCGGCCATCGACGGCGCCGAACGCAGCGTCCTGCTCGAAACCTATATTTTCGACAATGACCCCGTCGGCCTGCTCTTCGTGGAATCCCTTGCCCGGGCCGTCCGGCGCGGCGTCAGCGTGCGCGTGCTGATCGACGCCGTAGGCGCCCGCTATTCCGTGCCCAGCATATTGGGCCACCTGCGCGGCGCCGACGTCACCGCCGGGCTCTTCAACGGCAACATCGTCATGGGCCTGCACCTGCCCTATGCCAATCTGAGGACCCACCGGAAGATCCTGGTGGTCGACGGTACGGTTGCCTTTACCGGCGGCATGAACATTCGCAAGGGCTTTTCCGCCGAGTTTGCCGGCTCCAACAGTTCCAGGGACACGCATTTTCGCGTGACCGGTCCAGTGGTAGCCGACCTCTTTTCGGTTGCCGCCGAAGATTGGCGTTTCGCCAGCAACGAGGCGCTGAAGGGCGATGCCTGGCGAATTGCCCCGCTGTCGCCGGCGCCCGCCACGCCCATGCTGGTGCGGGCGGTCGCGTCCGGCCCGGACGCCAGCGTCGAGACCAATCACAAGCTGCTGATCGGCGCCTTCTCCGTCGCGCGCAAATCGATCCGCCTCATGTCGCCCTATTTCCTGCCGGACCGCGAACTGATCAGCGCCCTGACGACTGCGGCAAGACGCGGTGTCGAAATCGACATCGTGGTGCCGGCGGTGAACAATCTTTTCCTTGTCGACCGTGCGATGACGGCGCAGTTCGACCAGGTTCTGAAGCACTATTGCCGCGTCTGGCGCACGGAAGGACCTTTCGACCATTCGAAGCTGCTTTCGATCGATGGTGCATGGGCCTATATCGGGTCTTCCAACCTGGACGCCAGGTCGCTACGGCTCAATTTCGAGATCGACCTGGAGGTACTCGACGCCGGCTTCGCCAGCGAGGTCGAAAAGCGGGTCGCGGCGGCGATCGAGACGGCCGTCCCTGTCACACTGGAAGTATTGCGGGCGCGGCCATTCGTCATCCGTCTGTTCGATCGCATCCTGTGGCTGGGCTCGCCCTATCTTTAACAAAAGGACGTGTTTGCCAGATAGCTTGAAATCGATGATGGAACAGATGCCGAAAGGTTCTATTCTTTGAGGTGCATGGTGCAAGCAGCAGGAATGGCGGGCAAACGATGCGGGTGAACGGGCGCAGCCTGCCGGCAAGCATGCTTTTGTCCATTCGCGACAAGCGGATGCGGAAGGCCAATGCCACGTCTACGAACAAGGCTGACGCCACCGGAACGCTGGTCGCCTCCTACAATGTCCACAAATGCATCGGCGTCGACCGCAAATTCGATCCCGACCGCACCAGCCGCGTCATCCGCGAGATCGACCCGGATGTCATCGCCCTGCAGGAAGCGGACAATCGTTTCGGCGACCGGACCGGACTTCTCGACCTGTCCCGGCTCGAACTGGAAACCGGCCTGGTGCCGGTGCCGATTTCGGCAACCGGCAAGGGCCATGGCTGGCACGGCAACGTCTTGCTTTTCAAAAAGGGTGTCGTGCGCGACGTGCATCAGATCAGGCTTCCCGGGCTGGAACCGCGTGGCGCTCTGGTGGCGGAAATCGACCTCGACGGAAGCCAGTCCCTGCGCGTCATCGCGGCGCATTTGGGCCTGCTGCGCCGTTCGCGGTCGCAGCAGGCACAGGTCGTCCTGGATATCATGAACAGCCCCGACGAGAAGCCGACGCTGCTGCTCGGCGACCTCAACGAATGGCGCCTCGGAAACCGCTCCGCGCTGAACACGCTGCATCTGACGTTTGGACCGTTGCCGCCGGCTGTTCCCACCTTCCCCTCGAATCTGCCACTGCTGGCGCTCGACCGCATCATGGCCAACCGGCACGGAATGATCGCGGCCGTCGAAGCGCATGACACGCCGTTGTCGCGGGTCGCCTCCGACCATCTGCCGCTGACCGCCTTTGTCCGCCTGTAGCCACGCGCCGATAACGCCTTGATGTCGACCGCGTTGGAAAGCGTGTAGGGCGGTATCGGAACGGCGGCTCCTTTTGCGAGTTGATATGGCTTGGACAACAGGAGGACGAGACATGAGAAGCTTTTTCCTGGCCTCGATGATGGCGTTGGCCGCTTCGGCTTCCGTCATTGCGCCGACGCAGGCCGCGAGCGTCACCATCCAGTCCGGCGACGAGCCCCAGTATTCGCCCGACGACGACTATGACAATGGCGAGGTCGTCGTGCGCCGCCATCACGATCGCCAGCGTTATATCGACAATCGCTATAACGACGACGAGGACAGCGATGTTCGTTACAGCGACCGCGAATACCGCCGCTACCATCGTCACCACCGCTGCCACATCGAGTTGGTGAAACACTGGCGCCACCATCACAGGGTGATCGAAGAGGTTCGTGTCTGCACCTGACCCGAGGATCGCTGAAGTGCATCTGCGTGGCCTGATTGCAATGCGGTAAGCTGCGGCCACGCCCCTTCCGCTGCACTGGCTATGCCGCATTGCACAATTCCGCGACCTTGCCCACAATGCGGGGCATGGTCCTATCCTCCCTAGCCGTCCTGGTGATCGACGAAAACCGTATCCGCGCCTCGATCATCGAGGCGGGACTGCGCGAGGCCGGCCATCAGCGGGTGACCGTCGTCCATGACGTGGCGGGCATTGCGCGCCGCATCGCCGAGATCGAACCCGACGTGATTGTCATCGACCTCGAAAACCCCAACCGCGACATGCTGGAGAACATGTTCCAGCTGTCGCGCGCGGTGAAGCGCCCGATCGCCATGTTCGTCGACCGTTCCGACAAGGCCTCTATCGAGGCCGCGGTCGATGCCGGCGTGTCCGCCTATGTCGTCGATGGCCTCAGACAGGAACGCGTGAAGCCGATCCTCGACATGGCCGTCAGCCGCTTCAACGCCTTTTCGCGCATGGCACGCGAACTGGAGGAAGCGCGCAGCGAACTCGAGAACCGCAAGGTCATCGACCGCGCCAAGGGGATATTGATGAAATCGCGGGGTCTGAGCGAAGACGCGGCCTACACGCTGCTGCGCAAGACGGCGATGAACCAGAACCGCAAGATCAGCGACATCGCCCATAGCCTGGTGACGACAGCCGGGCTGCTCGGGCCGCTGGAGGATGAATGAGCATGACAGCTGCGCATCAGATCACCGCCGGCTTCATGCCCCTGTTCGACAGCGCCGTGCTGGTCGCGGCCGGCGAAATGGGCTTTGCCGCGCGCGAAGGCGTCGATCTCGTCCTCCACCGCGAAACCTCCTGGGCCAACATCCGCGACCGCATCGCCATTGGCCATTTCGACCTTGCCCATATGCTTGGGCCGATGCCGCTCGCCTGCAACCTCGGGCTCACGCCGCTGGCATCCGAGACGATCGTGCCCTATTCGCTCGGCCTCGGCGGCAATTGCGTCACCATCTCCAACGCCGTCTGGGAAGGCATGGCGGCGCACGGCGCCGTATCGGATCTCGATCCGGCCCGCGCCGGCGCGGCGCTCGGCGCGTTTATCCGCGAACGCGCGGCGGCCGGCCGCGACCCGCTGCGCTTTGCCGTCGTGCATCCGCATTCCGGGCACAATTACGAACTGCGCTATTGGCTCGCCGCCTGCGGCATCGACCCCGACGGTGAGATCGAGATCGTCATCGTGCCGCCGCCCTTCATGGCCGACGCGCTGGCCGCCGGCCGCATCGACGGCTATTGCGTCGGCGAGCCCTGGAACAGCGCCTCCGTCTCGGCCGGCACCGGCCATATCGTCACCGTCAAGGCGCTGCTGTGGCGCAACAGCCCCGAAAAGGTAATCGGCGCGCGCAAGGCTTGGGCCGAAGCGCAGCCGGAGGCGCTGGCGGCGCTGCTCAGGGCATTGCACCACTCCGCCCGCTGGTGCCAGGACCCGGCCAATCGAGGCGAACTGGCGGCATTGATGGCGCAGCCCGGCTTCCTGGGCCAGTCCACCGAGATCCAGATGCCGGTCCTGACCGGACATCTCCGCCTCGGCAGCGGCGCCGAGCGGAACGTCGAGGACTTCTTCGTTCCGTTCGACAAGGCGGCGAACTTTCCCTGGAAGAGCCATGCGCTGTGGTTCTACACCCAGATGGTGCGCTGGGGCGATATCGCGCACACGCCTGAAAACCTCGCCGTCGCCCGCGACTGCTACCGGCCCGACCTCTATCGGGCGGCGCTGAAGCCGCTCGGCGTGGCGCTGCCGGGCGCCAATGCCAAGGTCGAGGGGGCGTTGAAGATCGCAACGCCCGTCGGCTCGGCCGGGGCAAGCCTGGTGCTCGGCCCCGACGGTTTCTTCGACGGCCGCATCTTCGATCCGGACCAGATCGACGCTTATATCGGGGCGCAGCGGCCAGGGTGATCATTTCCGCGCCGTTCTTGTGCATTGCACAAAATTTATGCGGACTGATCGCATAGCTGACCAATGTTTGGCCTTGTCACCTGGTGGCCGGATCTGCCCGTGAATCGGCTATTCAGCTGAATTCATTCGAAATTCCTTTCTAAGGCGAGACTGGCACGGTTCCTGCATTGAAATAACCAGACCCTTAGTGGGTCACGGAACAGGCGTCCAATGGCGGGCGCCCACAGGCAAAGCTGCCGCTCAGGTCAAGACGCGATCCGGATTCCCGGACGCGAAGACCTGGCCGGCGGCTTTTTTGTTTGGCCGAACACGCAATCGACGGTGCTGGTCCCAGGCAGCGCCCAACCGGAGACGACGATGACGAAACGGATCGGAACTGGAACAACCCTCAAGGATTTCACGCGCCGCGATTTTGTCGCCAGCAGCGCGCTGGCGGCGGCGCTGTTCGTCGCAGCGAAGATGCTGTTCCCGGTTGGCGCCGTGGCCGAGGGCAAAGGTGCCCAAGTGAACGCGCCAAGCTCGCCGCGCTGATGCCGCGCCGCTGACCATCGATCAAGAAAACACGCGCGGTGCTTCTCCATCGCAAACCGGAGCCTGACATGACCGCAATCCTCCCAGCCGCGCCCAGCCAGGACAATGCCCCCCGGCAGGCGCTCCTGATGTCCACCATCGCGTTCACAGTCTGCTTTGCGGTGTGGACGATCTTTTCCATCATCGGCGTGCGCATAAAGCAGGAACTTGGGCTGAACGAGACGGAGTTCGGCCTGCTCGTCGGCACGCCGATCCTCACCGGCTCCCTCGTGCGCATGGTGCTCGGCGTCTGGACCGACCGCTATGGCGGACGGCTGGTTTACACCGCCACCATGCTCGCTGCGGCGGTAGCGACCTTCCTGCTCGCTTTTGCGCACACTTACGGACAGATGCTGATCGCTGCACTCGGCGTCGGGCTTGCCGGCGGCTCCTTCGCCGTTGGCGTCGCCTATGTCTCGCGCTTCTTCCCGGCGGGCAGGCAGGGCACGGCGCTCGGCATCTTCGGTGTCGGCAATGTCGGCGCCGCTGTCACCAAATTCCTGGCGCCTTTCGTGCTTCTCGCCTGGGGCTGGCAATCGGTCGCGCTGATCTGGGCGGCAGCACTCGTCATCATGGCCGCCATCTTCTGGTTCACGACCGGCGACGATCCCGTGATTCGCGAGCGCCGCGCCGGCAAGACCACGCCTGCGAGGAGCTTCTGGCAGGAATTCGCGCCGCTCAAGAACCCGCAGGTCTGGCGCTTCGCCTTCTATTACTTCTTCTCCTTCGGTGCGTTCGTGGCGCTGTCGCTGTGGCTGCCGCGCTACCTGATCGGCGTTTACGGCTTCGGGCTGGCGACCGCCGGCATGATCGGCGCGGCTTATTCGATTCCCGCGAGCATCTTCCGCGCCTATGGCGGAGTGCTGTCCGACCGCGTCGGCGCTCGTACCGTACTCTACTGGACCTTCTCCGTTTGTGCCGTCGCGACCTTGGTGCTGTCTCTCCCCTCGGCAGACTATGTGGTGCGCGGCATCAGCGGGCCGATCGCCTTCCATTTCGAGATCGGCCCGCTCGCCTTCATCGCCGTCGCCTGCGTGCTCGGCTTCTTCATGAGCCTCGGCAAGGCCGCCGTCTACAAACATATCCCGGCTTACTATCCGCAGAGCGTCGGGGCCGTTGGCGGCGTCGTGGGCATGATCGGCGGCCTTGGCGGCTTCATCCTGCCGATCGCCTTTGGCGCGCTGAACGATCTCACCGGCGTCTGGTCGAGTTGCTTCATGCTGCTCTTCGTCCTCGTCGTCGCCTGCTTTGCCTGGATGCATGTCAGCGTCAGGCGGATGGGGCGGGCCGCATCAACCAAGGCGTCGACCCTTTCCTATGCTGCAGAGTGACACCGGAGCGGATTAGGAACATGACCGAGAAACTCATCATCATCGGCAACGGCATGGCCCCTGGGCGCATGCTGGAGCACCTGCTGGAACAGGCGCCGGACCGCTACAGCGTCACCATCTTCAACGCCGAACCGCGCGTCAATTACGACCGCATCATGCTGTCGCCGGTCCTCTCGGGCGAGAAGGCCTACGAAGAAATCATCATCCATGGCGACGGCTGGTACATCGCCAACAACATCACCCTCTACAAGGGCCACAAGATCGTCGCCATCGACCGCGCAGCGAAGACCGTCACGTCGGACCACGGCGTCACCGAACCCTACGATAAGCTTGTCATCGCCACCGGCTCGGTGCCGTTCATCATCCCGGTGCCCGGCCACAACCTGCCCGGCGTTCTCACCTATCGCGACCTCGACGACGTCCAGGCGATGATGCTCGCGGCCCAGTCGCGCGCCAAGGCTGTGGTCATCGGCGGCGGACTGCTCGGACTGGAAGCAGCAGCGGGCCTCAACGCGCAAGGCATGGACGTCACCGTGCTGCATGTCATGCCGACGCTGATGGAGCGCCAGCTCGATCCGGCGGCAGGCTATCTGTTACAGCGCGCCGTCGAGCAGCGCGGGATCAAGGTTGTCACCAAGGCCAATACAAAGGCGATCACGGGCAACGGCAAGGCCGAGCAGGTCGAACTCGTCGACGGCACCGTCATCCCCGCGACGCTGGTGGTGATGGCCGTCGGTATCCGGCCGAACGCAGCGCTGGCGAAGGAGGCTGGCATCGCCGTCAACAGAGGCATCGTCGTCGACGCCGGCATGCGCAGCAACGACCCGGACATCTACGCGCTCGGCGAATGCGCCGAGGTCAACGGCCAGATCTATGGGCTGGTCGCCCCCCTATACGAGATGGCCCGCGTCGCCGCCCGCCAGCTCGCCGGCGACGAGGCGGCCGGTTTTGTCCACATGGACACGCCGACCAAGCTCAAGGTCACCGGCATCGACCTGTTCTCGCTCGGCGACTTCGCCGATGGCGAGGACCGCCAGGAGATCGTGCTGCGCGACGCGGCGGCCGGCGTCTACAAGCGCCTCGTGCTCAAGGACGACCGCATCATCGGCACCGTGCTCTACGGCGAGACCGCGGACGGCGCCTGGTTCAACGACCTCAAGAAGAAGCAAACAGACATATCGCAAATGCGCGATACGTTGATCTTCGGCCAGTCCTACCAGGGGGGTGCCCCACTGGACCCTATGGCGGCCGTTGCAGCCTTGCCGGATGATGCGGAAATCTGCGGCTGCAACGGCGTCTGCAAGGGCAAGATCACGGGCGCGATCGCGGCCAAGGGGCTGACTTCGCTCGACGACGTGCGCGCGCACACCAAGGCGTCGGCCTCCTGCGGCTCCTGCACCGGGCTGGTCGAAAAACTTATGGTGCTGACCATCGGCGACAAGTACAACCCGGCCGCCGTACAGCCCATGTGCTCCTGCACGACGCTCGGCCATGACGAGGTGCGCCGGCTGATCAAGGCCAAGGCGCTGAAGACCATTCCCGCGATCATGCAGGAACTGGAATGGAAAACCTCCTGCGGCTGCGCCAAATGCCGGCCGGCACTCAACTATTATCTCGTCTGCGACTGGCCGGACGAATACGCGGACGACTACCAGTCACGCTTCATCAACGAGCGCGTCCACGCCAACATCCAGAAGGACGGCACCTATTCGGTGGTGCCGCGCATGTGGGGCGGCGTCACCAATGCCGCCGAACTGCGCGCCATCGCCGATGTCGTCGATAAGTTCGATATCCCGATGGTCAAGGTCACCGGCGGCCAGCGCATCGACATGCTGGGCATCCGCAAGGAAGACCTGCCGGCGGTGTGGGCCGACCTCGGCCAGGCCGGCTTCGTCTCCGGCCACGCCTATGCCAAGGGACTGCGCACGGTGAAGACCTGCGTCGGTTCCGACTGGTGCCGCTTCGGCACGCAGGATTCCACCGGCCTCGGCATCCGCATCGAGAAATTCATGTGGGGCTCGTGGACGCCGGCCAAGGTCAAGATGGCGGTGTCGGGTTGTCCGAGGAACTGCGCCGAGGCGACCTGCAAAGACGTCGGCGTCATCTGCGTCGACAGTGGCTACGAGATCCACTTCGCGGGTGCGGCAGGCCTCGACATCAAGGGCACCGAAGTGCTTGGCCTGGTCAAGACCGAGGACGAAGCGCTGGAGCATATCGTGGCGCTGACGCAGATGTACCGCGAGCAGGCCCGCTATCTCGAACGCATCTACAAATGGGCCAAGCGCGTCGGCATCGCCGAGATCAAGCGCCAGATCATGAACGATGGCGACAAGCGCAAGGCCTTCTACGACCGCTTCGTCTTTTCCCAGAAATTCGCCCAGGTCGATCCGTGGTCGGAACGCGTGTCAGGCAAGGACAAGCACGAGTTCCGGCCGATGGCCTCGGTCGGGTTCGCGGAGGCGGCGGAGTGATGGAGATGTTCGCGCGAGCCACCCCCCTCTGTCCTGCCGGCCATCTCCCCCTCAAGGGGGGAGATTGGATGCCACAACGGCCTTTGCCAATCGCCAACTTCGCAGAACGGACGCCATCAGCAAAACTGCCGATCTCCCCCCTTGAGGGGGAATTGTCCGGCAGGACAGAGGGGGGCGCCTGGGCGCATTCGTATCAAGTAAAGGCGACCCAATGACCTGGACACCGATCGGCTCCCTGTCCGACATCCCCCGCCGGGGCGCGCGCTGTGTTGCCACGCCGCAGGGCAAGATCGCTATCTTCCGCACCGCCGAGGATCAGGTCTTCGCCATCGACGATCATTGCCCGCACAGAGGCGGGCCGCTGAGCCAGGGCATCGTGCATGGCGCGGCGGTCACCTGCCCCCTGCACAATTGGGTCATCTCGCTGGAGACCGGCAAGGCGCTCGGCGCCGACGAGGGCGCGGTGCGCACCATTCCGGTGAAGATCGAGGGCGAGCGTTTGTTCATCGCGCTCGAAGCGCTGGCAAGCCGCGCGGCCTGACCCATGCAGATTGGCGAAGCACGCGAGGTGAGGACCACTTGCCCCTATTGCGGGGTAGGCTGCGGCGTGCTGGCGAAGGTCGCCGCGGACGGACAGGTGTCGGTCCGCGGCGACCCCGACCATCCCGCGAATCTCGGCCGGCTCTGCTCCAAGGGCTCTGCTCTTGCCGAGACCATCGGCCTCGACGGCAGGCTGCTCCACCCCGAGATCCACGGCCGCCGCGCCTCCTGGAATGAGGCACTCGATCTTGTCGCGTCGACCTTCTCGCAAACCATTGCCGAACATGGGCCGGATGCGGTCGCCTTCTATGTCTCCGGCCAGTTGCTGACCGAGGACTATTATCTCGCCAACAAATTGATGAAGGGGTTCATCGGCTCGGCCAATATCGACACCAATTCGCGCCTCTGCATGGCCTCCTCGGTCGCCGGCCATCGCCGCGCCTTCGGCTCCGACACGGTGCCCGGAACCTACGAGGATCTGGAGCTTGCCGATCTCATCGTGCTGGTCGGCTCGAATCTCGCCTGGTGCCATCCCGTGCTCTACCAGCGCATAGCTGCCGCGCGTGAGAAGCGCCCGGAAATGAAGATAGTCCTGGTCGACCCCCGCCGCACCATGACATCCGATATCGCCGACATGCACCTGGCGATCGCACCGGATGGCGACGTCGCCCTGTTCACCGGCCTGCTCGCCTGGCTCGGCCAGCACAATGCGCTCGACCGCGCCTACATCACCGCTCACACGACCGGCTTCGGACAAGCCCTTTTCGCCGCCTCGGCACTCGACCTTGCCGGCATCGCTGCCGCCACGGGCCTGAGCGAGGACGAGCTCGCCCGCTTCTACGGCCTGTTCGCCGCGACCGCCAAGACCGTCACGGTCTATAGCCAAGGCGTCAACCAGTCGTCGTCCGGCACCGACAAGGTCAACGCCATCACCAACTGCCACCTCGCCACCGGTCGCATCGGCAGGCCCGGCGCCGGGCCGTTCTCGGTCACCGGCCAGCCCAACGCCATGGGCGGACGCGAGGTCGGCGGCATGGCCAACATGCTGGCCGCGCATATGGAGATTGAAAATTCGGGGCATCGCGAACGCGTGAAGCGCTTCTGGAATGCACCTGACATCGCGCAAAAGCCCGGCCTGAAAGCGGTCGACATGTTCCGGGCGGTCGCCGACGGGCGGATCAAGGCGCTGTGGATCCTCGCCACCAATCCTGTCGATTCGATGCCCGATGCCGACGCCGTCGAAGCAGCGATCAAGGCCTGCCCGTTTGTGGTGGTGTCGGACGTGCAGGCCGACACAGACACGGTGCGCCATGCCCATGTCCGGCTGCCGGCCACCGCCTGGGGCGAGAAGGACGGCACCGTTACCAATTCCGAGCGCCGCATCTCGCGCCAGCGCCCGTTCCTGGCCGCGCCCGGCGAGGCGCGGCCAGATTGGTGGATCATTGCGGAAGTGGCGCGGCGGATGGGGTTTGGCGAGGCGTTTTCCTATGACGCG
Organism: Mesorhizobium sp. B2-4-2; assembly: GCF_006442845.1. Taxonomy (NCBI): domain Bacteria; kingdom Pseudomonadati; phylum Pseudomonadota; class Alphaproteobacteria; order Hyphomicrobiales; family Phyllobacteriaceae; genus Mesorhizobium; species Mesorhizobium sp. B2-4-2. Next base: position 307,105 of record NZ_VFVM01000002.1, on the reverse strand, counting down.
CCGGCCGGGATATTCGCCGAGCACGCGGCGCTGTCGGGCTTCGAGAATGATGGCGCGCGCGATTTCGATATTGGTTGGTATGCCGGTGTCGATGAGAAAGCTTACGAAGCGCTTGCGCCATTCCAATGGCCGGCGCCGAGCCCAGGCGCCCCCCTCTGGCCTGCCGGCCATCTCCCCCTCAAGGGGGGAGATTGGATGCCACGACGGCCTTCGCCAATCGCCGATACCGCAGGACGAGCGCCGTCGACAAAACTGCCGATCTCCCCCCTAGAGGGGGAGATGTCCGGCAGGACAGAGGGGGGCGCCTGGGCTCGACATCTCTCGGAGGGGAACGTTCAAGCTGAGCCCCAACCGGAGAACGATAAAGCAGGGCCACCGAACACCCGCTTCTTCGCCGACGGCAATTTCTACACGCCCGACCGCAAGGCGCGCTTCATCGCCGTCCGCCCTGTCACGGAAACCCGCACGGACGAGAAATTCCCCCTCATCCTCAACACCGGCCGTGTCCGCGACCATTGGCACACCATGACACGCACCGGCAAAAGCCCGCGTCTGTCGCAGCACATCGCCGAACCCTTCGTCGAGATTCATCCCGACGACGCCGCGCGATACGGCATCGGCGACGCCGACATCGCGCGCGTTTCCAGCCCGCGCGGCGCCGTGCTCGTGCGCGCGCTGATCACGTCCCGCCAGCGCCGGGGCAGCATCTTCGCGCCGATGCACTGGACGGACCAGTTCACCGCCAAGGGCCGGCTCGACACGCTCACCGCGCCACTCACCGACCCAGTTTCCGGCCAGCCGGCACTGAAGCACGTCGCGGTGCACATCGAGAAATTCGCCGCGATGGCGTTCGGCTTCGCCGTGACCCGACAAAGGCCCGAAGCGATCGCCGGCGACTATTGGGCCGTGGCCCGCTGCAGGGATGGCTGGCGGGTCGAGCTCGCCTTTGCAGACGACAAAATCGACTGGACGACTTTTGCCCAATCCCTGTTCGGCGCCTCGACCGATGCCGAAATACTCGCCTATCACGACCGCGATGCCGGCCAGCATCGCATCGCCGCCTTCGATGGCGTACAGCTCGCGGGCGCCCTGTTCGTCGCTCCCGGCCCGGTCGCCGTGTCGCGCGGATGGGCAACGCAGCAGCTCGAAGAGGCCCATGCCAGCCAACGCGAGCGCTTCCGCATCGTCGCCGGCCGCGCCGGCGCCGAACGGCCCGATGCCGGCGCGACCGTCTGCTCCTGTTTCAACGTCGGGATCAAGCAGATCACGGCGGCGGTGGCTTCCGGCTGCACGAACGTGGAAGCCATCGGCGCCGCGCTGAAGGCAGGCACCAATTGCGGCTCCTGCCGCTCTGAGATCCGCGCCATCATCCAGGCACATCGCGTTCAGGCGGCCGAGTAGGCGGCAGAACCCGCCATCGGCGGCCTCCCGATGCGTATGCGCCGGCGGACCCCGCGTCAGCCCATCATGGCCGGGCGGCAGGACGACACCCGGGGCGTAGCTGCGGTTGTCCAGATCGCTAAGCGCGCCGTACTTGCCGCCGTGTGGGTTGCCGCCGACGTCTCGCCGCCATCATTGGCTACAGAACTGGACTTTAGTCCGAGCTGTCTCATCTGGACACAAAAGCGCAAGGCTGAAAATGTCTTAATGCATGTCGCCCAAAAGTAACCTCGGTTTTGGGAGGACGACATGCACGAAAAAAGCCAAAAGCGCGTCGCATGAATCCGCTTCGACGCGACCCGCTCTTGGAGCGCAGTAAGCTTGGCCAACCAGAAGGAGGCGGATGCTGGACATCGAGGACATAGCCGCTCATCCGGATCTGCACCGCCACGTCCAGGAGCAGTCGTTGGCGCTGATCCACATCTACGAAGCCAGCCCGCGGCTTGCTTCCATATTCGCCACGCAGCAGCGCTGGCTGATGGGCCATGTCGGCCTTGCCATGCATTTCAGGCGCGACCCGGGCGACCGTCGCACCGCGTTGACGGTGTCGCGCTTCATCGAGTTCGTGCATCAGCACAAGGTCGCCAGCCGCAACACCGCCGACGCTTTCATCAAGGAGATGCTGAATTACCGCATCGCCGAATACGTCGCGGGCGGAGACGGGCGCACCCACCCGTTGCAGCCGACAGCGGACACGGTGCGGACATTCACCGGATGGGTGCACGCACATCTACGGACCCTTGACCGACTCGACGGCGCGGACCGGCTGGCGAGATACCTGGAGCGGCCCGATATGCTCGCCGCCCTGCAGCCCCTCGTGGCCGACGGCCTGCTTTCGTCCAAACCGGTGCGCGAACCCAACCAGACCTTTTCCCTGTTCATCTGGCTCAACAATGGCGGCATCGTCATGGATCGGCTCATGTCCGGCATCGACCCCGACCATGCCGGCCTAGATCGGATTCCGACCAGCGTGGTCTCGGTGGCGGAATTCGCCAGTTGGCTCAAACTGTCGCGCACCCACCTCGCCCGAAAACTACGCGATGCCGAGGCGCTCGGCAGCATCGGCTGGCTGGGCCAGCGCGGCAATTCCGTGATGTGGGTCTCGCACCGCTTCTTTCAGGAATACATGACCGTCCAGGCCGCCAAGCTGGCCATCGTGGATGCCGCCTTCGCAGCATGCTTTTCCACCGACCACTGAGAGACTCGCCGCTGCCCAGGCTATGAAGGCGGTCCGTGCCGCTGTGTATCCTTTGAAACAAAAAAACCGCCTCGGCGGCGGGACGTCAGCACCATACGAAGAATGACAGCATAACTGCCCTCAGCAGTGAACCTCAGGCCGCAGAACGGCCCGGGTGCGCAAGGTCACCCGAGCCGGAACCCGCAATGTCACTCGATGTCGAAGGACACACCCTGGGCGAGCGGCAGCGCCTTGGAATAGTTCACCGTGTTGGTGGCGCGGCGCATATAGGCTTTCCACGCATCGGAGCCGCTCTCGCGGCCGCCGCCGGTTTCCTTTTCACCACCGAAGGCTCCGCCGATCTCGGCGCCCGACGTGCCGATATTGACATTGGCGATGCCGCAGTCCGAGCCGTCGACGCCGAGAAAGCGCTCGGACTCCTGCAGGTCGCGGGTGAAGATCGACGACGACAGCCCCGCTCCCACCGCATTGTGCTCGTCAAGCACGGCGTCGAAATCGGAATACTTCATCACATAGAGGATCGGCGCGAACGTCTCTTCGGTCACCGGCGACACTTGGCTGGGCATTTCGACTAGCGCCGGATGCACGTAGTAGGCGTCCGGATGGCCATTCTCGACCCGCGTGCCGCCGGTCACCTTGCCGCCGTGGGCGGACGCTTCCTGCAGCGCCTTCTGCATGGCTTCGTAGGCTGCCTTGTCGATCAGCGGCCCAACGAGGGCCGACGTCTCCAGCGGATTGCCGACAGAGACGCTCTGATAGGCCTTCTTCAGCCGCGGTACCAAGGCGTCGTAGATGCTGTCATGCACGAACAGGCGCCTCAGCGTCGTGCAGCGCTGGCCCGCCGTGCCCATCGCGCCAAAGGCAATCGCGCGCAACGCCATGTCGAGATCGGCGGTCGGGCAGACGATGCCGGCATTGTTGCCGCCGAGCTCCAGCACCGCGCGTGCAAAGCGCTTGGCCAGGCGCGGGCCGACGTCGCGGCCCATGCGGGTCGAGCCGGTGGCGGAGACCAGCGGCACCTTGGGATGATCGACCAGAATCTCGCCGACGGCGCGGTCGCCGATCAGCACCGACGCGAGCCCTTCCGGCGCATCAGTGCCGAAGCGCTTGACGGCGCGCTTGAAGATCGCCTCGCAGGCCAGCGCCGTCAGCGGCGTTTTTTCGGAAGGCTTCCATACCACCGCATCGCCGCAGACCAGCGCCAGCGCCGCATTCCACGACCACACCGCGACCGGGAAGTTGAAGGCGGAGATGACGCCGACCACGCCGAGCGGATGCCAGGTTTCCATCATCCGGTGTCCTGGGCGCTCGGTGGCGATGGTCAGTCCGTACAATTGCCTGGAAAGACCGACGGCGAAGTCGCAGATGTCGATCATCTCCTGCACTTCGCCGAGCCCTTCCGAGGGGATCTTGCCGACCTCGATCGACACCAGCCGGCCAAGTTCGGCCTTGTGCGCGCGCAATTCCTCGCCGAGCAGCCGCACCAGCTCGCCGCGCTTCGGGCCCGGTACCAGCCGCCAGGCCTGAAACGCCTTGTGCGCGGCATCGATGGTCCTGGCCGCATCGGTCGGCGAGATCGTGCTCAATGCCGCGATCTGCTCGCCCGTGACCGGGCTGCGCACGATCAGGTCGCCGCCGACAAGCGCCTCCTTGGCAACACCCAGTTTCGCCAGCAGCTCGGCGGTTTCCTTCGCTATCGTCATGTCTGTCCCTTTCAGATCCCGCCATTCATGTGGCGTGGTCAAAGCATTGCGCCGTGCATTCCCTATGCGGTCAGGCGCAGGGTGGCGCTGTCTTGGCGTGCCAATAGCGGTTTCAGGAAAAAATCGCCACCCCGGCATGGTCCAAGCTCGGGCCAGACCATTGAACCAGGGTCAGCTTGCGGTGCGCGCTGCGCTGTCCTTCATCAGCCGGTCGATGTGCATGCGTATATGGGCCGCTTCCGCCGCGGTGTTGGCAAGCGCGATGGCGCGATCGAAGGCGACCCGCGCCTCCTCGCCCCGGTCGAGTTGCATCAAAAGCCCGCCCTTGAGGCCGAAGAAGTGGAAATAGCCGGAAAGCCTCTGCTCCAGCGGCTCGATTATGGCGAGCGCGGCCTCCGGTCCGCTCACCTTGGAAACCGCGACCGCACGGTTGAGGGTGACGACGGGCGACGGCTGCATCTGTTCGAGCAGGCCGTAAAGCAGGTCGATCTCCACCCAGTCCGTGTCCTCGGCCTTTTCAGCCCGAGCATGCAGCGCGGCAATCGCCGCCTGCACCTGGTAAGGGCCGGGCTTTCGGTGGCGCAGTGCCTTGTCGACCAGCGCCAGCCCTTCATCGATCATCTTGCGGCTCCACAGGCTGCGGTCCTGATCCTCGAGCAGAACGATCTCTCCGTCCGCATCGAAGCGGGCCGGTGCGCGCGCATGCTGGAGCAGCAGCAGCGCCGTCAGCCCCATGATCTCCGGCTCGGTCTGGAACAGCCTGAGCAGCAGCCGGGCCAGCCGGATCGCCTCCTCGCACAGCGGCGCGCGGGCCGGCGCCTCGCCGCTGTTGGTCGAATAGCCCTCGTTGAAGATCAGGTAGACCATGGCCGCGACCGCGGCGAGCCGCTCCGAGCGCTCCACCGCGCCCGGCGTCTCGAACGGCACGCCGGCGTCGGCGATACGTGCCTTGGCGCGAGTGATACGCTGCTCCATGGCGCTTTCGCCGACCAGGAAGGCGCGCGCGATCTGCTTGACCGTAAGGCCGGAGACAATGCGCAGCGCCACCGCGATCTGCTGCGTTGCCGGCAGGTCGGGATGGCAGCAGATGAACAGCAGTCGCAATATGTCGTCGCGGTAGTGCGCGCCATCGAGCCGCTCGGCGATGTCGCTCTCTGCGTCCTCGAGATCAGATATCTGGTCCTCTTCCGGCATCGGCGCCTGCTTGGCGCGCTTGCGCACCGCGTCGATGCCGCTGTTGCGTCCGACGAAGATCAGCCAGGCCGCCGGATCGCGCGGCGGACCGTTCTGCGGCCAGTTCTTCAGCGCCCTGAGGCAAGCGTCCTGGAAAGCTTCCTCCGCCGTATCGAGGTCGCGGAAATAGCGCAGCAGCGCACCCATCGCCTGCGGGCGGGCGGCGCTGATCGCTGAGCTGATCCAGGCAAGTTCGGTCATACGGCGGCCCTAGTGGGATTGAAGATGGATACCGGCCGGATTTCGTAGGAGCCGCCGCTCGGATTGACCTCGGAAAGTTCGCGCGCGAACTCCACCGCCTCGTCGAGATCGGCGCATTCGAGCGTGTAGAAGCCGAGGAACTGTTCCTTGGTCTCGGCGAACGGCCCGTCGATGACGATCGATTCGCCCTTGACCTTCCTCAGCGTCGTCGCCGCCGTCGTCGGCAAAAGCCGCGCCACCGGGCCAAGCCGGCCGGCGTCCGCGTATTTCTGCTGGACATCGAGAATGTTGGCCATGACCTTGTCGTCCTGTTCCTTGCTCCAGGAGCAGACGACGTCTTCGGAAGCATAGCACAAGATCGCGTAGAGCATGGTTTGTCCTCTTCTGTGTCAAAGGACGAAACACTAGGACCGATCCCGACACGGCGTCGATAAAAAAATCGAGGCGCCGCGGATTCAGCGGCCGCTGGTTGCCGCGGGTCCGCTTTCGTGCGTCTTCAGCCATCGCAGCACGAGCGCTTCCTCGTCATCGAGACCGTCTATCGATCGTTTGCGCTTGTTGGCTTCCGCCATTTCGGCAAGCAGCCGTCCCTGCAGCCATGCTTCGAAGACTTGCGGATGGATATAGCATTGGCGGCAGACGGCGCGCGTGTTGCCCAGCCGCTCGGCGACCCTGTCGATGACGCTGTTCATCGCCCGTTTCTGCTGTGCCTGGCTGTCGGGCAGCACCGTTTGCGCAAATAGCGACGCGGCGTGGATGGTGCCGCCCCATGTACGGAAATGTTTCGAGCTGAATGCATCCCCGATGGCCTCGCGGATGTAGCGGTTGACGTCCTCGGAGCGCACCGGGTGTCTGTTGCCGTCCTCGTCGAGATACTGGAACAGCTTTTGGCCCGGCAGATCCTGCGCGCCGCGCACGATTCGCGCGATGCGGCGATCGACCAGCTTCAATTTCCATTCCTTGCCCGATTTGCCCTTGAAGGCGAACCGCAGGCTCGATCCCTTGATGTCGACATGGCGGTCCCGTAGCGTCGTCAGGCCGAAGCTCTTGTTGTCGCGGGCGTAAGCGGCGTTGCCGACTCGGATCATGGTGTTGTCGAGCAGCCAGACGATCGCGGCGACGACGCGTTCGAGCGGCAGGCCATGGCGGCGCAGGTCGCTGTCCATCCTACGCCGAAGCTCCGGCAGGCTTTCGGCGAAAGCGACAAGGCTCGAATATTTGGCGCTGTCGCGTTCCTCGGCCCAACGCGGATGGTAGCGATATTGCTTGCGCCCGCGCTGATCCCTGCCGGTTGCCTGGATATGGCCGTCCGCCTCGGGCGAGATCCACACATCCGTCCAGGCCGGCGGGATAACGATCGCCTCGATGCGCGCTCGGGTGGCATCCGAGACCGGCCTTCCGTCAGGTCCCCTGTAGGAAAATCCCTTGCCCGCTTTCAGTCGGCGGATACCGGGCTCGGTATCGCTGACATAGATCAGTGCGGCATCCTCGGCAGAGATCTGAGCGCCGTTCTTTGGTGCGGCCTCGCCGTCGATAGTCAATCCGGATTTCTGCAGCATGCTGGCCCCACGGAAACACCCGTAGATAAGCCTCTGGGCCGAGCACTGGTTCCATTCCTGTCCGAAAAGTCGGCGGCCACCCACGCCGGGGCGGAACCCTGCAAGGCGCTTTGCGCAAGCAGGCCTGACGTCAGGTCTTCTCCAGCACCACCGGAATAACGTCGACGGCTTGCTCTCCGACCTGTCCGCCGGTGGTCTTGAGAACGCCGACGATCGGCGCGACATCCGAATAGTCACGGCCATAGCCGACGGTGATGTGATCGTTGGAGGCCCGCATGCCGTTGGTCGGGTCGAACTCCTGCCAGCCGGCATCGCGCCCGCACCACACCTTGACCCATGCATGCATGGCGTCGGCGCCCTCCAGCCTGGCCTTGCCCTTGGGCGGAATGGTGCGCAGGAAGCCGCTGACATAGCCGGCCGGTATGCCAAGCCCGCGCAGGCCGGCGATCATGATATGCGAGAAATCCTGGCACACGCCGCGCTTCAGCCGGAAGGCATCGCCTGCCCTGGTGCGGACGGTGGTTGCCTCGTTGTCATAGGTGAAATCGCGGTGGATGCGATTGCAGAGGTTCATCGCCGTACCGGCGGCGGAGCCGCCGACGCTGTCGCGCGCATAGGCGGTAATCGCCGCATCGATGCCGGCGTGACCGCTGGCGGCCAGGAAATGGTGGGGGGTATCCGGCGCCAGCGAGCGCACGGCGGCGAGCTCCTGACGCAGCCGGCTAAGGTCGGGCGACACGTCGAGCCCGGGCTCGGGCCGCGACACCGCCACGCGCGCGCTCATCCTGATGTCGAGCGCGTCATGCGCGTCGCGGAAGGCGATCGAGGTGATGTTGTTGCCGAAGAAATCGGAAAAATCCGAGCGTTCGTTTGGCGCCGGCGCGAAGGATAGCGACGCTGCGACGACGCGCTGCACGCCGTCGATGGTCGGCGGCAACACGCGCACCTGGTGACGGCCGCCGCCGGCGACGGCGGCGTAGTCATAGTGAAGGTGAAGCCTGATGTCGTAGAGCATGCCGGAGCGCCGCCTTATCCGAAATAGGCCTTGGCTAGGCTGCGGTAGAGCCCGCCTATCTCGCCGGCGAGATCGTTCAGCGCCTTCACCGTCATGTCCGCTGGCTCCTTGATGGCGATGGCTGTGTTGAGCTGCAGGATTTCCTTGGCAGCAGGCGACATGTGCCCCTCGCCACCGATCGCCGGCAGCAGTCCGATCTCGGCCTTCAGCCGTTCGAGCTGGAACAGGATGGAACGCGGGTTGAGCGGATCGAGCGCAAGAAGGTCGATCACCGTGCGGCGGCCGGCTTGCACAGGGTACTGCCGCCGGTGCGTCATGACGCTGTCGCCGATCTCCAGCATCATGTCGAGCGCGCCGTCCGGCGCCTTGTCACTGGTCAGCCGGGCGAGCGTGCTGGCGATCTGTATGCCGCGCTCCAGCCGCCGGCCGATCTCCAGGAAGCGCCAGCCCGCGAAGCGGTACATGTTCTCGTGCAGCAGGCCGGAAAAACCGGCGAGCTTGCGCAGGATGACGGTCATCGCCCGCGTCGCGTCATCCCCCGGCGCCACCGTCGTCGCGAACTGATGGATGGTCTTCGACAAGTCCTTGAGCGCCAGCCAGCCGTCCGGCGAGAAACGGTCGCGGATCTGGCCGGCGCTGTAGACCGCGCTGTCCAGCGTGCCGATCAGCCCCGATGGGATCGCTGTTTCGACATCGATGCCGAGCGGTTCGAGATGATCCCTGATGTCGGCCAGCAGCGGCATATCCGGATCGGAAGTTTCGGCGAGCCGCACATGATAGGCGCGCAGGATGCGCACCGTGTCTTCCGAGCGTTCGATGTAGCGGCCGAGCCAGGTCAGGTTTTCCGCTGCGCGGCTGGGCAGGCTGCCCGGCCTGGTGCGGCTGAAGCTGTCACCCTCTTGTGGCAGCAGCGTCTCGCGCTCCACCGGCCGATCGCTGACCACCCATACGTCGGCCGCCTGGCCGCCGCGCTGCATGGCGATTGCCGTCGGATCGAGCGACAGGCCGACGCGGGCGAACCCGCCCGGCATCACCGTCCAGCCCTCGGGCGTGCGCGCCAGGTAGACACGCAGGCTCGCCGGCCGCGGCTCCAGCCATCCGCCGACATAGACGGGCGTCGTCGAAAGCGTCACCGCTTCCTGGCCGACGAAAGCGTCGCCGTCGCGTTCGATGCGCGCCACCAGGTCCGCCCGCTCCCCGGCCGACAGCGCGGAGCCAAGCCTAGTCTGGTCGTCGTCCTCGAAGGCCAGCCTCGTCGACAGCGCCGGCCCGATCACCATGCGGTCGATATTGGCGAGCACATGCGCTCGGTCGGATGCCTGACCGCACCACCATGTCGCGACGGTGGGCAGCTTGAGTTCCTCGCCCCGCAATTCACGCGCGATCTTGGGCAGGAAGGCAAGCAGCGCGCGCGTTTCCATCAGGCCCGAGCCGAGCGCATTGACGGTCGAGACGCTGCCTTGCCGGATCGCCTCGACCAGTCCCGGCGTGCCGATCTGCGACTCCGAGCGCAGTTCCAACGGATCGGCGAACGCCGCGTCCAGCCGCCGCCACAGCACGCTGATCGGCATCAGCCCGGAAACGGTGCGCACCATCAGCCGGCCCCCGGAAACGGTCAGGTCCTCGCCTTCGAGCAGCATGATGCCGAGATAGCGGGCGATATAGGCGTGTTCGTAATAGGTTTCGTTGAGCGGTCCAGGCGTCAATATGGCGACGCGGCCGTCGGCTTCCCTGGCCATACCGATCAGCGCGTCGCGGAAACGCCGGAAGAAACCGGCGAGGCGATGCACATGCATCTCGCCATAGATATCGGACAGCGCGCGCGTCGTGGCGACGCGGTTCTCCAGCGCGAAGCCGGCGCCGGATGGTGCCTGAGTGCGATCGCCCAACACCCACCAGCGGCCGTCCGGCCCGCGGCCAAGTTCGAAAGCGCAGAAGTGAAGGAAATGCCCCTCTGCCGGCCTGGTTCCGGCCACGGGCCGCAAATATTCGGCGCTTGCCGCGATCAGTCCGGCCGGCAGGATGCCCTTCTCGACCAGCCGGTTCGGCCCGTATATATCGGCGATGATCTCCTCGAACAGCTCGGCGCGCTGCACCAGGCCGGCGCTGATCGCTGCCCACTCGGCATCCTCGATGAGCACCGGAACATGCGCCAGCGGCCATTCGCGCTCGTTGGCGCCGGCCTTGTCGTAGACGCGATAGTAGACGCCGGCGTCGCGCAGATACTGGTCGGCACGGGCAAAACGCTGGGCGAGTTCTTCGGCGCCGAGATCGTCGAGCGCCTCGATGAAACGCTTCCAGGCCGGACGGGGATTGCCCGAAGCGTCGACCATCTCGTCGACGACGCCGTCGATCGGCTGGTAGTGCTCCAGCAGGCGATGGATCTGCGCCTTGCCGCGTACCCGCTTGTGATTCCCCTTTGCCATGTCAGATCAGAGTCTTGGTGGACGCCGAAGGTCAAGCGTCATGGGGAAATCTTCCGTGGGTTGTTCTTCGCGCAGCACATAGGCCGACGGCGTGTGGCCGCGCGCCTCGAAGCGGGCGAGCCGGCGCGCTTCCGCCTCATTGCCGTTGACCGGAAAAGTGTCGTAGCTGCGCCCGCCCGGATGCGCGACATGATAGACGCAGCCGCCAACCGCCCGACCCGACCAACGGTCGTAGATATCGAACACCAGCGGCGTATTGATCGGCAGTGCCGGATGCAGGCCCGAAGCGGGTTGCCACGCCTTGAAGCGCACGCCCGCCACCGCGACTTCCCTGTTGTCGGTAACCTTCATCGGCACGATGCGGCCGTTGCAGACGACGGCATGGCGCTCCGGATTGAGCCCTTCGGTCTTGACCTGCAACCTTTCGACCGAGGAATCGACGAAGCGCACGGTGCCGCCGATGGCCCCCTGCTCGCCCATGACATGCCACGGCTCCAGGGCCTGCCGCAGTTCCAGCTTGACGCCCGCATATTGGACCTCGCCGCAGAAGGGAAAGCGGAACTCGAGCTGCGCGTCGAACCAGTCGGGGCGGAACGTGAAACCGTTGAGCTTGAGGTCGTCGAGAACGTCGAGAAAATCCGCCCAGACATGATGCGGCAGCATGAAGCGGTCGTGCAGCGACGTGCCCCAGCGCACGAAACGGCCGTCGAGCGGGTTCTTCCAGGCACGGGCGATGATCGCCCTGACCAGCAGTTGCTGCGCCAGGCTCATGCGCGCATTGGGCGGCATCTCGAAGCCGCGGAATTCCACCAGGCCCAGCCGTCCGGTCGGTCCATCAGGCGAAAACAGCTTGTCGATGCAGATTTCCGAGCGATGCGTGTTCCCTGTGACGTCGGTCAAAAGGTTGCGGAACAGCCGGTCGACCAGCCATGGCAAAGGCACGCTGCCCTGGTCCGGACGCGGCACCTGCGCCATGGCGATTTCAAGCTCGTAGAGCGAATCGTGGCGCGCCTCGTCGAAGCGCGGCGCCTGGCTGGTCGGGCCGATGAACAGGCCGGAGAAGAGATAAGACAGCGAGGGATGCCGCTGGCATTGCAGCACCAGGCTCTTCAAAAGATCGGGGCGGCGCAGAAACGGGCTGTCATTGGGGGTCGCGCCGCCGACCACAACATGGTTGCCGCCGCCGGTGCCGGTGTGGCGGCCGTCGATCATGAATTTATCCGCGCCAAGCCGCGTTTGCCGCGCCTCCTCGTAGATCGCCGTGGTCGTCGCCACGCAATCCTGCCAGTTGGCAGCCGGGTGGATGTTGACCTCGATGACGCCAGGGTCCGGCGCGACGCGGATGACGTTGAGGCGCGGATCATGCGGCGGGCCGTAGCCCTCGATGTGCACTGGCAACCTGATCGCCTTGGCCGCGTTCTCGGCTGCTGCCACCAGCTCAAGATAATCTTCCAGCGCCTCGACCGGCGGCATGAACACGCAGAGCCGTCCCTCGCGCGGCTCGACCGAAAGCGCGGTACGCACCGCACCGCCGATCTCGGTGATCTCCTGCTCGACCCGGTCCTGCTGGGCGGTCGCGGCCGTGAACGATGCCGCCTGCTGGCGGCGTGCCATTTCATCGGCGCCCTGAGGATCGGCCGGAGCCGCCATGGGCAAGATCGCCTCCCGCACGGGCAGCGCACCGCGCGGCTGCGACGGATCGACCGGAACGATATAGGGAAACTGCTCCGGCGGCACGTGAGGCAGCGTGCCGAGCGGCAGGCGGTAGCCGACCGGTGAATCGCCCGGCACCAGGAACAGCCGCCCGCGCCGCGTCGTCCATTTTTCCGAGCGCCAGCGCTGGCCCGACGCCTGGCTGTTCCAGCGCTGCACCGGCAGCACATAGCCCGACGGCTTGGTTAGCCCGCGTTCGAACACCGTCGCCATGCGGCTGCGCTCTTCGGGATCCTCCAGCTTCGAATTGGACGGATCGACATTCTCCGGCAGCTTGCCTTCCTTGAGCAGCCACTCGGCCGGATCCTCATAGGCTTCGCTGACCATGGACGTTTCGATGCCGAGCTCGCCGGCGATCGCTGTCAGCAGGCTCTCGGCCTGCTTCGGATCGATATTGGCTTCGCTTTTCTCCCGCGCGATCAGCGACGGGTCGCTCCACACCGGCTGGCCGTCGGTGCGCCAGTAGAGCGAAAAGGTCCAGCGCGGTAAGCTTTCGCCGGGGTACCATTTGCCTTGGCCATAATGGAGGAAGCCGCCAGGCGCGAAGCGCTCGCGCAGCCTCCGGATCAGCGCATCGGCCTTTTCGCGTTTTGTCGGGCCGACGGCGGCGGTGTTCCACTCGGCGGACTCGAAATCGTCGATCGACACGAAGGTCGGCTCGCCGCCCATGGTCAGCCGTACATCCCCGTCCGCCAGCGCCGCATCGACCTTGTTGCCGAGCGCATCAAGCGCATGCCAGCTTTCATCCGAGAACGGCTTGGTGATGCGCGGATGCTCCGCGATGCGGTCGACCCGCATGTCGAAGCCGAACTCGACATTGGCAAAGCTCGCCATGCCGGAAATGGGCGCTGCATTGCGAAAATGCGGGGTGGCGGCAAGCGGTACATGGCTCTCGCCGGTAAGCAGACCCGAAGTCGGGTCGAAACCGATCCAGCCAGCGCCGGGAAGATAGACCTCGCACCAGGCGTGCAGGTCAGTGAAATCCACGGATGTACCGGCCGGCCCATCGAGCGCGACGAGGTCGGGCTTGAGCTGGATCAGATAGCCCGAGACAAAGCGCGCGGCGATGCCTAGATTGCGCAGGATCTGCACCAGCAGCCAGCTCGAATCGCGGCACGACCCTTTGGCGGCCGCCAGCGTTTCCTCCGGCGAGAACACGCCGGTCTCCATGCGCACGATATAGGCGATTTCGCGCTGCAGCCGGGCATTGAGGTCGACGAGAAAATTGACCGTGTTTTTCGGGCTGGTATCGATGGTTTTCAGGAACGCCGACAGCAGCGGGCCTGCCGGTTCCGGTGTGCGATAGATGGCGAGGTCGTTGCGTGTCTCTTCCGGATACTCGAACGGGAAATTTTCCGCCGTCTCCTCCACGAAGAAATCGAACGGGTTGTAGACCGTCATGTCGGCGACGAGGTCGACCTCGATCTTGAGTTCGCTCACCGGGTCGGGAAAGACGAAACGGGCGAGGAAATTGCCGTAGGGGTCCTGCTGGAGATTGACGAAGTGGTTCGCCGGCTCGACCTTCAACGAATGGCTGAGCACTTTGGTGCGCGAATGTGGCGCCGGCTGGAGCCTGATCACCTGGGGACCAAGAACCACCGGCCGGTCGTATTTGTAATGGGTCAGGTGATAGACGGCGGCCAGAATTGCCATGGAGCCCCGGAAGATCGGCGTTTAGCTGGCCGAACCCTGACACATCTGGCCGTCATTCTCCAAGCGGATGTTGCGCTGCACCTAACTTAAACGGCTACCGAACCTCAGAAAAACGCTTGGATCCCCGTCTGCGCCCGTCCCAGGATCAGCGCGTGCACGTCATGCGTGCCCTCATAGGTGTTGACCGTCTCCAGATTCTGCGCATGGCGCATCACGTGATAGCCGATCTGGATGCCGTTGCCGCCATGCATGTCGCGCGCCTGGCGGGCGATGTCGAGCGCCTTGCCGCAATTGTTGCGCTTGACGATCGAGATCATCTCCGGCGCCATCTTGCCTTCGTCGAGCAGCCGCCCGACGCGCAACGAGGCCAGCAGCCCGAGCGCGATCTCGGTCTGCATGTCGGCGAGCTTCTTCTGGTAGAGCTGCGTGCTGGCCAGCGGCTTGCCGAACTGCTTGCGGTCGAGGCCATACTGGCGCGCGCGATGCCAGCAATCTTCGGCCGCGCCCATCGAGCCCCAGGAAATGCCGTAGCGAGCCCGGTTGAGGCAGCCGAACGGCCCCTTCAGCCCCGACACGTTGGGCAGCAGAGCATCCTCGCCGACCTCGACGCCTTCCATAACCACCTCGCCGGTGATCGACGCCCGCAGCGACAGCTTGCCGCCGATCTTCGGCGCCGAAAGCCCCTTCATGCCCTTTTCCAGGACGAAGCCACGGATCTCATCCTTGCCGTTCTCGCCCTTCAGCTTCGCCCAGACGACGAACACGTCGGCGACGGGCGCATTGGAGATCCACATCTTGGAGCCGGTAAGCTTGTAACCATTGGCGGTCTTCTCGGCGCGCGTCTTCATGCCGCCGGGGTCGGAGCCGGCATCCGGTTCGGTCAGGCCGAAACAGCCTATCCACTCGCCGCTGGCGAGCTTGGGTAGATACTTCCTGCGCTGTTCGTCCGAGCCATAGGCATAAATGGGATACATCACCAGCGACGACTGCACCGACATCATCGAACGATAGCCGGAATCGACGCGCTCCACTTCGCGGGCGACCAGGCCGTAGGTGACATAGTTGGCGCCGAGGCCGCCGAATTCTTCCGGAATGTTGATGCCGAGCAGGCCGGCCTCGCCCATCTCGCGAAAAATCGCCGTGTCGAAGGTTTCGTTGAGATAGGCCTCCTCGATGCGCGGCGCGAGCTTGTCGGCGGCGAAGGCCGCCGCCCCGTCCCGCACCATGCGCTCGTCTTCCGAAAGCTGGTCCTCGATCAGGAACGGGTCTTCCCAGACGAATGCATTCTTGTCGGCAGCCATGGCGTCTCGATCCTTAAAAACGGGTGAAGCCCGGCTTATCGGCCCACGGCCTGAAAAAATCAAACGAAATTGCTTCACCGATCAATGAGCGTTAGGAATAGATCATGAGCGTCCAACGTCGTCTTTTGCCTAACATCAACGCGCTTGCCGCCTTCGAAGCGGTGGCCCGGCTTGGCAGTTTCACCGCTGCAGCCCAGGAGCTGGATTTAACCCAGGGCGCCGTCAGTCGGCAGATCAGGCTGATCGAGGACCAGTTTGGCCGCCGGCTGTTCGAGCGCGACAGCCGCAATGTCCGGCTGTCGGCGGCGGGCGAAACCTACGCCGAAGTGGTCCGTTCGGCACTTGGCCAATTGCGCGACGCAGCGCTTGGATTGATGAGTAATCGGCATAGCGGCATCCTGAACCTCGCAATCCTGCCGACCTTCGGCACGCGCTGGCTGATGCCGATGATCCCAGACTTCGTCGACAACAATCCCGACATCACCATCAACTTCGTCACCCGCGTCGGCCGCTTCGACTTCGCCAGAGAGCGGCTGGACGCCGCCATCCATTATGGCCTGCCGGACTGGCCCGAGGCAGACTCGACGCTGCTGGTGCGGGAGGTGGTGGCCCCGGTGGTGTCGCCCGAATTTCTCGCCGAGCGCTCCATCGCCACGCCGGCCGACATCGGCCGTCTGCCGCTGCTGCACATGGCGACGCGGCCTGGCGCCTGGACAGAATGGTTTGAGCATCAGGGCCTGAGCGCGCCGACCGGACCGGGTATGCAGTTCGAACAGTTCGGCACCGCCGCCCAGGCCTGCATGGCGGGTCTGGGCGTGGCTCTGCTGCCGCAAATCCTCATCTCAGGCGAGTTGCAGCGCGGCCAGCTGGTGCCCGCGCCCGGCCAGCCTATGCACAGCCGCAGCGCCTATTATCTAGTCGTCCCGCACGACAAGCGCGGCCATCCGCCGGTCGCGAGTTTTCGAGATTGGCTGACGAGCCAGGTTGAAAAGGACCCGGCTGTTCTGGCGTGGTAGCTACTTCCGCTTCAACGCATCCGCCAACGCCGCGCCGAACGCACCTTGCTGCGCCGGTCGCTCCGGCTGGCGCTGCGGCGCGGGCGAGCGTGGCGCCGGCCTGCCGCCGCCATTGTCGCGCGGGCCGCGCGATGCGCCGCCCTCGCCACCATCCCTGCGCATGGAAAGCGCGATCCGCTTGCGCTTGATGTCGACATCGACGACCCGCACCTTGACCACGTCGCCGGCCTTGACCACCTCATGCGCGTCCTTGATGAAACGGTCGGCCAGTTGCGAAACGTGCACCAGCCCGTCCTGGTGGACGCCGATGTCGACGAAGGCGCCGAAGGCGGCGACATTGGTGACGGTGCCTTCCAGCAGCATGCCGGGCTTCAGATCCTTGATGTCATCGATGCCATCGGCGAAGGTTGCCGTCTTGAAGCCGGGGCGCGGATCGCGGCCGGGCTTTTCCAGTTCGGTCAAAATGTCGCGCACCGTCGGCAGGCCGAACCGCTCGTCGACGAAAACGCGCGGATCGAGCGCCTTCAGCGCCGCACTGTCGCCCATCAGCGAACGCACATCGCGCCCGCAGGCGGCGACGATCTTTTTGGCCACGCCGTAGGCTTCCGGATGCACGGCCGAGGCGTCGAGCGGCTCGGAGCCGTTCGGGATGCGCAGGAAGCCGGCGCATTGCTCGAACGCACGCGGCCCGAGGCGGGAGACCTTGAGCAAATCCTTGCGGCTGGCGAACGGGCCGGTGGCATCGCGATGCGCGACGATGGCGTCTGCGAGCGACGCCCCGAGCCCTGAAACCCGCGCCAGAAGCGGCGCCGAAGCCGTGTTGAGATCGACGCCAACCGCGTTGACGGCGTCCTCGACCACCGCCTCCAGCGAGCGGCCAAGCCGGTACTGGTCGACATCGTGCTGATACTGGCCGACGCCGATCGATTTCGGCTCGATCTTGACCAGTTCGGCCAGCGGATCCTGCAAGCGGCGCGCGATCGACACCGCACCGCGCAATGACACGTCGAGACCGGGGAATTCCGCCGCCGCCGTCGCCGAAGCCGAATAGACCGAAGCGCCGGCCTCGCTGACGATCACCTTGAGCGGCTTCGGCCCGCCGTCGGAAGGCATGTCGGACAGCATGTCGGCCACCAGCTTCTCGGTTTCGCGGCTGCCGGTGCCATTGCCGATCGAGATCAGCTCGACCTTGTGCAGGCGAACGAGCTTGGCGAGCTCCGCCTGCGTGCCACGCACATCGTTCCTGGGCGGGAACGGATAGACCGTTGTCGTCGCCACCAGCTTGCCGGTGCCGTCGACCACCGCGACCTTGACGCCGGTGCGGATGCCAGGGTCGAGCCCCATCGTCGGCCGCGATCCGGCGGGGGCGGCGAGCAGCAGATCCTTCAAATTGCGGGCAAAGACGTGGATCGCCTCTTCCTCGGCCCGTTCGCGCAGGTCGCGCATCAGATCGAGCGTCAGGTGCAGGGATAGTTTTATGCGCCAGGTCCAGCCTGCGACCTCCATCAGCCAGCGATCGCCCGGCAGGCTGCCGCCGATGGCGTAGGCATTGGCGATCATCCGCTCTACCGGCTTCACCGGTGAAGAGTCGTCGGCATCGACCTCGATGTCGAGCGACAGCACCTCCTCGTTGCGGCCGCGCAGCATCGCCAGCGCGCGGTGACTCGGAACGGTGGCCCAGCGCTCGACATGGTCGAAATAATCGGAGAATTTCGCACCCGCCTCCTGCTTGCCGTCGACCACCCTGGCGCGCATGAAGGCGCGTTCCTTCATGTAGCTTCGCAGCTTGCCGACCAGGTCGGCATTCTCGGCGAACTGCTCCGACACTATGTCGCGCGCGCCCTCAAGTGCCGCCTTGGCGTCGGCCACGTCCTCGGTCAGATAGGCCAGTGCGAGTTCCGCCGGCACCAGCGAGCGGTCGGCCAGGATGGCTTCTGCCAGCGGCCCCAGCCCACGCTCCCGGGCGATCTCCGCCCTGGTGCGGCGCTTGGGCTTGTAGGGCAGGTAGATGTCTTCGAGCTCGGCCTTGGTGACGGCGGAGGCGAGCTTGGTTTCAAGCTCGTCGGTCAGCTTGCCTTGCTCCCGGATCGAGCCAAGGATGGTGTCACGCCGCGCGTCGAGCTCACGCAGATAGGCAAGACGCTCCGACAGCAGGCGCAATTGCGTGTCGTCGAGCCCGCCCGTCACCTCCTTGCGGTAGCGCGCCACGAACGGCACGGTCGCGCCTTCGTCGAGCAGCCCGATGGCAGCGGCGGCCTGTTCGGGCCGCGCTGTGATCTCGGTCGCGATAATGGCTGCGATGCGCTTGATGTCGGATGCCATGCCGTTCCTGCTCTTCTCGAAAAGAGCGGCGACCATAGGCGCAGTTATCCTGCCCGCCAACCTTCGCGGTTTCACCGGCGACAGAGGTCCACAGGAAAGCGCGCCCTAATGTTGCGGCCGCTCAGACCATCCGGCTCAGCGCTTCGAAGAATGCGACGATCTCGAGATCGAGCGGATCGTCAACCGGCTCGGGCTGCGACGACATCTTGGCGATCACCACTTCCGTCCGGGGGTCGACATAGAGCCACTGGCCATGGATCCCGATGCCGCAATAGGCCCCGTTCTCATGTCCTGTCTGGTACCATTTGTTGCGGTAGCGGCCCTTGGGAAACAGCGGCAGCATGGCGCCACGCTGCCAGGCTTCAGAACTGCCGCCGGTTACCGTGGTGTCGCGCACCCAGGCCTCGGGCACGATGCGGCGGCCATTCGCAGTGCCCCCTTGCCGCATCATCTCGCCGACGCGCGCCAGATCGCGCGGCGTCACCGAGATGCCGCCGGCAGTGCGCGCCGTGCCCTCCATATCTACCGCCACCGAAGCTTCGCTGGCGGCGCCGAGCGGCTGCCACAGTTTCTCGCGCATCAGGTCGGCGAAGCGCTGGCCAGACGCCCGTTCGAGCAGCAGGCCAAGCAGGTCGGAATTGGGCGACCGGTAACGGAAGGTCTGGCCGTGCGGCTCGGCGAGACGCTGCAGCGTCAGGAGGAATTCACGCAGGCTTTCCGTGCCGCCGCCGGGGTTCCACAAGGTGGCGCGCCGGTAGCGGGCAAAGGCGCTTTCGGGATCGAGATAGGCTTCTTCGAAATCGAGGCTGACACTCATATCGAGCACATGCCGCACGGTAGCCTCGCCATAGGCCGAATCGCCGGCTTCCGGTATGTAGGCCGTCACCGGCGCTTCCGGATCGAACACGCCCTCGCCTTCCAATATGCCGGCCATGATCGCGGTCACCGACTTGCTGATCGAAAAGATGATGTGGCGGGCGCCGAAATCCATATGCGGCGCAAACCAGTCGCCGACGATCCTGCCGCCTCTCATGACGGTCAGCGCATCCGTGTGCGAGCGGCTGAGAAAAGCCGCGACGGTTTCCGGCGTGCTCGCCAGCGCGACCTTTTCGTCGAGCAATCCGCCGAAATCCTCGGCCGGCGCCTCGTTGACCGGCAGGGCGGCGACACGCGCGCTCGGCACCAGCTCGCTGACGTTCTGGAATGACCATCGGTTGAACGGATTTTCCCGCCAGTTGGCGAGCAGCACCTGGTTGCGGCGGAAGCCGTAACGGGTCTCGAACGCGGTCTTGCCGGTCATGGCATTTCCTTCCAGGTCGTGTCTTGTGGGGGTTCAGCTCAGCGCGGCGGCGATGGCATGCACGGCCTTCAGCGTCGCCATGGAATAGGCGACGTTGCTGAAATCCGGCCAGCTCGAAAGCTTGACCACGACCATCCGCGTATTCCAGTCGATGTGGATCATCTGCCCGAACACGCCCCGGCACATCAGCGCCCGCGAATGCGGATTCTCGATCCAGAACTGGTTGCGATAGCTGCCCTCTGGCAGGTTCGGACTAAAGCCCGGCCCGTGGCTGCCGCTGCGCGTCGCCTCGATCCAGTCGGCAGGCACGATGCCACCGCCATTGTCGAGGATCAGCTGGCCGAAGCGGGCATAATCGCGCAGCGTCGCGTTGAAGCCGCCATCGGCCAGTGCGTAGCCCGCGCTGTCGACGGTGAAGCAGGCGCTTTCATCGGCGCCGAGCTTTTGCCAGAGTTCTTCCGAAACCAGCTGTGCCAGCCGCTTGCCTGTCACCCCCTCCATGATGAACGCGAGCACATCGGTTTCGACCGAGCGGTACTCGAATGCCGCCCCATGTGGCCGAACAATGTCCTTCAAGCCTAGGATCAGCTCGAACATGTGCGCGGGCCAGCGAAAGTCCGGGTCGCTGCCCGGCGGCACCGGCTTCCAGCCGGTGGCGACATCGACCTGGCCGATATCGGAATAGCGATCGGTATATTCCTCGGAAAAGCGCACTCCGCTCGTCATGTCGAGCACGTGCTGGACGCTGGCGCCGGCCCACCCGGTTGCCTTCAGCTCCGGCAGGTAGTCGGTAAGCGGTTTTGTCGGATCGACCAGCCCGCGCCCGGCCAGTATGCCGAACACCGAGCCGGTGACCGATTTGGCCATGGACTGCGACAGATGCAGCGTGCGCTCGTCCATGCCGTTGAAGTAACGCTCATAGGCTATCTTGCGGTCCTTGAGCACCAGGAAGCCATCCGTATAGGTCTCGTCCAGCAGGCCCGCGAGCGTCGTCTTCCGTCCCGTGCTGTCCTCGACCGGCAGCCCGTCGAGATCGACCTCGGCGCGTTCGAGGCGGTGACGGTGGCCGTTGCCGCGCCAGACTTCGACGGTCGGCAGAATTTCCCTGATGTGCTGGAAAGCCCAGCGGTTCCAGGGCGGCCTGTCCCAGTCGAGCCTTGGTGGCACCATGGCGGGCGGCGAGCCCTGCATGATCGGCGGCCGCGGATCGCTGTTGCGATAGGAGTCCATGAAAGCTATTCCCGGAAACGGAAAAGACCCGGCGGCATGTGCCGCCGGGTCCGTCATGCGGCGATTACTTCTGCAGTTCGGTCCAGATCTTGGTGTAGAGTTCCTGCGTCTCTGGCGCGCACATCTGCTGCAGTTCGCCAAGCGGCTTGGCGTCGGCCGGAATGACGACTTCCGGCGCGTCCTTCATGTCGGCCGGCATGTATTTGTCCGAACCGGCGATGGCATTGGCGTAACGATGGAAGGCCGAGAGGCCGGCCGCGTTTTCCGGATCCATGATGAAGTTCTGGAACAGCTTGGCGTTCTCGACGTTCTTGGCCTCTTTCAGGACGACGACGTTGTCGCTCCACAGGCCATAGCCTTCCTTCGGATAATTGAAGTGGATGGCCGGGTTGGCGAGGCGCTGACGCAAAGCCGAGCCATTCCAGTCGCTGGTTGCCTTGAAGTCGCCGGCGCCCATCTTCTCTATGGTGTTGTATTCCATGGCGATCCAGTTCGGCTTCGCCGCCACCAGCAGGTCACGTACTTTCTTCAGCACCGTCTTGTCGTTGGTGCATTGCTGGCCGCCGACATATTTGATCGCGGCGAACATCACGTCGCCCATCTCCGGTACGACGTTGACCTTACCCTTCAACTCGTCGGGCGTGTTGAAGATGATGCCCCACGTGTTGGCCGGGCCCTTGTAGGCGTCGGTGTTGACGACGACGCCGATCGTGCCCCAGGCCCACGGAACCGTGTATTTGCGGCCCGGATCGAACTCAGGATTGGCCCATTCCGGCGCCACGTTTTTGAAGTTCTCCATCTTGCCCGGATCGGTTTCCTGAACGAGGCCTTCCTTGATCCAGATCGGTACATAGGTCTGCGAAGGCACGGCAATGTCGAAACCGGTGCCGCCCTGGCGCACCTTGGCAAGCGCGGTATCGTTGGAATCGTAGTCGGTGATGGTCACCTTGACGTTGTATTTGGCTTCGAACTTCTTGATCACGTCGGGGCTGGTGTAATTGCCCCAATTGTAGATGTTGAGCACGCCGTCGGCGCGGGCAAGGCCCGTCGAAGCGAGCAACGCCAACCCCATGGCGGACGCCGTTGTCTTCCAGTTCATCGTTTTAACTCCCATTATCGGTTTCAGTCTCGTTTCCTGCTGACAAAGAAAAACAACGTGACGATCGCGACCGAAAGCAGCAGGAAGGCGGTCGATATCGCGTTGATCTCGGGTGTGATGCCGCGGCGGATCTGGCCGAGCATGTAGGTGGGCAGCGTGTCCTGGCCGCCCGACTTGACGAATTCGGTGATGACGACGTCATCGAGCGAGATGACGAAAGCCAGCATCAGGCCGGCGAGGATGCCGGGCCACAAAAGCGGCAGCGTGATGCGGCGGAAGGTCTTCCACGGCGTCGCATAGAGGTCGGCGGCGGCGCGTTCCAGCGTCAGGTCCATATTCTCCAGCCGCGCCCGGATCGGCAGGTAGGCAAACGGGATGCAGAACGCCGTATGCGCGGCGATCAGGTAGCCAAGGCCGGAATAGCCGGTGAAGATCTTGATGCGCGAGAAGAAGATCAGCAGCGCCACGCCGGTGACGATTTCGGGCACCATCAGCGGCTGGTTGATGGCCGCGTATTTGAAGGTCAGCCCGGGATAGGGCGGTGTGCGCGTGGTGGCGAGCGCGGCCATGGTGGCGAAGATGGTGGCAAGGGCCGCCGCTATGGCGCCGATCTGGAAGGAACGCATCGTCGCATCGATGACCTGCGTGTTCTGCCAGGCCGACTGGAACCATTTGAGCGAAAACCCGCCCCATTCCGAGGTCGAGCTCGCCGCGTTGAAGGCGTAGATGACCAGCACGATGATCGGCAAATAGAGCACGACGAAACAGGTTGCCGCGATGGCGGTGAAGCCAGGCTGGTGCTTGATGGAGAAATTGCTAGCCATGACGCACCCCCGACTTGCCGGCGTTGCGCACATAGGCCAGCAGCGCCACCATGACGATGATCATGACCGTGATCGACAGCGCCGAGCCAAGCGGCCAGTTGCGGCCCTGTCCGAACTGCAATTCGATCAGGTTGGACAGCATCATGTTCTTGCCGCCGCCAAGCACGCTCGGCGTCACATAGGCGCCAAGGGCCGGAATGAAGACCAGGATGGAGCCGGCGATGACCCCGGGTTTGACCAGCGGGAAAATGATCTTGCGCAGCACCTTGAAGCGCGTCGCGTAGAGATCGTAGCCAGCCTCGACCAGCCGGAAATCGAGTTTTTCCATGCTTGCATAGATCGGCAGCACCATCAGCGGCAGGTAGACATAGGCCATGCCGATCAGGATCGCCGTGTCGGTGTAGAGGATCTGCACCGGCGCCGAGACGATGCCGAGCTTCAGAAGGATGGTATTGACGATGCCTTCGTTGCGGATGATCTGCAGCACCGCGAAGGTACGGATAAGGAGGTTGGTCCAGAACGGAATGGTGATCAGGAATAGCCAGAGATCCCTGGTCTTTTCACTGCGCGTCGCCATGAAATAGGCGGTCGGGAAGCCGAGCGCCAAAGTCGCCAGCGTCGTCACCACCGCGAGCTTGATCGAGCGCAGGAAGATGGTGACGTGGGCGGCCGCGAGCGACAGCGTGTCGTCGAAAATGTCGCGTTCCATGAACACCGACACCCAGGCTTCCGGCGAAAATTGCCACTTCACGTCGCCATAGGCGCCGGGCGTCAGGAACGAATAGACGAGCACGATCAGCAACGGGCCGGTCGCGGCGAGCAGAATGACCAGCAGCGCCGGCGCTGACAGCAACCAGCGGTCGCGGACGTCGCGCCGCTCCGCTGCCTTGGCGACTTCTTCGGCGGTGGCCATCAGTCCCTCAGCACTTGCGCGGCGTCGTTGCCGATCAGGATGCCGACCTTGTCGCCGCGCTCGAAACCGCAGCCGGCGCTGCGCGTGTTCTGCTGGCGCACGGTGAAGGCTTCGCCGCTGTCGAGCTGGACATGGATATGCGTGTCGGTGCCGAAATAGACGATGTTGTCGACCCTGCCCGCCAGGTCGCCCTTGCTCCTGGTCAGCTTGGCATGCTCCGGCCTCACCACCACGGTGGCGTTGTCCTTCGGCTGAAAACCTTCGGCGACGGTCGCCTCGATGGTGGTGCCGGATTTGAGCGTCGCGCGCGCCTTGCCGTTGCCGGTGCCCGATATGGCCGCGGTGAGAAAGTTGGTCTCGCCGATGAAGTCGGCGACGAAGCGTTCGGCAGGCTTGTCGTAGATATCCCAGGGCGAGCCGACCTGCAGGATCTTGCCCGACGACATCACGGCGATGCGGTCCGACATCGTCAGCGCTTCTTCCTGGTCATGGGTGACGAAGATGAAGGTTATGCCGGTCTCGTGCTGCAGCCGCTTCAACTCGATTTGCATCTCCTTGCGCAGCTTGTAGTCGAGGGCGGAGAGCGGTTCGTCGAGCAGCAGCACCTTCGGTTGCGGCGCGAGCGCCCGGGCCAGCGCCACGCGCTGCTGCTGGCCGCCGGAAATCTGGCCGGTGCGCCGGCCCGCCAGCGCCTCCATCTTGACCAGCTTCAGCATCTCGGCAACGCGCGCCTTGATCTGCGCCTTGGGCTTGCCCAGCATCTCCAGGCCGAAGCCGATATTGTCTGCCACCGTCATGTGCGGGAACAGCGCATAGGACTGGAAGACGGTGTTGACCGGCCGCTTGAAGGGCGGCAATGGCGCGATGTCCTGGCCGTAAAGCAGGATTTCGCCGGCGGTTGGAAAGTCGAAGCCGGCGATCAGCCGCAGCAAGGTGGTCTTGCCGCAGCCGGATGGTCCCAGCAGTGTGAAGAATTCGTTTTCGCGGATGGATACCGAGACTTTGTCGAGGGCAGCGACCTGCCCCTCACCCGATCCGAAAATTTTGCTGACGTTTACTACTTCAATCGCATTCCGATCCGGTTTGTCCGGCACGATTACGCCTCACTGTTGACCCCGCTCTTGCTGGCGGAGCTTTTCCCCTGTTGGATGTGACCACACGGCCGATGGGTTGGCAAGTCCGGCATTGAATCACAGTTCAGTCGGTCATTTCAGTCCGCCATTTCAGCAGGCAAGCCGCATGCCATGTCAGGCCTGGTAGGTGACTTTGCCGCCGCAGATCGTTGTTACCGGGCGCACCTTGTGCAGGTCGGCCGGCATAGTCTTTTCGATGTCGGCCGACAAAACCACCAGATCGGCCATATAGCCCGGCTTCAGCGTGCCCTTGCGGTGCTCGGCGAATTCGGCATAGGCGCCCTCGACCGTGTAGGCGGCAAGCGATTCACGCAGCGAGAAGCTCTGGTCCGGATCGCTTGATGCCCATGGTTTGCGCATCACTGCCGCCTGGATGCCCAGGATCGGATCGATCGGCGACACCGGCCAGTCCGACGCGAACACGACATGCGCGCCGGCATTCTTCAGGGTGCGCCAGGCATAGCTCAGCGGCCAGCGCGCCGGCCCGATGCGCGACACAGTCGGCTCCAGCGGAAAATCCATGGCGCCGGGCGGATGCGGCGGCTGCATCGAAGCGATGGCGCCGAGTTCGGCGAAACGCGGCACATCAGATGCGCCGATGACCTCTATATGTTCGACACGATGCCGGCTGTCGCGCCTGCCATTGGCCTTTTGCGCCGCCTCGTAGCCGTTGAGGACGGCGCGCACCGCGCCGTCGCCGATCGAATGCACGGCGATCTGCAGGCCGCGCCTGTCGACGGCGACGGCGAGATCGATGAATTGCTGGGGCGTGAACAGTGGTTCACCCACCCAGTCGGGACGGTCGGCATAGGGCTCGATCATGACGGCCGTCCAGGAATCGAGCACGCCGTCGTAGAACACCTTGACCATGCCTGACGACAGCCACTCGCCATTGTAGCGCTCGGCCATCGCCGAGGCCTTGTCGAGTATGTCGAGCGTCATGAAATTCTTGTAGTGGAAGGGTATCTGCACCCGGCAGGACAGACCCTCCTCGGCCTCGATCTCGGCCAGCAATTCGAGCTGGTAGAGATTGCCGTCCATGTTCTGGATCGAGGTGATGCCGTGGCGCGCGCACCAGGCGAGCCCGCGCCGCATGATGTCGCGGTCGGCGGCGCGTTCTTCCGCCGATGGCATCGGGTCTGGCTCGCCGCCCGTCGCCAGCCCGAGCCGCACCCGGCCCTCGCCGGCAAGATCGAGCACCGGGCCGAAAGCCTCGCCCTCGCGCAGTTCGCCATTGGCCAGGCCGTCGTCGCCCATGACGATCTCATTGCCGGGGCCAAGCGCGCGCCCATTCAGGATGCCGGCCATATCCAGCGCCCTGCTGTTGGCCCACATCGTATGGTGATCGGGCGCGGCCATGACGAAGGGCCGGTCCGGCAGGATCGCATCGAGATGATGGCGCGTCACTCGCTCGTCATCGAGCACGGTGTAGTCGACGCCCTGTCCGACCAGCATCTTGGCATCGGGGTGCGTCGACGCGTAGTCGCGGATCGCCTTTTGCAGCGCCTCGAAACCGTGGACGCCCGACAACTGGAGATGGGCAAGCTCGGCCGCGCCTGAAAACAGATGCATGTGGGCTTCGATGAAACCCGGGATCACCGAACCGCCCCTGGCGTCGATGACCCTGGTGGCCGGGCCCTTGAACTCTTCGATGGAGGCGTGGCTGCCGAGAGCGACGATGGCGCCATCCTTGACGGCAACGGCTTCGGCGGTCGGATTGTCATCGTCCATGGTCAACACACGACCATTGATGACGATCAGATCCGCCTTGTGACCCGCACCCGTGACCGACATCGCGACTCCGCGCTTTTGACTGAGACCGACAACCACTGCCCACGAGCTGCCGCTCCGCGGGAGGGGCGATGGAGAAAGATGATGCCGGCGCGCTGTCTTCGAAATTCCCCTTGTTATCCCCAAGGCAGCGTGGATAAAAGAATGCGACTAATCATTCGCGTTTGTCAACATGCGGAATTTGCAATGTATTGTGGACAACACTCTGCGCCGATGTTGGGACTGGGCGGGGAACGAGGACGTCAAGCCGTGAAGCGCAGTCTCGATCGCAAAACCAGGATAGCGCTCGAACCGCGCAAGCAGCCGCGCCAACAACGGTCGAGCAAGGTGGTGGACCGGATCCTCGACGCGGCGCTGATCCTGACCCGCGAGCAAGGCACAAGGACGCCGACCACGCTCGCCATAGCGCAGCGCGCGGGCCTGTCGGTTGGTTCGGTCTACCAGTACTTCCCCAACAAGGAAGCCATTCTCCTGGACCTCGCCCGGCGCTGGCTGTCATCCTTTCCCGAAGTGATCGCGAGGCGCATCAGGGTCGACCCGCCCACCAACCGGGAGGAGTTTCGGCGGGAGGTACGCAGGCTTTTCACGGACACCTCCAGGCTTTATCTCGACAATGCCAGCCTGATGCCGGTGATCGAGGCGATTTCAGGCAACGCCGACCTGAGGCCGATCCAGAACGAATATGACGACCAGATCATCGCCCTCTATGCGGCATGGCTGCGGCACGTGAACCCGGCTCTCGAAGACAAGGTCGCCAGCCGGCTCGGCCTGCTGATGATGGAGGTCGGGCACGCCTGCCGTCTTGTCGGCCTGAAAAGGGATCGCCGGACATACGACCTCATCGAGGACGATGTCGAAACCATGTGGCTCGCTCTGGTGACCCCCTATCTCAACCTTGACTGATTTCGCATTCGAGAGGAATTTCATGAAGACTGTCTATTCGCCGCTTCACGCCGGCCACGCCGGCCAGATGGAACTGGTCACATCGGCGATCGTGCCGGGTTTCGAAAAACCCTCGCGCGCCGAGTTCATCAAGGCGCGGGTCAACAGCGAGAAACTCGGGCCGATCATCGCGCCGGCCGAGCATGATCTTGCCGCCGCCAAGCGCATCCACAGGGCCGACTACGTCGATTTCCTGCCGACGGTCTGGCCGCAATGGATCGCCGAGGGCCACACAGGCACAGCCATGCCCTTCACCTGGCCGACACGCGGCCTGCGCGGCGACGTGCCGCCGAAGCGCATCGACGCCCTGCTTGGCTATTATTCCTTCGATGGCGGCGCCACCTTCGTCGAAGGCACATGGGCCGCGATCAAATCGTCCTACGACGTCGCGCTGACGGCAGCCGGCCTGGTCAAGGCCGGCGAAGCCTCCGCCTTCGCGCTCTGCCGTCCGCCCGGCCACCATGCCGGAGCCGGCTTCATGGGCGGCTATTGCTACATCAACAACGCGGCCGTTGCCGCGCAATGGTTCCGCGACCAGGGGGCCGGCCGCATCTCGATCCTCGATGTCGACTATCATCACGGCAACGGCACACAGGAGATCTTCTACGACCGCGCCGACGTGCAGGTCCTCAATTTGCACGGCGACCCGATGGTCGAATATCCGTTCTTCCTCGGCCATGCCGACGAGCGTGGCGCCGGCGCGGGCGAAGGTTTCAACATCAACTATCCCATGCCGTTCGGCACCGGCTGGGACGCCTGGAGCGCCTCGCTGGAAGACGCCTGCGCCAGGCTCGCCGCCTACGCGCCAGACGTCGTCATCGTCTCGCTCGGCGTCGACACGTTCGAGAAGGATCCGATCAGCCAGTTCAAGCTCAAGTCGTCGGACTATCCCATGATCGGCCGCCGCATCGCCAGGCTCGGCCTGCCGACGCTGTTCGTCATGGAAGGCGGCTACGCCGTCGAGGAAATCGGCATCAATGCCGTCGGCGTCCTGACCGGCTTCGAGGACCGGTGAAACCGGCTGCCCACAGCGCGGCAGCTTTCAGGGAAACACGAAAAGGGGCGGCGTCAGCCGCTCTTTGACATCCTCCAGCGACATCCTCTCGGACCTTGGCTTGCGCGACCGAAACAGCCCGGCCGAGATGACCGGCTTGCATGGCTCGGGTATTTCCACGCACCGAAACGCGCGAAAATCGGCGCCTGAGTCGCAGCTTGAGTCCACTCGATTCGATTTTGTCAAATCGCGTTTGATGTCAGATTCATCTACGGGTAGATTAGACCCGAATCAGCCGGTCCTCGGGGGGCGCGGCGACCACCCAAAGTCTCAAGTGCCGGAATTTTCTGGCGCCAGACGCGGACGGCTTCGCGTTCCCTGAATGGATTCCGTCTGGTCGGGCGCGACCCCGCGCTTGTGTGTGTCTCGTAAATGTAACGCGTTTTCAGGTTCGGCGGCTGGCTCTCCAGCATCCGGACATCAGCATCGATTCCGGCCAAAAACAGCAATGAGCAGTCCCGCCGCGCTTCTTCAATCCGACACATTGGGCTCGCGCCTGACGTCGCGCGGCGATCTCACCAGCTTTTTCATGGAGTTGACCGCCGAGATCGGTGCCGACAGCTATATGCTGGTCGCCATCGTCCACGATCAGGACCGCAACGACGCGCGCATCGTCTCGTCCAACTGGATTTTCGACGCCATCGAACTGATCGGCAAGCGGCTGATCGCTGGCCTTGCCCAGGGCGCGCTCACCGTTGCGCCGGGCATGCGTCCAAGGCCGCTGGTGTCGGCGCAGGCACCACAGGCCGAGGGGCTGGTCTCCGGCGAAGAGGCACGTCTGCTCGACGTGCTCGGCCACGCCGAGATCTATTCGCTCAGGCTGAATGTCGGCCGCCAACGCCTGTTCGCGCTGTTCTCGGCGGCAACCGCCGGCCGGATCGACCAGCCAGCGCTGATGAAGGCGCAGCTGAAGTGCTGCTACGCGCTCTCGCATATTCCGCAACTGATCGCCGCCGCCGCCATGCAGGATCCGCTGTCGGACCGCGAGCGCGAATGCCTGTTCTGGGTCTCGGAAGGCAAGACCACGGACGAGGTTGCCGTCATCCTTGGCGTGTCCTCCAACACCGTCAACAGCTACATCACCCACGCCATCCAGAAATTCGCGGCCAGCAACCGCGCGATGGCCATCGCCACGGCGATCAGGAGCGGCATCATTTGAAACAGGCCGACGTCAAGCAGGCCGCCGAGGCCCTTTTCAACGACCAGCGCAATCCGTTCGGTGCCTTCTCGCTCGGCTCCGAAACGCATCACGCCGTGACCATTCCCGATGCTGTGCGGCGCTGCCGTTGGATCGCCGTCGACATCAATGCCTCGGCCTTCGGCCTGTTCTTCGTCAGCCCGTCGCTCGAGCGGGCGCGGCTGGTGCCGTGCTTCGATTCCGACTATCCCGGCATATCGGTGGCGACCAAGTTCATCTCGGGCGCCAATGGCGAGGAGATCGTGCGCCATAGCAGGATCTCGACCGAACCGCGCTGGTGGACGGATGACGGTGTGGCGGCCATGAGCGAGATGTTCGGCGGCCTTGCCTGGACCGAGCAGATGGCGCCGCTGGCGCCCGGCAGCAGCGGCATCGCCTTTCCCGTCCACGCCGATCGCGGCCAGTGCGGCCTCGTCGTCTTCCTCGGCTCGGAGATCGCCCTGCCGCAGGACGCGCTCTATGAAATCCACGCCCGTTGCTTTTCGCTGTTCGCCGCTGTCGCCCGCATGCGTCCGGGCGATGTCGGCAAGACGCGCGCGATCTCCAAGCGCGAGCTCGAATGCCTGAAGCTGACCGCCAACGGCAATACCAGCGAGGAGATAGCGCGGCTGCTGAAACTGTCGGTGCATACCGCCAACCAGTATCTCACCCAGTCGACCCAGAAGCTCAACGCCGTCAACCGCAACCAGGCGGTCGCCAAGGCGCTGCGGCTCGGCCTGATCGAATAGTTAGAACGCCAGCGGCTCGACCTTGCGGATACGCGCCTGTTCGACCACCGCCTCGAGCAGGGCGGTGTTGTGCTCGGGGTCCTCGCCGGGCTTTTCGAACGACACGTAGTTGACCGCGACCGAGGCGCCTTTTTCGCTCAGCGTCAGCTGGAAATAGACCGTGACGCCGGGCGGCCGAAGCTCGAGATCGAGCACGATGCGCGGGCTGCCGCTCCAGTCGACATGCGCCTCGCCGCCATGGCCGAGCCTCAGCGTGCCCGGCTTGAAGAACAGTTCCGCCGCGGAATCGACCAGGTCCGACAGGCAGGCGAAATGCTCCAGCCGGATGAAGGCGATATAATCGGCGACATCGATCAGCCTGAGCTCCGCCACGACTTGCTCGATGGCGCTGGCGACGATGATCTCGCGGGAATTGGCGTGCGGTTGGCGGTTCATGAAATCTGTCTGCGCTCAGCCTTTTTCGAGTAGACGATCCGCACCAGTTCGGCGACGGCCTGGTAGAATTGCGACGGGATCACACTATCGACCGAAACTTGCTTGTACATGGAGCGGGCGAGCGCCACGTCCTCGAAGATCGGGATGTTGTGCTCGCGCGCGATTTCGCGGATCTTGAGCGCCACCAGATCCTGCCCCTTGGCCAGCACCAGCGGTGCCGAATCCTCGTCGCGCACATATTTAAGCGCGATCGAGAAGTGCGTCGGGTTGGCGATGATCAACGTCGCGCGCGGCACCGCCGTCATCATCCGCTTGCGAGCGCGGTCGCGCGCCAGCGAGCGCAGCCGCGACTTAACGATCGGGTCACCCTCGGACTGCTTGAACTCGTCCTTGACCTCCTGCTTGCTCATGCGCAGGTCCTGCTTCCAGTGGAAGCGCGACCAGACGATGTCGATCGCCGCGATCAGGCCCATGACGAAGACGATCGCCACCAGTATGTCGACCGCGATGCCGCGGATGACGAGGCCGAAGGCGACGGGATTGGTGATCATGCCGGCGAGCAGCTTGCGGTGATCCTCGGACAGCGTGAAGGCGAGCACGACGATGGCGAAGCCCACCTTGCCGAGCGCCTTCAGGAACTCGACCCAGCCCTGCACCCCGAACAGCCTGTTCCAGCCCTTGACGATCGAGATGCGCGACAGCTGCGGCCTGATGCGTTCGCCGACGAATTGCGGCATGTTCTGGAACACCGAGGCACCGACGCCGGCGATGGTCAGGAGCACCAGCAGGCTGAGGATGGCACGGCCCACCTCCAGCATGACGATCTTGTAGAGCGCGATGACGTCGGTCTCGGTGTCCATCGGCCAGGCTTCCGGCTTCTCCAGGAACATCGACAGGAACATGCCGAGATCGACAATGGCATCCTTGGCGTAGAAGACGGTGAACACCAGTATGGCGACGAAGGAGGCCAGCAGCGCGGTCTCCCTCGAATGGGGCAGCTTGCCCTGTTCGATGGTGTCGCGGATCTTCTTTTCCGTCGCTTCTTCGGTTTTGGAATCCTTGTCGACCGCCTCTGCCATGATCCGGCCTTAGGCGGCGGCGTTCTGGGTCGCGGGAAGCTCGAACGCGCCTTCGCGCGCCAGCCGGATTGTCGTCGTCACGATCGTCTTGCGCGCCGCCATGATGTCGGCGAGGGGAACCCCTTCGGATCCTTGTCCGAGTTCGGCTTCGATCATGCGCCGCGAGCGTGCGCCGATCGCCGACAGCGCCGCTTCGGCAAGGATCGCCGAAGTGCCGCGCAGCGCCAGCGTGACCAGTTCGGTCGACAGCCCGTCGAATAGAAGCACGCGCGCTTTCTGGGTAAGCAGCGGCAAATCGTCGAAGGAGAACAGCCGAGCCCGGACGCCGTCGAGATCGGGCGTGCCGGCGGCCTCCAGGTCCTGCATGACCTCCTCGAGCAGCGGCTTGTCCAATTCGTTGAGAACGCTGGCGACGCGCGCCTGTCCGGCCGATGTATCCTTGGTCGCGGTTTCCGCCAGC
The DNA here is from genome assembly GCF_006442845.1 of Mesorhizobium sp. B2-4-2. NCBI lineage: Bacteria > Pseudomonadati > Pseudomonadota > Alphaproteobacteria > Hyphomicrobiales > Phyllobacteriaceae > Mesorhizobium > Mesorhizobium sp. B2-4-2. Next base: position 274,139 of record NZ_VFVM01000002.1, on the reverse strand, counting down.
ACGCTGGTGCGCAGCCGATTTTCGACGATCCTGCTGGCGGCGTCGGGAACATTGGCCATCGTCACCATGCGCTTGATGATCTCGCCGCGCGTCGGCTTGCTCAACGTCAACAGCACGCTCGCCGCCGCCTGCGGCGCCAGCTTCGACAGCACCATGGCCGCAGTCTGCGGATGTTCACCGGCCAGGAAAGTACCAAGCCGCACCGGCTCGAGCTTCTCGAGCTCGGGCCAGATCGGCGGCGGACCTTCCGGCGCAACCTCGAATTTCTTGTCACCCATGATCGCGCTCATCTCTTCGGGTGACAGCGATTCATTGAGGATGGTGTCCATCCTGTCGGCGGAATCGAGCAGTCCCGCCCCTTCGGTGAACTCCGCCTCGAACTCGGCGACGATGCGCTCGAGATCGCCTTGCGGAATGGTCCTGAGCAGCCGGGCGCCCTCGATGAGCGCCTTCAATTCTTCCTGCTTGAAGAATTTCAAGAGGCGGCTGGCCGACGGCTTGCCCATCGCCACCAGTATGGCGGCCGCCTTCTGCGGACGCGTCAGGGAAAGGGACGTTGTCATGCCTTTCGCTCCCGCTGCCGCCGGCAAGACCCGCGACGCATCTTCACGCGCCCTTCGTGCCGGCGATGATTTCGGTCAGCCTGATGCCGAAGCGCGACGGGTCGCTTTCGAGCACGGTGATCTCGCCGCGCGCTATTCTGCGGCCGTTGACCACCACGTCGACCGGTTCGCCGATGCGGCGGTTGAGCGCCACCGTGGAGCCCTTCTGCAGCGCCATCAGGTCGGACACCGGCATCTCGGTGCTGCCGAGGATGATCTGGACGTCGACTGGGATGTTCATGATGACGCTCGAATTGGCAGCGGACGCGGCCTTGAACGCAATATCGGGGCGCTGTTCCTCTTCATGCAGAACCCCGCGCAATTCCTCGATGGCGCGGTCGAGCTGCTCGTCCGGCTGGTCGATTTCGGCTTCTGCCTTGGTCTTGGCCATGCATCGTCTCCAAAAGCTCAGGCGTGCCCGGCACCAGCCGGCATGAGCCCGTCGATAAAATCCTGTCCGGCATCATAGGGATGCTTGATCCGGACGGTGTAATTCTGTCCCAGCTTGCCGAACTCGCATACGAACAGCGTCTTGCCGCGCGCGCCGAGACGCGCTTGCGATTGCGCCGTTGCCTCGAATTCGATGATCTGGCCAATTTCGAAATCGGCAAGATCGCCGAGCGTCAGTCGGGCCAGCGGCATGGTCGCCTCGAGCGCTACCGTGGAGCGCATCACTTCTTCCGAAAAGCGCGCGCGCCAGCTGGCGCCCTGATCGTTCTCGCCGCCGGCAGCAGCGCTGTCTCGGCTGGCCAGCACGACACGCTGCGGCATCGTCACCGTGACGGTGCCGCTGTCGGCCGGCGTCGAGATGCCGAAGACGATGCGGATTGCAGCGCCGTCGCGGAACACGTGTCGTTTGGCTTCGGTGCCCGACATCGCCCGCGGCACTGGCAGGCGCAGGTCGAGCGACCGTCGTCCCGATCCGTTCAGTGCCTGCGCGACCTGCTGGAACATCATGGTCGAAACATCGACCTCGATCTGCGACAGATCACGCTCTATCGGCGATGCCGGCATCTCCGGGTCGCCGCCGAACAGCGTGCAAAGCGTGACCGCGATCGCCGGCGCATCGATCACCAGGGTCATGGCATCGGAGGACGTGGCTGACGCAACAATGGTCATGGCAAACGTATCGCCGGCACGGGAGCGGGCCTCCGCGACGCGGCTGACCTCGACCCCCCTGAGATCGACGGTGACCGGAACTCCAAGCTCACTGGTCAGGCTCTTCTGCAGCAGCGGCGCAGCGCGCTCTGCCATGCCCCGGCCGGCGCCGATGACCTGGGCGGCCTCGCCGCTGTCGCCGACCAGGCGCTCGATGATCAGGGAGCGCGCTTGTGAGGGACTGCCGGGACTGGTCATGACAATGTCGGCACCGATCTGTCGCGCATCGCTCAGGCGGCCCTTTTCTCGGCGGAGCCGGTGTTCATCGTGCTCTGCTCGACGGCGTCGATGGTCGGCCGTTCATAGGACGATATGGTCTTGCGGCCGAACTCGATCGCCACCTGCGGCAGGGCGCCGTTCATGTAGGCGAGCAACGTCTGCTTGACGATGATGTAGAGCCGGTTCTTCTTCTCGCGCACCGTCTTGATCTTGGTGGCGACGGGCCCGACCACCGCGTAAGACAGGAAGATGCCGAGGAAGGTGCCGACGAGGGCGGCGCCGATCAGGCCGCCAAGGATTTCCGGCGACTGGTCGAGCGCGCCCATCGCCTTGACCACGCCGAGCACGGCGGCGACGATCCCGAGCGCCGGCAGGCCGTCGCCGACCGCCACCAGCGCGTGGTAGGCTTTCATCTTGTCGGACTTGATGGTCTGGATTTCCTCATCCATCAGCGCCTCGATCTCGTGCGAACGGGCGTTGCCGATGATGATGATCCGGCAATAGTCGCAGATGAAATGCGTCAGGTCGTGGTTCTTCAGCACGGTGGGGAATGCCTGGAAGATCGCCGATTCCTCGGGATTGTCGATATGCGCCTCGACCTCGCTGCGCGACTTCGAACGCAGTTCACGCATCAGGCTGTGCAGCACGCCGAGCGTTTCCAGATAATCCTGCTCCTTCGGCACGGCCTGCTTGAAGGCTTCGAGGATGCCCCTGCCGGTGTCCTTGACCGTTTTCATCGGATTGGCGACGAGGAAGGTGCCGAGTGCGGCGCCGCAGATGACCACCGCTTCCCAGGGCTGCATCAGCACATGCAGATGCCCGCCCATGGCCATGAAGCCGCCAAGGACGCAGCCGAGCGTCACCACCAGTCCAATCAGAATGCCCACGAGAGGTCCTTCCGCATTTCAAGTCAGGTGCAAGGGATAGTCCCCGTGCCTTGTGTGAGGCTTGAATCGGAGCGGCATCGAGCCGATCGGCGCGATTCAGTTTCGCGCAAGGAAGTGAGTCTATTGTGCTGGCATAGCTTCGGCCGGAGGCGCGTCCTTGCTCAGTACCTATACCAGCTACCAGTTGATCACTAGGGACATCGACAAGTCGATCGACCGCATCGAAAAGCAGCCGGCGGTCGATCGCGACACCAAATATTATCTGGACAACATCACCAAGGTGAAATCGATCGACGATTTCGTCAACAATGACCGTTTGTTCAAATATGCCATGAAGGCCTACGGCCTGGAGGACATGGCTTACGCCAAGGCGTTCATGGTCAAGGCGCTCAAGGAAGGCGTTTCCGACCCCGACAGTTTCGCCAACAAGCTGACCGACAAGCGCTACGCCGAATTTGTCAGCGCCTTCAACTTCGCAGCCAACGGCGCCAATACCACCGTTTACAACAAGTCGCAGCAGCTGGTGACCGGCAACTATGCGCTGCAAGTCCAGATCGGCGCCTCGCAGGCGGGCTTCTCTTATTATCAGAGCGAAACCGCCTATTATGTCACCAACATCTCCAAGGTTAAGTCGATCGACGACCTGATGGGCGACAGCCGTCTGCTGACATACGCGATGGCCGCATTCGGGCTCGACGCCGAAACCGAACCGGCCGCAACGGTCAGGGCGATGCTCGAAGGTGGCGTCAGCGATCCCAACAGTCCCGCCAACAAGCTGACCGACAAGAGTTACGCCAACTTCGTCTCGGCGTTCGACTTCGCCCAGTATGGCGATCAGACGACCACGCGCGACAACGTCCAGCAGGCGGTGCCTAAGGGCTACATGGCCGGAGCCGGGCTGACGTTGGTCAAGCCGAGCGCGCAGTACGTCAAGGGCGAGGCCGACTACTACGCGGCAAACATTTCCAAGGTGAAGTCGATTGACGACCTCATGGCGGACAAGCGCCTGCTTACATTCGCCATGGCGTCCTATGGACTGGATGCGTCAACCGAAACCCCGCGGCAGATCCGCGCCATGCTCGAGGGCGGCGTGAGCGATCCTAACAGCCCTGCAAACAAGCTGACCGATAAACGATACGCCAACTTCGTCACGGCCTTCGATTTTGCCCAATATGGCGATCAGACGACCACGCGCGACGCAGTGCTGAAAGATACGCCGAAAATCTACACGACAGAGTCGGCGCTTGGCCTGATCAAGCCGAATGCGGACTACATCAAGTCGGAGACCGCATATTACCTGGCGAACATCACGAACGTGAAATCCATCGACGATCTGATGGCCAACAGCCGCTTGTACAATTATGCCCTGTCGGCCTACGCGCTCGATCCGGCGACAGAGAGCAAGGATCTCATCCGCAGCGTCCTGGCCGGTGGCGTCCGCGACCCCGACAGCGTCGCCAACAAGATGACCAACAAAGCCTATGCCGGGCTCGCCTCCGCCTTCAACTTCGAACAATACGGCGAAGCGGCCACCACGACCAATCCGGCACAGCAGCCGACCGTCGACAAATACATGCGCCAGACGCTGGAGGAGGATGCCGGCCAAACCAACGAGGGCGTACGGCTGGCGCTCTATTTCCAGCGCAAGGCGCCCGATATCACCAGCTGGTATAATGTGCTCGCCGACACCGCTCTTGCCAGTGTGGTGCGCACCGTGCTCGGCCTGCCCGATTCCTTCGCCACCGCCGACGTCGACAAGCAGGCGCAGCTGTTCGAGCAGAAGCTCGATATTTCCGATTTCTCCGACCCCGAAAAGCTCGGCAAGTTCCTGACCCGCTTCACCTCCATGTACGAGATCAACCACCCGACCTCGTCAGCCGTGTCGTCGATCAGCGTGCTCTTCGCCAAGCCGGTCACGGCGGGGATCTCCACCGACCTGATGATGGCCATGCAGAAGTTGAAGTTCTGACCATGCGGGACAGTCTCTACGTCGCCCTTTCCTCGCAGATCGCGCTCGAGCGTCGGCTCGACACGATCGCCGACAATGTCGCCAACGCCTCGACCGTCGGCTTTCGCGCCACCGGCGTGAAGTTCGAGGACGTGGTGTCCGGCACCGGGCCGAAATCCGTGTCCTTCGCCTCCTCGGGCAAGACCTACCTTTCCGGCGCCCATGGCTCCCTGACCGAGACCGGCAATCCGTTCGATTTCGCCATACAGGGCGACGCCTGGTTCGCCATCGAGACGCCGGTCGGCACCGTCATGACCCGCGATGGCCGCTTCTCGATGAACGAGAATGGCGAGCTGATGTCGGTCGAGGGCCATCCCGTGCTCGACGCCGGCGGCGCACCGATCCAGCTCGACCCCCGCAACGGCCCGCCCAAGGCCGGAGCCGACGGATCGTTGCGCCAGAACGATCAGCTGGTAGGCTCCATCGGCCTGTACAATTTCGATCCGGGTGAGAATTTCGTGCGCTACGGCAATTCCGGCATCGTGCCGGCGCGCACGCCCGAGCCGGTGACCGATCGCGCCGATATCGGCGTCGCCCAGGGCTTCGTCGAGGAATCCAACGTCAATCCGGTGCTGGAGATGACGCGGCTGATCATGGTCCAGCGCGCCTTCGAGAACACCGCCGCCCTGATGCGGCAGACTGATTCCTCAACCGACGAGGCGATCAAGACGCTCGGCTCGAAGTAGCATGTCGCTCGACCAGCCAACCCTGCGCGCACCCGAAAGACTGCCCCAGCCAACGCCGGAAGACCGGCTTGCCGCGCTGGAGCGGATATGGCGGCGCTTCAGCGATGCCGAGGGACTGCTCAAACGCGGCGGCCTCGTCACCGAAGTCACATCGACGCATTACAAGGTGCGCGGCCTTTCGGATTTCGCCAGGCTGGGCGATCTTGTCGAACAGCGCGGCCATGCCGGCACGCGCCGCGGCGAGATCGTCAAGGTCAGCCGCGACGAGATTGTCGTGGCCCCCTTCGAACGCAGTGCCGATGCCGGCATAGGCGACGCCGTTTTCCGTCGCGGTCCGCTCGCGGTGGCGCCGCATGCCTCGTGGCGCGGCCGCACGATCGACGCGCTCACAAGGGCGATCGACGGCGGTCCGCCATTGGTCAGGGGCGACGGCATGTCGGCCGCCGCCGCAACGCCGGGCGCCATGGCGCGCCAGCGCGTCGGCACCGCCTTCATGACCGGGGTCAAGATCATCGACATTTTCACGCCGCTCTGTTTCGGCCAGCGCATGGGCGTCTTTGCCGGTTCCGGTGTCGGCAAGTCGACGCTGCTGGCCATGCTCGCCGGCGCAGACGCCTTCGACACCGTCGTTGTGGCGCTGATCGGCGAACGCGGCCGCGAGGTCCGCGAATTCCTCGAGGACACGATCGGCGACAGCATGGCCAAGACCGTAGCCGTCGTCGCCACCAGCGACGAAAGCGCCATGATGCGCCGGCGCGCGCCGGACACCGCGATGCGTGTCGCCGAACATTTTCGCGACCAGGGCCACCGCGTGCTTCTGGTGCTGGATTCGATCACCCGCTTTGCCCACGCCCTGCGCGAAGTGGCGACGGGAACGGGTGAGCCGCCGGTCGCGCGCGGCTATCCCGCTTCGGTTTTCACCGAGCTGCCGAAGCTGCTCGAACGCGCCGGGCCGGGAGTGGAAGGGAAAGGATCGATCACCGCGATCATTTCCGTGCTGGTCGACGGCGACGACCACAACGATCCAGTGGCCGATTCCGTGCGCGGCATCCTTGACGGCCATGTCGTGCTCGACCGCGCGATTGCCGAACAGGGCCGCTATCCGCCGGTCAATCCGCTGTCGTCCATATCACGCCTGGCCGGCAAGGCCTGGAGCGTCGAGCAGCGCGCGCTGGTGACGCGGCTGAAGTCGATGATCTCCCGCTTCGAGGACACGCGCGACATCCGCCTGCTCGGCGCCTACCAGGGCGGCGCCGACGTGGAACTCGATATGGCGGTGCGCCAGGTACCCCTGATCTACGAGGCGCTGATGCAATCGCCGAAGGACCGCCCGTCCGCTGATCCGTTCTCCGATCTCGCCCGCCATCTCAAGGGAAAGCAGAATGCCGAACAAGGGGACTGAGCTTCAGCATACCGAGCGTATCCTGCGCGAAATGATCGCTGAGGCGAAAGCCGAAGAAGAGATCGAAGCCAGCCGCAACTCGGCCATCGACGGGCTCTTCGCGGCGCCGCAATGGCCGCAGCCGCCCAAGACCGCGTTTCCCAGGCTGGGCAAGAAGGCCGGCCGGCGCAGCGATTTCGTCATCGCCGCGCTCGGCATCACGCTCGGCCTGATCTGCGCGCTGTTCCCCTGGTATATCTTCTTCAATCAGGAACAGTTCGGCGTCCAGGCAATCAAGTTCGGCGGCACCGGCACCAATTCTGGACGCGAGGGCGGCGGCGTGGTTGCCGAGCGCAGCGCGACGCTGACGGCCAAGGACGTTCCGAATGCCAATATCGACCTGCTTGCCACCGGAACCGTGCAGGATTATCCCAGCGCCGCCCCGGCGCCAGATGACCAGCCCTTTCCGGCCGACGTCACCAAATTCCGCATGGTCCACGTCGCCAATGGCCGCGCCATGATCGAGGACGACACCGGGCTGTGGATGGTCCAGCGCGGCTCGATACTGCCGGATTCCAACAAGGTGTCGTCGATCGAGCAACGCAACGGCAAATGGGTGATGGTCACCAGTGCCAACCAGGTGATCGAGCTTTCCAGATAAGTTCGCCGCGCTTGCCGGTTGCGTCCGCCCGCAAGGTCCGCGCAAGACTGGCGGCCTAGTCTTTGGGCACACGCCCGGAGATTCCCATGGAGCCCGTTTCTCTTTTCGATCTCGCCGCCAAGCAGGCGCAATGGCTGGCCGTGCGTCAGTCGGCGGTCGCCGGCAACATCGCCAACACCAACACGCCGGGCTATACGGCAAACGATGTCGAGCCGTTCGAAAAGGTGCTCGACCGCGCGGCGGTGTCGTTGCAGACGACACAGGCCGGACACCTCGGCAGCGCCGCGACCAATGCCGGTTTCGCGATCAAGCCACAGGAAGACGACGGCGTCGTCATGCCGTCCAAAAACACCGTCGTGCTCGAGGACCAGCTTCTCAAGGCCGGTGAGGTGCGCCGCTCCTTCGAGCTCAACACGGCAATCGTCAAGGCATTCCATTCGATGATGATGATGGCGGTGAAGAGCTGACCATGGACGCGCTCACAGCAGCCCTCAAAGTAGCAGCCTCCGGCCTCGGCGCCCAGTCGGAGCGGCTGCGCGTGGTTTCCGAAAACCTCGCCAATGCCCAGTCGACCGGCACCACCCCCGGCTCCGACCCCTATCGCCGCAAGACCATCAGCTTCGTCTCGGAGCTCGACCGGACCACTGGCAGCTCAACGGTCGAAGTGAACTCGATCGACCGCGATCCCAGCGATTTTCCCGTGGAATTCCAGCCCGGCAACGAGGCCGCCGACGACAAGGGCTACGTCAAGATGCCCAACGTCAACGTGCTGATCGAAATGGCCGACATGACCGAGGCCAACCGCTCCTACGAGGCTAACCTGCAAGTCGTGAAGCAGGCGCGCGATCTCATTTCAATGACCATCGACCTGATGAGGAACCAATGATCGTGAACGGCATCGGCGCGCTAAACCTGAAGCCTGGACTTGGCGACACGGCGACTGAGCTGCTTCAGGGCGGCGTTGCGCCCGCGAGCGCAGGCAACCTCGGCACCTCCTTCGCCGAGGCGCTGAGCCAGGCGGCCACAAAGACCGTCAACACGCTGCAGAACGCCGAGCAGGTCTCGGTCCAGGCGCTCAAGGGCGACGCCGACACCCGCCAGGTCGTCGATGCCGTGATGAGCGCCCAGCAGGCGCTGCAGACCGCCGTCGCCATCCGCGACAAGGTCGTTTCGGCCTATCTCGAAGTCAGCCGCATGGGCATCTGAGGAGTTCGGCCATGAAAGCACTCGCCATCGCCGCCACCGGCATGAACGCCCAGCAGACCAATCTGGAAGTCATCGCCAACAATATCGCCAACATCAACACCACCGGCTACAAGCGGGCGCGGGCCGAATTCTCCGACCTGCTCTACCAGGTCGACCGCACGCAAGGCGTGCCCAACCGCTCCAACGCTTCGCTGGTGCCGGAAGGCGTCTCGATCGGCCTCGGCGTCAAGACCACCGCCGTGCGCAACGTCCACACCCAGGGCGAACTGACCAGCACCGGCAACAGTTTCGACATGGCGCTCACCGGCAGGGGCTGGTTCCAGATCGAAGGCGCCGACGGCGGCACGCTCTACACCCGCGCCGGCGCCTTCAACACCAACGCCACAGGCCAGCTGGTGACGGTGGACGGCGCCAGCGTCATTCCAGCGATCAACGTCCCGGTCGACGCCGTCGAGGTCATCGTCAACAAGACGGGCCAGGTCTTCGCCCGCATCGATGGCCAGACCGACCTGCAGAATCTCGGCCAGCTCCAGATCGTCAACTTCGCCAACGAAGCGGGACTGGCGCCGCTCGGCGACAATCTGTTCCAGGAAACGACCGCCTCTGGCCCGGCCAATGCCGGCGTGCCCGGCGATCCCGGCTTCGCCACCATCCAGCAAGGCTATCTCGAGGCCTCCAACGTCGACCCGGTCAAGGAAATTACCGAACTGATCTCGGCGCAGCGCGCTTATGAGATGAATTCCAAGGTCATCCAGGCCGCCGACGACATGGCCTCGGTCGTCTCCAAGAACATCAGGTAACGACAATGGCCGGTCCGGTCTCCTGCTCCGCGTTCCGCCGCACCGCGCTCGTCCTTGCGCTGGTGACCGGCGGCATGCCGGCTTTCGCGCAGGACGCGGCCAACCGGTCGGCAACGCAGATCGCCAGCAGCCAGCCTGCCGGCGAGGTCGTGCTGATCCCAAACCGGGTCATTTATCCCGGCGAGACCATCGAGCTCGCGGCCCTCAAGCAGGTGACCCTCATCCCCGGCAAGCACAAGCCCGACGCGGTGGCCACCCTTGCCGAGGAACTCCAGGGCAAGATCGCCAAGCGCACGCTGCTGCCCGGCCGCTACATCCCCGCCGCCGCCATTCGCGACGCCTGGCTGGTCGAGCAGGGCGCAGCCGTGCAGGTCTTCTTCATCGCCGGCGGATTGACGATATCGGCCACCGCCGTGACCTTGCAGCCAGGCTCGGCCGGCGATCTCATCAAGGTTCGCAACAGCGACAGCGGGAAAATTCTCTCCGGCACGGTGATGGCTGACGGAACCATCCAGGTCAGCGCTTCATGATGCGTCCGCTTGCTCTTCTGCTTGCGGCCGCGCTCGGCCTGCAGCCTGCCTTGGCCGACGGCCTCACGCCCAAGGCCAAGCGCGAACTCGCCGCCAGGAATGGCGGCGTCTATGACGATCCTGAATATGATCCGGCCACCACCACGCGCATGTTCCGCGTCTCGCCCGGGCCAAGCTCGCTGCCGCCGGGCCAGGTCGCCTCGCGCATCAAGGACATCGCGCAGCTGCAAAGTTCGCGCGACAACCAGCTCGTCGGCTACGGCCTGGTCATCGGCCTCGCCGGATCGGGCGACAGCCTGCGCAACTCGCCGTTCACCGAACAGTCGATTCGCGCCATGCTGGAGAATCTCGGCATCGCCACCGAAGGCGGCAGAGCGCGCGCCAAGAACGTCGCCGCCGTCATCGTCACCGCCAACATGCCGCCCTACGTGCAGTCGGGCGCGCGCATCGACATCGACGTTTCTTCGATGGGCGACGCCACCTCGCTCGCCGGCGGCACGCTGATCATGACGCCGCTGAAGGCGGCGGACGGTGAGATCTATGCCGTCGGCCAGGGCGCGGTCATCGTTTCGGGCTTCACCGCCCAGGGTCAGGCCGAGCAGTTGACGCAAGGCGTCCCGACCGCGGGCCGCGTGCCGAACGGCGCCATCATCGAGCGTGCCGTGAAGGCCGAGTTCGATGACCAGCCGATACTGACGCTGCAGTTGCGCAATCCCGATTTCTCGACCGCCATTCGCATCGCCGACGCGATCAATGACTACACCAGCCAGCGCTTCGGCATGCGCGTGGCGGCCGAGCGCGATTCCCGCACCGTGCAAATCAGACGGCCGAAAAGCGTCTCGGCGGCCCGCTTCTACGCCGAGATCGAGAACCTGGTGGTCGAATCCGATACGCCGGCCCGCGTCGTCATCGATGAGCGCACCGGCACCATAGTCATCGGCAACGACGTCAAGATCTCGCGCGTGGCCATCAGCCACGGCACGCTGACGGTGCGCATCACCGAAGCACCACGCGTCGTGCAGCCCGAACCCTTCTCCAAGGGCGAAACCGCCGTCGAGCCGTTTACCGCCATCGACGCCAGCCGGCCCGACGCACGCGTCGCCGTGCTCGACGGCCCCGACCTGCAAACCCTTGTTTCCGGTCTCAACCGCCTCGGCGTGAAGCCCGACGGCATCATTGCCATCCTGCAAGGCATCAAGTCGGCCGGCGCCCTGCAGGCCGACCTGGTTCTCCAATAGGCGATGCCGATGATCTCCTCCCTCTCATTCCATCAAGGACGCCGCCCCGCCGCGATCCTGTTCGCGGCCTGCGCTCTGGCGGCCTTTTCCAGCGGCGTGCATGCCGAGGAAGCCGTCCGCCAGGTCCTGCCGGGGGCGCCGCCCGCACCCGCGCCGCAGCTGTTGGCCCGGGAGAAGGCTCCCGACCAAAGCGAGATCGAGCGCTTCTGCTCCAACATAGCCGACGCCGCCCGCGACCGCCGCTACGTGTTGCAGGCGGAGGAGTTGAAACAGCTCCAGGCCGGCATCGACCAACGCATGAAGGCACTGGACGAAAAGCGGACCGAATACGAGACCTGGCTGAAGCGGCGCGAGGTGTTCCTGGCCCGGGCCGAGGACAGCGTCGTCAAGATCTATGCCGGCATGAAGCCCGACGCGGCGGCCGAGCGCCTGGCCATTGTCAATGCCGATCTAGCCGCGGCCATCCTGATGAAGCTGGATTCGCGCAAGGCCGGCGTCATCCTCAACGAAATGGACCAGAAGGCGGCGGCGACGCTCACCGGCATCATGGCCAGCGCAGCCCGAAGGGTAGATCCGTCATGATCCGCAGAACGCTTATCCTGTGCGCGGTCGCAGCTTTGTCCGGCTGCGGCACCAATCTCAAGGAGATCGGCAGGGAGCCTTCCCTGTCGCCGGTCGGTTCCGGCATCGGCAATGAAGGAGCTTCGCCCTACAGCTATCCCGAGCCGCCTGCGGCGCCGGTCAAGAAATTCTCGCTGTGGGACGATCGCCAGAGCCGGCTGTTCACCGATCCCAGGGCGTTGCGCGAAGGCGACATTCTCACCGTCAGGATCAAGCTCAACGACAAGGCCAACTTCAAGAACCAGAACGACAGGAGCCGCACCGCCTCGCGCAAGCTGGGTTACGACGTCACGCTCGGATGGGAAGACAAGAGCACGAGCGGCAAGGGCGACGCCGGCCTGAGCTCCAGCACCGAAACCAATGCGGACGGCGAGATCAAGCGCTCGGAGAACCTGGAGCTCAACGTTGCTGCCGTCGTCACCGAAGTCCTGCCCAATGGCAATTTGATGATCAGGGGCTCGCAGGAAGTGCGTGTCAATTATGAGCTCAGGGTGCTCACCATCGCCGGCATGGTGCGCCCGTCGGATATCGGCGCGGAGAACACCATCTCCTACGAACGCATCGCCGAGGCGCGCATCTCCTATGGCGGCCGCGGCCGCGTCAGCGAGGTCCAGCAGCCGGCCTACGGCCAGCAGATCCTCGACCAGGTTCTTCCGTTCTAGGGCATTGGAGACCGCAGCACCGTGGCCAGCGTCGAACAGGTTCCGTCTCGCAAGGGTCCTTCCCTTGCCGTCCAGGGCGCCATGCTGCTCCTGGTGACGGCCGCCGCCATCGGCATGGGCTGGCTGTCCGGCGGCTATCTCAAGGGTGTGGGGGCACCGGCATCGGTACCCGTCGCGCCGGAAAACGAGGGCAAGGTACCCAAGCCCGCCGACGCGCAAGAGCCCGGCACGGGACCGTCACTCGTCGCGCTGGCGCCGATCACCACCAACATCGCCTCGCCCGCCGAGACCTGGATCAGGATGGAAGTGTCGGTGGTCTACGACGCGCCGCAGCCGCCGGCAATGTCGGATGAGATCCATCAGGATCTTCTGGCCTTCGTGCGCACCCTGAAGATGCACCAGATAGAAGGCGCCAGCGGCTATCAGCACCTGAAGGCCGATATCGAGGAGCGCGCCTCGATCCGCAGCCAGGGGCATGCCAAGCAGGTACTCATCAGGACGTTGCTGCTCGAATGAAGAAATTTCTTCTTGCCGCGGCGCTGCTCGGCGCCGCCACATCGATCGCGACGGCCCAGCAACTGGACCTCGGCGGCATCGGCAAGGCCGACGGCACCACCGTTGGCTACATCATCCAGATGTTCGGCCTGCTCACCGTGCTTTCGGTGGCGCCGGGCCTGCTGATCATGGTGACAAGCTTCACCCGTTTCGTCATCGCCTTCTCGATCCTGCGCGCCGGCATCGGCCTGCAGTCGACGCCGGCGAACCTTATCCTCATTTCGCTGTCGCTGTTCATGACCTTCTATGTCATGGCGCCGACCTTCGACCAGGCCTGGAATACCGGCGTCAAGCCGCTGATGGACAACCAGATCAGCCAAACCGACGCTTTCGAGAAGATTTCCGATCCCTTCCGCACCTTCATGCTGCACAATGTGCGCGACAAGGACTTCGACCTGTTCGCCGACCTCGCGCGCGAACGCGGCCAGACCGTTGCGAAGGAAACCGTCGACCTGCGCATCCTGGTGCCCGCCTTCATGATCTCCGAGATCAGGCGCGGCTTCGAGATCGGCTTCCTGATCGTGCTGCCGTTCCTGGTCATCGACCTGATCGTCGCCACCATCACCATGGCGATGGGCATGATGATGCTGCCGCCGACGGTGGTGTCGCTGCCGTTCAAGATCCTGTTCTTCGTGCTGATCGACGGCTGGAACCTGCTTGTCGGCAGCCTGGTGCGCTCCTTCAACTGATCGCGCCCGGCGCCGAACCGCGCCCTCCCGTTTTTTTCGACAATATTTTTCGATTAACCGTCCGGTTTAGTCCTTTGGTAGGGACTTGCCGCCATATTCCCCGCAGATGGCGGGTGATCGGGTCTCAGACAGATCATTGGCATGATGCCGCTCCGTCATACCGGCCAATCCGGTATGTCAAAAAACACCTGTAAAAAGTAAGGTACGAGTAGACATGGCCAGTATCATGACCAATGCCTCGGCGCTGACCGCGCTGCAGAGCTTGAACGCCACCAACAAGAACCTCGAAACCACCCAGGCCCGCATCTCGACGGGCTATCGCGTTTCCCAGGCTTCGGACAACGCCGCTTACTGGTCGATCGCCACCACGATGCGTTCCGACAACCAGCAGATGTCGACCGTTTCGGACGCGCTCGGCCTCGGCGCCTCGAAGGTCGATACCGCTTACACCGGCATGAACAGCGCGATCGACACCATCAACCAGATCAAGACCAAGCTGACCGCCTCTTACGGCCAGACGGATGCCGACAAGGAAAAGACCCAGACCGAAATCGCCGCCCTTCAGAAGCAGCTGAAGGCCTATGCCGACGGCGCCAGCTTCTCCGGCACCAACATGCTGTCCGTGGACAGCGGCACGGGCACGTCCGTGGCGGACATCAAGATCGTTTCGGCCTTCAACCGTGACGCTTCCGGCGCGGTATCGATCTCGACGATCGACGTCAACGTGGAAAGCACCAAGCTGTACGAGGCGGGTACCACGGCCGGCACCGCGAAGGGCATCCTCGACGCCGCGCGTCTGGGCACCGACGGCAGCGTCACCGCCACGGCGGCTACTCCGGCTGCTGGTGCTACCGTTGCGGCCGGCGACACCTATTCGGTCGCCAGCCTGAAGATCTTCGACTCCGCAACGGGCAAGGGCTTCAGCGACGACCAGATCTCGGGGATGATGAACGTCGTCGACGCCGCGCTCAAGGACATGACGAACGCCGCCACCACGCTCGGCGCCGCCAAGAGCAGCATCGACCTGCAGAAGACGTTCACGCAGAGCCTGATGGACTCCATCGACCGCGGCGTTGGCCAGCTCGTCGATGCCGACATGAACAAGGAATCGACCCGCCTCCAGGCCCTGCAGGTTCAGCAGCAGCTCGGCATCCAGGCGCTGTCGATCGCCAACGGTTCGTCGCAGTCGATCCTGTCGCTCTTCCGCGGCTGATCGCCTTCACCATCCACGAACAGCACCAAGATATCGGGCCGCGCCAAAAGCGCGGCCCGATTGCGTTTGCTCCAGCCCCGCGCAATCCTCGTTCCTTAACTGTCGAAAGCTGACTTTAACAGGGCGTTAACCATATCGCGCTAGCTATGGTTAACCAATAGCTTACGACAGGTTGTCGAATCGGCCCGACCGGCACGATCGCAGCCGATGGGCAGGCCGACCAGGCCTGTGGGCATGCCGGCTTAGAGAAGGAGCGAGTTTCTTGGCGAGCATCATGACGAACGCTGCGGCGTTGACTGCACTTCAAAGCCTCAACGCCACCAACAAGTCGCTCGAGCAGACACAGGCCCGCGTCTCGACGGGCTATCGCGTCTCCGAAGCCTCCGACAACGCCGCCTACTGGTCGATCGCCACCACCATGCGCTCCGACAACCAGGCGCTCTCGACCGTGCAGGATGCGCTCGGCCTCGGCGCCTCGAAGGTCGACACCGCCTATACAGGCATGAACAATGTGCTGGACACGATCGGCAAGATCAAAACCAAGCTGCTTTCGACCGTCGGCCAGACGGATGCCGCCAAGGCAAAGACGCAGACCGAAATCACGGCGCTTCAGGCGCAGATGAAATCCTTTGCCGACGCCGCCACCTTCTCCGGTTCGAATTTCCTGTCGGTGATCTCCAAGCAGGTGTCGGCCGCCAATGACGGCGTCCAGCCCGACTCCAAGATCGTGTCCTCGTTCAACCGCACCTCGTCCGGCGCCGTCCAACTCGGGACGATTGACATCGATGTCGAGAGCACCAAGCTTTTCGATTCCGGTCTCGCCGGCGAGGTCAAGAACCAGGGCATTCTCGACCGCAAGACATCGGTCTATTCGACCGCGGCCGCGCAGACCCTGTATGACACCGCCTATGCGGCATCGATCGCGGGTGGATCAACGGATATCGCAGCCAACACCGCCGGCCAGACCGCGGCGGGGGCGGTTGCCAAGGTCGACAATATTTCCGCCTACAATCTCGACATCACGGCGGCGGGCGTGACCGACGACATCATCACCCAGATGATCACCAAGATCGACAACGTCATGAGCCAGCTGACCGATTCCGCCACCATCCTCGGTTCGGCCAAGAGCAGCATCGACCTGCAGAAGACCTTCACGCAGAGCCTGATGGACTCCATCGACCGCGGTGTCGGCCAGCTCGTCGATGCCGACATGAACAAGGAATCGACCCGCCTTCAGGCGCTCCAGGTGCAGCAGCAGCTCGGCATCCAGTCGCTGTCGATCGCCAACAGTTCCTCGCAGTCGATCCTGTCGCTGTTCAAGAGCTGACCGCCCACTCGACGTCTTCACCTCAAGGTTGACGGGCCGCGCGCCGAGCGCGGCCCGATTTCATTTTCGCACAAGCTTCGAGGGCTAGTGTTCCAGCGGACAGTCATGCTGGGAGTAGTCGACCGTGCCGGAACAGATCCAGAGCATCATCGCGAATCTCCGCGGGTTTGGCGTGAAGCGCCTGGCCATGCTGGCGGGCATCGCCGCATTGGTGATGAGCGTCATCGGTGTCGCTTCCGTCTATCTCAACCGTCCGGCCTACGACACGCTCTATGTCGGGCTCGACCGCGCCGACGTGAACCAGATCGGCCTCGTGCTGGGCGAGGCCGGCATCGGCTTCGACGTCGGCTCCGACGGAACCTCGGTCCTGGTCCCGGCCGGCACCACCGCGCAGGCCCGCATGCTGCTTGCCGAAAAGGGCCTGCCGACCAGCGCCAATGCCGGCTATGAACTGTTCGACAATGTCGGCTCGCTCGGCCTGACCTCCTTCATGCAGCAGATCACGCGTGTGCGCGCGCTGGAGGGCGAAATATCGCGCACCATCCAGTCGATCGCGGGCGTCAAGGCTGCGCGCGTCCATATCGTTATGTCCGAGCGTGCCAATTTCCGCCGCGACGAGCAGCAGCCCTCCGCGTCGGTCGTCATCCGCTACGCCGGCATCGACGCCGAGAAAAGCGCCATGTCGATCCGCCATCTCGTCGCCGCCGCCGTTCCTGGCCTGTCGGCCGACAAGGTGACGGTGCTCGATTCCAACGGCAATCTGCTGGCGGCGGGAGACGATCCCTCCAACACAAGTGCCGCCCGCACGCTCGGCGTCGAGCAGACCGTCGAGGCGCAGATCGGTGACAACATCCGGCGCGCCCTCACCCCGTATCTTGGCCCGGACAATTTCCGCGCCAGCGTCAAGGCCGACGTCAACACCGATACCCGCCAGACCGAGGAGACGATCTTCGATCCGGAGTCGCGCGTCGAGCGTTCGGTGCAGTCGGTGCGCGCCAACGAGAACAACAACCAGAAGCAGGCCTCCACCCCGGCCAGCGTCGAGCAGAACCTGCCCGAGACGCAGACGACCGCCACCGAGGGTCCGCAATCCTCCTCGCAGAACGACCGCAGGGAAGAGATCACCAACTACGAGATCAACTCCAAGAAGATCGCCACCGTCTCCAACGGCTACAGCGTCACCAAGATGTCTATCGCCGTGGTCGTCAACCAGGATCGGCTGAAGGCGATCCTGGGCAAGGACGCCACGCCCGAACAGATTGCCAAGCGCGTCGCCGACATCCAGAAGATGGTGACCTCTGCCACCGGCTTCGACGACAAGCGCGGCGATGTCATCGACGTCTCGGCGGTCGAGTTCATCGACGGGCTCGACGGCGAGGCGGTCCCGCAAGCCGGAATGCTCGATTCCGTCGGCCAGCATGCCGGCACGCTGATCAATGCCGGCGCCTTCATCGTCGTGGTGTTCCTGGTGGCCTTCTTCGGCCTGCGCCCGATGGCGGCGGCCCTGACAGCAAAGGCGACGCCGGCCATAGCGGGTCCCAATTTCGACGAGGTCCAGCGCTCGCTGCCGACGCCGGAGGGCACGGCTTCCGCCGAAGCCGGCTCGGCCGTCGGCGCGTTGCCGGGCGTGCGCGCCGGTTCCACGCCGCTCGACGACCTGCGCCAGAAGATCAGGCCCGCGCCGCAGGAGCGGCTTGCCCGCATGGTCGACCTCAACGAGGAGCGCACAGCGCAGATCCTGCGCAAATGGGCGGCCCAGGAAGTCGCGGTGTAGTCCATGCCTTCCCTAGCCCTTTTCGATCTCCTGCCGGATTTCGGCCCGCGCCCGCAACGTGTCAGCCAGCCGAGGGCCGCCGCCGAGCACGAGCCGGAAGCAGCCGCGCCGCAAGCCGATATCGGCACGCTGATCGCCGAAGCGGTCGCCCAGGCGGAGGCGGCGCTTGGCGAGCGGCTTGCGGCTGCCCACGAAGCAGCGATGGACGCTGAACGCCGGGCGAATGCCGAGGAAGCGAAGGCCTTTCTCGAGAGCTTCGGCGGCGATGTCGGCGAGGCGGTCTCGCTGCGCATCGATGCCATGGAGGCGCGCGTGACGGACCTCGTCGCCGCCACGGTCGCCCGCATCATCGGCGGCATCGTCAGTGACGACCTGCAAAAGCGCTCGCTTGAAGCGCTTGCCGGTGCGGTCCGCGAGGCGGTCGGCGATGGCGAAGCGGTGCGCATAGTCGTTCGCGGCCCGCTTTCCCTTTTCGAAGCGCTGAAGGCATCGCTCGGAGCGCGCGCCGCCAATCTCGACTTCATCGAAGCTCCCGGCTTCGATCTCACGGTCTCCATCGACGAAGCGGTGTTCGAGACGCGCATGGCCGAATGGTCGGCAACGCTCTCCCAGGTGTTGGCATGAGCGTCGCCGATGCCGATCAGGCCAGGCACGAGATCATCATCGTGCGTCGCGGCCATGACGACCACGAGGAGGGCCATCACGGTGGCGTCTGGAAGATCGCCTTCGCCGACTTCATGACGGCCATGATGTGCTTCTTCCTGGTCATGTGGCTGATCAACGCCGCCAACGAACAGACCAAGGCGGCGGTCGCCAGCTATTTCAATCCGGTCAAGCTGGTCGACCGCACGTCGAGCCGCAAGGGCCTGGAGGATCTCGGCGACGGTCCGCGCGCCATCGGGCTGACCGCCGACAATCCGGAAGAGGCGGCCACCAAGGCCGGACAGGATGGAGCCGGCGGCGCGGGTTCATCCGATCCCAAAAAGGAAAAGCAGGAGCCGCAGCAGTCCGAGCAGTCCGACGAACACCTGTTCGCCGATCCCTACGCGGTGCTTTCGGAAATCGCCACCAACACCGGCATCATGCAGAACGTCAGCCAGAAGGGCGATGGCGGCGCGCAGAGTGCCGGCCCGGCAACGGGCGCTTCCGGCGGCGCCTCCTATCGCGATCCGTTCGAGCCTGATTTCTGGTCTCAGCAGGTGGCCTCGCCGGGCGCCGAGGCCAGCGCGCAGCGCGCCAGGATCGAAGGTGATCCGGTGAAGCCCGGCGACAAGGCCGCCGAGGCGCAGGTCGCCAAGGTCAAGGCCGTGCCGCCTGCGCCGCCGGTCATCGCGGCGCCGCTTGAACCTCTGGCAAAGGACGGCAAGGCCACAACGGCAATCGCCGAGGCGGGTGATGCGAAAGCCGGCGCCGCCGGGCCTGCGGACGCCAAGGTTGCCGCCGCCCAGGAGGCGGCCAAGCCCGATGCCGGCGAAAAGAAGCCGGGCGCGGCCGCGCTTAAGGCTGCGGCCGATGTCAGGCAGCAGCTGGCCGAGGCCTTCAAACCTGGCGACAAGTTGCACGACGGCGTCTCGGTCGAAGCCACCGACAAAGGCGTCCTCATCTCGATCACCGACCAGCTTGACTTCGGCATGTTCGAGGTCGGCTCCGCGATGCCGCGCCGTGAGCTGGTGCTCGCGATGGAAAAGATCGGCCGCATCGTCAACAGCCAGAAGGGCACGATCAGCATCAACGGCCACACCGACGCGCGGCCGTTCCGCAGCGCCGGCTACGACAATTGGCGGCTGTCGACGGCGCGCGCGCATTCGGCGTACTACATGCTGGTGCGCGGCGGCGTCGACGAGCGCCGCATCACCGAAGTCGCCGGCTTCGCCGACCGCCAGCCGAAGGACCCCGCCGATCCGCTGTCGGCGGTGAACCGCCGCATCGAGATACTGATGGCGACCGGCGGATGAAGCGGGCGGTCTTCACCAGCCGCTTGATGGGCCTTTTGCTGTTGGCCGGCCAGCCTACGGCCGCCCTCGCCCAGGATTCGTTGCAGCCCTATCAGCTGGTGCGCTCGCTGCAGCTTATTCAAGACCGTATCGCCGTCGGCGACCACGCCGCGCTGCCGATGCAGTCCAAGCTGCTGGAGATGATCGATACGCGCTTGCGCGAGGCGGACAAGGACGATTTCAGGGATCCGAAGAATTTTCGCGCGCTGCTGGTCTACGGCATGAGCGGCGGCAACCCGGTGACCGTCGAGGCGGCCGTGTCGCGCGCCACCGCCGATGCGCGGGACCTAGCCCTTGCCAGGGGCGTCATCGATTACCTGAACGGCCGCCCCGGCGAGGCCATCGAAGCCTTGAAGCCGGTCGATCCGATGGCGGAGCCCAGCGACCTCGCCGCCTTCCTTGCCCTGGTCAAGGGTTCGCTGCTCGCCAGCGACCAGCCGGCCGCGGCGCTGGTGCTGCTCGACGAGGCGAAATTGCTCGGCCCCGGGACACTGGTCGAGGAGGCGGCATTGCGCCGCTCGGTCGGCATTGCGGTCGCGCAGCGCGACGCGGCGCGCTTTGCGCTTGCCTCCACACAATATGTCGAGCGCTATCTCTATTCGCCCTATGCCAGCCAGTTCGCCGACTCCTTCGTCTCGGGCGTGATTGAGCTGCACATGTCGATCAGCCAGGACAAATTGGCCGATATCACCTCAATGATGGATCCCGAGCGCGAGAAGGTCATTTATCTGCGCATCGCCCGCCGCGCCGCGATCGACGGCCTGAACGAACTGTCCGCCTTCGCCTCGGCGCGGGCCGAGCAAGGCCGCGACGGCAACACCAATCAGGGCGATCCGCGCGCCCTGCTCTACTCAAGCCTGTCCACCGTGACATCGGGTACCATCGAGGACGTGCGCGCCAAGCTGGGCAAGATCGACCGCAGCCGGCTGTCGGACGGCGACCGCGCGCTGCTCGACGCCGCCGAGGCCATCGCCGGCGAAGTGGTGGCGCCGCCCGCTTCCCTTCCGACCGCCAGCCCGGCACCTGCCGAAGTCATGCCATCGCACGAGCCCGAGCCTGCCGCCGCGCAGTCCACCGACGCCGCCGGATTGCCGCCCGTCGAGGGTGCTGTCTCCGAACAGCCGGCCGTCGCGCCATCCGGCGACACAGTGGCAGCTGCGCCGAACCCGCCGGCTCCGGGCGATGCGGCAACTGTCCTGCCGGCATCGGCGCCGGTGGCCGCGGCCAGCACCGACACGTCAGACCCAACCGATGCCGCCATGGTCAAAACCCGTCGACAGCTCGACCTGATCGACCAGATGCTTGGAGCCGCTCCGAAATGACCCCCAGCCTCGGTCCGGCGCTGCCGGGAATCACCACCGCGCGCACGACGGCGGAACAGCCGGCGACCGGAAAAAATGACGACACGGGTTTCGGCAAGATGCTGGACGACAAGGCCGGGCCGGCCCACCCGGACAAGTATCCGGCAGCCGGGGCCGAATCGCGCGATGAGCGCTGGAGCAGGTTTGCCGCCGGTCCTGCCGGGCAGAAGGACGAGCCACTGCCGGCTGGCAAGGCAAGGATCCCATCCAGCGGAATGCCGGCCGCGAAAACAGCCAGGGACGACACGACCGCCGAGCCGGACAAGGACGCCGATGGCGCAGCGGCCGAGACAGGTACGACGCCGCTCGAGGACCATCTGCCGTTGCTGATCGCGTTCCATGACCTGCGCCATTTCTCGACATCGGCCAGACCGGCCGATACGAGCGAAACCGGACAGGAACCGGCGCTCGACGGGCAGCTCCTGCCGAAGGCCTACCGGCCGAAATCCGCCGCCGGGCATGACGATCTCGAACCGATCTCGAAGCCCGAGCGGACATCGCTCGTGGATGGGTCGCTGACCAAGCTCGATGGCCAGACCGTCCACGACGCCGCCGGCAGGCCAAAACGCGACAATGCGATCGCGGCCGGGCCACTGCCCCAGACAGCGCCGGCCGAAGTGCCGGACCTGGATCCGAAGCAGGCGGCACCGCAGCTGAAATCCATGGCCGATGTTCAGTCCTCGTTGCGGCACGAGCCCGGAAAACAACTGTCGGCGGCAGGGCGCATCGACGTGGTTTCCGAGCGCAGCTTCCCTGCCCCGCCGCAGGCGCCGATGAGCCAGGCCGCCCTCAACGTGATCGGCGCCATAACAGCCGATGGCGGCCCGAAAACGACGCTTTCGACACACTCCGCAACTGCGCAACTGACAGGCCCTGTTGCCGCCGCGACACATGTGTTGAAGATCGAACTTCATCCGGCCGAGCTTGGCATGGTCACCGCCAATCTTCGCCTCTCCGGAGAACAACTTTCGATTGAGTTAAAGCCTCAAACACATGACGCCTACCACCGGCTGTCCTCTGATAGCGATGCCATCGTCAAGTCCCTGCGCGGACTCGGCTTCGAGGTTGACAAGGTCACGATACTACAACCTTCGGTAGCGGTCCCCGCAACGACCCGCACTGATGCGACCGCATCCTTGCAGACGGCGGCGGGCCGCGACCAGTCGTCCTTTCAACCCGGGAATTCCGGCGGCGGCAACAGCGGCGCCGGCGGCCAGCAACCGGGCCAGCAATCCGCCGGAAGACACAATGATGACGCGCAAGCACACGGCCGCCCCGCTTCGCCTTCTCGCGAGCGTGCTGGCGGCGATATCTTTATCTAGTCTTGCGAGCGCCGCCGCTGCCGCCGCCAATGCTTGCGAACCGGAGATCCTGCGCGCCGCCGACCGCTACGGCGTGCCGGCTGGCATCCTCTATGCCGTCGGCTTGACCGAGACCGGCAAGAAGGGCAGCTTGCAGCCCAACGCATTGAATATAGAAGGAAAAGCGGTCTTCCCGACAAGCCGCGCGGAAGCTCTTGCCACCTTCGCCAATGCCCGACGCGAAGGCAAGACGCTGATTGATCTCGGCTGCATGCAAATCAATCACCACTACCACGGCGCGCATTTTCGCAGCGTCGAGGACATGCTAGATCCGCGTCAGAATGTCGACTATGCGGCGCGTTTCCTGGCCAGCCTTCATGCCCGTCACGTGACCTGGTCGATGGCTGTCGCCCGCTATCACGCGGGGCCCGACAACGACCCGGCGCAGAAGGTCTATGTCTGCCGCGTGATATCAAACATGGTGGCCACAGGCTTCGGCAAATGGACCGGCAACGCTCGCACGTTCTGCAATCCATGAGTGTATTGTTGCATCTCATGCAATCGGTCGCAAAGTCTCGGCGTTGCGCTTCGACTTGGCCGGGACTTGGAGCACCAAGCATATCTCACCCCATGCTAATGCAACCGATGCGATTCCGGACTCCCAAGAAACTAGTTACAAGAAATGACGGTTGTTCAGGATTCCTGCCAGCGGATACGGCTTTCCCCACGGGGCAGATGAGCTGATTCGGAGGCGGGGCCGATGATCGTTATCGTTGACGAGCGAGAGCTCGTGACAGACGGATACAATTCACTTTTTGACCGCGAGGGCATCGCCTGCGCGGGCTTCGCTTCCGGCGAATTCGGCGAGTGGGTGAACTCGGCGGCCGATGCCGATCTGCGCTCGGTCCGGGCCTTCCTCATCGGCGACTGCCGCGAAGGCGCGATCTCTCCGCGCCAGATCCGCGACCGCACCGGAGCCCCGGTGATTGCTCTCAGCGAGCAGCATTCGCTGGAGAACACGTTGCGGCTGTTCGAGAGCGGTGTCGATGACGTCATCCGCAAGCCGGTCCATATCCGCGAGATCCTGGCTCGCATAACAGCCATCCGCCGCCGCGCCAACGAAGATGCCGCCTTTACCGAGATCGGCGCCATGCGCATCTTCATGGATGGCCGCGACCCTGAAATCAATGGCCAGCCGCTTCCCTTGCCGCGCCGTGAGCGCCGCATTCTCGAATATCTGGCAAGCAATCGCGGCCGCCGCGTCACCAAGACCCAAGTATTCAACGCCATCTACGGCATCTTCGACGAAGAGGTCGAGGAGAACGTGGTGGAAAGCCACATCAGCAAGCTGCGCAAGAAGCTGCGCGAGAAGCTGGGCACCGATCCGATCGATTCCAAGCGCTTCCTCGGCTACCGGCTGGTGTTCTGATGCACCGCCGCGCCAGCCTCGCGCAAGACAGGACGCGTAGCCTCGCTGCCAGTGGCATGGACATTGCGGAGACATTTCGATGAGCCTCTACGGGATGATGCGGACCGGCGTTTCCGGCATGAACGCGCAGGCCAACCGTCTGTCGACGACAGCCGACAACATCGCCAATTCCGATACCACCGGCTACAAGCGGTCATCCGCCGAATTCTCAACACTGGTCATGCCATCGACGGGCGGCGCCTATAATTCCGGCGGCATCACCACCACGATCCGGCAGGCGGTCAGCGATCCCGGCGTGCTCCAATACACCACCTCTGTCTCCGATCTTGCCGTCAGCGGCGACGGCTTCTTTGTCGTCCAGGACCCGAGCGGTACGCCTTTCCTGACCCGCGCCGGTGCCTTCGTTCCCGATGGACAGGGCAGGCTGGTCAACTCGGCCGGCTTCCAGCTGATGGCCTACAGCTACGAAAATGGCGTGCCGGCGGCGACGGTGAACGGTTTTGAAGGACTGGTCCCGGTCGTCATCTCCGACCAGGGAATGACCGCGACCCCGAGCACCGAGGGTCTCTACAGCGGCAACTTGCCCGCAGGCGCGACGCCGGTCGCGGCCGGCAACCTGCCCACCACCAACGCCGCAGGCGCGCAGTACACCTCGAAATCCTCGATGGTCGCCTATGACAATCTCGGCAACAAGAAGCTGCTCGACGTCTATTTCACCAACACCGGCGCCGGCACCTGGCAGGTGTCGGTCTTCGACCAGTCGAAGGCGACCGCCGGAACGTCATTCCCCTACACCGGCGGCGCGCTTGGCTCGGCCAACCTGACCTTCGACACGACCACGGGCAAGCTCACCGGCGCCGTCGACAGCGTCTCGCTCACCGTGCCCAACGGCAGCACCTTTTCACTGGATCTGTCGGCATTGACCCAGCTCGGCACCGGCTTCACGGTTTCGGACGCTCAGGTCAACGGCAACGCGCCGAGCACCATCGACAAGGTGCAGATCAGCAAGGACGGCACCATCTACGCCCAGTACAAGGACGGCTCCACCAAGCCGCTCTACAAGATCCCGCTGGCCGATGTGCAGAGTCCCGACCAGCTCACCGCGCTGCCCGGCAATGTGTACTCGCAGGGCACCGAATCCGGCGCGGTCCGCGTCGGCTTTGCCAATGAAGGCAAGCTCGGCTCCATCATCTCCGGCGCGCTCGAGAATTCGAACGTCGATATCGCCGAGGAACTGACCAACATGATCGCGGCGCAACGCAGCTACACCGCCAATTCGAAAGTCTTCCAGACCGGTTCCGACCTGATGGACGTCCTTGTCAACCTGAAGAGATAAAACCGGGCAACGCCCGTGAAAGACCCGCATGTCGCTTTCCACCGCATTGAGCATCGCCCAATCGGCGCTTATGAACACCGCTCGGCAGACCAGCGTTGTCTCGCGCAACGTCGCCGACGCTTCCAATCCGGACTATACGCGCCGCATCGCCGTCGTCACCAGCACGGCGCCGGGCGCGCGCTCGGTTGATATCCAGCGCGTAGCCAACGACCTGCTCTTCCGCCAGAATCTCAGCGCCCTGTCGGCGTACAGCGGCCAAAACGCGCTCTATAGCGGCCTGGATCAGCTGGATGTTTCGGTCAATGGCGTTGACAATGCGTCCTCTCCCTCGACCGCGATCGGCAATTTGCAGCAGGCGCTGCAGCTCTATGCCACCTCGCCCTCGAACCAGAATCTCGGCTCCAGCGTCATCGACGCAGCCAAGCAGGTCGTGCGTTCCCTGAACGAAGGCTCCAGGGCCATTCAGGACTTTCGCACCCAGACCGACGGCCAGATCGCCACCGCGGTAGACGATCTTAACTCGCTGCTCAGCCAGTTCCAGGATGCCAACCAGGCTGTCATATCAGGCACGCGCTCCGGCACCGACGTGTCCGATGCGCTGGACCAGCGCGACGCGCTTTTGAAGAAGATCTCGGACTATGTTCCGGTCTCGACCTTCACGCGCGGCGACAATGACATGGTCATCACCACGGGTGACGGCACGACGCTGTTCGAAACCATCCCGCGAACGGTCAGCTTCGCCCCATCCTCCGGCTACAGCGCCGGTACCGTCGGCAACGCACTCTACATCGATAACGTGCCGATCTCGGCGGGAACCGGCGGCAACACCAGCGCCAGCGGCAAGCTTGCCGGTTTGCTGCAATTGCGCGATGGCGTGGCCTCGACCATGCAGAGCCAGCTCGACGAGACCGCGCGCGGCCTGATCACGGCCTTCGCCGAGACCGCGCCGTCAATGCCCAACGCCGCCGGGCTGTTCACCTGGTCTGGCGCGCCGGCGGTGCCGGCCGCTGGCACGCTGGTCAATGGCCTTGCCGGCACGATCAGCGTCAATGCCGCCATGGATCCAAGTGTCGGCGGCAATCCGGCACTGCTGCGCGACGGCGGCGCCAACGGCGCGGCCTATGTCGTCAACACCGGCGGCGCCTCCTATTCCAGCCTTCTGGTCGCCTATGGCGACCGGCTCGATCAGCCGATGACATTCGACCCCGCCGCCGGGATTTCGGCGACGTCGAGCGTTGCCGATTATGCCGCCAATTCGATCGGGTGGCTCCAGGGCGTGCGCCAGCAGGCGTCGACCGCAGCCGACGCCAAGCAAGCTTTGGCATCGCGCAGCGCCGAGGCGCTGTCCAACGCCACCGGCGTCAATGTCGACCAGGAAATGTCGCTGCTTCTCGATCTCGAACATACCTATCAGGCATCGGCCCGAATGATGAAAACCGTCGACGACATGTTGGCGGCTCTGCTCAGCGCGGTGGGATAATCCATGACCTCAGTCTCTTCGGCCGCTCTCTCGAACGCCATGCGCTATCAGCAGATGCGCATGCAGGCCGAGCTCGTCAAAGCCACGAAGGAGTCCTCGACCGGCAGGGTCGCCGATGTCGGCCTGGCGCTGGGCGGACGCACCGCCCAGTCCGTCACCTTCTCGCGCGATCTCGACCGGCTCAATGTCATTATCGATTCCAACGGCCTGGTGGCCGCCCGGCTCTCCTCGACGCAGACCTCGCTCGGCCAGCTCTCCAGCGTCGCGCAGACCTTGCTGTCGAGCCTGACCACCTCAACGTCGGGCGATTCTTCCGCCAACCTCACCCAGTCGGCCGGCAAGACGGCCGTCCAGCAGCTCGCCTCGATCCTCAACACCAGCGTCAACGGCGAGTATCTGTTTGCCGGCACCAACACCGACGTCAAGCCGATCAACGATTTCACAGCGGCCGGATCACCCGCCAAGGCTGCCTTCGACGCCTCCTTTGTCGCCAATTTCGGTTTCACGCCGGATGACCCCGCCGCGGCAAACATCACCGCGGCCCAGATGGACGATTTCATCACCAACGACGTCGAGCCGCAGTTCTTCGGTTCGGGCTGGCAGGCCAACTGGTCGAACGCCACCGACCAGCAGATCGTCAGCCGCATCGCGCTCAACGAAACCACCGCGACCTCGACCAGCGCCAACAGCGACGGCATCAAGAAGCTCGCCATGGCGGCGGCCATGGTCTCCAGCCTGATGTCGACCAACATCAGCCAGGCGGCGAAGGACACCACCGTCGGCCGCTCGCAGTCGCTGGTCGGCGAAGCGCTGAGCGGCATCGGCCAGGTTCAGTCCGAAACCGGCATCGTCCAGAAGCGCGTGTCCGACGCTGTCGACCGCATGAAGACGCAGGTCGACCTGTTCGAGCGCCACATTCTCGATCTTGAAGCGGTCGACCCGGCCGAAGCCGCGACCCGCGTCGCCGACCTGACGCAGCACATCGAGACCTCCTTCGCATTGACGGCGCGGCTCCAGCAGCTCAGCCTGTTGAATTACCTGACCTGACAACTCTGAACCGGAACGGTAGAGCCAACGATGTACCAATTCTCCTACGCCGACATCCAGAGCACCTCTGTCGCCGATGCGAAGGACCGTGAACGGGAGCTGTTGACCCGCTCGATCGACATGCTGGCGGCGGCCGCCGCCCTTGGCCCCGCTTCGATGGAGGCAGTGGAGGCGCTGCATTTCACCAACCGCGTCTGGACCGCCTTTGTCGAGGATCTCGGCTCCAACGACAACGCGCTTCCCAAGGAACTGCGCGCCAACCTGATTTCGATCGGCCTTTGGCTGCTGCGCGAGGCGGAAGACATCCGCCAGGGCCGCACCCAGAATTTCGAGGGACTGATCGAGGTATCCCAGATCATCCGCGACGGCATTCAATGACCAACACGCTGAAGATATCGCTGAAGCCGAACGAGAAGATCTACATCAACGGTGCCGTCATCCGCGTCGACCGCAAGGTCACCGTCGAACTGATGAACGACGTGCAGTTCCTGCTCGAAAGCCATGTGATCCAGGCCGATGACGCCTCGACGCCGCTCAAGCAGCTGTATTTCATCCTCCAGGTGATGCTCATGAATCCGGCCGGCGCCGGCGAGGCGCGCGAAATGTTCCGCCGCTCCCTGCCGCTGCTGCTTGCAAGTTTCGAGGACGCCGAGATCGGCAGTGCGCTGAAACAGATCGACCGCATGGTCGGCGAGGACCACATCTACGAGGCGCTAAAGGCGATCCGGTCGCTCTATCCGCTCGAACGCCGCGCGCTGGGCGGCAATGACGACGTTCCGGGCGCCTCGCGTCCGCTGGCTGTGGGAGCACGCTGATGACCGTGGACATGACGACGACGATACCGGTTGGCACCAATCAGGCCAGCCAGCAGACCTCCAAGACCGCTGTCGACTACCAGTCCTTCCTGAAGCTTCTGATCGCCGAGATGAAGAACCAGGATCCGACCAAGCCGATGGATTCGACACAGTACGTCGCCCAGCTCGCCACCTTCTCGCAGGTCGAGCAGTCTGTGCAGACCAATACCAAGCTGGACCAGATCATGCAGTCCTCGGCGCTGTCGCAGGCCGATGCGCTGATCGGGCGCTCGATAACGTCCGCCGACGGCAACACGACGGGCACCGTCGCGTCCGTGCGCCTTGCCAGCAGCGGCCTTATCGCCGTGCTGGGCAACGGCACCGAGATCGCGGTCGGCCCCGGCGTCTCGGTCAAGGCGGCAAGCTGACGGCTCCGGCGGGCCGATCCCATGAACGAGGCCGACGCACTCGACATCGTCCAGTACGCGGTGTGGACGGTGCTGACCGCATCCGCCCCGGTGGTGCTGGTCGCCATGGCGGTGGGTATCGGCATCGCCTTGATCCAGGCCCTGACGCAGGTCCAGGAGATCACCTTGACCTTCGTGCCGAAGATCGTCGCCATCATGCTCGTGGCGGCGCTGACCGGTCCCTTCATCGGCAGCCAGATATCGGCCTTCACCAACGTCGTCTTCGAGCGCATTGAAAACGGGTTCTAGCTGCTTGCGGCGAGCCGGCCCGTTCTGTCCCGACGACTTACCGGCAGCAGCCTGCTGTCGCCGATGCGGACCGTGTACGGCATAGGGCTGCATCCGCGGCGCGGCGTCGAAGCAACGCCGCACGGCTGCGTGGTCCTCCTCTATCCTCTTGTTGGACCATGATCTTTTTTTCAGGACGTTCGCTCTTTGCGGCACGATGCCATAGTTTCGGCAAACCATCCGGGGAAACGGATCACCGCAACGATCGGCAAGCCATGACAGGGCCTTTCCTATGATTGACGAAAAGCCGGAGAGCGAGAGCGTTTCGGCGCTGGCGCCGTTCCGGCACGGCATCTTCCGCGCCGTGTGGTCGGCCAGCCTCGTGTCGAATTTCGGCGGCCTCATCCAGGGCGTCGGCGCCGCCTGGATGATGACCACGATCGCCACCTCGCCCTATCAGGTCGCGCTGGTGCAGGCCTCGACCACCTTGCCGATCATGCTGTTCGCGCTCGTCGCCGGCGCCATCGCCGACAGCTTCGACCGGCGCAAGGTTATGCTGGTCGCCCAGACCTTCATGCTGGTCGTCTCGGTGCTTCTGACCCTGTTCACCTATTCCGGCTTGATGACGCCGTGGACGCTGCTTGCCTTCACCTTCCTGATCGACAGCGGCACGGCCCTGAACAGCCCGTCCTGGCAAGCCTCCGTCGGCGACATCGTGCCCCGCAACAAGGTGCCGGCCGCCGTCGCGTTGAACTCGATGGGCTTCAACCTGACCCGCAGCGTCGGTCCGGCGATCGGCGGCATCATCGTCGCCGCAGCCGGGGCGGCGGCCGCCTTCGCGGCCAACGCGGTGAGCTATATCGGTCTCATCGTCGTGCTGGCGCGCTGGAAGCCGCAGGTTCAGCCATCGACGCTGCCGCGCGAATCGCTTGGCGCGGCCATGGGCGCAGGCCTGCGCTATGTCGCCATGTCGCCCAACATCGGCAAGGTGCTGGTCAGGGGCTCCGCCTTCGGCTTCAGCGCCGGCGCGGTGCTGGCGCTCCTGCCGCTGGTGGCGCGCGACGTCGTCAAGGGCGATGCCTTGACCTATGGCATCATGCTGGGCGCCTTCGGCATCGGCGCGGTCGGCGGCGCGCTGATCAGCGTGCGGCTGCGCCAGCTTTTGTCCAGCGAGACCATGGTGCGCTCGGCCTTCGCCGGCTTCGCCGTCTGCGCCTTCAATGCCGCCGTCAGCCACAACGCCTGGCAGACATCGCTCGGCCTGCTGGTCGGCGGCGCGTGCTGGGTGATCGCGCTTTCGCATTTCAACGTCACCGTGCAGATGGCGACGCCGCGCTGGGTCGTCGGCCGGGTGCTGTCGGTCTATCAGACCGCGACCTTCGGCGGCATCGCGCTCGGCAGCTGGATCTGGGGCATCGTCGCCGACGCGCATGGCGCCGGGACAGCGCTGATCGCGGCGGCCATCGCCATGCTGGCTGGCGGCGCCATCGGCCTCGTGCTGCCGCTGCCGCAGCAGCAGGTGCTGAACCTCGATCCGCTCAACCGCTTCAAGGAGCCGCATCTCGCGCTCGACCTGAAGCCACGCAGCGGCCCCATCGCCATCATGATCGAATACATCATCCGCGACGAGGACGTGCCGGAGTTCCTGGCCACCATGGCCGAGCGCGGCCGCATCCGCCGCCGCGACGGTGCCCGCAACTGGACGCTGGCGCGCGATCTCGAAAATCCGGCGATCTGGATCGAGCACTACCACACGCCGACCTGGCTCGAATATGTCAGGCACAACGGCCGCATCACCCAAGCCGACGCCATGGTCGGCGAGCGCCTGCGGGCGCTGCACAGCGGCGACGAGCCGCCGCGGGTGCGCCGCGTGATCGAGCGCCCGACAACCGCGGGCACGGCGCTGGTCATGGCAAAGGGCCCGATCGAGCATTAGGAGTGCAGGATAGCGCGAAGACGTTTTCGTCCGGGCTTGCATCAACACAAAGCGTTAGAGCGGACCCAGCCAGCGGAACGCGCGCTTCAGTTCGGCGACGCCATCGCGTTCGTACCAACGGCCGTGCGCCATGATCACGCGTTCCGGATTCCATTCTAGCATCTTTTCGACTGCCGCCTTGAGTTGCCCCCTGGGGAAGGTCAATCGCAAATCGCGCGGCGTCTTGCCATCCGGATCAACGACACCAGCCGCCCTGGCAAGCCAGCGCCACGGCCAGCCAAGCTTCCGCGGTTCGAAGTTCTCGATCAGGTCTGTCAGGATCAATGTTCGGCTGACGGAATGGAAGAACACCATCTCTGTCATGAAGCTGCCTTCCACCGGCAGCGACTTGAGGTCATCGTCCCACGGGTAGCCCCTCTCGGCACCAAGCTCGTTCGCCTCGAAATCGATCCTGTCGCCCGCCTGCTCGCGAATGCCCGGTGCCAGCCAGATACCCGCATCCGCAAAGGCCCTGCGCCACATCGGAATCCACCAATAGTGGATCCGGTTCGGCCCGATGATGTAGCGGACCTTGCCCAATCCAGCGATCTCGGCCTCGAGGCTCTCTGTCAGCAAGGTGGGTGAATGGACGAACAAATCGCCGTCGTTGACGCGGATGACGGTCATCCGCGTCGGAAACCGCATTTTCGGCCAAGGCATGCCGAAGCGGATGACCGGGCCATCCACGATCCAGATGTCCTTCGAAACCAGCTTTAACGTGTTGAGCGGCGGATATGGTGCGCGGTCGGCCATGATTTGCTGAAGTAGGGCGGAGAACAAGCTTGGCCACGGCAGCTTCGCCTTGCACGAGCTCAGCCGGGCCGGCTCGGCAGCCTACCTTCGCCCGACCTACCCTTCGCCCGACAGGTCCCGGCGCGCTTTTTCCAGCTCCTCGGCATAGCGCCGCATCAGATGACCCTCGGTCAGCAGTCCGAGCACGATGTGGTCGGTGAAATCCTCGACCACGGCCAGCTCCTCGGCGCCGGCCCGCTGGAAGGTCTCGGCGGCCGACTGCACGTTCATGCTCGGCACCAGGACGGCATCCTTGTATTGCGCCAGATCGCGCACCGCCGTCTCGCCGTCGGACAGGTCGCTATGCAGTTCGGCAACGATCAGCACGCCGACATACTGATCGCCGGCGTCGACGGCAATGACGCGCTGGGCCGAACCCAGCGGCACCTGCTTGCGGAAGGCCGCAAGCGTCGTGTCGGCATTGATGGTCTTGATGTCCTTGCGCATCATCGAGCCGACGGTCAGGCTGCGCATCCAGCCGACGTCATGGGCACTGCGGATCGTCTCGCCGCGCAGATGAAAGCGCCACGTCGAGAAGGAGTAGCCGAAGGTCTCGCGCACCAGGATCGCCGCCATGATCGAGGCCGCCAGGACGACGCCGGTTAGCGTCAGGTCGCGGGTCGATTCCAGCGCCAGGAACGTCATCGTCAGCGGCCCGCCGACGACGCCGACCGCCAGCGATGTCATGCCGACGACGGCAGCGACGGCGGAATCGATGCCGGTCGACGGTGAGATGAAAGCCATCACATCGGCGAATGCCTTGCCGAGCAGGGCGCCAAGAAACAGCGAAGCGAAGAACAGTCCGCCGCGAAACCCCGAACCCAGCGAGATCGCGGAAGCCGCCAGCTTCAGCACGAAGACGCTGGCCACCACGCTCAGCCCATAGTTCATGGCGAATTCGCGATGCAGCGCGCCGTGGCCGCTCGACAGCACCTGCGGCGTGACCAGCCCGAGCAGGCCGACGATGACGCCGCCGATGACGGGACGCAGCGAGGCATCGACCGACAGCTTGGCAAAGGCGCGTTCGACCAGCGTCACCAGATGCATGATGGCGATCGAGGCGGCCCCGCCAAGCAGCCCAAGCAGCAGGAAGGGCACGTACTGGCTGGCCGTGAGTGCCGGCAGGCCCGCAAGCTCCAGCGGGAACGGCACGCCGCCGAACATCTCGGCGGTGAGCGAGGCGGAGATCGCCGCGGTCATGACAGGCACCACATTGGCGACCGAATAGATGCCGATGACCAGTTCGAAACCATAGAAAGCGCCGGTCAGCGGCGCGTCGAAAGCCGCCGCGATGGCGCCGGCGGCGCCGCAGCCGACCAGGATGCGGACATCGTTGCGGCGCAGCTTGAACAGCCGCGCCAGCCGCGAAGCCAGGCCGGAACCGACCTGCGTGTAGCCGGCCTCCAGCCCGACGGAGGCGCCGAAACCGCTGGAGAGCATGGTCTGGCCGGCGATGATGAACGTATCGGTCAGCGACATGCGACCGCCATAGAGCGCGTTGGCCTCGATCGGGTCGACAGGCGTGCGGAATCTCCGCTTTCTCAGCCAGATCACCGTCAGCCCGAGCAGGATGCCGCCGATCGCCGGGATCAGGGCCTGCATGGGGTGGGCGAGGGAGAACATGCCCGAAAGCCGGCCGCCGGCCTGCACGCCGAACAACAGCCCGTGCAGGTCCTGCACGATCTGGCTCATCGCGGTGACCAGTATGCCCGCCATCACGCCGACGATGCCGGCAAGGACGACAACCGCTATGCCTCGCGCTTCGAGCAGCGGGATCGAATTGATGAGCACCGCGCGCAGCCGGCGAGCGTAGACTTGCGGTTGATTCCTGGGCGATTGGTTTTTGGTAAGCACCGGAGCGGCTCGCCGACATCAGCAAGGCATTGAAAACACTGCCGTGCTGATACGCCGAGCGGCACCGCATGGCAACCACAATGACGGCGCCCGCGCGCCCTTTGGGAGGGAGCCCGTCCGGCCGCCGATGGTCAGGTCGGCTTCGGGTCGCCGGCCTCGTAGAGCACGAGATTGCGCTCGCCGATGCCGAGCGCCGGCCAGCTTGCGCGCCAGTCCACAAGGTGTGGCGCGGCGAAATGTGCGTCGAGCGCCGCCCTGTCACTCCAGACTTCCGTGACCCGGATCAACCCGGCATCGAGGACATCCTGCGCATAGGAGTATGCGAGGCAACCGGGCTCGGCACGGCTGGCGACAACCATGCGTTCCATCGCTGGCCTTGCCTGTTCGAGCTTGTCGGGTGGCAGACGAACCGTGCCGATGACCAGCAGCATGAGATTTCCTTTCGATGGTTGGGCAGGCCACTCTCCCACCCTCGCGCAAGCTTGGCCAGCTACCCTCGCCGGGCTGTCGCATGCTCGGCAGCCCACGGTTTTCGAGGACTAGAATGGCGATAAGCGAAAGCATCCAGCCCGGCGCCGTGGCCAAGAACGGTCGCGACGTCTTCTTCGCGCTGGGCATCGTCATCATCCTGGCCGTGCTGTTCCTGCCGATCCCGGCCTTTCTCATCGACGTCGGCCTTGCCTTCTCGATCGCCCTTTCGGTGCTGATCCTGATGGTGGCACTGTGGATCCAGCGGCCGCTCGACTTCTCCTCGTTTCCGACCGTACTGCTCATCGCTACCATGCTGCGGCTATCGCTTAACATCGCCACCACGCGCATGATCCTGTCGCACGGCAATGAAGGCACGCATGCAGCCGGCTACGTCATCGCCGGCTTCTCCAAACTGGTCATGGCCAGCGATTTCGTCATCGGCCTGATCGTCTTCATGATCCTGATCGTGGTGAACTTCATCGTCATCACCAAGGGCGCCACCCGTATCGCCGAGGTCGGCGCCCGTTTCACCCTCGATGCCATCCCCGGCAAGCAGATGTCGATCGACGCCGACCTCTCCGCCGGCATGATCGACGACAAGACAGCGCAGTTGCGCCGCCGCGAGCTGGAAGAGGAATCCTCCTTCTTCGGCTCGATGGACGGCGCCTCGAAATTCGTCCGCGGCGACGCCATCGCCGGCCTCATCATCACCGCCATCAACATCGTCGGCGGCATCGCCATCGGCTATATCAGGCACGGCATGGGCATGGGCGAGGCCGCCGACGTGTTCATCAAGCTGTCGGTCGGCGACGGTCTGGTCACCCAGATCCCGGCGCTCATCGTCTCGCTCGCCGCCGGCCTGCTGGTTTCCAAGGGCGGTACGCGCGGTTCGACGAACCAGGCCGTGTTCGGGCAGCTCGGCGCGCATCCGCGCGCGCTCTATGTGGCGGCGGCGCTGCTGGTGCTGCTCGGGCTGATGCCAGGCCTGCCCTTCTTCCCCTTCTTCGCGCTCGCCGGCGGCATGGCCGGCCTCGGCTATGTCATTCCGATGCGCCACAACCGGGCCATGGCCGAGGCCGAGGCGCTGAAGAACCAGGAGAAGGCGACCAAGGCCGAGGAAGAGAAGAACTCGGTCAAGGCCTCGCTCGCCACCGCCGAGATCGAGCTTCTGATCGGCAAGCAGCTTTCGACCCGGCTGCTGGTCTCGCATCAGGAGCTGGTCTTCCGCATGGCCAAGATGCGCAAGAAGTTCGCCCAGCAATATGGCTTCGTCGTGCCCGAAGTGCGCGTCGCCGACGATTTCGCCATCCCGCCGAAAAGCTATCAGATCAAGGTGCACGGAACGGTGGTCGCCGAATATTCGATGCGCGTCGGGGAGATCATGGTGCTGCTCGGCAACCGCGACGTTCCCGAAATTCCGGGCGAGGAGATCCGCGAACCGGCCTTCGGCATGCGTGCCTATTCCGTCATGGAAACATTCGCCGAGGATCTGAAGCGCGAGAACTACACCTTTGCCGACAACATGTCGGTGCTGCTCACCCATCTCTCCGAGGTCATCCGCAACAACCTGCCGCAGCTTCTGTCCTACAAGGACATGAAGGCGCTGCTCGAGCGCCAGGATCAGGAATACCGCAAGCTCGCCGACGAGATCTGCACCACGCACATCTCCTATCCCGGCCTGCAGGCAGTGCTGAAGCTGCTGCTGGCCGAGCGTGTCTCGATCCGCAACCTGCACCTGATCATCGAGGCCATCGCCGAGATCGCGCCGCATGTGCGCCGCACCGAGCAGATCGTCGAGCATGTCCGCATCCGCATGGCGCAGCAGATCTGCGGCGATCTTTCGGAGGGCGGCGTGCTCAAGGTGTTGCGTCTCGGCAACCGCTGGGACCTCGCCTTCCACCAGAGCCTCAAGCGCGACGCCAAGGGCGAGGTGCGCGAGTTCGACATCGATCCGCGCCAGCTCGAGGAATTCGGCCAGGACGCCACCAAGGCGATCAAGAAATTCCTCGAAGCCGGCGAGCGTTTCGTCCTCGTCACCGCGCCCGACGCGCGCCCCTATGTGCGCATGATCATCGAGCGGCTGTTCACCACGCTGCCGGTGCTCTCGCATGTCGAAATCGCCAAGGGCGTCGAGATCAGGGTGCTCGGGACCATATCGTGAGCGTTCTCTCGCAAGCGGTCGTCATCGCGGCGTTCCTCGCCTTCTGCCGCATCGGCGCCTGCTTCATGCTGATGCCCGGCCTGTCCAGCGCCCGCATCCCGGTGCAGGTCAGGCTGTTCGTTGCGGTCGCCGCCACCGGCGGCCTGCTCGCCTTCCTGTGGGACAAGATCTTTCCCTTCGTCGATCCGCGTCCGCAGATCCTGGTGCCGATGATCGTTTCCGAACTCCTGGTCGGCGGCCTGATCGGCGCCATGACCAGGCTCTACATGGAAGCCCTGCGCTTCATGGGGTCGGCCATCGCCATGCTGATCGGCTATGGCGGCTCGGGCGGGCCAGCGATCGAGGAGCCCGAACCGCAGGCGGCGCTCGCCGCCATGATCTCGTTCTCGGCACTGCTGCTGCTGTTCGTCTTCGACTTCGACCATGAGATCATACGCGCGCTGGTGACGTCCTATACGGTCGCGCCGGTCAACGTCTTCTTCAACCCGCAGGCGGCACTGGTCGATGTCGCCGACACGGTGTCGGACACCTTCTTCCTGGTCATCCGCCTCGGCAGCCCTTTCGTCGCCTATGCCATTCTCGTCAACCTGACGATCGGCTTCGTCAACAAGCTGACGCCGCAGATCCCGATCTATTTCATCTCTCAGCCCTTCGTCATCGCCGGCGGCATGCTCATCTTCTATTTCGCCGTCGGCTCCATGCTGTCGCTGTTCGTCGACGGCTTTGTCGACCTGACGCTGGCGAGGTGACATGAGCACGCGCAAGGACCGCCTGAAGAAGCTGGTCAAGGTTCAGGAACAGTTGAAGGCGCTGCACGAGACGCGCCACGCCACCCTCCTCGCCGCCGCAAATGCCGCCGAAGCCGAGGCCAAGGAACTGGTCGAGCATTTCGACAAGGACAATTCCCTCTCCGGCCTTTTCCCCGATCTCTACCACCGCCGCATCGCCCAGGCCGTCGTGCGCCAGGAGGCGAACCTCGAAAGCGCCAGGAAGGAGGCCGGCCTCGTCGCGTCGGCAACCGCGCGCACCAACATGGTCGAGCGCGCCTACAAGGACGTGCGCAACCGCGACGAACGCGAACGCTCCGACCGCGAACGCCTCGATCTGATCGCGCAGAAGCGGGGACAGGAGTAGAGGAGGAGGTCTGGACGCAAAGCAAGCCTTCGCAGCGGAATCCTGACTGACCGCTTTGCGCCTCGTACGGGC
The DNA here is from genome assembly GCF_006442845.1 of Mesorhizobium sp. B2-4-2. Classification (NCBI taxonomy): domain Bacteria; kingdom Pseudomonadati; phylum Pseudomonadota; class Alphaproteobacteria; order Hyphomicrobiales; family Phyllobacteriaceae; genus Mesorhizobium; species Mesorhizobium sp. B2-4-2. The sequence continues at coordinate 236,026 of NZ_VFVM01000002.1, read as the reverse complement.
TATGGATGCAATTTCGCGTCTACCCAGAAGCCGCCCGTACAGCCTGTCGAAGAATGTGCCGAGCCTCCGCATTGCGGAGGATCGTAAAAAGGCGACGTTTCAGCTAGCTTGTTATCTGTTCGGCGGCAGCTTCTTCGAGGCCCGCTGCCGCTTGGAGGGCAAGACCGCGAGCCGCTGCCTGTGAATCGTAAAATTCCTCCAGCGCATGGACCCTGCCCCACCGCAGGGTAAACACGTGGAGACCTCGGTTGATGTACGACGTGTCGCCGTTGAGCAGGGTCGCGGTGCCATCCCACTGGGCAAACACAGTGGTATGCCATGGCCAGCCCTCCACCCAGATGTGATTGACCGTGAGACGGAGGGTGGGCAGAACACGGCCGAGGCGTTCAAACCAGCGGCGCAGGGCTTCCTTGTCGTGGCGCTCTCCACCAAGCGCGTGGGCGCCGCCAACCCGATGATGGACATGCGGCGCGAGTGCTTTCACCGCCGCATCCCAGCGATGATTGTTGACGTCATCGAAGCTCTTTCGGATCGATTTCTCGACAAAATAACTATATAGCATATCACTCTCCTCCAACTCATTCGGTAGCGCGATCGAAGGCAAGCTGTTCGGACGCAGCCGACACCATGCAGGGTCTGCGCGTCAGCGCATTGTCGCGTCGGCTCGCAGGTATGTGTCGGTCTCGGTCGAGATCGTGACCTCCTCGCCCGACCTTGAGAACGCATAAAGCGAATCCTGATGGCCCGGCATGGAAAAGGCCACGGAGTCGCCGTCAGCAAGGCCCATGACGAAGCGCAGCGGATCACCTCCGATCTTCGGCGCGAAGGTGGCGGTGACCTCCAGCAGGTCGCCGTTGACCGGGACGTAGTAGACCACCATGTCGAGCTGTCCCTCGTGCAGGCTGGCAGCTTCGATCGGGCGTCCGATGGTCGCTTCCTCGGCAAAAGCCGGTTTCGCAAGAAACATCGCGGCCAGAACGGACGCACTCAGGGTTTTGCGGATCATCTCATATCTCCTTTTTTGGATTGCGTTCGACCTCTATATAATGTATAGATTACGAATGCAATCTAAAAAGGAGATGGCGATGCGCGTAAGTCGCACTCAGGCCGCGGAAAACCGCGAAACCGTGATCAATGTGGCAAGCCGCCTTTTTCGGGAGCGAGGCTTTGACGGCATTGGCCTCAAGGATCTGATGAAGGGCGCCGGGCTGACCCAGGGCGCCTTTTACAAGCAGTTCGAGTCAAAGGACGACCTGGCGGCGCAGGCATCCAGGCGCGCGATGGAAAGCGCCACCGACAAGTGGTCGGCCGCGACAGCGGCAAACCCTGGGAAACCGCTCGACGGGGTGATCTCATTCTACCTCAGTATGGATCATCGCGCGGAAAAGATGGACGGCTGCCCGGTCGTCGCGCTCGGCTCGGATGCGGCCAGGCAAGGCGCCGAGGTAAAGGCCTCATTCGAGGCCGGCATCAGGGAGTATCTCGAGATGCTCGGCAGTTGGGTTGGCGAGGACGACGGCGAAAAGGGCGGCAACAAGGCAATGGCCGTTCTCTCGACAATGGTCGGCGCGGTCATGCTCTCGCGGGTGGTCAACGACCCGGACCTCGCGCAGGCTTTTCTGGATGCGGCGGCCGATCAGGTTCGCGAGACAGTCGCCATCTGAATGATGCGGGCAGCGGCGCCTGATCCATTGCTCGCCGCTCGGACCGAACCGTCGCGCGCGACTGCGAAGAAGTAACGGATACCGTCCCAGTCGATCATGGAGAAGTTCGCGTCGTCACGTGAAGCCTCCGGTGCGATTTCGCACCACCGTAGTGCGTGTCTTCCGACTGCATGGCGCGCCTGGGCATGCCTACCTCTTGGCGTGGGGCAGCGGCGATGCGTCCGCCCGAAGGAGAAGCGCGATGAGCTATTCCACCATGAGATTTGGGGCTGTTGGCCAGGCATTGGCCCGTATGTTCGGCCGCTAGGCAAGCACCGGGCTCGGCATCCTTCGGCACTAGCATCGGAACGCCTGCGTGCGCTCGCGCGGCTTATCTAGCTGAGCGGCATCAGCTGACCTCCGGGCCATCCGTCCGGTCGTCTGGCCACCTATAATCGGAGATCAAGGGCATGAACATCGAACTCAAGGGCCGAAAGGCCATCGTCACCGGATCGACCGCCGGCATCGGTCGCGCGATCGCCGAAGGGCTGGCGCGCGCAGGCTCCGCCGTCGTCGTCAATGGACGTACGGAAGAGCGGGTCGCCGCGACGCTCCGGGAACTGCGCGCGCTGCTGCCTGACGCCGACCTCACCGGCATTGCCGCCGATCTCGCGACAGCCGAGGGCTCGGCGGCGCTCGCGGCGCAGGCGCCGGATGCCGACATCCTCGTCAACAATGTTGGCACTGCACGTCCCAATGGCTTCTTCGAGCAGGACGACGCCGCATGGCTCGACCTCTTCCAGCTCAACGTGATGAGCGGCGTGCGCGCCGCGCGCCACTATATGCCGGGTATGGTCGAGCGCGGGTGGGGACGGGTCGTCTTCATCAGCAGCGAGTCCGCGCTCGCTATCCCCAAGGAGATGATCGACTACGGCATGACTAAGACCGCGTTGCTGGCCGTGTCGCGCGGGCTGGCCGAACTTGTCGGTGGCACCGGCGTCACGGTCAACGCTGTCCTGCCGGGGCCGACCGACTCCGAGATTCTCGGCGGCTGGATGAAGGCCACCGCGAAGGAGCAGGGCATCACGCAAACGGACGCCGAGCATAATTTCCTGAAATCGCTGCGTCCGACCACGCTCATCAACCGGTTCGCGACAACCGAGGAAGTCGCGAACATGGTCGTCTACACCTGCTCCGAGCAGGCCTCGGCGACCACCGGCGCCGCGCTGCGCGTCGACGGTGGTGTGCTCCGCTCGATCGGATGAGCCGCGTCCCACCGCCGCGGTGGCATGAGGGTCGCCGCGGCTGAGCCAGCCTCAAATCGGCGCCGGCTCGGGTGCCTCATATCGGCAGCGATTGTCGGATCGTCGGAGCCGCCATGGGGTGCCCCGATCGACCGGGCCGAGATCAAGATCGACGAGGGGCCGTGGATCGATGCCAGGAGCCGCCGTCTGCTCTCGGCCCTCACGCGGACGTGCAGCAATGCGCCACTGTCCGGAATTACGGTTGAGAAGAGCGCCCGTCCGCCGGTTGCGGGAATTTCCCTTCGTTGTTCATGCTTACTTCCGTGACCAGCTTGCGGCGAAGCGCCGTGCTGTAGTCGTTTGGCCCTTTCGGCGTCATGACGAAGGCCTGGGAACCGCCAATGACCGATTTGGCAAAATAAGATGCCAGCGGATTGCCGGGATCGTCGTCTTCGGCGGGAATGGCGATGGCGTTGATCGTATATCCCTTGGCAATGGCGTTCAGCCTGCTCGGCTGAACAGGAAGTCCGTCGTTGTTCTCACCATTGGAGGAGATATCGATGACCTTCTTGGCGGCATTTCCAGGAAACTGGTCCAACAGAAGACTGCCAATGTCGATAGCCGAGGAAACCGATGTTCCGGATCGCCCTCGACGGATGACGCCGGTATCCCCTTTCCTGCTGATCTCCGCCGCCGCCGCTCTTGCGTCTTCCAGTCCGCAAATGCTTGTCCACGGCAGTATGGTGCGTGCGTGTCCGGGGCTCGACCATTCAAAGTAGGCCACGCCGATGCAGCCGACGTAATTCCGGCCGATGGCGGCGATGATCTCGGGCGAAGTGAGTGCCGCGGCATGTCCCTCGCGTTGCAGATCGGCGATCTTTGGATCAATCGATGCCGAGAAGTCGACCGCGAACACGATGGCGACGTCGACATTCGCTGCATGCGCCGGGAGATTCCAGAACGCAGAAGCTGCAAGTATCCCCGCCAGTCTCAGGAGTGAATTGGCGCGCTTTGCCAGCCCCCTTCCCGATGGCTTTGTGGGCGAAAAAAGATTGGCCCCGCCTATCCACTGCACCCGCCCGCGAAAGGAGGCCGCTCCAGAAGAAGGACCGGCGTCCTGATACATATCTGTAAACATGCCATTCTCCATCTCGACAACCGATCGTTGTCAAAGCCGCCCATTTTCAACATGTGGAAATTTGACGAGGGACCTTGGACCCAACGCCGAACAGCAGCAGATCGGCCTTGGTCCACAAAAGATAACAGCCGAGTAACGTCAGCGGCATGATGAGTGCCGCGAAGGACTCGCCCGACCAGACCACCGGCAAAGCCTGGCCGAGGGCGACGGTTGTCGCCACCACTGCCGGCAACCTGCTGGCGAGCACCGCACTGCGGAACGGATCGGGCCAGGCGGTCGGCCACACCGGAACCGGCCTGCCCGGCCTGTGAAAGGTGCTGCCGAACTTGCCGAGCGCATGCAGCAGGCCGGAGGTCGCCGCAAGCAGCGGGTCGCCGAGCAGCAAGAGCGCGATGCCGAGCCCGATTGCGCCTAATCCCGAGAGGAAGTCGCCCAGACGATTGAGGGTGGGATCGGGGACATCCGGCTTTGCCCAAGCCCGGTGGTAGGCTTCGCCGCCGCAGAAAAAGACGAGGGTAGCCAAGGTGAGCGCAACAGTGCCATGGCTGCCCGCGAAATAGTCCATCACCGCCGCGATGACAGCGCTTTCCTCATGCGGGCCGACTGGCGCGGCCGCAATTTGGGTTGCAAGACCTACGATGAGGCCAAGCGCGTTGCCACTGTTGTAATAGCCGCCGGGTCCGTTCATGCGGGCACCAAGGGCCGATCTCAAATGTGCGAGCGGAAGAAGGACTGTCCACGCGTTCATCGCAGCGCCCCCGCGGCCTGTCCGGCCGCGCTCGACACGGCGACGTTCGCATCAGCGGCAGTGGTCATCGCATTCCTCCACCGGACCTGAACTGTTGACGCGGCGTTCGCCTGCCCCGCTTGCCGGCGCTGTTACAAAGGCAGGGGCAATGTCGAAGAGTTGGTTCGAAGCGGTCCGCAAGGACTCACGTGCCTGCGGCGTTCGGTTCGATCGTGCCACGGAAAGGATCGCACCGAGAATGATCGCGGCTCCCAAGGCGCCCGGCCACGAACTCCGCTCGCCCAGAAAGATCGCCGCGCCCAGCGCCCCGAAAACGCTTTCGGCACTGACGATCACGGCGGCGTGGCTGGCCGGCGTGAAGCGGAGGGCAACCGTCTGTATGCCGAAGGCTATCGCGGTGGAGAAGACGCCGAGTATCGCCAATTCCGGACCGGCTGCGAATGCGGCGGCCAGCGACAGGTTGCCTTGCATTGCCCCGAGCGGCAGGGCGAAGACTGCGGCGCCGAGGAATTGTGCGGCGGCGGCGGTGAACGGCCGCGCATGGGCCTGCATGTGCCGGCCGAGCTCGACCGCCCAGAGCGCATAGCAGGCAGCCGACAGGATGGCGGTGAGATCCCCGCTGCCGAGGCCGCCGATCCCATCCGACAAAAGCAGGGCTCCGACCAGGGTCAGCCCGGCAGCGATCGTGAGGCCCGCTGTCGGACGCTCGCCGACGAGCAACCAGGCGGCCAATGGTGTCATTACGGTTGCCGTGCTCACCAGAAAGCTTGCATTGGTGACCGAGGCTCCGACATAGCAAAGCTGCTGAAGCGTGATGGAGATGGCGAACAGCGCGCCCACCCTGGCCAGGCTCGGAAAATAGCCCGCCCCGATCGCCACTCGCCTTTCGGTCAAGACAAAGGGCAGCACCAGCAGCCCGCCGATCAGGCAACGCAGACTTACCGCGCTCATGGCGTCGAGATGGACCAGCACCGTCTTTTGCGAGACGTTGCCGAAGCCCCACAATGCGGCTGCAAGGAGCAGCAGCAAATTGGCTCTTGTTCTGGACACGCGCCCCCCTTGAACCAAGCATTGCGTTGACTTGGCCGCCTAATTTAGCGAAGTCTAAATGACCTGCCGTCACGGGAGCGCTTGAAGCGCGGTGACGGACGATTGCGGAACGTTAGATTTGCGTTAGAATTTCGTCAGGCTGAGGCAGCAGATGCAAAGTGACGACGGCGGCGCTGCAAATAGAATCTCACTCTTCGGCGGCTTCCGTATTGAAACAACTGGCCCGCTTCGACTGGTCGGGAAACGCGGCCCGGCAATCGTTGCTTATCTGGCCCGATGTCCGGGCATGGCAGCAACGCGGGAGAAACTGGCTGACCTGCTATGGGGCGACAGCGATGGCGAACATTCGCGCAACAGTCTTCGCCAAACCCTCAGCGTCCTGCGCCGCGATCTCTCGGGTGTCGATCTTATCCATTCCACCGGAGAGTTGATCCACCTCAGGCCAGAGGCGTTCCGGGTCGATGTGGAGGAGTTCGAGACGGGTTTATCGGCCCGCTCCGCGCAGGAACTCGAAAAGGCTCTGGCGAACTACACCGGCCCGTTCCTCGACGGTCTCCATGTGGGAAGCAATGGCTTCGACGACTGGGTCGCGTCGGAACGCGACAGGTTGCTCGGTCGTGCGCTTGAATCGTTCGAGAAACTGGCTCGCCTCGTCGACGCTGAAGCGGGCCTCGTCCTGGCCGATCGCGTCCTCGCTATGGATCCGGCGCGGGAAGAATCCTATCGGCTCAAGATGGAATTGCTCCTTGCTTGTGGTCAACGCGACAAGGCGCTCAGGACATACGAGGCTTGCAGAAGCATGCTGAAGAAGGAGTTCGGCGTCGAAGCCGGCCCTGAGACGCGGGCACTATGGCAGTCCCTGCTGCTTGCTTCCGACACGGCGTCACACGCACCGTCGGCAAGTGGTGTTGCGGCCAGCCATCGCCTCGGACACCCCTCCATTGGCGTTGCCGACTTCACCAATCTGACCGGAAAACAAGGCGACAATTTTTTCTCCAAGGGACTGGTCCAGGACATCACGACAGCCCTTTCCGAGGTGGCCGACTATGTCGTGCTCTCCGCGGTTCCCCCGACAGATAAGGTCGGCCTGCGCCAAGAAGGTAACGCGCCGGGAGCGCTGCGGGCACAATATGTGCTCAGCGGCAGCATCCAGAGATCCGGCAATGGGTTGAGGGTGAATATCCAGCTTGTCGATGCCGTCGGCGGTCATCATGTCTGGGCCCAGAAGTTCGACGGCCAGTCCGAGAATGCGCTCGAATTCCAGGACAGGATCGCCCAGTCCGTCGTTCTGGCGGTGATCCTCGAACTTCAACTGACCAACTGGAAGGTCCGCGACAAGAGTCCGCCTGGTCCCCCTGAAGTGCGCAGGTTGGTGAACGAGGCGCTCATGAAATATTTTGAGATGACCCACGACTCGCTGCTGGTCGGGATGGAACTTGCGACGAAGGCGCTCTCGACAGGGCCCGACAACGCCCGTGCGAAGCGGACGCTCTCGATCATGATTTCCATGGGCATCGCGTTTGGCGCGCTGCCCCGCGAGCAGGGCAATATCGAGTATACGCTGGCGCTTGCCGAGGCCGCGGTGCGGGCGGTGCCGGACGATGAAATTGCCCGGTGCATCTTGTCATTTGCTCTCGAAAGTTGCGGTCGTATCGACGAGGCGATCGTCGAATGCCGGCACGCGATCAGCCTCAACCCAAATTATCCGAGCGGCCACGGCGATATTGCGATGCTCTTCGCGCTGCGCGGGCAGGTCAGCGAAGCCGTGCGCGAGGCGAACGAGGCGATCCGGCTGGGAACCCATGACGTCATCGACTACTGGCGTCACCACGGGCTCGTTATGGCGCTGTTTGCCGGCGGAGACGATCAGCGGGCGCTCGAGGTCGCGCGCAAGGTGGTCAGGACAAAGCCGGGCTTCGTTCGTGGCGCGCTTTATTGGGCCGCAGCCGCGGCCGCAACCGGCAATCGCGATGAAGCGTCGCGGGCCATCCATCATTGCCTGTCACAACTTCCGCATCTCAATCTGAGCAATGTCTGCCCTGGCTTTGTGCCGCGCTATGTGAAGGATCATCACCATTCCCGGTTCCTTGAAATGCTGTCGAGGGCCGGTCTTCCCCCGTCCTGAAGCCCCTCGCGTTCGAACGGATTCGGGCGAGACGCTTTCTGCAGGTCGTTCTCCCAAAACCGGAAGCCACTTTTTACGCGACATGCGTTGTTGAAAATCTGGCTACGCGGCTGGATACAGAGAACCCTGGCCTTCCTTCCTCCGCCCGCAAGCCTGCCACAAGCTTGTTGAGGCATGGTCTGGCCAAGGAAAACCGATAAAAGGCGGACTTTCTTGGCGATCTCTCCCCCCAGCGACATCGTGATGGATGTTGTCCGAGCAGCCGAGCCGGCGGATCTCGCGGCCGCGCGCGCCGCACTGACCAGGCATGCGGGCGGCGTTGCCGGCAGCTTTTCGGTCGAGGCCGCTTCGGCCGGGACGATGCTGTCGCGCGCCACCGCCGACCAGGCCATGGCGGCCGATCCATCCAAGAAGTTCAAGAAATTCGAAGCCATGGTGCTCCAGACCTTCATCCAGAACATGATGCCCAAGGACACCGAGGGCGTGTACGGCAAGGGCCTGGCCGGCGACATGTGGAAATCGCAGCTCGCCGAGCGCGTCGCCGACGTCATGGCCGAGCGTGGTGGCATCGGCATCGCCAAGTCGCTGCTCGCCGACCATTATCTCGAAGGCAAGCGCAAGGTGCCGATCGGCCCGGTCTCCGGCGGGCCTGAAAAGACCGAGATCGACCGGCAGAGCCGTCTGTCCACCTCGCTCGTCCAGGAGCTGCAGCGCAAGGCCGCCAGGTCCATGACCGGCGATGAAACGACCACAAAGACAGACATCAAGATCTAGACTGGGAAACGCCATGGCCGACTTTTCGGAATTCACCGCCAACCTGCCGGCGCGCACGGCCACATCGGAAGCCCCGGTCGCACTCGCGCGGCCCGGAAACCTTGCCGCCATCATCGGCCGCATCGAGGAAGTCGTCGAGCAAGAGACGGCCGGGCTGCGCAGCGACACCGGCTACGACCTCAAGGCATCGAACGCGCGCAAGAGCCGCTATCTCTATGAACTGACCCGTGCCATGCGCGGCGGCAGCGAAGCCGAGTTCCTCGAACAGCACCGCGAAGGCCTTGTCCGGCTTCGCCAGAAGCTTGCGAAGAACGAGGCGGCGATCCTGGCGCATCTGAGCGCCGTCAACGAGGTCGCAGGCCTGTTGCGCACCGCCATCCAGCGCGCCGAAACCGATGGCACTTATTCCGCCGGCGAATTCGGCCGGGCGCGCGGTTAGCGCGCGGTGGTCGCCGGCTCGGGTGCCTGAATGGTCAAGGTCATCGCCATCGCGGTCTGGATCTGCGTCGCCACCCTCGGCGCGGTGTTCTATTCGTTCCAGGCCGCCGGCGAACGCGGCGTCGGCGAAAAGCCGAAGCCGATGCTGGGCGGGCTGGACTACGTCAAGACCGAGGTCATCTCGGTGCCGCTGATCCGCAACGCCAGGATCGACGGTTATTTCCTGACCAAGTTGGTCTACACGGTCGAACCCGAGCAGATCAAGAAACTGTCGATCCCGGCCGAGGCACTGATCACCGACCAGGTCTATTCCTACCTGTATTCCAATCCGCAGATCGACTTCACCAAGAAGGAGACGATCGACCTCGACGCCTTCCGCGCCGCGATCCGCGATACCGTCAACACACGCGTCGGCGCCACACTGGTGCATGAGGTTCTGGTCGATCAGGTCAATTTCCTGAGCAAGGATGAGATACGCGACAACTGGTTGCGCCGCCGGCAGGAAGCCGGCGCCACTGCGTCCGAGATGACCAAGGCCTTCAAGTCGCATTGAGCCATCGGGATACCACTGGCCAGGGACGGTGATCGGCTCCTCGCCCGGCTGCGGCGATAGGAACCAGGCCCTGCAATCCGCGTTGACGTAAACGTCAATCCAAAGCTATATGCGGCAGCGACCGTGGCCGCGAAGATGCATGGCCCTCGGGCGGATCATGCCGGGGCGCGACAGATGCAACCGAACAGGCAGATGCAACCAGACAGGAGAACAGCGTGAGCGTTCAGGAGATTGCCGACAAGATCAGGTCGCGCGTGGCCAGCAGCGGGTTCGATCGTTCCGTGAAATTCGACACCGGCAGCGATGGCGTCATCGTCATCGACGGCGCCGATGTCTCGACCACCGATGGCCCCGCCGACTGCACCATCAAGCTCTCGCTCGACGATCTGGACTCGCTGATATCGGGCGATCTCAACCCGACCATGGCGTTCATGACCGGCAAGATAAAGGTCGAAGGCGACATGTCTGTCGCCATGGCGCTCAGCCAGTTGATCGGCTGAGACAGAAGACCGCCGAGACTGTTCTCGGGACGAAAACGCCGCCGTTTCGGGCGGCGTTTTTCGTTCGTTTGGGGCTCAGCGCCTCAGGCCGCCAGCGTCGGCGCCTTCAGCTTGCGCCCCGCGGCCTTCAGCGTGCCATGGACGCCGTCGAGCGCGCCCTCCACCAGTTCCACCGCGAGCAGCCGATGCCGCTCATACGGGCCCGGCATGGCCAGCGAACCGGTCTTTGCGGCTGAGAAGCCGAAGCGGCCGTAATAGGGCGCGTCGCCGACCAGCAGGATCGCCGCGTGGCCGAGACGCGCGGCTTCGGCGACCGCATGGCGCATCAGCGCCGAGCCGATGCCGGCACTCTTGAGCGAAGGAGCGACCGCCAGGGGCCCAAGCAACAGTGCTGCCGGACCGCCCTCGCCCAGCGTGACGTCCCAGAGCCGCACCGTGCCCATCACGGCGCCCGATGCGTCGCGCGCGACGAAAGCCAGGCCTTCCGAGGGCCGCCGGCCCCGCCGCAGCTTCTCCGACGACTTCGTCTTGCGCTTCGGCCCCATGGCGGCATCGAGCAACGCCTCGCGCGCCGCGATGTCATCAGGCGTTTCGGCAACGATGGCGAAAGCACGGGCACTCTCCCCCCTCGAGGGGGAGATGTCGCCGAAGGCGACAGAGGGGTTCGCCGCGCGTGAAGCGCTAGCCCCATGCGGTCCAAGAGACGTCGAGGCGGCTGAGACAAACCCCTCCGGCCAGTTCGTGACCATCTCCACCTCTGAGGGGGAGATGTCGCGCGCAGCGCCTTCGACAACGAAATTTGCAATGTCCATTTCCGCGATCCTTCACGAGCGGAGACTGTTCCACAGGCGAGCCCGGATGGGCGACAGACGCCCACCTGGGATGACCCGACGGTTCTTTCGAACCGTCAGATCACGTAGGATCGGAGAGGCTCGAAGCCGTTGAAGGCGACCGCCGAATAGGTGGTCGTGTAGGCCCCGGTGCCTTCGATCAGCACCTCGTCGCCGATGGTCAGCGACAGAGGCAGCGGATAGGGCGTCTTCTCATACATCACGTCCGCCGAATCGCAGGTCGGGCCGGCGAGCACGCAAGGCGCGGTTTCCGTGCCGTCATGCGCGGTCACTAGGGGATAGCGGATCGCCTCGTCCATCGTCTCGGCCAGGCCGCCGAATTTGCCGATATCGAGGAACACCCAGCGCACATTGTCGTTGTCCGCCTTCTTCGAGATCAGCACGACTTCCGACTTGATGACGCCGGCATTGCCGACCATGCCGCGGCCCGGCTCGATGATGGTCTCGGGAATGGCGTTGCCGAAATGCTTGCGCAGCGCCGAGAAGATGGCCTGGCCGTAAGCCTGGGCCGCCGGCACGTCGCGCAGGTAGCGCGTCGGGAAGCCGCCGCCCATATTGACCATCTTCAAGACGATGCCTTCCTCGGCGAGCGTCGAAAACACGGTCTTGGCGTCGGCCAGCGCGCGATCCCAGGCCGTCAGGTCGGTCTGCTGCGAGCCGACATGGAACGACACGCCATAGGCGTCGAGCCCGAGCGCCTTGGCATGGCGCAGCACGTCGACAGCCATCGCAGGCACGCAGCCGAACTTGCGCGACAGCGGCCATTCGGCGCCCTCGCCATCGGTCAGCACGCGGCAGAACACGCGGGCGCCTGGAGCGGCGCGGGCGATCTTCTCGACCTCCTCGACGCAATCGACGGCGAACAGCTTGATACCGAGCTGGTAGGCGCGCGCGATGTCGCGCTCCTTCTTGATGGTGTTGCCGAAGGAGATGCGGTCCGCCGGCGCACCGGCGTCCATCGCCATCTCGACTTCGGCAACGGAAGCGGTGTCGAAGGACGAGCCCATCGCAGCAAGGAGGCGCAGGATTTCCGGCGCCGGGTTTGCTTTCACCGCATAGTAGATCCTGGAATCGGGCAGCGCCTTCTCGAAGGCGCGGAAATTGTCGCGCACGACATCAAGGTCGACGACGAGGCAAGGACCGGTCGGACGTCGGGTGGCGAGGAAGTCGAGGATGCGCTGCGTGGCCATCGGGTTTCTCCATCACGCCTTTCGGCGCGCACAAGGGTGCGGACGCGGGCTGTCGGCCTCGCGAACACGCGGTGGACAAAGGCGGGACGGAAATCCATGGAACCAGCCGGTGGAGACCCCGGAACCATGAAACGCCGTCTCGCGGCGATGAACCTTGGCCTTGCCCGGCTTCGGTTCGCTTTGTCTGCCTTGGCTTGGACTGGGAGAACCCCGTTCCGCACTGCCGGCAATGATGGTGTGCCTCTTCAGTAACCCCGGTCTTTGGACAACCGGCAGAGAACCAGAAAGGCCCGCACCGTCGTTGCTTCAAGGTGTCCTCGGTCTGGCGGTTGGCCGCTAAACCGACTGGAGGGGTTGGCTCCAGTTACCTTACCGATTTCCCTCACCATTCAGAGGATCGGCGGACACCCACAGGCACGTGCGACTTTGGGCAAGCGCGATATAGGGGCAGAGAGATTCACAATCAATAAAAATCGTATCGCAGGTTGTAAAAATTCCGGCATCGAACAATGTTGGTTTCACCGTATCCGGATATCGAACGATGACAGGCACGCACGACCCTCTCGACCCCCTTCTGCACCCTCGCAAGATACCGGTGGGCCGGCCTGTCGCTGGCCCTTCCGGCGGCGACATTGCCCTGATACGGCTCGGCCGAAATCTCGACGCCGCACGAAAGGCCTGATTCATGGACACACTGACCCGCATGCGCGCCTTCATCGACGTGGTCGAGGCCGAGGGCTTTTCGGCGGCGGCGCGCAAGATCGGCCGCTCCAAGGCGCTGCTGTCGAAATATGTGCGCGAGCTGGAGGACGAGCTCGGCGCGCTGCTGCTCAACCGCACCACCCGCCAGTTCTCGATGACCGAGGCCGGCCACACCTATTATCGCCGCGCCTCCGAGATCGTGCGCGAGGTCGACAGTCTTGCCGATGCCGTGCGCGAATCCTCCGGCGACGTGCGCGGCAGGATCAAGCTGTCTGCGCCGCGCACCTTCGCCGACGCGCCGATCGGCCAGTCGCTGATCGACTTCGCCAAGCAATATCCCGACATCGTGCTCGACATCCAGCTGGACGACCGCTTCGTCGACCTCGTCGAGGAAGGCTTCGATCTCGCGGTGCGCATCTCGCGCCTGGAGAACTCGTCGCTGATCGCCAGGCGTCTGGCGCCGTTTTCCACACGGCTGTGCGCATCTCCCGAACTCATCGCAAAACATGGCATGCCGGTACGGGCGCAGGATCTCGGCCGCATGCCCTGCATCGTCGACACCAATGGCCGCGGCTTGAACAACTGGCAATTCAAGGGAGACGGCGAGGATACGGTGAGCGTCTCGGTCTCCGGGCCGATCGAAGTCAACAGCCCGATGGCGGCGCGGGCTGCTGCCCTGTCGGGGTTGGGATTTGCCATCCTGCCGGATTTCATCGCCGTGCCGGATATTGCGAGCGGCCGGCTGGTGACGGTGCTGGATGACCGCACCCTGTCGGGTGCCGGCATTTTCGCCGTCTATCCGCACCGGCGCTATTTGCCCGCCAAGGTGCGTGTCTTCGTCGATTTCCTGGTCCAGTGGTTCAGGACGCGCGAAACCGCATGACCGCCTTCAATTGCGGCGCGGTCCCATTTTCGCCCCCTTTCTGGTAACTGTCCACTTCTCTCCGAAGCCAAGGGAATCGCGACCGCGAATGCATCTGAGACGGCACGCAATCATGCTGGCTTCGGCCCTGGCGGCGACATTGGCCGCCGTTGGACCGGCCGAGGTGCATCCGCACGTTTTCGCCGAGGCCCGCCTCGACGTGATCCTCTCCCCGGATCACCAAAGCGTGAAAGCGCTGCGCCATCTCTGGCGCTTCGACGATCTGTTTTCCAGTACTGTCATGATGGAGTTCGACAAGAATTCCGACCTGAAGCTTGACGACAAGGAGTTGAAGGAGGTCGCCGACACGGTCCACGCCTCGCTGGCCGAATTCAACTACTTCCAACTCGTCACCCAGGACGGCAAAGACGTGCCGATGACGCCGCCGCCGCATCTGATGGCCAATTTCGACAACGACCAGCTGATCATCCTGTTCGAGTCCGAACCGAAGGCGCCGATCAAGCTCGCCGGCAAGATCGATATCGGCGTCTACGATCCGACCTTCTACACGGCGATCGATTTCACCGAGGACGCCAACATCACGGTCGAGGGCCTGCCCCCGAACTGCACCGACAAGGTGGTCCGCCCCGACCCGGATGAGGCCATCAAGGAAAACCAGAAGACCCTGACGGACGCCTTCTTCAACGACCCGACAGGCACCGACATGAGCAAGATCTTTGCCACCAAGCTCGAACTGACCTGTCAGCCAGAAGGATGAACCCGGTGATGAGACCGTCCCTGCGTTTGGCATTCGGCCTGTTGGCCATCAGCTTCGCGATGGTGCATTTCGCCGGCTCGGCTCATGCCCAGAGCTCGCTCGGCATCGGCGTCAACGATGGCATGGCGCCGACCACCGGCCCGTTCGCCCACATCCTGATGTGGATCAATCTGCGGCAGCAGGAGTTCTATCGCGCGCTCGCCACGGCGATGAAGGCGATGCGCCAGGACAACAGCAAGCTCTGGGTGCTCATCGGCCTGTCCTTCGCCTACGGCATTTTCCACGCCGCCGGCCCCGGCCACGGCAAGGCGGTGATCTCGTCCTACATGGTCGCCAACGAAGTGGCGCTGCGGCGTGGCATCCTGTTGTCGTTTGTCTCGGCCCTGCTGCAGGGCCTGACCGCGGTCGCGGTCATGGCAGTCGCCTATTTCGTCCTGCGCGGTACCGCCGTCTCGATGACCGATGCGGCCTGGTTCATGGAGATCATGAGCTTCGTCTTCGTCACCCTGTTCGGCGCCTGGCTGCTGTGGCGCAAGCTCGGCCCTTCCATCCTGCGCCTGTTCGGCAGAGGTCCCGCTTACAGCCTGTCGGCGGCTCACGCCGGGCATTCTCACGCGAGCCATTCGCATGCCGCTCACAGCCATTCGGCGCACGCGCTGCATCAGCATGATCATGATGACCACGGGCATGACCATTCGCACGATCATCATGACCACGGCGCGCATGACCATCACCACGATCATGGCGCGCACGATCACGCGCACGCGGCGGGCGAGGTCTGCGAGACCTGCGGCCACTCGCATGCGCCAGATCCGGCGCTGCTGTCGGGCGACCGCTTCGACTGGCGCACCGCCTGGACGGCGGTGGCCGCGGTCGGTATCCGCCCCTGCTCCGGCGCGCTGATCGTGCTCAGCTTCGCCCTGCTCAATGGCCTGTGGCTCGGCGGCCTGCTGTCGGTGCTGGCGATGTCGATCGGCACCGCCATAACCGTCTCGGCGCTGGCCACGATCGCGGTGACCGCAAAGAACTGGGCGGTGTATTTCGCCGGCGACGGCCGCATGGGCAACCGCATCCATTCGATCGTCGAGATCGGCGGCGCCGCCTTCGTGTTCCTGTTCGGACTGCTGCTGCTGTCGGCGAGCCTGACGGGCGGCGTTTGACCCGGAAGTAGCGCCCGAAGGTGTGTTGAGATTCAGGTCAGGCCGCGCCGAGAACGGTTGATATCGAGAACCGGAGCGGAGCGTACTTAAAGTACGTGAGCACCGGAAGCGCAGGTATCAGCCGTTCGCAGGCCGGCATCACCTGAATATCAATACACCTTGCCGCCCAGTTCATCCTCGATATGAGCGCGGATAATCTCGTCAAAACTCTTCTCGGCGCTGAAACCTAATTCCCTTGACCGCCGCGCCTCGAACCGCGTCGGCCAGCCCTTGACGATCGCCCAGATCGTCTCGTCCGGCTCCTCGCGGATCAGGCTCACCGCCTTCGGCCCGGCGATGCGTTCCAGCGCCTCGATCTGCTCGCCGACAGTGACGGCGACGCCTGGCATCGTCAGGTTGCGGCGCGGCCCGACGGCGGCGCCGTCGATCCCGGCCGCATGGATCAGGAAATTCACCGCCGAGCGTGGGCTGGCGTGGGTATGGACGACGGTGCGCGGCACCGGCAGGATCGCCTCCTGACCGTTCAGCGGCTCGCGGATGATGCCGGAGAAGAAGCCGGAGGCCGCCTTGTTCGGCTTGCCCGGCCGCACGCAGATGGTCGGCAGCCGGATGCCGATGCCGTCGAAGAAGCCGCGCCTGGAATAGTCGGCCAGCAGCGCCTCGCTCATCTGCTTCTGCGTGCCGTAGGAGGTCAGCGGCGTAGTGTGGAATTCATCGGGAATGACGTCCGGGAACGGCGCGCCGAACACCGCGATCGACGAGGTGAACACGACGCGCGGCGCAAACCCAGCCAGGCGGACGGCATCGAACAAGGCGCGCGTGCCGTCGAGATTGACGCGGTAGCCGAGATCGAAATTGGCTTCCGCCTCGCCCGATACGATGCCGGCGAGATGGAACACGACGTCGGGCCGCGACGCGACCAGCCTCTCGGCGGCGCCCGCCTCGGCGAGATCGCCGGTATGGCTGTGGATGCTGACGCCATCGATGGCCGGCGCCTGTGGCGGTACGATGTCGTGCAGGTCGAGCGCGGAGATCTTCTGGCCGCGCAGCCTGCCGTCCTTTGCCAGCCGTGCAATGAGCTTGCGGCCGACCATGCCGGCGGCGCCCGTGATCAGAATGCGCATGTCGAACTTCCCTTATTTGCTCTGATTTTTGCGTTGGCTGCGCGCGCGCAGCCAGAACACCAAGAAAAACGCCAGCACGAACGCGGTGCCGAAGATGCCGGCGAGCACGGTCGAAAGGCCGCCGAGGGCCAGCATGATGTTTGGCAGGAAATAAACGGCAATGCCGAACAGCAGCATGATCGACAGCGCGGCGATGGCGGCGTTCTTGGTATCGCGATCCATTATGCTGTCCCGGCGTGGCCAGGGGTCGTCGAGCTCGGATTCAAGGCGCTTGGGTTCCCTGCGTCAGTGATGGTGGCCATGATGCAAAGCCGCGTCATGCCCCTGGTGGTGATCATGGTCATGACCATGGTCGTGCTCGTCGCCGTCGTCGGCGCACTGGCCGAATTCAGGTTCCACCGTGGCATGGCTGATGCCATGCTCCGACGCAAGCCGCTTCTTGATCGCGCTGACCGCCTTGTGCGCGTCCACGCCCTCGTTGAGGCAGGCATGCAGCGTCGCCATGCTGCTGGTGCCGTCGATCGACCAGATATGCATGTGGTGCACCTCGCGCACCCCCTGGACCGTCGTCGCGATGTCGCTGGCGATCAGGTCCCGGTCGAGGCTCGGCGGCACCCCTTCGAGCAGGACGTGGGCGGCCGCGCGCATCAGCGACCATGCCGTGGACAGGATCAGCAGCGAGACCAGCACCGACAGGATCGGATCGATCGGGGTCCAGCCGGTCGCCAGAATGACGATCGCCGCCACGATTGCCGCGGCCGAGCCGAGCAGGTCGCCGAGCACATGCAGTATGGCGCCGCGCATGTTGAGGCTCTCACGGTCGCCGCCATGCAGCACCAGGAAGGAGCCGATGTTGACCAGCAGGCCGAGGATCGCCACCACCAGCATCGGCCCGCCCAGCACCGGCGCCGGCGTCTGCAGGCGCTCCCACGCCTCGTAGACGATCCACAGCGCGATGACGAAGATGGCGATGCCGTTGGTGTAGGCCACCAGCGTCTTGACCCGGCCGAAGCCATAGGTCAGGCGGACGGTCGCCGGCCGGTCCGCAAGATGAAACGCGTACCAGGCAAGGCCGAGCGCAATGGCGTCGGCAAGCATGTGGCCGGCATCGGCCAGCAGCGCCAGCGAGCCGGTGAAAAGACCGCCAAGCGCCTCCGCCACCATGAAGCCCGCCGTCAGGCAGGCCGCGATCAAAACGCGCTTCTTGTCGGTCGAGCCATGACTATGCGCGCTGTGGCCGTGCCCGCTGTAGCCGTGCCCGCTGTGGTCGTGCCGGCTGCCGTCGTGCCGGCTGTCGTCGTCACTGTGCGCCAATGGCAAACTCCCATGCCCGGATTCAGCTCAAGCGCCGAATTCCGCGCGAAAATCCTCGAGCCGTCGTTTCTGCTGGCCGGCACCGTCGAAATTGGCCGGATCGAGCCACGCCTCGTAGGCTTTGCGCAAGGCCGGCCATTCCTTGTCGATGATCGAATACCATGCGGTGTCGCGGTTTTCACCCTTGACGATCAGGTGCTGGCGGAAAATGCCCTCGAACTTGAAGCCGAACCGTTCCGCTGCGCGCTTCGACGGCTCGTTGCGGTTGTTGCATTTCCATTCGTAGCGGCGATAGCCGAGCTCGTCGAAAATGTATTTCATGAACAGGAATTGCGCCTCGGTCGCCGCCGGCTTGCGCGCGATGAGCGGCCCCCAATAGATGTTGCCGATCTCGATGACGCCATAGGCCGGATCGATGCGCATCAACGTCTGGCGCCCGGCGACCTTGCCGCTCGGTTTGTCGATGACGGCGAAGAACAGCGGATCCTCGCTCGCCTCCACCTTGTCCAGCCAAGGCTGGAAGGCGGCGCGGGTTTCCGGCGGATAGTCGGGCAGCCAGGCGAAGCGGCCATCGACGTCGGCCACGGAAGACGCTTCATAGAGGCCATCGCCATGCTTCGCGGCGCTCAGCGGCTCAAGCCTGACATAGCGGCCCTCCAGCACCTTGCGCTCCGGGCGCGGACGCGGTTGCCAGTCCTTGAGATTTTCCGACACCGAAAGCTCCAATCCGTTTGACTTTTGCGGGCCGAAGCTCACAAAAACGCAACCGCATAGCAAGAACCACACGGACGGGAAAAATGCTCCACACGATTTCGGCCTTCGATCGTCTCGGCGAGGAAAACGCCTTCGCCGTGCTCGCGAGGGCCACGGCACTCGCCCAACAAGGCCGCGACATCGTCAATCTCGGCATCGGCCAGCCCGACTTCAAGACGCCGCAGCACATTGTCGAGGCGGCGATCAAGGCGCTGCGCGACGGCCACCACGGCTACACGCCGGCGAACGGCCTGTTGGCGACGCGCGAGGCGGTGGTGCGCCGCACGCTGACCACGACCGGGGTCGAGGTATCGCCCGAGGCGGTGATGATCCTGCCCGGCGGCAAGCCGACCATGTTCGCCGCCATCCTGATGTTCGGCGAACCTGGCGCCGAGATCCTCTATCCCGATCCCGGTTTTCCCATCTACCGCTCGATGATCGAGTTCACCGGTGCGGCACCCATCCCCGTGCCGATGCGCGAGGAGAACGGCTTTGCCTTCTCGGCCGATGAGACGCTGGCGCTGATCACCTCGAAGACGCGGCTCCTGATCCTCAATTCGCCGGCCAACCCGACCGGCGGCGTCACGCCGCGGGCCGAGATCGAGAAGCTGGTCAAGGGACTGGAGGCACATCCGCAAGTGGCCATCCTCTCCGACGAAATCTATGACGTGATGACCTATGATGGCGAAAAACACTGCTCGCTGCTCGAGTTTCCCGAAATCCGCGACCGGCTGATCGTGCTCAACGGCTGGTCGAAGACCTGGGCGATGACCGGCTGGCGCATGGGCTGGTCGATCTGGCCGAACGGCGACAAGGGCGCCCATCTCTACGACAAGGTGCGCAAGCTGGCGGTCAATTGCTGGTCCTGCGTTAACGCGCCCAGCCAATTCGCCGGCATCGCCGCCATAGACGGCCCGCAGGACGACGTCGAAAAGATGATGCGCGCCTTCGATCGCCGCAGGAAGATCGTGGTCGAGGGACTGAACGCCCTGCCAAACATATCCTGCATCACGCCCAAGGGCGCCTTCTATGCCTTCCCCAACGTGTCGAAGACCGGCTGGAAGGCGAAGCAACTGGCCTCCGCCCTGCTCGACGACGCCGGCGTGGCACTGATCGGCGGCCCCGATTTCGGCATTCTCGGCGAGGGCTATGTCAGGCTCTCCTACGCCAATTCCGAGGAGAACATTTTGCGCGCGCTGGACAGGATCGGAGCGTTCCTGGCCAAGTGAGGCCTCCGGCGTTCGCCGCGAGTCCGCATCGATTGCCGCTGGCGGCATGGCAATGTCATGATGCGTCGGGAGGCGCAAGGCCAAAGACTGTGCCTGCGTGCGGGGAGCCGCTACGATCGTTGGATCAGGATCGAAATGGGGTGCCTCGATGTTTTATGCAATTCTTGCCTATCACGTGGAAGACGCGATCAAGGCACTGACGCCGCAGGAAGATGCGGCACTGATGACCGACCTGCTCAAGATCCACGACGGGCTCTATGCGAACGGCAGCCTCGGCCCCTCGGCGCGGCTTGGAGCGACCCAGTCGGCCTGCACCTTGCGCGGACCCGGCGACGGGATCGTCATCGACGGCCCCTTCGCCGAGACCAAGGAACAGCTTCTCGGCCTCTATGTCGTCGATTGCGCCAAGCGCGATGACGCGATCGCCATCGCGCGCGATCTGCGCCGCGTCAACCCGACCGCCGTCTACGAGATCCGCCCGATCGCGCTCTATCTGCCGGGCGTGGCGCTGGCGGGGGCCTAAGGCAACTCCAGAAAAAGTGCGTAGAGGTTTTCCCGGGAAAAGCGCGTAGCGCTTTCCCTTGGGAATTGCGCAAAAATAAAGGCTTCGTCAGCCTCTGCCCACGAACGGCATCTTGGTCGCCATCACGGTCATGAACAGCACATTGGCCTCGAGCGGCAGGCTGGCCATGTGGACGACGGCGTCGGCCACGTGCTGGACGTCCATCACCGCTTCGGCGGCAATGGAGCCGTTGGCCTGTGGCACGCCGACCGTCATCGGTTGCGCCATGTCGGTCAGCGCATTGCCGATGTCGATCTGGCCGCAGGCAATGTCGTAGGGGCGGCCGTCGAGCGCCAGCGTCTTGGTCAGCCCAGTGATGGCATGCTTGGTCGCGGTATAGGGCACCGATCCCGGGCGCGGCGCGTAGGCCGAGATGGAGCCGTTGTTGATGATGCGGCCGCCCATCGGTTTCTGCTTGCGCATGGCGCGGAAGGCCGCGCGGGCGCACAGGAACGAACCGGTGAGGTTTACGCCCACAATATCGTTCCACACCTCGACCGGGATCTCGTCGATCGGCGCCGACTTGTAGCCCATGCCGGCATTGTTGAAGAGCAGGTCGACGCGGCCGAACGCCTCCGCCACCGTCTCGAACAAATCATCGACCTCGCCGGGCTTGCTGATGTCGCAGGCGACAGCCAGTGCCTTGGCATCCGTCTGCTCGGCCGCGGCGATCGCCTCGTCCAGCAGCGCCTTCCGGCGTCCGCAGAACACGGTGTTCCAGCCGGCTTTGAGCAGCGCGGTGGCGACGCTCTTGCCGATGCCCGTGCCGGCGCCGGTGACGATGGCGGTTTTTTCGGTCATGGCAGATATCCTCCGGCTGCGCCGCATTTGGCTCGACTGATTTTCAGGTGGTCCAGGGGCAAAAGGCATCGCAAATGACGGCGGCGATGGCAAGCGGGACGCTGGTGTCCAGGGCAACGAATCCAAGCTGACAGGTTTCGTCCGGCCTTCGACCGCGCGCTGTCGAGGGAGCATTGAACGGAAAACCCGCCTGCGGCGAGTCCCTGGCGCAACTCAGCACCATAACCAAATATCTACCATAGTTGCCGTCACCCCGTCAAGGAAAAAATTCCTATCAAGGGTTCGGAGCCTGGCCGGGTACCGAAAAGCGCAATTCGTTTTTGGGAGAAGCACGGAGGGCCGACAAAAAGGGCGGTCATTGGCGACCGCCCTGATCTGGACCGGACTTGGGAGGAGGAAAGCCGATCCGACTGTCTAGAATCATGCGCTTCCTGGGTTAACGAGAGGTTAACGCCACGAAGGCCCGCCTGTTCCGTTTTGGCCTACCAGCGTGGATTGGGTGAGGTCCCGGCCTTGGCAGCCGGCACTTTGACCGCCGAAACCGTTGCCTCGACATGGTCGATCAGCGCATCCGGCAGGCCGAGCCGGCCCGCGAGCAGATCGAGATAGCCGCGCTCGGCGCGTGTGTCGGGATCGATTGTAAGGCGCGACGCGGTGTAGAGCTCAAGCTTCTGCGCGTCGGTCTTGGCGCCGGCCACCAGCGTGTCGAGGTCGAGCGGGTTCTCCAGCTCCGCCATCAGGAATTTTTCCGCATCGGAACCGATCCCCGCGAGGCTCAGCTTGCCGGCGATCTTCTTGCGCTCCTCATCGTCGACATGGCCGTCGGCCTTGGCCGCCGAGATCATCGCCCGCACCAGGGTCAGCGTGAATTCGTCCTCGCCCTGCGGCGCTTGCGACGGGTGGAACGCAGTGTCCTTCGGCGGCGGCAGCAATTCCGGTTCGCCGGCCGCCGGCGCCTGCTCGGGTGCATTGCCGGCCTTGTAGTTCTGGTAGGCCTTGTAGGCGAGGCCACCGATCGCTGCCAACCCGCCGAGCTTGACGGCGGCACCGGTGACCTGGCGCCCGGCGCCGGTTCCAAGCAGCACCGCGGCCAGCGCGCCCGCCGCAAGAGGATTGTCCTTGGCCATCTGCACCGCCTGTCCGGCCTTGTCGCGGACCGTGCCGCCGGTGCCGGGAATTTGCGAGCCGAGCAGATCGTCGAGAAGCTTCTTGGGATCGAACATCAATGCCTCCAGGATTGCCCGGCCGAACGGGCAGGTTTCGAACGCCGAAGACGTAGGTCCCGAAACCTGACATTGCAATGACGGGCGGCCGCTTTGCCCCGGCCCAGGCGCCTTGATCAGGACCCGATATGCGGTCCCCTGCCCCGCGCCTGCGCCAGCTCGACCTGCCGCTGGCGCTCGGCATAGCGCTGGCGGTCGTCGTCCGACCGAGCGTCGAAACAATGCGGGCAGGAGACGCCGGCGGCAAATTTCGGCGATGTCAGCTCGTCCAAGGTCAGTGGATGCCGGCAGGCGCGGCACAGCTCGGCGTCGCCCTCGGCGAGGCCGTGCGACACCGAAACCCGTTCGTCGAAGACGAAGCATTCGCCTTGCCACAGGCTGTCTTCGGCCGGCACCTCTTCGAGGTATTTCAGGATGCCGCCCTTGAGATGGAACACCTCCTCGAGACCAAGCGACCTGACATAGGCCGTCGCCTTCTCGCAGCGTATGCCGCCAGTGCAGAACATGGCGACCTTGCGGCCTTCCAGTTCCGCGCGGTGCTCTTCCACCCAGGCCGGGAATTCGCGAAAGCTCGCGGTCGCCGGATCGATGGCGCCCTTGAAGGTGCCGATCGACACTTCGTAGGCGTTGCGCGTGTCGATGACGATCGTGTCGGGTTGGGAAATCAGCGCGTTCCAGTCGGCCGGCGCGACATAGGTGCCGGCACTCTTCGCCGGGTCAATGTCTTCGACACCCATGGTGACGATCTCGCGTTTCAGCCGCACCTTCATGCGGTGGAAGGGCATTTGCGCGGCGCTGCTGTATTTCACCTCGAGGCCGGACAGCCCGTCGATGGTTTCGAGATGTTCGATCAGTTCGGCAATCGCCGCATCGCTGCCGGCGACCGTGCCGTTGATGCCTTCATGCGCCAGAAGCAGCGTACCCCTGATGCCGCGCCCACAGCAGAAGGCAGCCAGTGGCGCCCGCAGCGCCTGGAAGGCGTCGAGCCGGGCAAATTTGTAGAGCGCGGCGACGCGGACAGGCTGGGATGGCGCGGACGGTGTCATTGCCAGAGCAACTAGACGCTCGTAAAAGCCGTTTCAAGGTGAAACGGGTTTGACGGCCTGTCATGGTCCTGTTCCGGAAGAGCCCGTAAGCTACCCGGCGTGCGTGACATCACGACACGCCCGGTTGCGTGGACAGGAAAATATCAGTCTGCTAATCGGTTGAATTGACAACGATATGGAGAAGAAGATGCCTAGCAAGACCGAAAAACTCCTGTCGCTGCTCAATGGCCAGCCGGTCATCCCGGTGCTGAAGATCGCTGAAGTTGCCAATGCCGTGCCCTTGGCCCGCGCTTTGGCACGCGGCGGCCTGCCGGCGATCGAGATCACGCTCAGGACCGCGGATGCGCTGGAAGCGATCCGACGCGTGGCCGGCGAGGTCGAGGAAGCCATCGTCGGTGCCGGCACCATTCTGGATGCCCGCCAGTTCGATGAGGCGGCCGCCGCCGGCTCGCAATTCATCGTCAGCCCGGGCATAACCCGCGAGCTTCTGGCAGGCGCCGCCGACAGCGAGGTTCCGCTGCTGCCCGGCGCCATCACCCCCGGCGAGATCATGGCCGCGCGCGAAGCCGGGCTGCGCTTCCTGAAGTTCTTCCCGGCCGAGCAGTCCGGCGGCATCGCCTCGCTGAAGGCATTCGCCTCGCCGCTCGCCGACGTGAAATTCTGCCCGACCGGCGGTATCACCGGCAAGAACGCGGCCGACTATCTCAGCCTGCCCAATGTCATCTGCGTCGGCGGCTCCTGGGTCGCCCCCGACGACATGGTCAAGGCCGGCAGGTGGGACGAAATCGAAGCTCTCGCACGCGCCGCGAGCAAGCTCGCCGGATAAGCGCTTTCGCGTTCACCAGCGCAGCGGGCCATTCTCGTCGAAATAGCCGGCAGTCGGACCATCGGCATCGAGCGTCGCCAGGCGCACGATGATCTCGGCTGCCTGCTGCACCGTGCGACCGCCCCTGTGCCCGTTGAGATCGGTCGCGGTGTAGCCGGGAGCAGCGGCATTCACCTTGATGCCGCGCGGCGCGAGCTCCCTGGCGAACGCCACCGTAATCGCGTTGAGCGCCGTCTTGGAGCTGCCATAGCCCATGATGTTGGGCGACTGGTTTTCGCCTGTTGCGTCCTGCGCGCGTGCGATCGAGCCGATATAGCTGCTCACCATGACGATGCGGCCGGCGGGCGATGCCAGCAAGAGCGGCAGGAATGCCTGGGTGACCCGGATCGGGCCGAAGACGTTGACATCATAGGTGGCCTTGATGTCGGCGATGTTCTCCCGGCTCGGCGGCAGCTCATAGCGCTCGTCGGGGCCGAGCGCGTCGACATATCCAGGAGCAATGCCGGCATTGTTGACCAGCACGTCGAGGCTGGCTACCCGCGCCGCGACGGTCCTGGCGGCGACCGCCGCGCTTTCGTCATCGACGACGTCGAGTTCGAGCCACTCGACGTCGAGCCCTTCGTTGCGCAGCGCCTGCGCCGCCGCGGCGCCGCGTTCGGCGTCGCGGGCGCCGAGCCAGACCTTGAATCCTGTCGCCGCCAGGCGCCGTGCGGTCTCCAGGCCGATGCCCTTGTTGGCGCCGGTCACCAGTGCGCGCTTCGATGTCGTCATATCCAAATCTCCTTTGTGGAGGCCTGATGCCTGTCGCCTGGAAGTGGCCCGGTCCGGGAAAACGACATTGCATAAAACAAAGGCCCAAAACACGCCGCCAAACGCGACGCGCCTTAGAGATGGCGGATTGCCGCCCGCCTCGCGCGCCGAAAACTCTCTTGCTCTTGCCCGATCCTCTCACCTGGTTGCGCGGCCCACGCGGATCGGCAATGCTGGAACGATGAGAGAGGCGCTGCTGGAATTGATCGCCATCGCCGCCCGCCATGCGCATGGACGGCGGACAAGGACGGCGATCCCTCGCGTTACGATCGGCCGCAGCGAGGTCCCGACGCCGCCTATGCCCGAGCTTTGTCAGCCGACGGCGCTGTTCGTGCTGCAAGGCACGAAATCGGTGCTGATCGGCGAGCGTACGCTTCGTTATCAAGCCGGCAGCTATTTCGTCTACGCAGTCGAGACACCCGCCACCAGCCAGCTGATCGAGGCGAGCACCGCGCATCCCTATGTGGCCATCGGCTTCGCCCTCGATGTCAAGGCGATCGCAGCCCTGCTCATCGAGCACGAGCCGGCCGTCGGTGGCGACGATTTCATGACCTACCTGGCCAATGACGACCTGCTCGACGCGTGGCGCCGGATGCTGCGGCTGCTCGACAGGCCCGCCGAGATTCCCGTGCTCGCTCCCCTGCTCGAGCGCGAGATATTGTTTCGCCTGTTGCAAGGCCCGCAAGGCGCGAAGTTGCGCCAGCTCGCCGGCGCCGACAGCCGCTTGTCACAGATCCGCCGGGCGACCGCCTGGATCCGGGCTCACTATGACGAGCCTATCGAGGTGCGGCGGTTGGCCGAGCTCGCCAATATGAGCAGCGCTGCGTTTCATCGCCACTTCAAGGCGGCGACGGCGATGAGCCCGATCCAGTACCAGAAGCAGGTCCGCCTGCTGGAGGCCCGCCACCTGCTGCTGGCCCAGCCGGGAAACGCCGCGCGGGTTGCCTTTACCGTGGGCTATGAAAGCGCTTCGCAGTTCAGCCGGGAGTATGCGCGTCAGTTCGGGTTGCCGCCTGCACGCGATGCCGCGCGGCTTCTGGCGCGGGGCGAAGCGGCCGCGCTGGACATCGACTGAACCATCCCGGGCGGCACGAAAAAGCCCGGCCGGCTTGCGCCGATCGGGCTAGTCTGGTGCCATGATAGTCAGTGGTGTCTTGGCGGTCAGTTGCAGACCCTGACCTTCTCGACCGCCTTGTGGCGATGCTTCCAATGCGTGACCATCTTGGTCCGGCAGTGATGCTTGCCATTTTTGATGATCACGGTTTCGGCTTGCGAGGGAGCAAAAGCCGCCGATGCCGCCACCAGCGCCAGGACGGATGCCAACAGGATCTTCTTCATGAATATCCCCGGGGTTGGAACGCAGCCATTCTAGCCGGGAAACAGGCAGCTTTTACCTTTTCACGAGAAGTTCAGGCACCCGTGATCCCGCGGGGCCGGGGCCGGCTTCATGCATGCCGGTTGTGCCCGCACACAGCCGGCTGACAACGAAAAGCCGCGCCGGTTGCCCGGCGCGGCTTTCGGAATGCCCGGTCTTTACTTCGTCTGGAAGCGCGCGACGGACAGGAATTTTACGGCATTGCCGGTGAAACGGTTGGCATCCGCCATCTGGTCGCCCTGCTGGAAGCCGGCCGTGTAGACCTCGCTCGGCGGCGTGTGGACCACGTTGTAGGCGTAGCCCGGCGCCGTCGTGGCGCTCGAAACCGTCGCGACATTCTCGCCGCTGGTCAGCGCCCAGCGGGCGGCCTGCGGTGCGGCGGCAACCACGATGGCCTTGGGACCGGGTTTCAGGTCGCGGGCGGTGGCTCTGGCCTCCTTGCGGGTCGTCTTCACGCCGGCGCCGATCGCGGCGACCGGATCGGAACCGGCAGCGCGGGCGACGACGGCCTCGCGCGGCGATGCGGCATCGACGCCGGACGGGTCGTTGAAAGCCGAACGAGGCTCGGACAACGACGCAACCCGATAATAGTCAGCCTGCACGGGAAGCGCCTCGGCCTCGTCGAGCACGGCCTTGACCGCATCGGCCTTGACCGCATCGGGCTTGACCGCATCGGGCTTGGCCGCATCGATATTGGTCATATCCGGCCGCGCGCTCGGCAGCACCGAGAAGGCATCGGTCGCGGTCTTGCCACGCTCGGCCGTCTCGGCCAGCGCCATCAGCACATCCTTGCTGGGCGCAGGCGCCAGCACCGCCGGCAACGTGTGTTCGGGGCGCCATGTCGGCAAAGGTATGTTGTTGGCGGCAACCTGCGCTGCATCGGCGGCGACCGCCGAGGGATCAGCCTTGCCGAAAGGCATATTCGCCGGCGTCTGCACGGTTGCCACGGTCTGTTCGGTGCTGGCCGTCGCATCCGCCATGCCGAAGGGAACATTTTCAGGCGGCTGCGCGCCGACATCGACTTTCGGCCGCGGCGCGAAATCGGGCAGCGGGATGCTGCGTGCCGGCAACGCCGCGATGATCGTCTCGGGCGTATCCTTTTCCGGCTCCGGGGCCTGCTCCTCGGCGACCTGCGGGATCTCGGCGCGCTTGGCGTTCTCGGGCGCCACGATCGCGATCCCCGGCAGGGTGCCGCTCTTGGCGGTGCTCGCCGGTACCGGCTTCACGCTTCTCGGCTTCGGCGCCGGCTCTGCCGATGCGACATCGGCGCTGTCGTCGGCCTCGTCGTCGCCGCCGCCGAAGAAGGCAGCCAGGAGTCCGCCGGACCTTTTGGAACCACCGCCGGCGCTGGCCAGCTCGATGGCGGCGCCGCCGGAGCCCTTGCGTGCCTTGTATGAGGCAAGCGCCTGCTCAAAGCCAGGCAGCGGCCGGCCGTCGCTCGGCACGTGCAGCGTCTTGCCGTTCGGGAACAGGCTCACCAGTTCCTGTCGGCTGATGCCGGGCCAATGGCGCACATTGCCGACATCCATGTGGACGAACGGCGAACCGGATCTCGGATAGTAGCCGACGCCGCCGCCCTGCATCTTGAGCCCGATATTGCGCAGCTTCTTCAGCGGCACGCCCGGAATGTAGAAGTCCATCGCCTTGCCGAGCATGTGCTGGCTCTTCTCGGCGACACCCTTGCTGCGACTGCGCAGCATCGAGTTCGTCGACGGCGAGCGATAGCCGCAAACCACCTGGATATAGTCGGTGGCGCCGCTTTCCCGATAGGCTTCCCAGACCAGGTCCAGCAGGCGCGGGTCCATCTTGGTCGGCTCGTTGCGGCGCCAGTCGCGCAGGATGATGTTGATCTTCCTCAGCCCGGCCTGATCGTAACGGCCGTTGCGCTTGTAGACGATCTCCGCCTTCTCGTGCGTGTGGAGGTGGTAGAGCTTCAGCGAACGCACTTCGGCCCTGGCGCCGGTTGCGGCAGCGGCAAGAAAACCAAATGCGACAATCATGGCCGCCAGCCACTTCGGCCAGACGCTCAAATGATAGTGCCGCCCGTTTGTGTGTCGTTCGATTCTGTTCAAATCAAAAGGCCTTGCAGGCTGCCGTTTGTCCCCGGATTTGCCCAAACGGACGTGTCGTTGTCACATCCGAATATCGATCCTAATGGTTAATCATCGCTTATTGAAGCCGAAATGCGGTAAGACCGTGGCGATATCCCGCCAAAAATTGTCCACAAGGTTTCTTGGTAAACCGCTGGTTTAGATCATGATTCCTCGTTTGGCCGAAACACGATCTGTTACCGTTAGCCTTAATGCGTGAACGGGACCGTCGGGGACGTCGCCATCGGCGCGCCACACTCCGGTCCAGTCAATGCACCGGCGACATGATGGCAGCGCAAGCTGGTCCCGGCCTTGCGTGACCGCACTCGGGCCGACCGCTCTCAGGCCGGACATCGGGCGGCTGTGCGCGATAGCGCCCTCAGGAAGCGAGCCGGTCGAGCCTGCCGGTTTCCGGATCGATGCCGTATTCCTTGAGCTTGCGGTAAAGCGTCGAGCGGCCGATGCCGAGGCGGCGGGCGACTTCGCTCATCTGGCCGTTGTAGTGATCGATGGCGAGCTTGATCATCTCCAGTTCGACATCCGCCAGCGCGCGCACATTGCCGCGCTCGTCGAGCGCGCGCAGCGTGCCGAAGCGTGGCTGAAGCCGCGTCGGCGATTCGGGTTCGGCAGCCGAAACGCCCTCGCCGGCCAGCGCCGGCTCATCGCGCGGTTCTACGGCCAAAGCCGGGCCGGCCGGCGCGATGTCCACATCGAGGCGGACCGTGCCCTCCACCTGGGCGCGGATTTGCGGGAAATCCTCGACGCCGAGCACATCGCCTTCGCACAGCACCGAGGCGCGGAAGACGGCATTTTCCAGCTGCCGGATATTGCCGGGCCAGTCATAGGCCTGGAGCACGGCGAGCGCCGCCGCCGAAATGCCCCGCAGGCGATGGCGCGGGTCTGCCGGAGCCACCTTCTCCATGAAATGTGCGACCAGATCGGGAATGTCGTCGCGGCGGTCGCGCAAGGGCGGCACATAGATCGGATAGACGTTGAGCCGGTAGAACAGGTCCTCGCGGAACTTGCCGTCCTTGACCTGCTGCAGGAGATTGCGGTGCGTCGCCGAAATCAGCCTGATGTCGACCCGGACCGTGGCGCGGCCGCCGACCGGATCGACCTCGCCATCCTGGACGGCGCGCAGCAGCTTGACCTGCACGTCGAGCGGCAGGTCGCCTATCTCGTCCAGAAACAGCGTGCCCGAATGCGCTTCGACGAATTTGCCGGTGTGCTTCTCCGTGGCTCCGGTGAACGAGCCCTTCTCATGGCCGAACAGGATCGATTCGACCAGATTGTCGGGAATGGCGCCGCAATTGACGGTGACGAAAGGTTTCGAGCGGCGGTCGCCGCTGCCTTGTATGGCGCGCGCCACCAGTTCCTTGCCGACGCCGGATTCGCCCTCGATCAGGATCGGGATGTTGGATGCCGCCGCTTTCTGGCCGAGGCGGATCACCTTGTCCATGGCGGGACTGTGCGTGATCATGTCCCTGAAGGTCAGCAGCCCGCCGCGCCGGCGCGACGTGCGCTTGACCTCGCCTTCGACAGCCTCAACCTTGAGCGCGTTGGCGATCGAGGCCTGCAGCCTGTCGGGAGAGGCCGGCTTGACGACGAAGTCGAAGGCGCCGTGGCGCATCGCCGAAACCACGGTCTCGATGCCGCCCTGGGCGGTCTGCACGATGACCGGGATGGTGATGCCGCGCTCGCGCATCGCCTTGAGCACGCCGATGCCATCGAGATCAGGCATGACCAGATCGAGGATGACCACCGACACGTCGCGGGCGCCGGGTCCGTCGAGGGCGTCGAGGCCGGCAGCGCCCCCGTCGACGACGATTGCGGTGTGGCCGAACCGCGTCACCGCCGCCTCGAGCAGCCGGCGCTGCACGGGATCGTCATCGACTATGAGTATGGAACCTGTCATGACTGTCTTGAGCCGCCCGCCTGATATCCCCATGGACCATCTTGGCACAGGGTTCTAAATAAGGTTTCAAAAAACCCGGTGAACGAATTCCTTAGGATTTGACCGGCTTCTCCGTTCTCCTGATTCTGGCCCTGGGCCCGGCCACTCGATTCAAAGAAGGTATTGTCGATGCGCGTGATGTTTGATCGGCGGCTTGCGGCGCCAGCTTCCGGTCAGGGCGCCGCCGAGCTTGGCGATCTGCCGGAATGGAATCTTGCCGACCTCTATGCGGGCATGGAGGCGCCGGAGCTGAAGCGCGACATCGCGAAAGCCGCCGCCGATACGGTCGCCTTCGAGAGCCGCTGGAAGGGCACGCTGTCCGCCGAGGCCGAGCGCGGCAGCGCAGGCAGGCTGGGCGAGGCGCTTGTCGCCTATGAGGCTCTGGAAGAGCTGATCGGCCGCATCGTCTCCTATGCCGGCCTCATCTACGCCGGCAACACCGCCGATCCGCAGCGCGCCAAGCTCTATGGCGACATCCAGGAGAAGATGACCGACGCCAGCGCGCATCTTCTGTTCTTCGCGCTCGAACTGAACCTGATCGACGACGCGGCCATCGAGGGCGCGCTCGCCGCCGACCCCGCCTTCGGTCATTACCGGCCCTGGGTGCTCGATCTGCGCCTGGACAAGCCCTATCAGCTCGAGGATCGCGTCGAGCAGCTGTTCCACGAGAAGTCGATCACCGGGCGCGGCGCCTGGAACCGGCTGTTCGACGAGACGATGACGGACCTGCGCTTCGACGTCGACGGCGAGGAGCTGACGCTGGAACCGGCCCTGAACCGATTGCAGGATGCCGACGGCGAGGTGCGACGCCGCGCCTCCGAGGCGCTCGCCCAGACCTTCCGGAGGAATTTGCGCACCTTCACGCTGGTCACCAACACGCTGGCCAAGGACAAGGAAATCTCGGACCGCTGGCGCGGTTTCGAGGACATCGCCGATTCACGCCATCTCGCCAACCGCGTCGAGCGCGGTGTGGTCGATGCGCTGGCTTCGGCGGTGCGCGAGGCCTATCCGCGCCTGTCACACCGCTATTACCGGATGAAGGCGCGCTGGCTGGGCATGGAGGTGATGAACCACTGGGACCGCAACGCGCCGTTGCCGGAGACACCGCAGGCGGTGATTGGCTGGGACGAGGCCAGGAACACGGTGCTGTCCGCCTATCAGCGCTTCTCGCCCGAGATGGCCGAGATCGCGCGGACTTTCTTCGACCGCAACTGGATCGACGCGCCGGTGCGCCCAGGCAAATCCCCCGGCGCCTTCGCCCATCCGACCGTGCCTTCGGCGCACCCCTACGTGCTGCTCAACTACATGGGCAAGCCGCGCGATGTGATGACGCTGGCGCATGAGCTTGGCCATGGCGTGCACCAGGTGCTGGCCGGCGGCCAGGGCGCGCTGATGGCCTCGACGCCGCTAACGCTGGCCGAGACGGCGTCCGTTTTCGGCGAGATGCTGACCTTCCGCTCGTTGCTCGAGCAGACCACCGACAGGCGCGAGCGCAAGGCCATGCTCGCCCAGAAGGTCGAGGACATGATCAACACGGTCGTGCGCCAGATCGCCTTCTACGAGTTCGAGCGCAAGGTGCATGCGGAGCGCCGCAACGGCGAACTGACATCCGACAGGCTCGGTCAATTCTGGCTGGAGGTGCAGGCGGAAAGTCTGGGCCCGGCGATAAAGTTGCGCGACGGCTACGAAGTGTTCTGGACCTACATCCCGCACTTCATCCATTCGCCCTTCTACGTCTACGCCTATGCGTTCGGCGACTGTCTGGTGAACTCGCTCTACGCGGTCTACCAGAACGCAGAGCGCGGCTTCCAGGACAAATATTTCGAGATGCTGCGCGCCGGCGGCACCAAGCATCATTCGCAGCTTCTGGCGCCTTTCGGCCTCGATGCCACCGATCCCGCCTTCTGGCAGATCGGGCTTGGCGTGATCAGCGGCCTGATCGACGAGCTGGAAGCGCTCGACAACTGAGGCGTCTTCTGTGCGTCGTCCCCACCTGCTCAGAACAGTTTAGCCGGAATGCATATTGGGCCCACACTATTCTTGGTCTAAATATCTGTTCTTGAATAACTCTCTTTCGTAGTTTTCCCATAGCTTTCCGTAAGCTCTATGATAGCCTCGCCGCCAAGCTCAGCCGGAGCATGCGGGTCGGGCGGGGAAGTCTCAGCCGACCGCGGCGTTCCGGTGCACGCGACGACGGCCATTGGCCATGGCTTGCAAAGCCGATGCCGACGGCTCGACTGAGGCCGGCTGTTCCGCAGGCGGCGGAACCATCATCGAGTAGTCCTTCGCCGAAGGTCATTAAGTCCAATGCCGCGGCAGACGGATCTGACTGGAGAGAGACAATGGGCACTTTTTTCTACATGCTCCTGGCGTTCCTTGTGGGTGTGCTGGTTGGCTGGTTCATCTGGGGACGCTTGCGCGGTGAACTCGACAGCTTGCGCGGCGATCTCGACCGCACACGCAGCGAGCGCGACCGGCTGCGGGCCGACAGCGATCGCCTGACCGGCGAGTTGGATGCCTGTGGGCGCACCCGCGCCGACCTCGAGCGCCGGCTGCGCGAGGCCTCGACCGGCTCCGGCCCGGCAAAGGCGGCGGCGCCGGCGCCGGCCGCCTTGATGTCGACGCCCACCCCTGCCAAATCCGCTCCGGCGGCCAAGCCGGCGCCCAGGAAGCCGGCTGCGGCCAAGGCCGCTTCCAGCGCCGCGAAGACCGGCGCGCCGAAGGCCGCTGCCGCCAAAGCCTCTCCCAAGGCCAGCGCGGCGCCCAGGAAGGCGGCACCGGCGAAGGCCGCGCCGGCCAAGGTGGCTTCCGGCAAACCCGACAATCTGCGCCGGCTGATCGGTATCGGCCCGGTCAACGAGAAGCTGCTCAGGGCACAAGGCGTCACCAGCTTTGCCCAGATCGCCGCCTGGACAGCCGCTGATATCAAGCGGATCGAGGACGTCATGAATTTCGACGGCCGTATCGCGCGCGAGCGCTGGATCGAGCAGGCCAAGCTGCTCGCCGCCGGCAACGAGGCGGAATTCGCCAGGCAGTTTCCGTCGGCTGGAACCGCCAGCAACACCTGAGCGACAGGGCAGATCCGACGATTGCGGCCGGCGGCGCGAACGAAGCGCCGCCGGTTTGCTTTTGGCCGCAAGGTCTGCGCACGGATCGGGCCAGAGGTTGGGCCAGAGGTCGGCTTTAAGTGGCAAGGTGCCGCTCCCTCGATTGCGCGCGGCTGGCCCCCCATATAGAGCCATCATTGGCTTCATCGATCCACGCGCCGAGTTCCATGCCCCTGCCCGCCGCAATTTTCCGCAATGACGAAAGCGCGCGCCAGCTCGTTTTCGACCGACCGGACGACATCATCACGGCGCACGAGGCCCGGGATTTCTCGGCCACGCTGCAGGCGGCCCAGGCCGCGCATGACGCCGGCAAATGGCTTGCCGGCTATTTCTCATACGAGGCGGGCTACCTGCTGGAGCCGAAGCTGGTTCCGTTGCTGCCGGCCGGGCGCCGTGCCCCGCTGGTCTGCCTGGGCGTCTTTGACGCGCCGGTGCAAGAGCCGGTGCCGCCCCGCAAGGCGGCGGCGACCAACGGCCCGATCTTCGATGCAAGGGCGACATGGTCGTTCGAGGATTACGAGAAGCGGTTCTCGCGGCTGCACCGGCACATCAGGCAAGGCGACTGCTACCAGGGCAACCTGACCTTCCCGGTGCATGCGCAATGGTCGGGCGATCCGCTCGCCGCCTTCGACGCGCTGACCGAACGCCAGCCGGTGAAATATGGTGCCCTGGTTTCGCTTGGCGATCCGGTCGTGCTGTCGCGCTCACCCGAACTGTTCTTCGAGATCGACGCCCAGGGCATGGTCGAGACGCATCCGATGAAGGGCACGGCGCCGCGTGGTGCGACGGAAGCCGACGACGAGCGCCAGAAAACCTTCCTGCGCAATGACGAGAAGAACCAGGCCGAGAACCGGATGATCGTCGACCTGCTCCGCAACGACATCTCGCTGATCAGCGAAGTCGGCACGCTGGAAGTGCCAGAGCTGTTCCGCATCGAGACCTATCCGACCGTCCACCAGATGGTGAGCGACGTCAGGGCGAAGCTGCTGCCAGGCCTCACGATCCGCCAGATTTTTGCAGCGCTGTTTCCCTGCGGCTCCATCACCGGCGCGCCGAAAATCCGCGCCATGGAGATCCTGCATGACCTTGAAGGCACGCCCCGCGATGTCTATTGCGGCGCCATCGGCTGGATCGCGCCCGGCGGCACGATGCGCTTTTCCGTGGCGATCCGCACCATCTCGCTCTTTCCCGGCGGCGAGGCCGTCTACAATGTCGGCGGCGGCATCGTCTTCGATTCAACCGCGCAGGAGGAGTATCAGGAGTGTCTCTTGAAAGCCCGCTTCGCGACGGGAACGCCGCCGGTTTCGAATTGATCGAGACCATGCGCTGGGAGCCGCCCATGGGCTTCCTGCGCTTGGAGCGGCATCTGGCGCGCCTCTATGGTTCGGCGGCCGAACTCGGTTTTGCCTGCGACCCGCAAAGGATCGGCGACGTGTTGGGCAAGGCTGTCGACGGCGCGCGCAACGCCTTGCGCACGCGCCTGGCTTTGGCGCGCAGTGGCGACGCGGCCGCCTCGGTCCAGCCCTATGAGCCGCTCGCCGCCGATAAGGTCTGGACGCTGCGGCTGGCGCGCACGAGGCTCGATTCGAACGACATGCTGCTGCGCCACAAGACCAGCCGCCGGCAGGTCTACACGCATGCCCGCGCTGAATATCTCATCACCCAGGCTGACGAAGTGCTGTTGGCCAACGAACTTGGTGAGATGTGCGAAGGCACCATCACCAATGTCTTCGCCGATTTCGGCGACGGCATGCTTTTGACGCCCCGCCTCGATTGCGGGCTGCTGCCTGGCGTATTGCGCGGCGCGCTTCTGGATGAAGGCCGCGCCCGCGAAGCGATCTACAGCTTTGACGACTTGAAATCCGCCAGGGCGCTCTATGTCGGCAATTCACTGCGCGGCTTGATCCCGGCAAAGCTGATCTGAAGCATGACATCCCTGCCCACCCACACGCCCTATGATGGCTCGTCCAAGCTGTTCACCATCGGGCTGAAGCCGCTTGCCCTGGCCGACTGGATCGAAGTCGACGAACATCTCCTGCCGTTCCTCGCCGAGAAGCGCCGCCTCTATGCCGAAATGCCCGGCCGGGTGTTCGTCGAGGAAGACGGCACGCGCGATGCCCAGCGCGAAGTGCTCGACCTGCTCGAAGCGCACTTGCCGCGGGCATTTCCCGAGACCCATCGGCGTGCCAGTGGCGGGGTCGAGGTGATCGGCGCCGCCGGCAATCCCGAGGGCGACTTCGCCAAGGCGCCGCTTGTCGCGGCCTCGCTGCTCGTCCAGGAAGACCTGATCCTGATGCGCCGCGGCGAAGACGGCTGGCGGCTCGCCGCCGGCTCGCTCTGCTTTCCCTCGTCCTGGTCGCTGCTCGAAAAATTCGGCAAGCCGTTGCAGCAGATACATGCGCCCGTGCCGGGTTTTGGCCCTGGCACGCGGCCGGCCGAGCTGATCAACCGCATGTTCGACGGCCTCCAGGGCCAGGCCGTGGAGCGCTACAACTGGTCGATTCAATCGGGCGATGCGCTCTACCATCCGCTATCCAATGTCGAGCGAATCGAGCGCGCCGCCAGCCGCCCGTCGCGATTTGCCGATGGCGACGCCAATGCCCACGCCTTCATCCGCGTCGAGCGGCAGACGCTTCGAAAATTGCCCGTCTCGGGCGACATCCTGTTCACCATCCGCATTCATCTCGACCCGCTGGCGGCGTTGGCGCATCACCCCGACCGGGCAACGCTGGCTCCGGCTTTCGCTGCCCAGCTCGAAGCGCTCGACATCGCCCAGCTCGATTACAAGGGCTTGACATCAGACCGCGACCGGCTGGTCGGCGTCCTTAACCAAATGGCGAACGCCGCCTGACCGGCGGTTGGCGCTTTTCACTGGTTTATGACAATGATCTGTGATGTAGCGCATGCCCGTTGGGCGAGAATGCCCGGGTTTGCACCTGTCTGAAGGAGTGCTCGATAAAATGGCGAATGAAAACTGGCCCGTTTACGGTGAGATCACCGGCCCTGTGGTGATGATCGGCTTCGGCTCGATCGGACGGGGCACGCTGCCGCTGATCGAGCGCCATTTCAAGTTCGACAAATCGCGCATGACGGTCATCGACCCGCTCGGCACCGACCGCGCGCTGCTCGACGAGCGCGGCATCACCTTCATGCAGGATGCGGTGACCGAGAAGAATTACAAGAAGCTCCTGACCCCGCTTCTGACCAATGGGGGCGGCCAGGGTTTTTGCGTCAACCTGTCGGTCGACACCGGCTCGGTGGATCTGATGCGGCTCTGCCGCAAGCTCGGCGTGCTCTACATCGACACGGTCGTCGAGCCATGGCTCGGTTTCTATTTCGATGCCGAGGCCGACAATGCCAGCCGCACCAACTATGCGTTGCGCGAGTCGCTGCTCAAGGAAAAGCACGACAAGCCCGGCGGCGCGACCGCGGTCTCCACCTGCGGCGCCAATCCGGGCATGGTCTCGTGGTTCGTCAAGCAGGCATTGGTCAACCTGGCCACCGATCTCGGCCTCGAGTTTTCGGAACCCGCGCAGGAAGACCGCGAGGGCTGGGCGAAGCTCATGAGGAAGGCCGGCGTCAAGGGCATCCACATCGCTGAGCGCGACACCCAGCGCACCAAGAAGCCGAAGCCGATGGAGGTGTTCTGGAACACCTGGTCGGTCGAGGGCTTCATCTCCGAGGGCCTGCAGCCCGCCGAACTCGGCTGGGGCACGCATGAGAAATGGATGCCCAAGAACGGCAAGAAACACAAACATGGTTCCAAGGCCGCAATCTATCTGGAGCAGCCCGGCGCCAACACGCGCGTGCGCTCGTGGTGCCCGACGCCAGGTGCCCAATACGGCTTCCTGGTGACCCACAACGAGGCGATCTCGATCGCCGACTTCTTCACCGTGCGGTCCAAAAAGGGCAAGGTTCAGTACCGCCCGACCTGCCACTACGCCTATCATCCCTGCAACGACGCGGTGCTGTCGCTGCATGAAATGTTCGGCGCTGCCGGCAAGGCGCAACCGGTACACCATGTGCTGGACGAAAACGAACTGGTCGACGGCGTAGACGAGCTCGGCGTGCTGCTCTACGGCCATGACAAGAACGCCTACTGGTACGGCTCGCAACTGTCGCTCGCCGAAGCGCGCAAGCTGGCGCCTTACCAGAACGCCACCGGCATGCAGGTCACCTCGGCGGTTCTGGCCGGCATGGTCTGGGCGCTGGAGAACCCCGAAGCCGGCATCGTCGAGGCCGACGAGATGAACTACAAGCGCTGTCTGGACGTGCAGTCGCAATATCTCGGACCGGTGAAGGGCTATTATACCGACTGGACGCCGCTCGATAATCGGCCCGGCCTGTTTCCGGAGGACCTCGACCGGAACGACCCGTGGCAATTCCGCAACATCCTGGTGCGATAGCGTCGCGCCAAGCATGCCTCACTGCCTTGCAATCGCCCGGAAATCGGGCGATTGAAGGATGCGGACGGGAGCAAGCCGCGTCCATCTGGACGCATGAACTGCGCTCTTGAAACTTGGATGCATGCACCGTGCTTTCCGAAAGTCGTTTTCCGATTTCGGGCCGACGGGCGAGGAGAGGATTTTTACATGACCATTGCGCGCAAGATTCTTTCGATGAGTGTTGCGGCGGCCACGATGGTGGGGCTGGCCGCTTGTGCAACCAGCGGTCCCGACGAGCCGTCGATAGGGGCCGCGCCGAAGGGCGTCGAAGGCTCCTGGATCGACGCCAAGGGCACCGGTCTTTCGACCTTTGCCGGCGGAACCTTCACCACGGTAGCGACCGATACCGGCCAGAAGCTGTCCGACGGCACCTATACGATGACCGGCGCCACTTCGGTCGAGATCCACGGTACCTCGCTGATCCGGCAGACGCCGGTGAGCTTCAATTGCCTGCTGGTGTCCACCAGCCAGCTCAACTGCACCAGCGGCTCCGGCCAGAATTTCGTGCTGACCCGGCGCGCCTGAACCACCAGGCATTCAGACCTGCAAAGGACGGCGGCCAATGGCCGCCGTCCTTTTTTGTGCCCAGCAGGGATCAACGGGATTTTGCCCCGATTTCCCCTTGCATGCTCCGGAACGCGATGGGAACATGGCTGAAAAAGCCGGCTGTTAGAGACCGGTCAAGCAAGAGCGCTAAACGGCTCTGATCAGCCTATCCGGGAGACGAAGATGAAAAAGCTTGCCGCCATTGCCGCCCTTTCCGCGTCGACGCTGGGCCTGTCGGCCGGCGCATCTTTTGCCGACTACACGCTGAATATCCTGCACATCAATGATTGGCACAGCCGCATCGAAAGCAACAACAAATACGAATCCACCTGCTCGGCGGACGAGGAGACAAAGGGCGAATGCGTCGGCGGAGCCGGCCGGCTGGTCACGGCGATCGCGCAGGAGCGCAAGAAGCTGGAAGGCCAGAACGTGCTGTTGCTCAGCGCCGGCGACAATTTTCAGGGTTCGCTGTTCTACACGACTTACAAGGGCAAGGCCGAAGGCGAGTTCCTCAACGACATGAAGTTCGATGCCATGGCGCTCGGCAATCATGAATTCGACGACGGCGAAACGGCATTGGCGCCGTTCCTCGACATGATCAAGTTCCCCGTGCTCGGCGCCAATGTGAAAGCCAACGCGCAGTCCAAGCTCGGTGACCGCGTCAAGCCGTCCATCGTCGTCGAGGTCGGCGGCCAGAAGATCGGCATCATCGGCGCCGTCACCAACGATACGCCCGAACTCGCCACTCCCGGCCCCAACATCGCCATCGAGGACGACGTCAAGTCGATCACGGCCGAGGTCGAGAAGCTGAAGGGAGAGGGCGTCAACAAGATCATTGCCGTGACCCATATCGGCTACAACAGGGAGCGCGATGTCATAGCGAAGATCCCGGGCGTCGACGTGGTCGTCGGCGGCCACAGCCATACGCTTTTGTCCAACACCGATCCGAAGGCGGCAGGCCCCTATCCGACCATGGTCGACAATCCGGACGGCTACAAGGTGCCGGTCGTGCAGGCGGCGTCCTATTCGAAATATCTCGGCGAGTTCAAGGTCGTGTTCGACGACAATGGCGTCGTCAAGTCGGCGAGCGGCGACCCGATCCTCCTCGACAAGTCGATCACGCCCGATCCCGCCGTGCTCGCCCGCATAAAGGAGCTCGGCGCGCCGATCGAAGCGCTGAAGAACAAGGAAGTGGCCGAGACGACTGACGTCATCGACGGCAGCCGCGAGAGCTGCCGCGCCCGCGAATGCGCGATGGGCAATCTCGTCTCCGACGCCATCCTCGACCGCGTCAAGGAACAGGGCGTCGAGATCGTCATCTCCAATGGCGGCGGCCTGCGCGCCTCGATCGACAAGGGCACCGTCACCATGGGCGAGGTGCTGACCGTGCTGCCCTTCCAGAACACGCTGGCGACCTTCCAGATCTCGGGCAAGGACCTCGTTGCCGGGCTCGAAAGCGGTCTCAGCCAGGTCGAGGACGGCGCCGGCCGCTTCCCGCAGGTGGCCGGCCTGAAATACGCCTTCGACAAATCCGCCCCGGCCAATGCCGGCCGCGTCAAGTCTGTCGAGGTGATGGAGAACGGCGCCTGGACGCCGCTCAATCCCGACAAGGACTATCTGGTCGCCACCAACAACTATGTCCGCCAGGGCGGCGACGGCTACAAGGTTTTCGCCGAAAAGGCCAAGAACGCCTATGATTACGGCCCCGGCCTCGAACAGGTGGTCGCCGACTATCTCGGCGCGCACCGGCCCTACACGCCCAAGCTCGACGGCCGCATCACCGAGATCGCCGCGACGACAGCGGCCGCGCCTGCGGCGGAGCCCGCCAAGCCAGCCGAAGCAATGCCCGATCTGCCTGCCAACTCCGGCGATATCGCCAACACGCCGCCGGCCGTGTCGACCGAGGCCGCGCCTGCGCCCGCACCGGCAACGCCTGCCGCTCCGGCAACGCCAGCACCTGCGGAACCGGCAAAGCCTGCCGAAGCCGCCCCTGCCCCGGCAACACCCGCGCCGGCTGAGCCGGCAAAGCCCGCCGAGGCCGCACCGGCCGAAACCAGCCATGTCATCGTCGCCGGCGATACCTATTGGGACCTGGCAAAGAAGGCCTATGGCGACGGCACCAGGTGGAAAGTCATTTC
This sequence comes from Mesorhizobium sp. B2-4-2, assembly GCF_006442845.1. Lineage (NCBI taxonomy): Bacteria > Pseudomonadati > Pseudomonadota > Alphaproteobacteria > Hyphomicrobiales > Phyllobacteriaceae > Mesorhizobium > Mesorhizobium sp. B2-4-2. The sequence goes on along the minus strand of NZ_VFVM01000002.1, from coordinate 194,927 downwards.
CGAAGCCAACAAGGGCTACGAGCCGCGCCGGCTTCCGGTCGGCGCCACCTTGACCATACCGCCGAGGTAACCGCCTTCGCCTTTGCGCGCAGGGACACCCGCCGAAACAGGGCGGGCGTCCTGTTTTTGGTAAGGTGCGGCCAGACGCTGCATTGAAAAGCAGCGCGGCGTCGCTACTTTCGCGCCGTGTTCGGAGACCCGCAATGCCGCCTTCCATCCCTGTCGACGCCAAGCCCGCGAGGACCGTGGGACCGAGACCGGCCGGACATTCGCCGGCCAAGGCGGGCAAGGTCGGCGTCATGCTGGTCAATCTCGGCACGCCGGACGGCACCGATTTCAGGCCGATGTGGCGCTATCTCCGCGAATTCCTGTCCGACCCGCGCGTCATCGAACTCAACAAGGCGATCTGGTATCCGATCCTCTATGGCCTCGTGCTGACCACGCGACCGAAGAAGTCGGGCGCCAACTATGCCAGGATCTGGAATCGCGAGAACAACGAGTCGCCGCTGCGCACCTATACCCGCGCCCAGGCCGAGAAGCTGACCGTGGCATTGCGCGACCTGCCCGACGTGGTCGTCGGCTGGGCGATGCGCTACGGCAATCCCTCGACCGCGAGCGTCGCCGAAAGCCTGGTCGCGCAGGGCTGCGACCGCATCCTGACCTTTCCGCTCTATCCGCAATATTCGGCCACCACCACGGCGACTGCCAATGACCAGTTGTTCCGGGCGCTGATGAAGATGCGTGCGGCGCCTGCCGTCCGCAGCGTGCCGCCCTACTATGCCGAACCGGTCTATATCGAGGCGCTCGCCCATTCGATCGAACGGCATCTGGCCAGCCTCGATTTCGAACCGGAGGTGGTCATCACCTCCTATCACGGCATCCCGAAACCCTATTCCGACAGAGGCGATCCTTACCGCGAGCATTGCCTCGAGACGACACGGCTGCTGCGCGAGAGGCTCGGCTGGGACGAGAAGAAGCTGATCACCACCTTCCAGTCGCGTTTCGGCGCACAGGAATGGCTGCAGCCCTACACCGACAAGACGGTGGAGAAACTGGCCAAGGACGGCGTGAAATCGATTGCCATCGTCAACCCCGGCTTTTCCGTCGACTGCATCGAAACGTTGGACGAGATCGGCCGCGAGGCGGCGGAAACCTTCCATCATGCCGGCGGCGGAAGATTCGCGCACATCCCCTGCCTCAACGACAGTCCCGAAGGCATGGCGGTGATCGAGGCGATGGTGCGGCGCGAACTGTCCGGCTGGATCTGAAACCGGGAACAATGGACGTTCCGGGGCGTTGAGGCGCGCCCTCCGGAGACCATCGATGCCCCGCAAGCTCGACCTCAGAAGCGGCCGGCCAGTCTGGTCCGCCTATCGGGCACCCGCTGTCCCGACAAGCGCTCTGACCCGTGACGCCAAGGCCGATGTGCTGGTGATAGGCATGGGCATCAGCGGCGCCATGATCGCAGAAGCGCTGACGGCGGACGGCCATTCGGTGGTCTGCATCGACCGGCGCGGCCCGCTGAGAGGGTCGACGTCGGCGACCACCGCCCTGGTGCAGTTCGAGATCGACCAGCCGCTGACGGCACTCGGCAGGATGATCGGCAAGGCCTCGGCGGAACAGGCCTGGCGGCGCTCGCGTCTGGCCGTTTCCAACCTTGCCGGCCGCATAGCCGAGCTCTCCATCAACTGCCGCCTGAGCCGCGCCCCCTCCCTCTATCTGGCCGGTACCGTGCTCGGCCCATCGCAGTTGCGTGACGAGACCGAGGCGCGGCGACAGGCGGGCATCGCCGCGACCTATCTCGCCCCTGCGCCGCTGGCTGCGCGATTCGGCATCGAGCGCGACGGCGCCATCCTCAGCCATGGCAACATCGCGCTCGATCCGCGCAAACTGACCGCCGGATTGCTGCTGAAAGCGCTGGAGCGCAAGGCGCGCCTCTACGCCCCGGTCGAGGCGACCACGATCGAAGACAGCGCCAAGGAGGTCGTCGTCGCCACCAGGGGCGGCCCCACAATCACCGCGCAGCACGTCCTGCTCGCGACCGGCTACGAGTTGACCGACATCGTGCCGGCAGCCGCCCACCGCGTCATCTCGACATGGGCCATCGCCACACGCTCGCAGCCGCGAAAGATCTGGCCGGACGCGGCCCTCATCTGGGAAGCGTCGGACCCCTATCTTTATGCAAGGGCGACAGCCGACGGCAGGGTGATCTGCGGCGGCGAAGACGAGGATTTTATCGACAAGGAACGGCGTGACGCGTTGATCGCCGGCAAGAGCCTGAGACTGGCCAGGAAGCTCGGCCGCCTGTTCCCGGATCTGGACACCAGGCCCGATTTTGCCTGGACCGGCTCCTTCGGCACCACAACCACCGGCCTGCCCTATATCGGCGCCATCCCTGGGCATCCGCGCATCCAGGCCGTGATGGGCTATGGCGGCAACGGCATCGCCTTCTCGCAAATCGCATCCGAAATCGTTTCTGCCGCCATCGCCGGATCGGAAGATACGGACGCAAGCCTGTTCGCCTTCAGCCACCGGCAGCAGCGACACAAACAATCCCTCATCACCTGATTGTAACGTTGTTGAAACACACTTAAGTGTTTGCTGAAGCCGGCTGCGGGAGAATGGCTCCCATGGCTTGCCTCTTGAGGGAGAGCCAAATGGATTTCAGTGGTTTCGATATCGCGATTATTGTTCTGGTCGCTCTTGTCGTGCTGGTGCTGTTCAAAGGCATAAAGACAATCCCGCAAGGCTACAATTATACGGTCGAACGCTTTGGCCGTTACACGAAAACGCTGTCGCCAGGCCTCAACCTCATCGTGCCGTTCATCGATCGCATCGGCGCCAAGTTGAACATGATGGAGCAGGTGCTCGATGTCCCGAGCCAGGAGATCATCACCCGCGACAACGCCATCGTCGGCGTCGACGGCATCGCCTTTTTCCAGATCCTCAACGCGGCGCAGGCGGCCTACCAGGTTTCCGGCCTGCAGAACGCCATCCTCAACCTGACCATGACCAACATCCGCACCGTGATGGGCTCGATGGACCTCGACGAGCTGCTGTCGAACCGCGACGCGATCAACGAGCGCCTGCTGCGCGTGGTCGACGAAGCGGCCCATCCCTGGGGCATCAAGATCACCCGCGTCGAGATCAAGGACATCAATCCGCCCGCCAACCTGATCGAATCGATGGGCCGGCAGATGACGGCCGAACGCAACAAACGCGCGCAGATCCTTGCCGCCGAGGGCCTCAAGCAGTCGCAGATCCTCGAGGCCGAAGGCCGCAAGGAAGCCGCCTTCCGCGATGCCGAGGCACGCGAACGCTCCGCCGAAGCGGAAGCCCGCGCCACGCAAGTGGTGTCGGAAGCGATCTCCAAGGGAGATGTGCAGGCGCTCAACTACTTCGTCGCCCAGAAATACACCGAAGCGCTGGGCAAGATCGGTTCGGCCACCAACAGCAAGATCGTGCTGATGCCTTTCGAAGCGTCGTCGCTGATCGGCTCGCTGGGCGGCATCGGCGAGATCGCCAGGGAAGTGTTCAAGGGCGACGGGCCGTCCGGCACGCAGCGGCAGGTCTCACGACCTCCGGTCGTCAGGCCGAGCGACAACTAATGCCTTTGTGAGTGGATCAAAACCATGATCGACCGCATCGTTTCCGAACTCGGCCCGTGGAACTGGATGGTTCTGGGCTTCGTGCTTTTGGCGATGGAAATCATCGCACCGGGCATCTTCATGTTGTGGACCGGCATCGCCGCGCTGATCGTGGGCGCGGTATCGCTGCTGGTCTGGGATGCGGCCAGCTGGACCTGGCAGGTCCAAGTGCTCGTCTTCCTCGCGCTGTCGCTGGTCTCGGCATTGGTCGGCAAGAAACTCATCGGCGGACGCGACGAGCCGACCGACCAGCCGCTGCTCAACCGCCGTGGGGCGCAGATGATCGGCAGGATGGCGACGCTGGCCGAGCCGATCCGCGACGGCCGCGGCCGCATCAAGCTCGGCGACACGCTGTGGCGCGTCTCTGGCCCTGACCTGCCGGCCGGCACCCAGGTGCGCGTCACCGGAGCCGCCGACACCGATCTCGAACTGACCGTCGAGCGAGTGTGAAACCGGCTCCGCGCTAGCGCAATTCCAGGAAAAGTGTGTACGGTTTTCCGTCCGGAATTGTGCAGAAACAAAGAGATAGAGCAGTTCGCCGTTTCCGTGAAACGGTGAACTGCCCTACGCAGCGCCGATGCGCAAAAGATCGTGCAGGTGGACGAGCCCGACGGGCTTGTTGCCCTCCACCACCATCAGGCTGGTGATGGCTGAATTGTTGATCGTCTGCAGTGCGGTCGCCACCAGCGTGTCCGGCGCCGCGGTCTTGGGAGATCTCGTCATCACCTGATCGACGGTCATCGCTGTCAGGTTGCTGCCTATGTGACGCCTGATGTCGCCATCGGTGACGATGCCGATCAGCGCGCCGTCGGCGGCGGTGACCGCCACGCAGCCGAAGCCCTTGCGCGACAACTCCAGGATCGCGTCCTGCATGCCGGTGCCCGAAACGACCAGCGGCAATCTCTCGCCGACATGCATGATCTCGCGGATCTGCATCAGGTTGGCGCCGAGCTGGCCGCCGGGATGGAAGGTGCGGAAATGATCGGGCGTGAAACCCCGCGCCTCGAGCAGGGCGATCGCCAGTGCGTCGCCCATCACCAGTTGCAGCAGTGCCGATGTCGTCGGCGCCAGGCCATGCGGGCAGGCTTCCGGCGCACGCGGCAGCAAAAGCACGACATCGGCGGCGCGCGCCAGCGCCGATGTCTCACCGGACGTGATTGCAATGAGCGGGATGGAGAAGCGCCTGGAATAGGCGACGATGCCCATCATCTCCTTGCTTTCGCCCGACCATGACATGGCGATGATGGCATCGTCCCTGGCGATCATGCCGAGATCGCCGTGATTGGCTTCAGCGGGGTGGACGAAAAAGGCCGGCGTTCCGGTCGAGGCCAGGGTCGCGGCGATCTTCGAGCCGATATGGCCGCTTTTGCCGACGCCGGTGACGATGACCCGGCCTTCGATCCTCGAGATCATGTCGACCGCTTCGGCAAAGGGCTTCGCCAGCCCGTTTTCGAGCGCCTCGGCCAGCGCTGCCACTCCCGCCTGTTCGGTCGCCACCGTTCTTAGCGCCGAAGCGATCGAGGCCTGTCTGTCCAACGGCTTCTTGTCGAGGGATCGCGCATCCATGGCCGATGCGATTAGCGCTTTGTGCCGCGCCTGTCCAACGGAAATGCCTCCCCCGACCGTCTAGGAGAGCGGTTCGAATGAACGAAGCGCAAGGTCACGAATGTCGAGGCCTGGAACAATGAGCGCTTGGAAAAGCAATCGCCCCCCGCCTCAACCCTCCGTTAACCATCCCCATTTACGGTTCGGTAAGTATGGCGCGCGCTCGCGCCGCGCAAGCAGTGGTGGCGATGTCCGGGGCCCAGTCAGAAAAGACGAGAAGGCGAAAGAGCAAGGCTGCCTGCGCCTTGCTGCTGGCGACCAGCATCTTCGGCCTGCCGCGACCGACGCTGTCCTTCGCCCAGGAAACGGAGCTGCGCGGCGAGGTCTCGGAATCGGCGATCCTGTCCGACCAGCAGCGCAAAGCGAGACTGGCCGCCATAGCCGGTCAGGGTCAACAGCAGCCAGCGAATGCCGCCGGTCAGGACGACACGCCGTCGCGCACCTATCTGCCCGCCAGCGCCGGCGCTGCTCCTGACGATAGCGGTGCCGCCTCGCCCACTGGCAGCATCTTCGACCCGCCGGCGGCCGGTGACGACGTGACCGCCGACAATCCGCCTCCGCCCAAACCACGCCGGCCATCGGCCACCGGGCAGGCCAATGCGGACAAGGCCGCCGACAGGGCGAAGACAAAGAAAAAGAACACCACCGCGACGACCGACGCGACCACGACCGCCAGCACGGCCGACGATGCCGACGCCACCGTCACCGGCACCGGCACCGGCACCGACCAGGAGACCGCCAACCGCCGCGCCGTCACGATCGACAGCGTCGACCGGCAGCAGCTCGATCCGGGCGCCGAACGCACCGCTTCCATCGAAGGGCAGAAGAAGAAAATCGAGGACGATCCGTTCGCCGCTCCAGGCATCAAATGGGGCTCCTTCGTCATAAGGCCGACGCTGGAGCAGGGCCTGACCGCCACCTCGAACGGCGATTCCAGCAGTGCCGGCAAAGCGGCGCTGCTGTCCGAGACGGCACTGCGCTTTTCCGCCGCCTCCGACTGGCGCGAGAACTCCGCGACCATTGATGGTTATGGCCTCTTCCGCGAGACCGTCTCGGGCTACCCGGTTCACAATGAGCAAGGCCGCATCGAAGGCCAGCTCAATGTCGACCTCGACAACGAGCAACGCGCCGTCGCCAAGCTCGGTTACGAGGCCGTGCCGGAATCGGCCTCGTCGCCCGACGCCATTGCAGGCGTCAGCAAGCAACCGCTGCGCCAGACCATCGACGGCAGCCTCGGCATCGAAAAGGACGTCGGCAAGGCGCAATACACTTTGACCGGCGCGGTCTCGCACGACTTCTATGGCGATGCCAAGCTTTCTGACGACACCTCGCTGTCGCAGAAGGATCGTAACTCCACGCTTTATACGGCGACCTTGCGCACCGGCTACGAAATCTCCCCTGCCCTTACGCCTTTCACCGAAATCGAGCTCGGGCGCAGGGCCTATGATCAACGCTTCGACAATGAAGGTTTCGAGCGTTCATCAACGCGGCTTGGTGCCCGCGCCGGCCTCGAGCTCGACATGGGCGAGAAGCTCGCCGGCGAGTTCTCGGCCGGCTGGCTGCGGGAAGCGATCGACGACGACCGCCTGGGGGCGATCGCGGGTGCCACCGTGGACGCCGACCTGAAATGGTCGCCCGAACGCGGCACCACGATCGGCCTGACCGGGCGGACCACGGTCGAGCCCACGACCACCGCAGGTGAAAGCGGCGACATCCTCTATTCCGGCCGCCTCACGGCCGAACGCCAGATCCGCGCCAACCTGACCGGCAATGCCGCGCTGGGCCTGGACTGGCGCGATTATATCGGCATAGACGGCCATGACAGGGTGCTGAGCGCCGAAGCCGGGCTGACATGGTGGCTGAACCGCTATGCCGGCCTCACCACCCGCGCCAGGACCGAGAAGCTCACCAGCAACCTGCCTGGCCGCGACTACACCGCCAACAGCATCTATCTCGGCTTGAAGGTGCAGCGGTAAGCGCGGGCCGCTAAGCTGCGTGCCGCATCCGAGACATCGGCCAGACAGCGCCTCCCTTAAAGCGCCGCCACAACGTCCTCCGAAGGCGCCATCTCGTCGAGAAGCCTGCGGATAACGCCGGCCATGCTCTGGTTCATGTCGTTGCGCCAGAGCGCGAAGGCCACATTGGCCTCGACGAACCCTTCCGGCGATCCGCAATCGAAGGTGCGGCCCTGAAAGTGGTAGCCGTAGAAGGGCTGCTGCTTCTCCAGCTTCAGCATTGCGTCCGTGAGCTGGATCTCGTTTCCGGCGCCCTTCTCCTGGCCTTCGAGGATTTTGAAAATCTCGGGCTGCAATATGTAGCGGCCATTGATGTAGAGATTGGAGGGCGCGGTGCCGGTCTTCGGCTTTTCCACCATCTCGGTGATGCGGAAGCCATGATGGGTGGCTTCGCCCCGGCCGACGATGCCGTATTTATGGGTTTCGGCGGGATCGCATTCCTGAACCGCGATGATGTTGTTGCCGGTCTCGGCATAGAGGTCGACCATGTCCCTCATACAGCTCTTTTCCGACTGCATGATCATGTCGGGCAACAACAGCGCGAACGGCTCGTCGCCGACCAGTTCGCGCGCGCACCAGACGGCATGGCCAAGTCCGAGCGGCACCTGCTGGCGAGTGAAGCTGGTCTGTCCCGGCCCGGGCTGCAGCCGCTGCAGCCTGGCGAGCTGGTCGTCCTTGCCACGCTGGGCGAGCGTGTCATAGAGCTCGAACTGGATATCGAAATGATCCTCGATGACCGCCTTGTTGCGCCCGGTGACGAAGATGAAATGCTCGATGCCTGCCTCGCGCGCCTCGTCCACCACGTATTGGATGACGGGCCGGTCGACGACGGTAAGCATTTCCTTGGGGACGGCCTTGGTGGCCGGGAGAAACCGCGTGCCGAGACCTGCGACCGGGAAAACTGCCTTGCGAACTCTCTTCATGCCTTCAATTATCCGTTTGCAGGCCGGCTCCGCAATCCCGCCCCGCGACATTTTCACGCCGGAATTGAGGATTATCGGGCGGATGAAGGGAAACTTGCACCGGTAGAAGCATCGAGGCGCCTTTTCGTTCCAGGGGCGGCCTATGGTAAACCAATTCCTAACCTGGTTCGGCGATGAATGGTCTTTCCCAAGACGGAGAAGGAGGAAAAGATGTCCGTTCACAATGCCGCAAAGCGTTTCACCAGCGTCATGACGGCCGCCAGCCTCTCGCTCGCCATGCTGATGCCTGCCGGGCCGGCCTTCGCCGATGCCGGCTTCCGGCAATGGGTCGCCGGCTTCCGCGCCACCGCGGTGCAGGGGGGCGTTTCCGGCGCCGTCTATGACCGCGCCTTCAGGGGCATCGACGAACCCGATCCGGTGGTGCTGGAAAAAGCCCGAACCCAGCCGGAATTCACCGCGCCCGCCTGGGATTATTTCGACAACCGCGTCCACGACCAGTCGGTCGCGGTCGGCCAGCAGATGGCCAGGAAATGGAAGCCGTGGCTGGACAGGATCGAGGCGAGGTTCGGCGTTGACCGCAACGTCCTGCTGGCCATCTGGTCGATGGAATCCAACTATGGCGAGATCCTCAAGCGCGACGACATCATGCGCAATGTCGTCCGCTCGCTGGCGACCCTGGCCTATGGCGATCAGAAGCGGTCGAAATATGCCCGCACGCAACTGGTCGCCGCACTTAAGATCCTCCAGACCGGCGACATCGACGAGAGCCACCTCATGGGTTCCTGGGCGGGCGCCATGGGCCAGACCCAGTTCATCCCGACCAGCTACCAGCACTATGCCGTGGACATGGACGGCAACGGCAAGCGCGACATCTGGAATTCCATTCCCGATGCGCTGGCGACATCAGCCAATCTGCTCAAGAAGAATGGCTGGCAGGCCGGCAAGACCTGGGGCTACGAGGTGGCCTTGCCGGCCGGCAAGCTGCCCGCAGGCTCCAGGACGCTGGCGCAATGGCAGGCGCTCGGCGTGGTCAGGGCGAGCGGCAAGCCGTTCAGGAACCTCAGCGACAAGGCGACGTTGAAAGTACCGGATGGCCGCGGCGGCCCCGCTTTCCTGATGATCAGGAATTTCTCGGTCATCAAGGCCTACAACAATGCCGACAAATACGCGCTCGCCGTTGGCCTTCTTGCGGACGAGATCGCCGGTTCCAGCGGCCTCGTACAGGACTGGAAACGGCCTTTCACCAAGCTGACGTTCGAGGAAAGGCAGGAATTGCAGAAGCGGCTCTCCCAGCACGGCCTTTATGACGGCAAATTCGACGGCAAGATCGGCGACGGGTCGAAGTCGGCCATCATGGCCTATCAGGCAAAGGTCGGCTTGACCCAGGACGGCTATCCGAGCATGGAAGTGCTAAAATGGCTCAGGCAAAAATAGGGCCTGTCATGAACTGAGGAGGAGCGATTGGCTTGGGCTGCGCGCATCGGGACCTTCATTCCCCGCATGCTGGTGCTGTTCCTGGCCGTCGCCGTGCTCGCCGTCGCCATGGCAGGCGCCTTCCATGCGCCCGCCATGGCGCAGGAGCAGCAAGGCCGCGGCTGGTCATTGCGTGACCTTCTGTTCCCGCGCCGCAGCGAGCGGATCGAGCCGCCGCTGGACATCCAGAAACCAAGGCCCAGGCCCAAGGCAAAAAAGCCGCGCGCGCCGCGTCCGCCCGCGGAACCGGAAATCCCGATCGCCGAGAAGGCGCCGGACGCCCGGGTCGTCCTGGTGGTCGGCGATTTCATGGCGGCCGGGCTCGCCGAAGGTCTAGATACCGCCTTTGCCGAGAATACCGGCGTCAGGATCGTCGTTCGCTCCAATGGCTCGTCGGGCTTCGTGCGCGATGATTTCTACAATTGGCCGGAACAGATCAAATCGTTGATAGAGACCGAAAAGCCCGCCGCCGTGGTCGTGATGCTGGGTTCCAACGACCGCCAGCCGATGAAGGTGGGGGATGTGCGCGAGCAGCCCCGTTCCGAGACCTGGACCAAGGAATACGAACGTCGCACCGAAGCGTTCGGCAAGGCCATCGCCACGGCTAAGGTGCCTTTCCTGTGGGTCGGCATGCCGGCGTTCAGGGTTTCGAAGATGACATCCGACATGCTCGCCTTCAACGACATCTACCGTCAGGCGGCCGAAAGCCATGGCGGCGAATTCGTCGATATCTGGGATGGATTCGTCGACGAGAACGGCGCCTTCGTCACCAGTGGCCCCGACATCAACGGCCAGCCCGTGCGGCTGCGCTCCGATGACGGCATCAACATGTCGAAGGCCGGCAAGCGCAAGCTCGCCTTCTATACCGAAAAGCCGTTGATGAAGGTCCTGGGCCTGGCCGCGCCGGGAAGCGTCGCCCCGACCGCTGCTCCTGCCGGCGCGCCGGTCGAGGCGCCGGCGCCGGCCGCCGCTCCCATCGTCATTGACCGCACCGCGCCGATGCTGCTCAGCGATCCGGCGCTCGACGGCGGCACGGAACTGCTCGGCGCCGGACCGCCCGCGAAGGCCAACCCGGGCCTGCCCGGCGAAAAACTGGTGGTCGAGGGCAAGGCGCCGGTGGCTTCGCCCGGCCGCGCCGACGATTTCGCCTGGCCGCCGAAGACAAATCCGGCAGCCGCGGCCGCCGCGGCTGGCACGACGACGGCCATCACTCCTTAGCAGCGCGGAGGGCCGAAACCGGTTTTCGGAACCCGCTGCTGCGAGCCATAGGATGGCGTTTTCAAGAACCGGAGCGAGCGTACTTTTTGGGTACGGGAGCACCGGAAGCGCAGAAAACGCCTTATGGCCGCAGCAGTAGAGTTTCCAAACGGGCTCAGCGGGGCAGGACGCTCGAACCCATCAATGCCTCGTCGATCGAACGCGCCGCCTGCCGACCCTCGCGGATCGCCCAGACCACCAGCGACTGGCCCCGACGCACGTCACCCGCGGCATAGAGCCTGTCGACGCTGGTCCGGTAGTCGCGGTCATTGGCCTCGACATTGCGGGAGCGCCGGCTGTCGGTGACGATCTTCATCTCACCTTCCAGTTCAGACACCACGCCGGCCATGGCCGGCCCGGCAAAGCCGATGGCGATGAAGGCGAGATCGGCGCGGATGACGAACTCGGTGCCGACGATCGGTCGGCGCTTGTCGTCGACCTCGCAGCATTTGACACCGGTCAGCTGGCCTTCCTCGCCGATGAATTCGAGTGTCGCCACCTGGAATTCGCGCTCGGCGCCCTCGGCCTGCGAGGAGGAGGTGCGCATCTTGGTCGCCCAGTAGGGCCAGACGGCGAGCTTGTCTTCCTTCTCCGGCGGCTGCGGACGGATGTCGAGCTGCGTGACGCGCACGGCGCCTTGGCGGAAGGCGGTGCCGATGCAGTCGGAAGCGGTATCGCCGCCGCCGACGACGACGACATGCTGGCCGCTGGCGATGATCGGGTGCGACGGCCACGCCACCGACTGGATCGGCTCGCCGCCGACACGCCGGTTCTGCTGCACGAGATAGGGCATCGCGTCATAGACGCCGCCGAGATCGTCGCCGGGGATATTGGCCGCGCGCGGGGTCTCGGATCCGCCGCAATAGAGCACCGCGTCATGCTCGGCGAGCAGTTCGGCCACGGGCTTGTCGATGCCGACATTGACGCCGCAATGGAAGGTCACGCCTTCGCCCTGCATCTGCTCGATGCGACGATCGATATAGTGCTTCTCGATCTTGAAGTCCGGAATGCCGTAGCGCATCAGCCCGCCTGGCCGGCTTTCGCGCTCGTAGACATGGACATCATGGCCGGCGCGGCCGAGCTGCTGGGCGGCGGCCATGCCGGCCGGGCCGGAGCCGATGACGGCGACGCGCTTGCCCGTCTTCCTCTCCGGCGGATAGGGCCTGATATGGCCGTTCTCGTAGGCCTTGTCGGCGATCGCCTGCTCGACCGTCTTGATGGCCACCGGAATGTCCTCGAGGTTCAGCGTGCAGGCTTCCTCGCAAGGCGCGGGGCAGATGCGGCCGGTGAATTCGGGGAAATTGTTGGTCGAATGCAGGTTGCGGATCGCATTGTCCCAGTCCCTGTTATAGACGAGGTCGTTCCAGTCCGGGATCTGGTTGTGGATCGGGCAGCCGGTCGGCCCGTGACAGAACGGGATGCCGCAGTCCATGCAGCGCGCGGCCTGTTTCTCGACCTCCTTGTCCGACATCGGCAGCGTAAACTCGCGGAAATGCCGGATGCGGTCGGAGGCCGGCTGGTACTTGTGCACCTGCCGGTCGATCTCGAGAAAGCCTGTTACCTTGCCCATAGTCCAGTTCCTGCTGTCCAGATGGTGCGGTTTTCGCCGCACCCGTTAACCTCTTCAGGCAGCCGTGGCAACCTTCCGCGAGAGGTCAAATTATCAGTGACATGGAGCCGGGAAGCCTGGGCTTCCCGGCCTTTGCGAAGATCTATTCGGCCGCCACGCTCATGCGCATGCGTTCCATCTCGATCAGCGCGCGGCGGTATTCGACCGGCATGATCTTGCGGAATTTCGGCCGGAACGCCGCCCAATTGTCGAGGATCTCGCGGCCGCGCACCGAACCCGTATAGTGCACGTGGTTCGAGATCAGCTGATAGAGCCGCTCCTCGTCATGGCTGGTCATGTCACCCGAGACGTCGACGCGGCCCTTGTGGTCGAGGTCGCCGCCATGATGCAGCAGCTTTTCCATCAGGTCGTCTTCTTCCGGCACCGGCTCCAGCTCGACCATGGCCATGTTGCAGCGCTCGGCGAAATCGCCCGCCTCGTCCAGCACATAGGCAACGCCGCCCGACATGCCGGCGGCGAAGTTGCGGCCGGTCTTGCCGATGACGACGACGATGCCGCCGGTCATGTATTCGCAGCCATGGTCGCCGACGCCCTCGACGACGGTGACGACGCCCGAGTTGCGCACCGCGAAGCGCTCGCCGGCGACACCGGCAAAATAGGCCTCGCCTTCGGTAGCGCCATAGAGCACCGTGTTGCCGACGATGATGGACTCGGCCGCGACGATCTTGGCTTCATCCGGCGGCCGGATGATGATGCGGCCGCCCGACAGGCCCTTGCCGACATAGTCGTTGCCGGCGCCGACCAGCTCGAAGGAGATGCCGCGCGCCAGGAAGGCGCCGAAGGACTGGCCGGCGGTCCCGGTCAGCTTCACCTGGATCGTATCCTCGCGCAGGCCCTTGTGCTTGAAGCGCTTGGCCACCTCGCCCGACAGCATGGCGCCCGCCGAACGATCGACATTGCGGATGTCGACCTCGATCTTGACCGGCTGCTTGGCCTCCAGCGCCGGCTTGGCCAGCTCGATCAGCTTGCGGTCGAGCACGTCGTCGATCGGGTGCTTCTGCCGCTCGGTCCAGTGCACCGCCTCATGTGGCGCATCGGGCTTGTAGAACATCTTCGAGAAGTCGAGCCCGCGCGCCTTCCAATGCTGGATCACGTCGCGCTTTTCCAGGAGATCGGCGTCGCCGATGATCTGGTCGATATGGGTGAAGCCCATTTCGGCAAGCAGCCCGCGCACCTCTTCAGCGACATAGAAGAAGAAGTTGATGACGTGCTCGGGCGTGCCCTTGAAGCGCTTGCGCAGCACCGGATCCTGCGTCGCCACGCCGACCGGGCAGGTGTTGAGATGGCATTTGCGCATCATGATGCAGCCGGCCGCGATCAGCGGCGCGGTCGAGAAGCCGAACTCGTCGGCGCCGAGCAGCGCGCCAATGATGACGTCGCGGCCTGTGCGCAATCCGCCATCGACCTGCAGCGCCACGCGCGACCTGAGACCGTTGAGCACCAGGGTCTGGTGCGTCTCGGCAAGGCCCATCTCCCACGGGCTGCCGGCATGCTTGAGCGACGTCAGCGGCGAGGCACCCGTGCCGCCATCGTAGCCCGAGATGGTGATGTGGTCGGCGCGCGCCTTGGCGACGCCCGCCGCGACCGTGCCGACCCCGACCTCCGACACCAGCTTGACCGAAATGTCGGCCGCCGGGTTGACGTTCTTCAGATCGTAGATCAGCTGCGCCAGATCCTCGATCGAATAGATGTCGTGATGCGGCGGCGGCGAGATCAGGCCGACGCCGGGCGTCGAGTGCCGGACCTTGGCGATGGTGGCGTCGACCTTGTGGCCGGGCAACTGGCCGCCCTCGCCGGGCTTGGCGCCTTGCGCCACCTTGATCTGCATGACGTCGGAGTTGACGAGATATTCGGCCGTCACGCCGAACCGTCCGGAAGCGATCTGCTTGATCGCCGAACGTTCGGGGTTCTTGCCGCCGCCGGGCAGCGGCAGATAGCGGTCTGCCTCTTCGCCGCCCTCGCCAGTGTTCGACTTGCCGCCGATGGCGTTCATGGCGCGCGCCAGCGTCGTATGCGCTTCCCTGGAGATCGAGCCGAACGACATCGCGCCGGTCGAGAAACGCTTGACGATCTCGGCCGCCGGCATGACGTCGTCGAGACGGACCTTCTTGCGGCCGGTATCTTCCGCCAGCCTGATCTTGAACAGGCCACGAATGGTCTGCGCGCGCGCCGTCTCGCTGTCGATCTGCGCGGAATACTCCTTGAAGGTCTCCCAAGACCCCTGACGCACGGCATGCTGCAAGGTGGCGACCGCGTCGGGCGACCACATATGCGCCTCGCCGCGCATGCGGAACAGGTATTCGCCGCCGACATCCAGGCTGTTGCGCAGCACCGGATCGTTGCCGAAACCATCCGTATGACGCCTGAACGTCTCCTCAGCGATCTCGTCCAGCCCGACGCCTTCGATCAGCGTGGCGGTGCCGGTGAAATACTTCTCCACGAAATCGGTCTTCAGCCCGATCGCGTCGAAGATCTGCGCGCCGCAATAGGACTGGTAGGTCGAGATGCCCATCTTCGACATCACCTTGAGGATGCCCTTGCCGATCGACTTGATGTAGCGCGACACGACTTCGTAGGCGTCGACCTCTTCCGGCAATTCGCCGCGCTTGTGCATGTCGAGCAGCGTGTCGAAGGCGAGATAGGGATTGATCGCTTCGGCGCCGTAACCGGCGAGGCAGCAGAAATGATGCACTTCGCGCGGCTCGCCGGATTCCACGACGAGCCCGACCGAAGTACGCAGCCCCTTGCGGATCAGATGATGATGCACCGCGGCCGTGGCCAGAAGCGCGGGAATGGCGATGCGGTCCGGCCCGAGCTGGCGGTCGGACAGGATGATGATGTTGTAGCCGCCGGCGACCGCCGCTTCCGCCCGCTCGCACAGCCGATCGATGGCGCCCTGCATGCCGGCCGCGCCCTCGATCGAGGCATAGGTGATGTCGATCGTCTTGGTGTCGAACCGATCCTCGGTGTGGCCGATGGAGCGGATCTTTTCGAGATCGCCATTGGTCAGGATCGGCTGGCGCACTTCCAGCCGCTTGCGGCGCGAACTGCCGACCAGGTCGAAAATGTTGGGCCGCGGGCCGATGAAGGACACCAGGCTCATCACCAGTTCCTCGCGGATCGGATCGATCGGCGGATTGGTGACCTGGGCGAAGTTCTGCTTAAAATAGGTGTAGAGCAGCTTCGATCTGTCCGACATTGCCGAGATCGGCGTGTCGGTGCCCATCGAACCGACGGCTTCCTGGCCTGTGGTGGCCATCGGCGACATCAAGAGCTTGGTGTCTTCCTGGGTGTAGCCGAACGCCTGCTGGCGGTCGAGCAGGCTGACATCCTTGCGCAGCGCGCGCGGCTCGACCGGCTTCAGGTCCTCCAGGATGAGCTGCGTATTGGCGAGCCAGGTCTTGTAGGGATGCCTGGTGGCGATCTCCGACTTGATCTCCTCGTCGGAAACGATGCGGCCCTTGGCAAGATCGATCAAGAGCATGCGGCCGGGCTGCAGCCGCCACTTCTGGACGATCTTTTCCTCCGGCACAGGCAGCGCGCCGGCCTCCGACGCCATGATGACCCGGTCGTCGTCGGTGACGATGTAGCGCGCTGGCCGCAAGCCGTTGCGGTCGAGCGTGGCGCCGATCTGGCGCCCGTCGGTGAAGGCGACCGCGGCGGGCCCGTCCCACGGCTCCATCAGCGCCGCGTGGTATTCGTAGAAGGCCTTGCGGTCGGCGTCCATGAGCTTGTTGCCGGCCCAGGCTTCCGGGATCAGCATCATCATGGCGTGGCTGAGGCTGTATCCGCCCTGGAACAGGAACTCGAGCGCATTGTCGAAACATGCGGTGTCGGACTGGCCCTCATAGGAGATCGGCCAGAGCTTGGAGATGTTGTTGCCGAACAGCTCCGAATCCACCGACGCCTGGCGCGCCGCCATCCAGTTGTTGTTGCCGCGCACGGTGTTGATCTCGCCATTGTGCGCGACCATGCGATAGGGATGCGCCAGCTTCCACGAGGGGAAGGTGTTGGTGGAGAAGCGCTGGTGGACCAGGATCAGCGCCGTTTCGAAGCGCGGATCGGACAGGTCCTTGTAATAGGCTCCGACCTGATAGGCCAGGAACATGCCCTTGTAGACGATGGTGCGCGCCGACAGCGACACGCAGTAGGCGCCGATGTCCTTGTTGTCGTTCTCGGCGTAGATGCGGCCCGATATGACCTTGCGCAGCAGATAGAGCCTGGCCTCGTACTCCTCGTCGTCGGGAATGTCGGCCGTGCGTCCGATGAAGACCTGCCGGTGGAACGGCTCGGATGCCACGATATCCGGGGCCTTGGAGAGCGACGAATTGTCGACCGGCACGTCACGGAAGCCGAGCAGCGGCAGCCCCTCGGACTGCGCCGATTCGGCAATGATGTCCTCGACATGGGCGCGCAGCGCGGCATCCTGCGGCATGAACCAATGGCCGACGCCATACTGCCCCGCCGGCGGCAGCTCGACGCCCTGCGCGGCCATCTCCTCGCGGAAGAAGCCGTCGGGAATCTGCACCAGCACGCCCGCGCCGTCGCCCATCAGCGGATCGGCGCCGACGGCGCCGCGATGCGTCAGGTTTTCGAGCATGGAAAGCCCGTCCTCGACGATCGTGTGCGACTTCGCGCCCTTCATGTTGACGATGAAGCCGACACCGCAGGCATCGTGCTCGTTGCGCGGATCGTAAAGGCCCTGGGCGGTCAAACCGGTGCGGCGGGTATTGGCCAGGGTTTTGACGGCTGCCGCTTTCGTCTGCGCGGCCTTGCCGTTCGTCGCAGCGTGCGTCAATTCCGTCATCGTCCTGTCCTCCATTCCGCGTCCTTGCGGGCGCTGGTTTGCCTCGGGAAGCGCATTGCTTCCCCTTCATCCTTACGGCACGTCTTGCGAAATCCTTGCCGAACCATGCGGCTCGCCGCGCGGTTCGCATCCGGTATCGTACAGGCCAGAGCACGGCCGTCCACCTGTCGCTCGCGGCAAAAGCCGGAGAGGCTTAGAATACGCCAATCCAGCCTGTTTTGCGCGACAAAATAAGACAGCACTACTGTCCTAAATTTTTATGGCAGAAAAGCCGGGCGCATACAAGACCGATTCACAAAAAACTTCGGCGTTCCGCGACACAAAGCTTCGTGAAATACCCGCTAAACGCAAGCTTCCGTCCCTGCCGGTTTTCGGCAGCTCGCTGGCTTTACCCGTTTTCTGGCGTCTGGCCCTTGCGAGCCAGCCATGAAACCGGTCAAGGTTGCAGCGATTTTCCCAGCACAGGCAGATGCATGTTCTTCGCTTCCGACAATTGGGCAGGCGCCCACCCCAACATCGCCTCCGGCCTCTCGGCCCACGCCGGCGGCTTTTCCACTGCCTATGGCGATGGCGCGCTCGACCAGGCCGTCTGCCAGCGCTTCAGCGAAATCTTCGAACGCGAGGTTGCGGTGTTCTTCGTGGCCACCGGCACCGCCGCCAATTCGCTGGCGCTGACCGCCTACAACAAGCCCGGCGGCATTTCCTTCGCTCATCGCGAATCGCATGTCATCGAAGATGAGTGCGGCGCACCGGAATATTTCTCCGGCGGCTCGCGGCTGCATGCCGTCGATGGCGCGCTGGGCCGGATCGATCCGCACAATCTGGAAACGGCGATCGGCCGTTTCGCCGGCGAGGTGGTCCATTGGGGCCGGCCGATGGCGGTCTCGATCACCCAGTCGACGGAGGTCGGCACGGTCTACGGCCTGCATGACATCGCCGCGATCTCGGCCATCGCGCGGCAACATTCCGTGCCATTGCATATGGACGGCGCCCGCTTTGCCAATGCACTGGTCGCGCTCGACACGACGCCCGCCGAAATGACCTGGAAAAGTGGCGTCGACATACTGTCTTTCGGCGGCACCAAGAACGGCTGCTGGTGCGCCGAGGCGATCGTGCTGTTCGATCTCGAGCGTGCCCGGGAATTGGCCTTCCTGCGCAAGCGCGCCGCCCAGCTGTTTTCCAAATCGCGCTTTATCGCGGCACAGTTCGAGGCTTATTTCCGCGACGGCCTGTGGCTCGACACCGCCAGGCACGCCAATGCCATGGCTGCCCGCCTTGCCGCGGCGATCGAGGATTCCCAGACGGCGAAACTGGCTTGGCTGCCGCAAGCGAACGAGGTTTTCGCGGTGATGAAAAAGGCTGAAGCGGACAGGCTGCAGGCGGCGGGTGCTGTTTTCTACGACTGGCACAAGCCGCATGGCTTCGAAGGCCATATCGGCGAGGACGAATTGCTCTATCGCTTCGTCACCAGTTTTGCGACGACGTCAGAGGAAGTCGACCGCTTTGGCCAGTTGATCGCCGGGTAATTGCTGTTCCCGGCAAATAAAAAAGAAGCGGCGCCTTTCGGCGCCGCTTCCGTCTCGGGAGGAGACTTAGGGATTACGCAGCGGTCTTGGCCTCGATCTGCTTGGCCTTGGCCGGAGCCGAAGTGATCGCGATCTTGCGCGGCTTCAGTTCCTCGGGGATGTTGCGCTTCAGGTCGACAAAGAGCAGGCCGTTCTTCAGCGTGGCGCCCACGACCTCGACGTGGTCGGCAAGCTGGAAGCGGCGCTCGAAGGCCCTGGAGGCAATGCCGCGATAGAGCAGTTCGGAACCCTCGCCGGTGCCCTCATCCTTGCGCTCGCCTTTCACGGTCAGCACATTGCGGTGGGCCTCGATCGAGATCTCCTCGTCCGAGAAGCCGGCGACAGCCATCGAGATGCGGTAGGCATCCTCACCGGTGCGCTCGATGTTGTAGGGCGGATAGGTCTGCGCGCCATCGGGCTGCGCAAGGGAATCAAGCATGGTGAAGAGACGGTCGAAGCCGACGGTCGAGCGATAGAGCGGGGAAAAATCAACGTGACGCATGGTGTGTTCTCCTGTTGAGCAACAAGGCTTGCGTTTGGCCGGTGCGAAACCCGTGAGCGGCGTTCCGGTTTGACCAGCGGCCCCGACATTGGCGGCCGCAACCCACATTTGGGGAGCGGGCAAAGCCATTTCAAGATTTTGCCTCCCGGCAAAAATCGAGGATGAACGGCAGATGAACCGGCGCTTTTGCGCGCGTTCAGACAGCCGCCGCTAGACTGCTTTCGACATCAAGGACAAGCGGCGCCGGATTTGGATGGACCGGGCGCCGCGACGAGGCCGAACCGGGTGCAACGTCCCTTCCTCCCGGATCGACAGGGGCCGGAAGCGCGCTCATAGCGGCTTCCGGCCTTCCCTGTTGCCGATCCGACGCTCCCGGAATTCCTTTGCTTTTGGCCCATGGACGGCTATCAACCTTGGCGAGGCCGGCCACGACAGGCAGGCATGCGAGACGCCGAGCACGAAGCGCCGAATGACGGATCTCCCTTTTCACGAAACTCCCCTTTTTCATGAAACTGAGGGCAACCCGCGACCGGAAAACGCCACCGGCGGCTTTTTTACGGCACGCGACGGCAAGAAGATACGCTATGGCCTGTTCGCCGCGGTCGCCCGCCCGATGAAGGGCACCGTGGTGCTGCTGTCCGGCCGCAACGAGTGCATCGAGAAATATTTCGAAACCATCCGCGACCTTGCGGCGCGCGGTTTTGGCGTCGCCACGCTGGACTGGCGCGGCCAAGGCGGCTCCGACCGGCTGATCCGTGATCGCCAGCGCGGCTATATCAGGTCCTTCCGCGACCACACGGCCGACCTTGAACAGTTCTTCGAGGAGATCGTGCTGCCGGACTGCCGCGGGCCGTACTACATCCTTGCCCATTCGGCCGGCGCCGTGATCACGCTGCTTGCTTCGCCCTCCATGGTCAACCGCGTGCGGCGCATGGTGCTGATCGCGCCGTTCTTCACCTTGCCCGACCTGCCCGTCTCGATCCGGACGGTCCGCCGCGTCTGTTCGCTGTTTTGTGCCCTGGGCCTTGGCCGGCTTTACGCCGCCTGGGGCCCACGGCCGAAGGTTACCGCTCCCTTCGACACCAACAAGGTAACGACGGATCCGGAACGTTACCGGCGCAACACCAGGATCTACGAGGATCACCCGCAACTGGCGCTTGGCGGCCCGACGATCCGCTGGCTGAGAGCGGCTGCCGAAGCCGCGGAAGTGGTAAGCGATCCCGAATTCATGGCCCGCATCCGGGTCCCCCTGCTGGTCATCGCCGCCGGTGCCGACCAGGTCGTCTCGACCAAGGCCGTGGAAGCCTATGCCAGGCGTCTGCGCCTCGGCTCGCTGCTCATGATCGACGGCGCGCGTCACGAGATCCTGCAGGAGGCCGACATCTACCGCGAGCAATTCCTCGCCGCCTTCGACGCTTTCATTCCCGGCAGCGACGACCCGACGGCCTGAGGGCGCGTATTGCCGAGCCGGCGCCGGTTCCGGCTCATGCTTGGCGAAAACTCCATGATCCGGTTGGTCCCCAGGTCGCTCGCTATCCGCTGACAACGCCCGTTCCCAGCGCCCGCGTCTTGCGCGATCAATGTCGGACGATGATCGCGCCGACGCCTCGGCAATTCTAACGGCTACGCCTGCCTCCTGCTCAACCGGAGGCAACTTGACGCCAGTTCCCGTTCGGGGCCCGAGCGCTAGTTACCGTCCGCAGAGGTCAGTCGACGGATCGGGAGGAGCGGCCATGAACGCATCGGACACGCTGCCACGCCAGGGGCATCGCCTGCTGCAGCTCGGCATCGCCCTCCTGCTGTTTTCGTCAGTCGAAGGGTTCGCCATCCCATACCTCGCCGCACCGCGGCTCGGATTGTCGGTTCACACGCTCGGTGCCTTGCAAGGCGTCCTGCTGCTGGTTTTGGGTCTCGTCTGGTCCAGGCTCAATCTCGGCGTCGCGATGTCGCGGATTGCGTTCTGGTTCCTGATCTATTCAGCCTTGGCCATCCTGGCAGCCTATGTGATGGCCAGCCTCTGGGGAGCCGGCAACGAGACGATGCCGCTGGCGGCAGGAGCCGCGCATGGAAGCGCCTTTCAGGAGTACGCGATCAAAGCCATCGCCTATTCGTCCGCGCCGACCGGCCTCATCGCTTTCGCGCTCATTCTATGGGGCCTGCGTCTCTCGGACGCCTAAAGCGCATCGCGGCGAAACGGATGCTCAGCCGCGCAGGGCCGCCATCGCCGCCGCATGGAGTTCGGGCGTCGCCGCCGCCAATATGTCGCCGCCATTCTCGGCCGGCCCGCCGTCGAAGGTAGTGACCACGCCGCCCGCCTTCTCGATGATGGGGATCAGCGCCACGATGTCATAGGGCTTCAGTCCGGGATCGGCGACGATGTCGACGCTTCCCGCGGCGACCATGGCGAAGGCGTAGCAGTCGGTGCCATAGCGAGCGAGTTGTACCTGCTTCTCGAACTGGTCGTAGCGCAGGCGTGCCTCGCCCTGGAACAGCGCCGGCGTCGTGGTGAACAGCGTTGCTTCAGCAAGGCTCGTCGTCTTGCGTGTGACCAGTTTGCGCGGCCCGCCCGGCCCCTCATAATGGGAGCCGGAGGCGTTGGCGTAGAAGAGCTCGCCGGTGAAGGGCTGCGACATCAATCCGGCAACGGCATCGCCCTCCACCGTCAATCCGACCAGCGTCCCCCACACCGGCAGGCCGGAGATGAAAGCGCGCGTGCCGTCGATCGGATCGATTACCCAGACATGCCTGCTGGAAATATTCTCGCTTCCGTGTTCCTCGCCGAGAATGCCATGGTCCGGATATTGCGCCGATATCAGCGCCCGGATGGCGCGCTCGGCTTCGCGATCGGCTTCGGTGACCGGATCGAAGCTGCCCTTTTCCTTGTTGGCGACCGCGCCCTGGCTGCGGAAGCGCGGCAAGGTTTCCGCCGCCGCCGCTTGCGCGATGCGGCGCATGAAATCGATGCTGATGTCCAACTGATTCTCCCGCATTGCAGCATGGCCGAGCCCACGTGTGCCGCCAGTTCCGCGCCAAGACAAGGGTGTTCCAGGATTTTTCGCCGCGCCGACTGTTGCCAGAATAACACGCCGGCGCCACCGAAGCGCAATTTCCACATCACTCTGAATTAAAAAAGCCGGTAGGTCGCTTGACATTTGTGCAGCGCACCATACCCTTGATCTCGGACAGGGTTTCCTGTCCATGCCCTCCTTGGGCGTTTCCTCCCTAGACTTCGACCGTATCGTGCGAACGATGCGGTCTTTTTTTCGCCGCCAGTTCCAATCCCCGCCAATCCCGATCCATGTCGCCCAGAACTATGCGGCGGTTGTGGATGGCGCCATCAATGAAACCGGGCTCTGTTCACTCCGCGGCCAGCGGCAGATCCATGAAATGGTGGTCGGGCATGGCCATCAGGTCGGCCGAAAATCGCGCCAGGTCGTCGGCCAGCGCATCGAAGCCCGCCGCTTTCTCGAATGTCCGCTCATTCATATAGAGCCCGCGATTGACCTCGATCTGCAGCGCATGGAGATGGCGCGCCGGGCGACCGTAGTGTTCGGTGATGAAGCCGCCGGCATAGGGCTTGTTGTGGGCGACGGTATAGCCCATGGCGTTGAGCAGGCCGATTGCGGTCTCGGTCAATGCCGCGGTGGCCGAGATGCCGAAGCGGTCACCGATGATGAAATCGGGCCGCAGGCCGTTGTCGCCGACGCGGATGCTCGCCGGCATCGAGTGACAGTCGATCAGCACGGCAAAGCCGAAACGCGCGTGGGTTCGCGTCAACAGCCGTTTCAGCGTCTCATGATAGGGTTTGTAGACCGCCTCGATGCGGGCGACCGCTTCGGCCAGCGGAAGGCGGCCGGAGTAGATGTCGAGGCCTTCACCGACCAGCTTCGGAACGGTGCCGAGCCCGCCGGCCACGCGCGCGGAACGGATGTTGCAGAAGGACGGCACCGGCTCGGCGAACATGCGCGGATCGAGTTCCCACGGCTCGCGGTTGACGTCGAGATAGGCACGCGGGAAATTTGCCGCGAGCATCGGCGCGCCAAGCGCCACCGCGCCGCCGAACAGCTCGTCGACATAGCAGTCCTCGGACCGGCGAATGGCGTTGCGGTCCAGCCTCGCCATGGCGAGGAAGCGCTCCGGATAATGTCGCCCGCTGTGGGGTGAGTTGAAGAGGAAGGGGACGCGCTGCTCGGCGCCCGACCGGATTTCGAAGGGGGGAACGACCGAAAAATCCTCGGCTGCCGTCTTCAATTTGAACGAACCCGAAAACACCAATGCATCATAGGATGAAAGTGCCACCTTGAGGGCCGCATGTCCAGCATTTCAGCGCCGGCACCGCCTTTCCGAATGCGGATTATGCTGCGCCTCGTTCACTTGATGTTTACCCTCGCCTCCTCATATACAGGATGGTTAACGGCCCTGCTTTTCGGCAGAGTTCGGGCGGGTGATTCGGACGGGATATCATGGCACGCATTCTTCTGGCGGAAGACGACGACGATATGCGTCGCTTCCTCGTCAAGGCGCTGGAGCGCGCCGGTTACCAGGTCAGCGACTTCGACAACGGCGCCAGTGCCTATGAGCGGCTGCGCGAGGAACCGTTCTCGCTGCTTTTGACCGATATCGTCATGCCGGAGATGGACGGCATCGAGCTGGCCCGCCGCGCCACCGAGATCGATCCCGACCTCAAGGTCATGTTCATCACCGGTTTCGCCGCCGTTGCGCTGAACCCGGATTCCAAGGCGCCGAAAGACGCCAAGGTGCTGTCGAAGCCGTTCCATCTGCGCGACCTCGTCAACGAGGTCGAGAAGATGCTGCAGGCGGCCTGAGCCGTTTTTGCCCAAGGCATCGGCGACTATCGGCCGGTGCGGCAAAACGGAGCCTTCTTTCCCCTTTCCTGCTATTGACGCGCCGGATCAAAAATGGTGTATGCGCGGCTTCGGATGGGCGTGTAGCTCAGCGGGAGAGCACTGCATTGACATTGCAGGGGTCACAGGTTCAATCCCTGTCACGCCCACCATCCTTTCAAAGACTTAGTCTCTTGTGCCGATTGGCACAGAACGGCACAAAACGCCCACTGAGCTCCTGAATGGTGCCCTTGAGTATTCCGATGCGGCCGATCCGTGACAGCTTGTGTGTTACGCCCGATATGGCGGGGTCAAGAAAAAAGCCGAACGGAACAACCAGCGCCGTGAGAAGTTAGCCGGCACGCTTCCCTCCGCCCTCCGTCGGCTCAATAGCCCCGTTTGCGCTCGCGGGGCGGGGTTTCTGCGTTTTGGGCATCTACCTCCAATTGCCGACCGAATCGCTCTTTCGGGTGACTTTCTTAAAGGAGTGAACTGTTCAAATCTGGAGTCTCTCTAAGCGGGAGGAACGGATGGGCAGCGATTTCGAGGCCGCACGACGACACCTGAAGCGCGCGCGTCAGTGCCTTCATGGCGATGATCACGTGAGCAGAGAAACGGTTGAGAGAATCGATGAAATGATCATAGCCCTGGCCGCGGAGGAGTGCTCTTCGTTTGGCTCCCTCTTCCCCTTCGGCCATCGAACGACGCGGAACTCTGAGGCCGCCTCGTCCAAGGCATAGCTCTACCTGCCGAAGGCAAACACTCGCGGTCCGTCGAGGCCCCGCTGGCTCCGTCCGGCCGGCTCTTCTGTAGACTTGATGAAAAGGCCGGAGCCAACAACCGCTCCGGCCCTGTTCCGTCGTCAGTCATTGCAGCTGTCGTCGGCCTTTGCCGCCGCGGTCTTGCCGCCATGCTGCTGCGCCTCGATATCCTGCTGCGATGTTGCGAGATTCTTGTCACCGCCGCCTTCCGCCCCCGCCAACGGCATTGTGCTGCCATCCTTGGCGGCCGGTTTGCCGGCACTATCCTTGGCCTTCGGAGTTTCCAAGGGCGCGTGGGTACCATCTTTCGAAATACCGGCAGTCTGTTGGGTGTCGGCGCCCGTGTTGGCAGCCGACTTGTCCGGACATGCCGCGATTGCAGAGCCCGCAGAAAACGACACCGCAAGCGCGATTACCAAAGCCATTTTCATCATGCTCGTCCTTCTGTTTGAGTGCCCTGCGGGTGAAACTAACGGCGCTTTTCTTTGTTCCGGGCCGGGCCGTATGTCGTCATCGACGCACCACAACCGGCACGCTGATGCCACGGCGACGGCGCCAGATACTCCACGGAAGCGTTCGCCGACTCCCTTGTTATGCGGCCGAAGGGATACTCACCAGGAGTGAATGATGAAACGACTTCTTCTCGCTTCCGCCGTAATGATTCTTTCCGGCGGCCTTGCCCTGGCGCAATCGACCAATACGACGTCGAGCGGCTCCTCCTCCACGACGACAACGATGCCGACGGATCAGAACACGGACTCGACCACGACCAAGTCGACCAACTCCGCTAAGGATTGCGCACCGGGCCAACAGACAGGCAGCGCCAAGGAGTCAGCTCCCGGTCAGCAGGATACCAGCGCCAAGTCCGCGGCCCTGGCCAGATGGAAACGACGACGGAAGGTTGCTGACCGCATTGCCACTGATGTCTCGACTCGCAACCTTGGCCTCCAGGTGCCTCGCGTCAGTTGGAACCACCTGCTGGGCTGATAGCCCGTCGGCTTCGGCCGGCGGGTGTCCAATGAATGCGGCTGTGGACTCGGTGACCCCCTACGCAAACGTGACCAAGTTCTCTGAAAAGTGACTGACGATTGTCCGCCTCGACGCGATAACGTTCCTCGACATCAGGAGGAACGCCTTGAAGCTCAATTCGCAGCAGAAGAAAACCGTCCTTGCCTCATTCCTGGGCTGGACGCTCGACGCTTTCGATTTCTTCCTTCTGACATTCCTGCTCACCGACATTGCGTCTGAATTCCAGACCGACGTCCCGGCGGTGTCAAAGGCGCTTTTCCTGACCCTTGCGACGCGCTTCATTGGCGCGTTCTTCTTCGGCACGTTGGCAGACAAATTCGGGCGCAAGCCCATCCTGATGCTCAACATCGTCAGTTATTCCGTGATCGGCGCTTTGGCCGCCTTCTCGCCCAATCTCGGCATATTCCTGGCGCTGCGCGCACTGTTCGGCATCGCCATGGGCGGCGAATGGGGACTTGGCTCCTCGCTTGCCATGGAATCCATCCCGCCCAGCGCCCGCGGCATGGTCTCGGGCATCCTGCAATGCGGCTATCCGGCCGGCTACCTCCTAGCGGCGGTCGTCTATGGCCTGCTCTATCACCAGACGATCGGCGGCTACACGATCGGCTGGCGCGCCATGTTCCTGCTCAGTTTCATCCCGGCCCTGATCGTCCTTTTCATCCGCTCACATGTTCCGGAATCGCCGGCCTTCGTCGAGGCGCGGAAGACCGCAAGGCCCGGCATGCTGGAGACACTGCAAAAGCACTGGGGCGTCGCCCTCTATGCGGTCGTGCTGATGATGTTCTTCAACTTCTTCAGCCACGGCACGCAGGATCTCTACCCGACATTCCTGAAGAAGCAGCATGGTTTCGACCCGCACACGGTGAGCTGGATCACCATCGTCGCCAACATTGGCGCCATCGTCGGCGGTCTGGCGTTCGGCGCGCTGTCCGAGAAGATCGGCCGCGTCAATGCGATCACGCTCGCCTGCCTGATTGCCTTGCCGTCCATCCCGCTATGGGCCTACAGCTCGACGCCCTTCATGCTGGCCATCGGCGCCTTCGTCATGCAGGTCGCGGTCCAGGGCGCCTGGGGCGTCATTCCGGTGCACCTCAACGAGCTCTCGCCCGGCGCGGTGCGCGCGACCCTGCCCGGCTTCATCTACCAGGCCGGCAATCTCGCAGCCTCCTATGGCGGTCCCTATCAGGCGGGCATAGCCGAGGCTCCCGGAGGCAGCTATGGCTACGCGTTGGCGCTATTCGCCGGCGTGGTCGCCGTCTGCATCATCATCGTCATCCGCTTCAGTCCGGAACGGCGCGGCCAGGTGATGACCGTGCTGGACCACGACGTCAGCCGAGTCTGAGCGCCACGACGCCGGCGACGATGCTGAGCGCGGCGGCGCCGCGCCAGCCTGTCATCTTCTCGCCGAGCGCGAACACCGAGATCACCATGGCGAACAGGATGGAGGTCTCGCGCAGCGATGCCACCGAGGCGATCGGCGCCTTGGTCATCGCCCACATGACGATCCAGTAGGCAGCGCCGCTCAGCACGCCGGTGAACAGCCCCGCTTTCCAGTCCCGCGCCAGCACCGGCAAGGCCCGCGGTCCACGGAAGATCAGGCACAGCACCAGCGCTCCAAGCGCATCGCACACGAACAGCCAGGCGGCATAGCTCTGCGCCGTGGCCGCCAGCCGCGCCCCGCTGCCGTCGGACAGTGTGTAGCTGGCGATGAAGATCGAGGTCCCCAGCGCAAAGCCGACCGCGCGCAGGTTCAATCGTTCCAGATGCGCGCCGCCGCGAAACGACATCACCAGCGTGCCGGCCGACAGCAAAAGAATACCCAGAATGGCGAGCGGCGCCGGCACTTCGGCGACCACGAACATACCGCCAAGCGCCGCCAGCAAGGGCGCGGTGCCGCGCGCCAGAGGATAGGTCTGGGCGAAGTCGCCGGCCTGGTAAGCGCCGATCAGGAAGGTCCGGTAGCCCATGTGGAAGACGACGGAGGCAATGATATAGAGCCAGACTTCCGCCCTCGGCACCTCGACGAAGGGAAGTGCGAAAAGCGCGGCAAATCCCATGCCAAGCGTCATCAGGGTGATCGACAGGAAGCGGTCGAGATGGACCTTGACCAGCGCATTCCAGATCGCGTGCATGGCGGCCGCCGCAAGCACCGCGAAGAAGACGAAAAGCGTCATTTGGGCCTCATCCGCCTCCGGGGCCGGCGGGCGTTTCGAGATCGATGTCGATCCTGACCGGAAAATGATCGGAAGCCACTTCGCCAATGTCCGAGCTGACCGAGCGCACACGACCGGCAAACAGGCCGCCGACGAAGCAATGATCGAGCCGGCGCTTTGCCAGCCTGCCGTCGATGATCTTCTCATGCGTGTGGAAGTCATCCGCCGGTTCAATCGCCACGGCAGCGGCATCGACGAACCCATCCAGATAGGCGGCACCGCGATGATAGGGCGTGCCGCCGACGATGCGGCGGTATTCGGCGCTGCCCGGCTCCATGTTGAAATCGCCCATCCAGATCGCCGCCAGCGGGTTCTCCGGCTCTGGCTCGCCATTGCTCCAATTGCGCGCCGGCTCGTCGTCGGCGCCGCTCCACGGCCCCCCATCGGAGGGCGCCCGGCGATGCTCGGCAAGCAGATAGTCGATCTGCTCGAGCCGTTCTTCAGCCGCGACATGGGCGAGATGCAATGAAAGCACCCGCACCGGACCCGCCGGCGTGCGGATCATGCATTCGAGCGCCGCGTTGCGGGTGTTGAGCGGCCGCAGTGTGCGGCGCATCGGCAGCGCATGCAGCCGCGACCAGACGATCGGCAGCTTCGACAGCACCATGGTGCCGAACTGCCGGCGCCGGTTGACGATGCGGCCGTCGCGCTGTTCGCTGGCGTCCATGTCGAAGGCCGGGCCGTAGACCCAGTGATAGTCCGGCAGCAGCCGCGAAAGCAGCTCTGGCTGGTCGTCGAAATTGCTGCGCTGCCAGTGCCGCTCGACCTCCTGCAAGGCGATGACATCGGCGCCGGCAACAATGCGCGCGGCGCGCGCCGGATCGTAGAGGCCGTCGCTGCCGAACCCGTATTGGATATTGTAGCTGACCAGCTTCATTGCTCATCCGGCTCAGTTTGGTGACGGCAGTACCGTTTCGACGGCGACCTTGCAATGGACCGCCGCGGCGGCCCGGCTGGGCCACGACGCAAAAGCCCCTCGCCTCGCCTAGGTCGTCAGCGGCTGGAACCGTCCCGCCGGGGAAGCCGCCAGCTCCGACCAGTCGATTTCTTCCTCCAGCCGGTGATAGGCCTCGTCACCGATCGTCCCGTTGCGGCGAAGTTCTTCCAGCGCGTCGCGCTGGCGCTTGATGGCATAGAGCCGCAGCCGGTCGTACTCGGTTGCTGCCTGGGCGTCGTCGGGGTTCTTGGCGACCTTGCGCTGTGCGGCATACTGCTCGCGCACCGCCGCCGCCGCGGTCGAGGTCTTGCCGCTCAATATGTCGAGGGCCGCCTGCATGATGGCGACACGGGCCTGCGCGACCTCGCGGTCTATGGTCTCGTCCGGTTCGAGACGAAGCAGGCGCAGCAACGGCTTCAGGCTCATGCCTTGCAGGACAAGCGTGCCCAGCACCACGCAAAAGGCGGTGAGCACGATCGGATCGCGGCCGGGGAAGTCCGCCGGCAATGCGAAGGCAGCCGCCAGCGTCACCAGGCCGCGCATGCCGCACCAGCCGATCAGCACCCCGCCGCGAAACGACGGCACCTCTTGCCGCTGCTCCGCATTGCCGAAGCGGGCAAGCCATCGGATCACGGCGCCGCAGCCCAGCACCCAGGCAAGGCGGGAAACGATGACGACCGCCAGGATCGTCCCTGCAAACAGGAATGCCTCGGACTGTCCCTGCTCGGCCAGGCGACCGACGATCAGCCGCGCCTGCAGGCCCATCAGCACGAAAGCCAGCACGTTAAGCACGAACACCGCCGTCTCCCAGACGGAATAGGAGCTGACGCGCTTTCTGGCCGACATGCGCCGCGGTGCGGTGCGCGCGATGGTCATGGCATAGACGACGATGGTGATGATGGCCGAGAGCCCCAGCCTGTCAGCCAGGATCCAGACGCCGAACGTCCCGGCGAACTGCACGACGGTGCCGCTCGCCGCATCTTCGATACGTCCAAGCATCGCCTGGGATAGGCGGCCGAGAAGATAGCCCGCGGCCAGGCTGCCGATGGTCGACAGCAGGACCATCGGAACGGCGCTGCCCAAAAGAACGGGACCGGCGGCGGCGGTGATCGCGATGCGATAGATCAAAAGCGCGGTGGCGTCATTGAGCAGGCTTTCGCCCTGAAGGATGGCCGTGATGCGGTGCGGCACTTTGAACTGCCCGAGCACGGCGCTCGCGGCAACCGCGTCCGGCGGCGCCACGATGGCGCCAAGGGCTATGGCGGCAGCGATCGGCAGGCCGGCCATTTTCCAGCCGACCAGTGCCACGACGGCGGTCGTGAAAACGACCGCGCCAAGCGCCAGCAGCACAAGCGGCAGCCTGTAGCGGTTAAGATCGCGCAGCGATGTGTCGTAGGCCGCGTCGAGCAGCACCGGCGCAATGAACAGCGCAAGCGCCAGTTCCGGATCGATCTCGATCGTCGGCGCGCCGGGCAGGAAGCCAAGGCCGGCGCCCGCCAGCGCCAGCAAGGCGGGGTAAGGAACCTGCAGGCGCCGCGACAGCGCCGTCAGCGCAACGGCGATCAGCAGGAGGACAAGGGTGAACTCAAATAGCGCCATGGCTCATCGTAGCGGCGAAGCGGAGCTCTTGGCAGTGGCAAAGCGGCAGGATGCTGTTGATTGTCCAATAGGAGTGCATCGTCCGGCAACTGGACCGGTGGCCGGATCGGCAGGGCGCTTCGGCCGCGTCAGTGCAGCACCAGCAGGTCGCCCGACGAGAAGGAAATCTCCGCCTTCTCACCGACGGCCGGCGGTGGCGTCGTCGAACTGTTGAACGTGTCGAGCGAAACGGTGTTGCCGCCGATGCCGACCCGGACCCGGATCACCGAGCCGAGAAAGTGCACTTCGGAAATCTCGCCGGACAGGCTTGAATCGCGGCCGGGCTGGCGGCCGAGCGAAATGGCTTCCGGCCGCAGCGCCAATGACAGCGTATCGCCGGACTTCGAGCCGTTGAGCCTACCCTTGAGCGAGACTTCCTCGGTGTTGACACGGACCTTGCCCGACGCCGCGTCGGTGACGGTGCCTTCCAGCACATTCAGCGTGCCGACGAAATTGGCGACGAACTTGGTTGCCGGCCGGTTGTAGATCTCGAACGGCGTGCCGACCTGCTCGGCCTTGCCGCCATACATCACCGCGATGCGGTCGGAGATCGACAGCGCCTCTTCCTGGTCATGGGTGACGAAGATGGTGGTGATGCCGAGCTTCTTCTGGATCGAGCGGATTTCCTCGCGCAGCGAGACGCGCACCTTGGCATCAAGCGCCGACAGCGGCTCGTCGAGCAGCAAGAGCTTCGGCTTCGGTGCGATGGCGCGGGCCAGCGCGATACGCTGCTGCTGGCCGCCCGAGAGCTGATAAGGATAGCGGTCGGCCATCTGCGGCAGCTTGATGATGCCCAGCATTTCGGCGACACGGGCATCGATATCAGCCCTGGACATGCCGGCGACTTTCAGTCCGAAGCCGATGTTCTGCGCCACGGTCATGTTCGGGAACAGTGCATAGGCCTGGAACACCATGCCGACATTGCGCTGGTTCGGCTTCAGCCTGGTGATGTCCTTGCTGCCGACGACGATCTTGCCGGCCGACGGCTCCTCGAAGCCGGCGACCATGCGCAGCACCGTCGTCTTGCCGCAGCCTGACGGGCCGAGGAATGAGACGAACTCGCCCGGTTCGACATCGAGATTGAAATCCTCGACAACAGTGGTGGCGCCGAAGGATTTTCGCACATGCTGGATGGAGAGGAATGGCTCGGCCATGGCTTTTTCTTTCGGGTCAGTTCGGACGATTAGCCGATTTCGGCGCGAAGCGCGACAGGATCTGGATCAGCGACATGCAGCCCCAGGTGATGACGAAGGCGATGATGGCAAGGGCCGCCGGCTCATAGGCGCGGTTGGCCCCGACATTCTGCAGATACGGGCCGAAAGCCGGCCGGTTCAGCAAGCTCGCCATCGTAAACTCGCCGATGACGATGGCGAATGTCAGGAAGGCGCCGGACAACACCGCA
The DNA here is from genome assembly GCF_006442845.1 of Mesorhizobium sp. B2-4-2. Taxonomy (NCBI): domain Bacteria; kingdom Pseudomonadati; phylum Pseudomonadota; class Alphaproteobacteria; order Hyphomicrobiales; family Phyllobacteriaceae; genus Mesorhizobium; species Mesorhizobium sp. B2-4-2. Next base: position 162,679 of record NZ_VFVM01000002.1, on the reverse strand, counting down.
ATCAGCACATTGGGAAGGATGACGCGGGTGATGATCGTGCCCCAGCCGGCTCCGAGGATCTGGGCCGCTTCCGTCAACGTCCGCACGTCGATGGTTCGGAGCCCCGTATCGACGGCACGATACATATAGGGCAGCGCCAAGGTCGCATAGCCGATGACCAGCAAGGCATTGGTTCCCATATCGGACCCGAGGAACGGCAAGGGTGAATTCGAGCCGTACATCCTGATATAGCCGAAGACGATGACGATGGCCGGAATGACCAACGGCAAAAGCGTGATGAACTCGACGATCGGCCTGAGCTGCGGCAGCCGCAATCGGATCCAGTAGGCCGCCGGCACCACGATCAGCACACCCAGAATGATGGTGAAGATGGCGGCGACCACCGAATACAGGAAGGTCGCCTGGAAACGCGCGTCGCCGAGCACGATCCGGTAGGCGTCGAAGGAATAGGCGCCGCGCCGCATGCGCATGGAAAATTCCACCGTCGCGATCAGCGGGATGAAGAAATAGGCCGCGCCGAGGATGAAGACCACCCAGGCCCAGAATTTGCCCGACTTCATTTCAGCCACCTCTCGGAACGGGTCCGGAACCAGATGTAGAAGACATTGGCCAGGCCGGTGATGACGATCATGCCGAAGGCGATCGCGTAGCCGAGATGGGCATTGTGCAGCACGTCGCCGCGGATTTGCGCGTAGAGCAGGATCGGCACGATGTTGAGCGACGAGCCGGTCAGCGCATAGGCGGTGGCGATCGCCCCGAAGGCGTTGGCGAAAAGCAGGATCACGGTGCCGAGAAAACTCGGCCAGATCACCGGGATGACCACGATGCGCCAATATTGCGCGGTGGTCGCGCCAAGCGTGGCGGCAGCTTCACCCCATTCCTTCTTCAAGCCATCGATCGCCGGCGTGATGATGACCACCATCAGCGGGATCTGGAAATAGACATAGGTCAGCGTCAGGCCCCAGAAGGACAGGATATTGAAGCCGTGGGCATAGATGTTGAGGCCGAACACGGTGTTCAGGATCACCGTGGCAAGACCGAGCCGGCCGAGCGTGGCGAGGAAGGCGAAGGCCAGCGGCACGCCGGCGAAATTGGAGGCAACGCCGGAAAAGGTCAGGGTCGCCGAGCGTATCCAGTCCGGCAGCCCGCCGCGCACGATGGCGATGGCGATGGCCAGGCCCGCGAAAGCACCGATCAGCGCCGAGGCCAGGCTAACCTTGATCGATATCCAGTAAGCGGCAACGATCGACGGCTGCGCCAGAGCGACGATGTTTTCGAGCGTGAATTCGCCGGCATCATTCTGGAACGCGCCCAGCATCAGATAGAGCGTGGGCAAAATCAGGAACATGATGGCGAAGATGAAGAACGGTGCGACGCCGAGCCATTGCGTCGGCAATCGCAATGCGCGTGCCTCCGCGGGCGGCGCAGTCTTGCCTGCGGCATCGTGATTGGAAAGCGAGAGATCGGTCATGCGCCGGCTACCGTCTTCGAGGGGGAACCGGGCGGCCGCGAAGCCGCCCGGTGGATTTCAACTGTTACTTGACGTTGGCACCGACAACGGAGTCCCAGTTCTTGGTGACGGCTTCCTTGGCCTTGCCCTGCTCGTCCAGCGTCGGGAACACCGCCGAAGCATAGGCTTCCGCCGGCGGCAGCTTGGCCAGCACGTCCGCCGGGATCTTGCCGTTCTTGGCGAGATCGTTGAAGCGGATCGGGTGGCAATAGCCCTTGAGCCAGCCGATCTGGCCTTCGTCGGAATAGAGATATTCCATCCAGAGCTTGGCTGCGTTCGGATGCGGCGCATAGGCGCTGATCGCCTGCACGTAGACGCCGGCGACGACGCCGGTCTTCGGCACGACGACGTCGACCGGCGGGTTGCCCTTCAGCGTGTCACGGCCGGCGAGCGCGTTGTAGTCCCAGTTGATCAGAATCGGGGTCTGACCCTGGGCGAGTGTCGCCGGCTTGCCGATGACCGGTACGAAGTTGCCGGCGGCATTGAGCTTCTTGAAGAAGTCGAGGCCGGCGGTGCCCGCGGCTTCGCCAGCCGCGGCGCCACTCGAAAGGCCAGCGGCATAGACCGCCTGGATGGCCTGGTTCGAAGCGCGCGGATCACCGGCGAGAGCCACCGAATTGGCGAATTCCGGCTTCAGCAGATCGGCCCAGTCCTTCGGCGATTCCTTGACCAGATCCTTGTTCACCATCATCGCCAGAACGCCGTAGTAATCACCGTACCAGGCGCCGTCGGCATCCTTGGCGCTGTCGGGGATCGAGTCCCAGGTCGACACCTTGTAGGGCATCAGCAGGCCGTCGGCCTTGGCGGTCGGGCCGAAGGACAGGCCGACGTCGATGACGTCGGGCGCCTGCGGGCCCTTATTGTCCTTGTTGGCCTTGATCGCCTCGACCTCGTCGCCCGAACCGGCGTCGGGATTGAGCTCGTTGATGGTGATTTCCGGATATTTCGCCTTGAACCCGGCGATGACGTCGCCGTAACCGCACCAGTCATGCGGCAGCGCGATGGTGGTAAGCTGGCCTTCCGCCTTCGCGGCCTTGACGAGATCGTCCAGCGGAGCCGCGGACGAAATCACCGTCGACGCAAACAGCGCCGCGGCCGAAAGGGAAAGCACTTTCCCCGTGAATTTGAACATGTGTTCTCTCCGTTGAACTGACGCCGTTGGACGCCTGCGATGCGGTATCGTTTTCGTGTGACAGCCAGATGAAAGCTTTATGAAACCCCACCGCTGGCAGCACGAAAGTTAACTCCTTTTAATCAACTGTAGCAATTAGCCACCACTTAATTTTCCGGCTAATTACTTTTGCCTTGCACTTCACCCCTTTCCCCTTGGTTGCCCCTGATTTTCCAGATCAACTTTACCCTGAAAGCGGTATCACACCGTCCCAGCGATTGCATTTTCGAGCAGCGTCAGCGCTGCTTTCTTGGTCAGCTTGACCGGGTTGCCGCCGGCTGTCGGATCGACCACCGCCATATCGGCGATCAAGGCCTTGCGCTTCTTGTCCATGTCGAGCCCCTTGATCAGGCCTGGCAGCGCATGCGGCACCTTCAATTCCTTGCGAAGCTTGATGACAGCCTTGGCGAAGCCGTCGAAGCCGCCTCTTATGCCGCAATAGGCGGCGAGCCGCGCGATGCGGTCCTCGATCGCCTCGCGATTGAAGGCGAGCACATAGGGCATGAAAACCGCATTGGTCATGCCGTGATGGGTGTCGTAGAGCGCCCCGATGGGATGCGACAGCGAATGGATCGCCCCCAGCCCCTTCTGGAAGGCTGCCGCGCCCATCGCCGCGGCGCTCATCATGTTGGCGCGGGCGACCAGATCCCTGCCGTTGGCATAGGCCTTTGGCAGGTTCTCGAAGACAAGCCTGATGCCTTCCACGGCGATGCCGTCGGCCATCGGATGGTAGCCCGGCGCGCAATAAGCCTCGAGGCAATGGGCCAGCGCGTCCATGCCGGTGCCGGCGGTGATGAAGCCCGGCATGCCGACCGACAGTTCCGGATCGGCAATGACGATCGCCGGCAGCAGCTTCGGATGGAAGATGACCTTCTTGGTGTGGGTCGCCTCATTGGTGATGACGCCGGCGCGGCCGACTTCGGAGCCGGTGCCGGCGGTGGTCGGCACCGCTATGATCGGCGCGATCGCGTCCGAGTTGGCGCGTGTCCACCAGTCGCCGATGTCCTCGAAATCCCAGACCGGCCGCGTCTGTCCCGCCTGGAAGGCGATCAGCTTGCCAAGGTCGAGCGCCGAGCCGCCGCCGAAGGCAATGACGCCGTCATGCTTGCCCTTCTTGAACACCGCGATGCCGGCGGTGAGATTGGAATCGACCGGATTCGGCTTCACTTCGGAGAAAACGCCGTAGGGCACTTTTGCGTCATCGAGGATTTTCAGCGTCGAAGCGACGACCGGCAGTTTCGCCAGCCCCGGATCGGTGACGAAGAGCGGCCGCTTGATGCCGGTGGCGGCGAGCACCTCGGGCAATTCCTTGATGCGCCCGGCGCCGAAGCGAACGGTGGTGGGGTAGTTCCATTTGGAGATCAGCTTGGACATGTTTGTCTTTCAAAAAATCAGATGGCTTCGCGCAGGTGGAAGGATTTCGGCCGGGTCAGGTTGTCGTAGCCGATGGCGGACAAGCCGGCCCCCTTGCCGGTGTCCTTGACGCCGGTCCAGACCAGCGCCGGGTCGAGGTAGTCGCAGCGGTTCATGAACACCGTGCCGGTCTCGACGCGGTCGCCGATCGCCACCGCATGCTCGGTGTCGCGCGTCCAGATCGAGGCGGTCAGGCCGTAGGGGCTGTCGTTCATCAGCGCGATCGCCTCCTCGTCGTTGCGCACCTTCATGATGCCGACGATCGGGCCAAAACTTTCCTCGCGCATGACGCTCATCTGATGGTCGACGCCGGTCAGCACCTCCGGCGCGAGATAGGGCGAGCCGGCCTTGTCTTGAGCCACCTTCATGTTGATATGCGCCTTGGCGCCCTTGCGCAGCGCCTCGGCCTTCTGCTCGCGGATCAAGTCGGCGAAACGGGCCTGCGCCATCGGCCCCATCGTCGTCGCCTGTTCGAGCGGGTTGCCGACGACATAGTGTTTCGTCTCGGCGATGAAGCCTGCGACGAATTCGTCATAGACCTTCTCATGCACATAGACGCGCTCGATGCCGCAGCAGCACTGGCCGGAATTGTAGAAGGCGCCATCGACCAGATTGGCGACTGCATGGTCAATCTTGGCGTCGGGCAGCACATAGGCAGGATCCTTGCCGCCAAGCTCCAACCCGAGCGTCATGAAGGTGCCGGCCGCTGCCTTTTCGATGGCGCGGCCGCCGGCGACCGAGCCGGTGAAATTGACGTGGTCGATCTTGCCCGAGCCAAGCAATTTTTCTGTCTGCGCGTGGTTCAGCACGATGTTCTGGAACACGCCCTTGGGCAGGCCGGCTTTGTCGAAAGCCTGTTGGAAACGCTCGCCGACAAGCAGCGTCTGCGCGGCGTGTTTGAGGATGACGGTGTTGCCGGCCATCAGCGCCGGCACGATCGTGTTGACCGCGGTGAGGTAAGGATAGTTCCACGGCGCGATCACCATGACCACGCCGAGCGGATCCTTCTTCACATAGCGGCGGAACCCGTCCTTCGGATTGGAAGCCGGGACCGATTTCAGCGCCGCCTCGGCGATTTCGACCATATGGCTGGTGCGTTCCTTGACGCCGCCGAACTCGCCGCCATAGCGCACCGGACGCCCCATCTGCCAGGCGATCTCCGGCACGATCTCGTCGGTCATGGCAACCAACGCCTCGAGCATCGCCAGCATGTACTTGCCGCGCTCGGCGATCGGAGTCTGCGCCCACTTCTCCTGCGCTGCCTTGGCGCGCTCGACAGCGGCATTGACCGCCTGGTCGGTGGCGATCGGACGCTCGGCATAGACCGAACCATCGATAGGGGATTTGAGTTTCACGATTTCCAAGAAGATGTCTCCATATCGAAAGGCAAAGCGTCAGCAGGCAAGGGCGCGAACATGCCCCGCTCTCGCATAATCCAGTATCGACTGATCGCGCGTCACGAGCGTCAGATCGAACGCCCGTGCCGTCGCGATCAATATTCTATCTGCCGGATCGCCGTGAAGCGATCCGGGCAAGAAGGACGATTCAATCAACAAGCCCGGCGAAAGAGCCTCCACCTTGATGCCTGGCGTGGCGATCACTTCCCCAAAAATGCTTGTTGGCGACTTTGCTGCCGCCAACCGGCCCTTGGCGCTCAGCAGGCCCAATTCCCAGGCCGAAATGGGGGAAACCCGGATCTTCTCGTCAACAGCCGCGGCGGTATTGATCGCAGTCTTGGCTTCCGGCCTGATCGGCTCGTTCAGCGCTATCCATATGATCGCGCACGTGTCGAGCAGCAACCTATGCGTCACGGCTGCACATCAGGCTCAAAAGCCGGCCTAGTGTAATCATGCCCTGGGCAAAGCGTAACCTTGCCTGTCCATATGCCGAAAAGCGGATGGTCGATATTTTCCCGTGGAAGTTCGTAGCTAGCCTGCGCTGGCTCCGCCATTCCCGGAGGAGTCTTGTCCATGGTAGCCATGTTCGGCTTTCGATAGCCCTCGGGCCATCCCTCCAGTTTAAAATCCACGCGTTCGTTCGCAAGGTCGACATGGGACGCCCGATAGTTTGCGCGCAACCAGGCGCGTGCCTGGCTGTGCCCGTTCGGGCTGTTCGCCCACCATTCCTCCCGCTGTCGCGCCGACGGCGGCAAGCGGCCGCCTATTATTTGCTCAATCTCCGCGAAGCTCATGGACATATGGCCTTGGCCCGAGAACAGAAGATGCTCGAAAAGCGGATGGTATTTGGTTCCTTCGGTCATCGCATAAATCTAGTTCAATCCGCGTTTCCGATCAAGGTAAGGGTAGTAACTTACTATCTTTCTAGTATCGCTCGAACCCCCTGTGCAGTTCCCAATCCGTAATGCGGCGGTCGTATTCGAACTGCTCCCATTTGGCGGTGTGGACGTAGTGTTCGAGCACGTCCTCGCCAAGCGCCTGTTTCAGCATCTTGGACTTGGCCAGCGAGTCGGTGGCGTCGCGCAGCGTCTTCGGGATCTCCGGCAGGCGCGAGGCCTGATAGGCGTCGCCGACGAAGGGCTTTTGCAGCTCCAGCTTCTCGTCGATGCCGGCAAGGCCGGCGGCGATCAACGCCGCGAAGGCAAGATAGGGATTCAAGTCGGCGCCGCCGATGCGGCATTCCATCCGGATGCCCTTGGTGCCTTCGCCGCACAGGCGGAAGCCGGCGGTGCGATTATCTTCGCTCCACATGATCTTGGTCGGCGCGAACGTTCCGGCCTGGAAGCGCTTATAGGAATTGATGTAGGGCGCCAGGAACCAGGTGAACTCCTTGGCGTATTTAAGTTGGCCCGCCGCCCATTGCTGGCCGAGGCTCGACAGCGTCCAGTCGGCTTGTCTGTCGAAGAAAAGCGGCGTCTTGCCGTCGGCGCTCCAGAGCGAATTGTGGATGTGGCTGGAATTGCCGGCGAGCCCGTAATTGTACTTGGCCATGAAGGAAATCGCCTTGCCTTCGGATTCGGCGATCTCCTTGGCGCCGTTCTTCAGGATGACGTGGCGATCGGCCATGTCGAGGGCCTCGGCATAGCGCACATTGATCTCTTCCTGACCCGGCCCCCACTCGCCCTTCGAGTTCTCGATCGGGATGCCTGCCGCTTCCATCTCGTTGCGAAGCCGTCGCATGACGCCTTCTTCCTTGGTGGTGATGCCGATCTGATAGTCGCCGATATAGGGCGAGGCGGTGTCGAGGCCCTGCCAGTGCTTCTTGCGGGCGGAATCGTAGGTCTCGCTGAAGAGGTAGAATTCGAGCTCGGAGGCGAAATAGCCGATATAACCGCGCTCCGTCAGCCGCTTGACCTGCTTCTTCAGGATGGCGCGCGGGGAATGCGGCAGGTCGTCATGGGTGTGGTGATCGAGCACGTCGCAGATCACGAGCGCTGTCTTTTCCAGCCACGGAATGCGCCGCAGCGTCGCGAGGTCGGGCTTCATGACGAAATCGCCATAGCCCTTCGACCAGCTTGCCGCCTTATAGCCGGGCACCGGCTCCATATCGATGTCGGCGGCCAGGAGATAGTTGCAGCCATGCGTCTCGTCATGCGCGGAATCGACGAAGTACTGGGCCAGGAACCGTTTTCCCGCCAGCCGTCCCTGCATATCGACGATGCAGGCCAGCACCGTGTCGATCTCCCCGCCGGAAACCGCTTTCTTCAACTGATCGAACGAGAAATTTCCGGCCATTCCTTTGGCGCTCCAGTGCTTGTCATTTTGGGCTTGTCGATTTCGAAGGGTCGAAGCCATGGCCGGCGATGCGCGGGCCATGGCTGTGAGATGCTGGCCTCAGTGGCCGGTTTCGCCGACGGCCTGCTCAGCCGCCTTGATCGCCGCCTGGCGCGCCGCGATGATGTCGCCGAGCGGCGGACCCTGGAAGCGGTTGCGCTCGAAGGCAAACCAGACGATCGCGGTCAGGATGAAGAAGCCGACGGTGATGTAGAGCGCCCAGTCGTTCGGCGGCTGGATGCCAATGACGAAGATCAGGATCATCGACACGATCGACAGGACCGCAAACAGCATGAACACGCCGCGCCCCATGTTCCACGGTCCCATCTTGTCCCATTTGGGCGTGCCCCAGGCCAGCATGCCGAGCACGATCGGCACGGTGAAGGACAGGAACAGGAAGATGACGGTGCAGGACACCACGATGGTGTAGGCCGAGGTGCCGGCGACCGAAACCAGCGTCGAACCCCAGACGAACAGCACCGACAGGATCGATGCCGTCCAGATCGCGGCCACCGGCGTGCGGTAGGTCGGGCTGACCTTGGCCAGTGCCGACGAACCCGGCAGGCCGCCGTCACGCGAGAAGGCGAAGATCATGCGCGAGGCTGAGGTGACGGTGGCGAGGCCGCACAGCAGCTGAGCGATGAACACGACGAGATAGACGAACTCCTTGAGGCCAGGGCTGACGCGCTGGTCGAAGGCCCAGAAGAACACGTTCCAGCCTTGCTTGGCGGCATCGTCCATGTTCGGGATCATCAGCACGAAGGCGGCCAGGAACAGATAGCCGAATACGGCCGACCAGATCACCGACATGACCATGGCGCGCGGCACCGAGCTGGCCGCCTTGATGGTCTCCTCGGACGTATGCGCCGAGGCGTCGTAACCGGTGATGGTATAGATCGGCAGCAGGAGGCCGAGCGCGAACACCCAGGCATTCGAAACCGACGGCCAGACGCCGCCTCCGGCATCGCCGGAGTAGTTATGGAAGGTGAACAGCCGGCTGAAATCCCAGGTTTCGGCGGAGAGCAGGCAGACCACTGCGATCAGGATCGAGCCGAAGAAGATGAGGTAGCCCGAGAAGTCGGTGAGCTTGGCCGTCAGCTTGATGCCGAGATGGTTGATGAGCGCCTGGGCGCCGGTGATGATGACCAGAAAGATCATCTGGTTGGTCAGCGTGCCTTCGATGCCGAGCGCCGGTCCGAAGGCACCGATGAAGAATGTCCAGGTGCCGACATTGATGGCGCCGAGCACGGTGATCAGGCCGAGCAGGTTGAGCCAGGCCGTGACCCAGCCGGTGCCGCGGTTGCCCAGGATCGAGCCCCAATGATAGAGCCCGCCTGCCGTCGGATAGGCCGAGCTGATCTGCGACATGGCGACGGCGAACGTCAACGAGACGAAGCAGCCGACCAGCCAGCCGATGCCGATGCCGATGCCGCCGGCGCCCGACGTTGCCTGCGCCAGCGAATTGATGCCGCCCGACAGGATGCAGATGATGGAGAAGGAAACGGCGAAATTCGAAAAGCGGCTGAGGCGCCGCTCCAGTTCCTGGGCGTAGCCCATGCTGTGGAGGACCTTGACGTCCTCCGCCTTGTCAACTTCGGTATATCCAGGTGCTGCCATTTTTAGTCCCCTTGCGTTCTCAGCTAGCCGATTGAACTGACTTTCCCGTTGCGTGTTCCCTGGCGCCCCTGGTCTCCTCGGGCTCCAGATCCGAAAAGATGCCTGTGAGCAAATCCGCCCATTTCCGCTGCCCGGTCTCGCCGGAGATTTCATCGTTGCGGATTTCAATCATCGCGCAGGGCAGCCCGCGCGGGCGCGCATGGCGTTCCAGCGTGAAATAGACGCGGTCGGCCGGCGAATAGGGTTCGTTGACGCCGACGGTAATGCCGGCAAGGTGCCGCAGCGCCGATATCAGCGGCGCCGCCAGCCGGCGGTCGTCATCGTGGATGATGCCGATATGCCAGGGCCGGTCTCGGCCTTTGTAGACCGGCGTGAAGGAATGCACCGATACCAGCCGCGTCTCCTGGCCGCGCGCCAGCCTGTCTTCGACAATATGCTCGATGGCGCTATGGAACGGCTGCCAGGACAGGGCGACCCGCGCCGCGCGCTGCTTTTCCGACAGGCCGGTGTTGCCCGGTATGGCTGTGGTTTCGCTGACCGGCGGCACCAGGTCCGGCGCGTCAAGCGGCCGGTTGCAGTCGATGACGAGACGCGAAATGCAGGTTTCGACCAGCGTCGCATCGAGCGCCTGCGCCATGCGCAGCGCAACCGGCAGCGCGCCCGGGTCCCAGGCGATGTGACGCGACAGGTCCTCGGCGGTGAGGCCGAGCGTGCCGAATTCGGCGGGCAGGAAATTGGAGGCGTGGTCGCAGGTGAGCACGAAGGGACTCGATCCGCCCGGGTTGGTCACCCTTACGGCATCAGGCGATGCAAGGCTGGCGGGCCGTGCTTTCTCCATAGTCTGCGGTCCCCGGGGAGCGCTGTATCGTATGTTACGTATTTTGCCTCATTGCGTCCCTATGGATGATTTCATACAGTTTGCCCGGCTTTGTCAAATGCGATTTGGGGAAAACACCGTCGGCCGGGCCATGGATGGGAAAGATGATTTCCAGTATTGCCGAATTGATCGCCGACCGCATCGGCACAATGCCGGCCGGCGAGCGGCGCGCGGCCCAGACGCTGATAGCGAGCTATCCGATGATCGGTCTGAAGACTGTCGCCGAATTCTCGTCCGCGGCCGGCGTGTCCTCGCCGACGATCCTGCGTTTCGTCGCCAGGCTCGGCTTCCAGAACTATCCGGAGTTCCAGTCGAGCCTGCAGGACGAACTGGCGGCGCAATTGCAGTCCCCTGCGACCCGCACGCTCAATCCGCCCTTGCCCGGCGGCACGGCGTCGCCGATGCTGGAGGCAACGCTCGACAATATGCGCGAGACGTTCCGGCACCTGTCCGACAAGCAGCTTGCCGACATCGCGTCCCGCCTCGCAGAGCGTCGCGGCAAGACATTCCTGATCGGCGGCCGCTTCACCGATCCGCTGGCGCGCTACATGGCCGCCCACCTTGCCATCATCCAGCCTGACGTCATTCACCTCGCCGGTCAGGAAAGCATGTGGCGCGACAGGCTGATCGACATGGGCAAGCGCGACGTGCTGGTCATTTTCGACATCAGGCGCTACCAGGACAGCCTCATCCGCTTCGCCGAGAAGGCGCATCAGCGTGGCGTGCAGATCGTGTTGTTCACCGACCAGTGGCTGTCGCCGATCGCCCGCTTCGCCCGTCACGTCATCGCCGGGCGAACCGCCGTGCCTTCGGCGTGGGACTCCTCGGCGGCGCTCTTCGTCGTCGCCGAAACGCTGATCGGCGCCGTCACAAGGCAACTCGAGGCCGACGGCGCCCGGCGCATCCGCGAGATGGAAGGCCTGCGTTGATGCAGCCCGGGATAAGTCTGGAACGATTTCGGTCCGAAACTGGCGTCGGGGCGGCATAGCCAGCGTTGTAATCTCGAAAGCCCGGCTCGAAGTGAACTAAAAAATCAAAACGGCACGAACACCGGCAACGTTACGCATATTTAATGTGCGCGGACACTGAAGAATTGTCATAAAGGCACGATATCGGGGGCTTGCTTCTTGCCTTAGAATAGCCCCGCTGCGTCTGCTTATTTCGGGAAACCGGTGGACGGAAGGATTGTTTTGCCAACCGGAGTGCCGATGGCCGCCTGGAAACAGATACTTTTCGCCCTTGTGGTGCTGGTGGTGGCGGTTGCCGCCTGGCTGCGCTTTTTCCCGGGCGCGCCGGACGTGCTGGCGCGCTGGGGAATAGACTGGGCCTACGCGGCAAGGCCTCCGGCTGAAACCGGCGCCGGCACGAAATCCGCTGGCGGCGAGCGAGCCCGTCAGGTCAACGTCGTCGTCGTGCCCGCTATTTCCGCGACCATAAACGATCGGCTCCAGGCCATCGGCACCGGCCGCGCCAATGCGTCGGTGACGGTCAACCCCTACTCCTCCGGCCGTCTCGCCGAATTGCTGGTTTCGTCCGGCACCCATGTCGACAAGGGACAGGTCATCGCGACCCTTGATTCCGAAACCGAAGTGATCGCCCAGGACCGTGCCCGGCTCGCGCTTCAGGACGCACAGGCCAAGCTCGACCGGGTCAGGTCGCTGCGCGCCTCCAATGCGGCGACACCGGTCGCCGTCGCCGATGCCGAAGTGGTGCTGGCCGGTGCCAAGCTGGCGCTACAGGATGCGGAACTCGCCCTGCACCGCCGGTCTGTTCTCGCCCCGATCTCCGGCACGGTCGGCATCCTGCCGATCTCCGCCGGCAATTATGTGACCAACCAGTCGGCGATCGCCACGCTCGACGACCGTTCCTCGATCCTTGTCGATTTCCTGGTGCCGGAGCGCTTCGCCGCCGCCGTCAAGATCGGCGCGCAATTGTCGGCGACGCCGATCGCCAACCCCGGCAACAGCTATACCGGCACGGTTTCGGCCATTGACAACCACATCGACGAGAACAGCCGTACGCTTCTGGTCAAGGCGACGATCGCCAACCCGGCCGATTCGCTGCGCGCCGGCATGTCGTTCGCCATCACCATGAAATTCCCTGGCGAGACTTACCCCGCCGTCAGCCCGCTGGCGATCCTGTGGGGCTCGGAGGGCGCTTACGTCTGGGCGGTCGAGAACGGCAAGGCCAAGCGGGTGCCGGTGCGCATCATCCAGCGCAACACCGAAACCGTGTTGATCGACGCGGAACTGGACAGTGGCGACATGGTGGTGACCGAAGGCACCCAGAGCGTCAGCGAGGGCGGCGAAGTCCGCATCGCCCGCGGAGAGCAGCGCGCCGCGAACGCGGCCGAAGGCTCATGACCGGAGCCGTCAACGCCGCTAGCGAGACCGGCTTTACCGCCCTGTTCATCCGCAGGCCGGTCATGGCCTTGGTGCTGAATGTCCTCATCGCGGTCGCCGGCCTCGCCGCCTTCTATGGCGTCGAGATCCGCGAACTGCCTGATGTCGACCGCGCCGTCGTCACCGTTTCCACGACTTTCGAAGGCGCGGCGGCCGAAACGGTCGATCGCGAACTGACCGATACCATCGAGGGAGCTGTTGCCCGCGTTTCCGGCGTCAAGTCGATCTCCTCGACCTCCTCCTTCGGCTCGAGCCGCGTCACCATCGAATTCAACGACGGCGTCGATCTCAATGTCGGGGCCTCGGATGTGCGGGATGCCGTCGGCCGCGTCGCCAACCAGATGCCGGAGACGGCCGATCCGCCGCGCATCGTCAAGGCCGACGCCAACTCCGACCCCGTGATGCGCCTGGCCGTCACCTCCGACACCATGTCGGTACAGGACATGACCGTTGTGGTCCAGGACCAGATCGAGGACGAACTGGCTGCCGTTCCAGGCGTCGCGGACGTCCAGGTCTATGGCGACCGCGACAAGATCTTCCGCATCGACGTCGACCAGAACAAGCTCGCCAGCCTGGGCTTCACCGTCGCCGACCTCAGGACCGCCCTTGCCTCGGTCGCCTTCGATTCACCCGCCGGCTCGATCACCACGACCAATCAGGACCTGATCGTTCGCACCACGGCCGATGTGACGACGCCGGAAGAATTCGAGAACATCATCATTGGCGGCACGACGCGCATCCGCGATGTCGCCACCGTCACGCTCGGCCCCGACATCGGCCAGACCACGTTGCGTTCGGACGGCAAGACCGGCATCGGCATCGGCATCATCCGCCAGGCGGAATCGAACACGCTGGATATCTCCACCGGCGTCAAGGCCGCGGTCGAGAAATTGCAGGCAAACCTGCCGCAAGGCATGTCGATCAAGGTCACAAGCGACGACGCGGTGTTCGTCAACGGCGCCGTGCACGAGGTGGAGATCGCGCTCGCGCTTTCCGTCTCCATCGTTCTGGTCGTCATCTATGCCTTTCTTCTCGACTGGCGCGCCACGCTCATTCCGGGCCTGTCGATGCCCGTCGCCATGATCGGCACCATTGCCGCAATCTATCTCGCTGGTTTCTCGATCAACATCCTGACGCTGCTGGCCCTGGTGCTGGCGACGGGGCTTGTCGTCGATGACGCGATCGTCGTTTTGGAAAACATCGTGCGGCGGCGCAATCAAGGCATGGGGCCGCGTGCCGCTGCCGTGCTCGGCGCACAGGAGGTGTTCTTCGCCGTCATCGCCACCACGCTGACGCTGGTTGCCGTCTTCGTGCCGATCTCCTTCCTGCCGGGCCAGACCGGCGGCCTGTTCCGCGAATTCGGCTTCGTGCTCGCCATGTCGGTGCTGTTGTCCTGCGTGGTCGCGCTGACGCTTTGCCCCATGCTTGCCTCGCGCATGCTGTCCACTGCTGCCCTCCACCACGAGGGCGGCAACGGCGTCGGCGCACGCATCGGCGGCGCGCTGAACGCGGCCTACCGGCGCAGCCTGCATGTCTGCCTCGACGCGCCGTGGATCGTGGTGCTGGTGGCGCTGCTGTTCGCCGGCACCGCATTCGCGCTGTTCGGCACCATCCGCCAGGAATTGACGCCGACCGAGGATCGCGCGGTCGTGCTGCTTCGCATCAGCGCCCCGCAAGGCGTCAGCCTCGACTACACGACGCAGCAGATGCAGAAGATCGAAAAACTGATCCAGCCGCTGCGTGATTCCGGCGAAATCGTCAGCACTTTCGAGAGCGCCGGCCAGAACGGCGCCTATAATTCAGGCTTCATGGTGATGACGCTGGCGCCCTGGGACGAGCGCAGCCGCAGCCAGCAGGAGATCATGGCCGAGATCAGCCAACTCACCCGCCAGGTGCCCAGTGTGCGTATCTTCCCGGTGCAGCCCAACAGCCTCGGCATCCGTGGCGCCGGCAACGGCCTGCAGTTCGCGCTGGTCGGCAACGACCGCAAGGCGCTCGGCGACGCGGCCGTCAAGATCATCGCCGAGATGCAGAAGGATCCGCGTTTCCAGACACCCCGTCTTTCCATCGACCCGACGCAACCGCAGCTCTCCGTCGCCATCGACCGCGAGCGCGCCTCCGATCTCGGCATCGACATCACCGGGCTGGCCAACACCATGCAGGCCATGCTCGACGGCAACGACGTCGTCGATGTCTACATCGCCGACCGCAGCTACGGGGTGAAGCTGGTTTCGACCACCAACCCGATCAACGATCCGACCGACCTGGAGAACGTCTTCCTAAAGACGGCTGACGGCCGTTTCGTGCCGATGTCGACCATAGCCACGCTGACCGAGCGTGCCGTGCCGCCCTCGCTGTCGCGCGAGCAGCAGCAGCCGTCGGTGGCGATCACGTCCAACCTCGGCGGCGATTTCGCCCTCGGCTCGGCCCTTACGCGCGCCGAGGAGATCGCAACGCCGCTTCTGCCGCCGGGCAGCCGCATCGTGCCGTTGGCCGAGGCGGCGACGCTGGGTGAGACAAACAGCGCCATGGTCACCATCTTCGGTTTTGCCCTGGTCATCATCCTGCTGGTGCTTGCCGCGCAATTCGAGAGCTTCGTCAGCGCCATCATCATCATGGCGACAGTGCCGCTCGGCCTCGCCTGCGCCATCTTCGCGCTTCTGCTCTCGGGCACCAGCCTCAACGCCTACAGCCAGATAGGCTTGGTGCTGCTGGTCGGCGTCATGGCCAAGAACGGCATCCTGATCGTCGAATTCGCAAACCAGCTGCGCGATCGCGGACTGGGGGTGCGCGAGTCGATCGAACAGGCCTCGACCATTCGCTTGCGCCCGGTGATGATGACAATGATCTGCACCGTGCTCGGCGGCGTGCCGCTGGTGCTGGCGGCGGGCGCCGGCGCCGAGGCCCGTATCGCGCTCGGCTGGGTGATCGTCGGCGGACTGGGGCTGGCCACCGTCTCGACGCTGTTCCTGACCCCCGTCGCCTATCTCTTGCTCGGCCGCTTCGTCACGCCGAAGACCCACGAGGAGGCGCGGCTGAAGCGCGAACTCGAGGAAGCCGCCTACACCGATGTGGAGCCGGCTGAATAGGGAAATTCCAGGAGACCGTGTGGCGGGTCCGGAATTTTCGTGGGGAAACAGCCTGCTATTTCAAGAGACGGCCCTCGATCGACCAGCGCGCGGCGAGGAAATTCAGCACCGCCGCCACAACCACCCCGCCGATCTTTGCCGGCCACACGCCGACGACGCCGGCGAACAGCGCGATCGCAAGGCTGGAGACACCAAGCGAAATCAGCGCGCCGAGCGAGGCGAAGCGAAGAAAGGCATGATGCAGCCGGATGGCCGGATCGCGCTCGAACGACCAGAAGCCGTTGGCCGCGAAGGAGAAGGTGACGGCAATGAACCAGGACGCAACGTTGGCGGGCAGCGGCGGCACGTGCAGCTTGAGCAGCAGAAAGAAACCGGCAAGGTCGATGGCCGTGTTCACCAGGCCGACAATGGCGAAGCGGATAATCTTGTTGCCGGTCGAACGCCGGGACTGATCGGCACTCATGCTGTGCCGTCCATGATGCCGACACGCGCGCGAGCCAGGTTTGCGCCGAAATGATCGGAGGCGAGAACCGCGAATTCGACTTCGCGCACATCTTGCATCGGGTCGCGTGCACGCAACGTCTCGTCGACATGCCCGGGATGGCACATGAACAGTCCCTCTTCCGGCAGGCTTTCAACGGCGGTTTGCAGGGCGGGCGCGAACTTTTCCGGCTGCCGCCAGTCATAGATGCCGGCGAGCGGCGCCCTCACGGTGAAGCCGGCGCGCCGCATGGATCGGTTGAAACCAGTTGCCAGGGCGGCGATCGCCGCAATTTTCGATGCCGCCGCTCCGCTGCCGGCCAGTGCCGGCGCGCCGCGCAGCCACGGTCTGCCGGCATCTCCGGCGAAACGCCCCCGCAGCCATTTGCGCACGACAGGCAGGAAATGCACATGCTGGTGGCCGTCGATGAAATCGGGCCGGTGTCCGAGCGCCTCGACGAAGCGGCCAAATTGGGCGTCGAGCTCGGCATGGACGTCGCAGGTCTCGATGCTGCCGCGCAGGATCGGCAATGCCAGCGAGCGGAGCGGCGGCAGCCGGCCTTCCGGCGCCAGGCTCGACGGGCCGGTCACGGCCGGCTGGTCCGTCAAGGTCAGATGCAGGCCGACGGCGACCCGGCCGCACAGCGGCTTGATGCGTTCCGCCTCCCCCGGCCATTCCGCGAAACCGGTCATGCAACCGGTGCCCGTTAGCCGCCCGCGATCGAGCAGGTCGAGGATCGCCGCCGAGACGCCGGGCGCCAGGCCGTAATCGTCGGCGATCAGGCGGATGCCGCGCATCATGCCCCGGAAACGCCCGGCGCCGACCTGGCGGGAACATCGCTGCGCACGATATCGCGCACGATGTAGACCGGGCGATCCTTGCTTTCGCTGAGCGTGACCCAGACATATTCACCGATCAGCCCGAGAAGTGTCAGGTTGAGGCCGCCGAGCAACACCACGGCGACCAGCAGGCTCGGATAGCCTGGAACGGCAATGCCGTAGAACAGCACCTCGAAGAGCACTTTCGCGCCGTAGACCGCGCCGGCAAACGCCGCAAGCAGTCCGCTGAGGCTGATCAGGCGCAGCGGAATCACCGAAAAGGACGTAAATCCCTCTAGCGAAAAGGCGATCAGGTTGAGCCGGCTCCATTTCGACTTGCCGCTGGCGCGGTTTTCCGGCGAATAGGATATGGCCTTCTGGCGGAAGCCGGCCCAGGCGAACAGGCCCTTGTTGAAGCGCCTTTTGTCGCGCAGGCTGGTCAATGCGCGCGCCACGGTGCCGCGCATGACACGAAAATCGCCTGCATTCTCGGGTATATCGAACCGCTGGCTGCTGTTGATCAGACTGTAGAACAGTTTCGCCAACTGGCTGCGCCGCCAGCTTGCCCCGCGCCGGTCGTTCTGCGCGTAGACGACGTCGACGTCCGGATTCTCAGCCAGCTCGACGATCATCTTCAGGCTGGTCTCCAGGGAGTGCTGCAGATCCGCGTCCATGACAAGCACCATGTCGCCCCGCGAGTGGTCGAGGCCGGCGAGCACGGCGACCTCCTTGCCGAAATTGCGGCTGAGGCGCACGATTTCCCAGGATCCCGAAAGTGCCTGCGAAAACCGCCCGGCGCTATCGTCCCGGCTGCCGTCGTCGACCAGGATCTTGTGGACTTGCATGCCGAAGCGGCTCGACACCGCCGCCTCGAGCGCGTCGAGCAATGCCGCGAAAGCCGTCGCCGATTGCGCCTCGTTGAAGAACGGCGCCACGATATCGAGTGTCGGGCGCATCTCAGCCATGGGCGACAGGCTCCGCATTCACCAATTTTTGCCGCGCCTTGGCCCAGAACCACCATATCAGGAAGCAGGCGATGAAAGTGACCGTGATCGGCCGAAACCAGGGATAGAGAAAGTCATGCATGTGGCGCTCGACACCAGTCAAACCTGTCAGGAATAAAGTCATGGACAGCACGCAGGCCAGGACGCCACCTTTTTCTTCGCGCCACAACAGGGCAATGGCAAGGCCGGCGGGTACCGCGATCATCGCATAGGTGTTGGGCTCGACGCGCGGGTTGAAGACGCACATGTAGAAGGCGGCCGCCAGGAAGATCGCGAGTCCGGCCGCTCCTTGTTCGAGCTTGCGGTCGAACCAGAGCACGATCGAGAGCGTCAGCAGGCCGATCACGACGCGCACCGCCGTGGCAGCCGAGTCCGGAACGGGCAGCCCCATCTCGATAAAGGGCGCGGTGAAATCGGTAGGAACAAAATGGCTGGTCTTGTCGACGGCCATCGACGTCAGCATGCGGGCGAAATCGCCATACTGCTCGTTCAGGTAGCCGGCGGGAGCGAAAGCGTAGGGGATGGCGAGCACGAACAGCACCGCGAGCACCAGCACCGGTATCAGCCGCGGGCGCAACGCCCCCACCAACAGCAGCATGATGATCGCGGTCGGCTTGGCCGTTATGGCAAGCGAGGCCCAGAAAAAGGTCTCCGCACGCCGTCCTTCCAGTGCCGACAGGGTCAAGAGCCAGCAGGCGCCGGTCAGCAGGATTGTCGCCTGGCCGTTGCGAATGGCGCCCAGTGTCATCGGCAAAGCGAGAAAGAGGCCGAAGGAAAGCAGCCAGGTCTGCTCCTGTCCGCCCAGCTTGCGCACCTGCCGCGCCGCGGCAAGGGTGAGAACGGCGAAACCGAGGGCATGCCAGACCAGCCCGCCAAGATGCGGTCCCAGATTCAAGAACGGAATATAGAGCGCGGCGAAGGCGGGCGTGTAAAGGTATCCCATCTCGGACTCGAGGTCGTAGAGCGGCCGGCCGGCGAGAAACTCCACACTGCCATATCTGTAGGCGTGCAATACGGTGCGCGCATCGGGCGACCACAGGACCAGGCCAAGCACGACCGCGAATGCCCCGATCCACAGGCCAAGCCCCAGGCGGTCGAAAACCGGTTTGGAAATCCTCACCAAGCACCCCACACCAATCCGGAACAGGCCCGGTCCGGCACTGTCCCAGCGTTCATTGGCGGCGGCATATCACGGACAAAGCGGGGTGGCATAGGGGGATCGAACGGCGCGGCCGCCGATGACATTGAACGATCGCAGCCAACAAACCACCCTCTTTCCGGCCCTCGAAGGTTATAGCAGCTGTGCTCTCGATGAACCGGAATGCAGCTCAACCGCACACCCCCTGCCTTACGGCCGAATGAACACCTTGCCATTGGGCCTGGCCAGTTCCGCCGGCACGCGCGCCATCGCCTCGGCCAGCGGCACCACAGCCGTCACGTCGGTCGTCCAGCGCCCGTCGGAAAAGCGCTTCTGCGCCTCGAGGATCGCAGGACCGCGGCGATCCTTATGCTGCCGCATCCATTCGCTCAGCCAGAAGCCCTCTATGTGCTTGTGCTGGAAAATCAGCTGGCCGGGTTCGCGGATGATCGTGGCCTCGGGATCGAGCCGTCCATAGATGATCCAGCGCGAGCGCTTCGGCATGGCGTTGAAGATGGCCGAGGCCAGTGGCCCGGTCACCGCATCGAGAAAGATGCGCGGCTGTTCGGCCTTTATCACCTCGCGCAGCGAGGCTTCGAAATCGGGCGACTTCTCGTTGAGCACATGGGCGGCGCCGATTTCCTTCAGCAGCGCGATCTGCTCGTCGCGGCGCACGGTGACGATAGGCCGCAATCCTTCCTCACTGGCCAGCCCGATGATCAGCTTGCAGAGCTGGCTGGCGCCGGCGGTCATGATGAAGGCCCTTTCGCCTTCTCGGCTGACGATGTCGAACATGGCGAGCGCGGTAAGCGGATTGACGATCATGGCAGCCCCATCCTCGTCGCGCACGGTGTCGAGGAGCGGAATGCAGGCGGCGGCTTCGGCAACGGCATAGTCGGCCCATGAGCCCCAATTGGAGAGCCCGGTGGCGAAGGCAACGCGCTTGCCGACGAGGCTCTTGGGATAGGGCTCGTCGCCGCCGGCAACGACCACGCCGACGCCTTCGAAGCCGGCCGGCCGGCCCTTGAGCCGCGGCTGGCCGTACTGGCCCTTGATGAAGGCGACATCGGACGGATTGATCGACGCAAGGCTGACCTTGATCAGCACTTGCGTCGGCCCAGGTGCCGGCACTGCGATACTGCCTGGCTTGAGATAGGGCTCCATCGCCTCCAGCACGCTGCCGCTCGGCGCCCTGGTGTAGCCGTCGCCGACCAGGAGCAGGGCCTTCATTTCGGAGGGTATGGCCATTGGTGGCTGCTCCTTGGTTGTCGACGCAAGACGATGAGATGCCGGCCGGCTCAAACCTTTTCCTGCGTGTATTTCCTCAATTCAGCCCGCGCCACCTGGCGGCGATGCACGGCATCCGGCCCGTCGGCGAGGCGCAGCGTTCTGAGATGCGTCCACGAGCGCGCCAGCGGCGTGTCCTGGCTGATGCCTTGCGCGCCGAACATCTGCACCGCCTCGTCGGTGACCTTCAGAGCCATGCGTGGCGCGACCACCTTGATCTGACTGATCCAGGGCGCGGCGGCGCGCGCGTCGCCCTGGTCGATCATCCACGCCGCCTTGAGGCAGAGCAGGCGGGCCATCTCGATCTCCATCCGGCACTCGGCGATGATATCGAAATTGGCGCCGAGTTTCGCCAGTGGCTGGCCGAACGCTTCACGGCGGACCGAACGCTGGCACAGCAGCTCCAGCGCCATCTCGGCCTGGCCGATGGCCCGCATGCAGTGATGGATGCGGCCGGGGCCGAGGCGGCCTTGCGCGATCTCGAAACCCCTGCCCTCGCCGAGGATCAGGTTCGACGCCGGCACCAGCACATTGTCGAAGCGAAGATGCATGTGGCCGTGCGGCGCGTCGTCGTCGCCGTAGACCTGCATTGGACGCAGCTTGCTGACACCCTTGGTGTCCGCCGGCACGAGGATCATCGAATGCCGCCTGTGCTTCGGCTCTCCATCGGAGGTCTTCACCATGACGATATAGATGGCGCAGCGGGGATCGCCGGCACCAGAGGCCCACCATTTCTCGCCGTTCAGCACATAGCCGTCGCCGCGCCGTTCGCAGCGCATCGAAATGTTGGTGGCATCCGACGAGGCTACGTCCGGCTCGGTCATCAGATAGGCCGAGCGGATCTTTCCGTCGAGAAGCGGCTCCAGCCAGGCGTTCTTGTGCTCCGCCGAGCCGTAGCGCTCCAGCACCTCCATGTTGCCGGTGTCGGGCGCCGAGCAGTTGAAGGTCTCGGCGCCGAGATGCGCCTTGCCCATCTCCTCGGCCAGATAGGCGTATTCGACGGTGGAAAGACCGTAGCCGCGTTCCGAGCCGGTCAGCCAGAAATTCCAAAGGCCGCGCTCTCTTGCGGTCGTCTTCAGCCCTTCGAGGATCTCGGTCTGGCGCCGCGTGTATGTCCAGCGGTCGCCCGCCTTGCCGACTTCGCCGAGGAATTCCTTGTCGAGCGGCATGATCTCGTCGCGCACCATGGCCGCGACGCGCGCGTGGATCGGCCTCAGCCGCTCCGTCATGCCGAGATTCATCTCCGTCATCGGTTGCTAACCCTTCGTTCAGGCCGGGCATTTTGTCAGTGGCAAGGATGACCGTACTTCGGATAGCCTTGTCAACGCGAACGCTTTCCCCGATCCGCCGATGAAAGGCGCAGGAGTTCGATGAGCTATCTCGACGATCTTTTTTCGGTGGCCGGCAAGACCGCGCTGGTCACGGGCGCGGCGACCGGCATCGGCCGCATGGCGGCGACGGGCCTCGTCAAGGCCGGCGCAACGGTGATGATCGCCTCGCGCAAGGGCGAGGACTGCATCAAGGTCGCCGAGGAATTGAACGGGTTTGGCGCGCCGGGCCGGGCGGAAGGCTTTGCCGGAGACGTTTCCAGCGAGGCCGGCATTGCCGCCTTGGTCGGCGAGGTCAAGACGCGGGCCGAACGGCTGCATATCCTGGTCAACAATGCCGGCGTGTCCTGGGGAGCGCCGCTGGAGAGCTTCCCCTATCATGCCTGGGCCAAGGTGTTCGGCGTCAACGTCACCGCCGTCTTCCACCTGACCCGCGAACTGCTGCCGCTGCTCGAAGCCGCCGCCAGCGACGAGGATCCAGCCCGGGTGATCAATCTGGGCTCCGTGATGGGCACGCAGCCGCTGGCCGACGACGCCTACTCCTACACCGCCTCCAAAGCGGCCGTTCATCACCTGACGCGCACCCTGGCGCTGGAATTCGCCGGCCGCCGCATCACCGTCAACGCCTTTGCCCCTGGGCCCTTCCAGAGCCGGATGACGGCGTTTGCCACCGCCACTGAGGAACAGGCCAGGTATGTCGGCAGCCACGTTCCGATCGGCCGTATCGGCGCCCCGGATGACATTGCCGGCGCAACGCTCTATTTGTGCAGCCGTGCAGGCAGCTATGTCACCGGCGCCATCCTGCCGATTGACGGCGGACAGTCGGTGCAGCATGGGCTGACCCTGTTCAAGGAATGACATGTCCGGCCGGGGAAGCCGGGGATGAAACTGGAGGACATCCGCGTGGAACCGATCAGTCTCGATGTGCTTCTGGCCAGCGTCGGCAAGGAGGTGGGCGTCTCGCCATGGCGGGTGGTCACGCAGCGCATGATCGACCAGTTCGCAGACGCTACCGACGACCACCAGTTCATCCATTGCGATCCCGAGCGGGCCAAACGCGAGACGCCGTTCGGCGGCACCATCGCGCATGGCTTCCTGTCGCTGTCGCTGTTGTCGGCAATGACGTTCGAGACCATGCCGCCGCTGGAAAACGGCAAGATGGGCGTCAACCACGGCTTCGATTCGCTGCGCTTCCTGGCGCCGGTGAAGACCGGCGCGCGCATCCGCACCCGTTTCGTGCTGGCTGACGTCAAGGTCAGGCCCTCAGGTTGGGTGCAGACGGCCCATGACGTGACGATCGAGATCGAGGGCTCGAAGAAACCGGCGCTCACCGCCCGCTGGCTGACGCTGACCCTGATCGAACGCCAGCCAGAGACCGCATGAGCGACCCGAACGCGCTCGACCAGGCAGCGCTTTCGCCCTATCTCGAGGCGCGGATCCCCGGTTTTGCCGGACTTTCCTCCGTCGAAAAATTCAAATCCGGCCAATCCAACCCGACCTATCTGCTGACGGCGGCCAGCGGCCGCTACGTGCTGCGCGCCAAGCCGCCGGGGCAGTTGCTGAAATCGGCACACCAGGTCGACCGTGAATTCAGGGTGATGAGCGCCCTTTCGGGCACCGCCGTGCCGGTGCCGCGGATGCTGCACCTCTCAGCCGAGAACTCACCGATCGGCCGCATGTTCTACATCATGGATTTCATCGACGGCCGCATCTTCTGGAATCCGGCACTGCCGGAAGCGCGCGACAATGGCGAGCGCGCCGCCATCTACGATGCCATGAACGCCACGCTCGCCGCCCTGCACGGCGTCGATATCGAGGCCGTGGGTCTCGGCGATTTCGGCCGGCCGGGTAACTATTTCGAGCGCCAACTGGCGCGTTGGACCAGTCAGTACCGCGCCTCGGAGACCGGTGCCATTGCCGACATGGACCGGCTGATCGACTGGCTGGAGACGCACAGGCCCGCCGACGACGGCCGTGTCTCGCTGGTGCATGGTGACTATCGGCTGGACAATCTGATATTCGCGCCGGACCGGCCCAAGGTGATGGCGGTGCTCGACTGGGAACTGTCCACATCAGGCCATCCATTTGCCGATATCGCCTACCAGTGCATGCAATGGCGCCTGCCGCATAGCTCGGGCTTTCGCGGCCTGGGCGGTATCGACCGCGCCGCGCTCGGACTGCCTTCGGAAGAGGACTATGTCGCCACCTATTGCCGGCGGCGCGGGCTCACCGGCATCGGCGACTGGACGTTCTTCCTCGCCTTCTCCTTCTTCCGGCTGGCCGCGATCTGCCAGGGCGTCTACAAGCGCGCGCTGGACGGCAATGCCTCGAACCCGGAAAAGGCCAGGACCTATGGCGAGGCGGTGAAACTGCTTTCGCACCTCGCCGCGAAACTGATCGACCGAAACTGATCGACGAGAAATAATCGATGGGCCGCTTCGACGGAAAAACGGTGTTGATCACGGGTGCCGCGGGCGGGCTTGGCCGCGGCGCGGCCAAAGCTTTTGCCGCCGAAGGCGCGCGGCTGGTCCTCTCCGACCTCGATGAACCAACCTTGAGGAGCTTTGCCGAAACGCTCGATGCCGAGACGGCGGTCCTGGCCGGCAACATCGCCGACGAGGCGCTGTCGCAGGCGCTGGTGGCTCTGGCGGTCGAAAGATTCGGCCGGCTGGATGTCGCAGTCAACAATGCCGGCATCGTGCAGAGTTTCGTGCGTTTGCCGCAGGTCGCCTCGGAGGAGGCGCGCCGGGTGATCGAAATCGATCTGCTCGGCGTCTTCTATGCCATGAAGCACCAAATCCCGCAGATGGAGCGGCAGTTCAAGGCGGACGGCAAGGGCGGCGCCATCGTCAACATCGCCTCCGCCGCCGGACTGGGTGGCGCGCCGAAGCTTTCGATCTATGCCGCCGCCAAGCACGGCGTGGTCGGGCTGACCCGGTCGGCGGCAATTGAATACGCCAGCAAGGGCCTGCGCATCAACGCGGTCTGTCCGGCGCACACGAGAACGGCGATGGTCGACGGTTTCGTGCGCGTCTCCGGCGCTCCGGAAGCCGACGCCCTGGCCGAACTGACGCGCGGCGTGCCGATGAGGAGGGTGGCCGAAGTGGATGAGATCACCACGGTGATCCTGTTCGCCGCCGACCCCGCCAACTCCTTCATGACCGGCCACACATTGGCCGTCGACGGCGGCGTCGGCGCCATCTGACGCCTGCCGCCTGGGAACCTGCGACGGGAACCAGCGACGCCCTTGTCCGTTTCCG
Source organism: Mesorhizobium sp. B2-4-2 (assembly GCF_006442845.1). Taxonomy (NCBI): domain Bacteria; kingdom Pseudomonadati; phylum Pseudomonadota; class Alphaproteobacteria; order Hyphomicrobiales; family Phyllobacteriaceae; genus Mesorhizobium; species Mesorhizobium sp. B2-4-2. The sequence goes on along the minus strand of NZ_VFVM01000002.1, from coordinate 137,553 downwards.
TACAGCGTATATAATTCAGTTGGCCACCCAACCAGCAGAGGCAGGCGATATTGCCGGTGAGCGCCCAGACACGCCGCGAGAAACAAAAGGCCGAACAGCGTTCCGAACTTGTGGAGGCCGCGCACAAGCTCGTGCAGGAGGAAGGCTATGAGGGCCTGACCATCCGCAAGCTGGCCAAGCGCGTCGGCTACGCGCCGATGTCGGTCTATTCCTATTTCGCCGACAAGCAGGACATATTGTTCGCGCTGGCCGAGGATGCGTTCGAGACGCTTGCCCGGCGCATCGAGGAGCATCCTTCCGACGATCCGATCGAGGCGCTGCAAGCAGTGATGACGGAATACGCCGCATTCGGGCTTGGCAATCCCAATGAATACCGCACCGTCTTCATGACCGAAAAGACCAAGCTGCCGGCAGGCCGGAGCTACGAGGACATGGAAGAAAGCAACCCGGCGATGAAGGTGCTGATCAGCAGGGTCGAGGCCTGCGTCGCCGCGGGGAAGTTGCAGGGTGATCCGCGCGCCATTGCTACCATGCTGTGGGCGGTCGGCCACGGCACCATCTCGCTGCTGATCACCTTCCCCTTCTACCCCTTCGGTGATCCGCAGGCTTTCGTGAAACGGATGTGCGATTTCACCCTTGCCACGCTCAGCACGCAGAACGTGCCCCCGCTGACCGAGACACCGGTCAACTGCTGAACGATATCTCCTTGCGTATCCACGCTTCATCGACGCTCCGCGTTTAACGTGCCAAGCGGGGCGGATTTTCTTGGTTAACAAAAATTTCCGTACGTGTACGATTCTGGCTTGAACTCCGCGATCGGTGGGCGTATTTGTACGGAATACCGTACACGTACGAGAACAAATTCACCCATCGAACCCGGAGACGGACAATGAAAAAGACCCTCCTCACCCTCGCTGCCGTGCTGGCACTTTCGGGCTCGGCCCTTGCCGCCAACACGACCCACCCGGTCAAGCACGTGCCGCCGGCGACTTGCGTCGACACCAAGGCCAATGTGAAGCTCGATTGCGCATCGACCGGCTCGCTCGAGAAAAAGGGCGTCACGGAAAATACCGCTGAAGGCAAGGGCCCGCGCCTCGGCATCAGCATCAATCCCTGGATCGTGCCGAGCGCGTTCTGATAGCGGCAACACACGCCTGGCTGGTGCAGCCGACCAGATGTGATTCAGGCGATCGTGACCGGCAGTCTGGACGACGAACTCTCGAAGGCCGCGTCGATCAGCCTCTGCATGTCGGCGGCGCGACGGAAGGATGGATCGCCGTTCCTTCCCCTATCGAGCGCTTCGGCGAAACGCAGCGCGTTGCGCTTCACATCCGGCAGCGCCAGTGTCCGCCAACGTTGCTGGTCGATGTCCTCGGCCAGGCAGGCCGACAGGCGCGAAACCTTGCCGTCTGTTTTGACCTTGATGGCGCCCTTGGTGCCATGCATGGCCAGCGACAGGTCGTTGGCGTGGCCGGTCATGTAGCGGCTGGCGACGATCGTCGCGAGCGCCCCGCATTTGAACCGCGCCGTCATTGCGACACTGTCGTTGGCATCAAGCACATAATCGCCGATCCGATCGCCTTCGGCCTTGGGAAACGTCACCAGGTCGGCGTGCAGGGTGGCGATGTCCTGGTCGGCGCCATAGCTTGCGAAATCCAGAATGTGGATACCGACATCGCCGAGCACGCCCGTCGAGCCGTGCCGGTTGGACAGGCGCCACAGCCATTTGTCCTCGATGCGCCAGTCGCCCCATGATTTGCTGACCAGCCAGCTCTGTTTGTAGCTCGCCTCGACATGGCGCAATGCGCCGATCTCGCCGGCCTGCACCATGCGTCGCGCTTCCTCGATCGCCGCCGAGTTGCGGTAGGTCAGGTTGACCATGTTGACGACCCCGGCCGCCTCGGCCGCTTCCGTCATTGCAAGCGCGTCGGCATGGTTCGGCGCCAGCGGCTTTTCGCAAAAGACGTGTTTCCCATGGGCAAGCAGCGCCAGCGTCGTGGCCTTGTGCACGCCATCCGGCGTCGCATTGATGGCCGCATCGAACGCACCCCAGCCGATCGCCGCTTCCAGGCTCTCGAAAGACTGGCTGATCTGGTTGGCGGCGGCGAACCTCGCCGCCCGGCCCGGCACCTGGTCGACGCAGGCGACGATTGTGCAGCCTGGAATCCTGGCGAACTCCTCGACGTGATGTCCGGCAATGCCACCGGTGCCGAGCAGAAGGAGGCGGTGCATCTTCAACTCACGCCTAACTAAGGCCCTTGTCGCCGTCGGCATGCAGGCGCAGGCCCTTCTGGACGATCTTCTCCTTGGCCTGGTCTGTCGGCACGTTCGGCGCATTGATGATGCCGGACCATGCGGATGCGGGATTGTGCGCCCAATGCACGGCGTTACGCAGCACCTGCTGCACGCCTTCATTGTGGTAGATCGGGTAGGTCTCGTGGCCGGGCGAGAAATAGAAGATCCGTCCGGCGCCGCGCTGATAGGTCAGCCCCGACCGGAAGACTTCGCCGCCTTCGTACCAGGAGACGAACACCGTCTCCAGCGGCTCCGGTACCGCGAAGGGCTCGCCATACATCTCCGTCTCGCCGATCTCCAGGCACTCGCCGATACCTTGCGCGATCGGATGGCCGCGGTTGATGGCCCAGACGCGCTCGCGCTCGCCCGCTTCGCGCCATTTCAGCGAACAAGGCGTGCCCATCAGCCGCTTGAAGATCTTCGAATAGTGTCCGGAATGGAGCACGATCAGACCCATGCCTTCCCAGACCCGTTTCTGCACGCGCTCAACGATCTCGTCCTTGACCTCGCCATGGGCGGCATGGCCCCACCAGAGCAGGACATGGGTGGCAGCCAGCCGGCTTTCGCTCAAGCCGTGCTCCGGCTCCTGCAAGGTGGCGGTGGTCGCCTCGATGCCCTTATCCTGGTTGAGCGCGGCTGCAATGGTCCCATGCATGCCCAATGGATAAAGGCCGCGCACGGCGGCATTGGTCTGCTCATGGACATTCTCGCCCCAGACGACGGCTTTTACCGGCATTTTACGATCTCCCAAAGCGCTTTGAATATCCCACTTGGCGCCGTCTTGGAAAGATGGCTCCTCAACCGAAACTGGGGAAATCAGCGCGGTTTGCGTCCGGGAACGGTCTTGGCTTTACCCGGCCTTGCGGGGGCGCCGGGGATAGCCGTCCCCGTGATCGACACAGGATCGCTGGCCGGGAACGTATCCTCGAGGCCTTCCTCGAGTTCCTCTTCGGCGTCGGCCCCGTGATGCCGCTCATGCTCCAGGGAGCGCACGGCCGAGCTTTTCCCGGGCGACTTCGGCGTGGACTTCGATGGCATCGGCATTCTCCCTCGACCTGTTCCCGCAAACGGGCGCGGGCGGCAAACGTTCCGGGTCAGGCCGCCGCGTCGCGTGCTCCCTCGGAGAGGAAAGTAAAGACATAATCCGAGAAGGAACGCCAGCACTCGACCCGGAAAGCGTCTTGCGCCGTGCGCAGCAGAACGATCTCGGCCTTGCCGAGAATGGTACGCGAGGCGGCACCCACCGGGAAGGCTTCGAGCGACAGATCCTGCGGGCAGCCCGAATTGATTGCCGCGGCCGCGGCCGGACCGGCGACCGATATCGCAACGTTGCGATGCGAAATGCCGACAGCGGAATGCAAGGCGGAAATCTTTGCACAATCGGCGAGCGGGTCTTTGCCGGCCTCGTCGATGATCATCCATTCATCCGGCCCAAGCCATAGCGCGGTGCGCCCGCCTTTCGACACGGACGTCTTCGGCTTTTTCGGCAAGGTCACGCCGAGCGCCTTCGACAAGGCGGCAAGCGAAGCCTCCGGCGCGCGCAACGAGATACGCTCGGCAGGTGCCAGCACCTCGACCTTGGCGCCTGTCGCGGAGATGGTGCGCCCAGCAAGCGCCGGACGGCGCTCGACCGCCGGCGATGCGGCCGGAGCCACTTTGTTTGCGGCAGCCTTAGCCATTGAGGCGGCCTCCCGTTTCGTCGAAGAACACCATGCTGGAAACCTCCACTTCGATCGTCCCGCTCGGCATCGGCACGTAGAGCGTGTCGCCCGTGCGTGCGCGGCCGCCGGCGACCAGCGCCAGAGCGATCGAGCGGCCGCAATTCTGCGACCAATAGCTCGATGTGACATGGCCGATCATCTTCATCGGGATCGCCTGCCTGGGATCCTCGACGATCTGCGCGCCTTCCTCCAGCACCATCTTGGGATCCTTGGTCTTGAGGCCGACCAGTTGCTTGCGGCCCTTGGCGACCAGGTCAGGCCGCGTCAGGCCGCGAATGCCGACGAAATCGGCCTTCTTCTTGCCGACGGCCCAGTCGAGACCGGCATCATTGGGCGTCACCGTGCCGTCGGTGTCCTGGCCGACGATGATGTAGCCCTTCTCGGCGCGCAGCACGTGCATTGCCTCGGTGCCGTAGGCGGTTGCGCCATGCTTCTGGCCCTCGGCCCACAGCGCTTCCCACACGGCCTGACCGTAATCGGCCGGCACATTTACCTCGAAGCCGCGCTCGCCGGTGAACGACATGCGGAACAGCCTTGTCGGCACGCCGCATATCTTGCCCTCGCGCACCGACATGTGCGGGAGGGCCTCATCCGACATGTCGATGCCTTCGACCAGCGGCGCGATGATGTCGCGAGACTTCGGCCCCTGTACGGCGATAACAGCCCACTGCTCGGTGATCGAGGTCAGCCAGACATTGAGATGCGGGAACTCGGTCTGGAGATAATCCTCCATATGGTTCATGACGCGCGGCGCGCCGCCCGTCGTCGTCGTCACATGGAAACGGTCGGGCGCCAGCCTGCCGACGACGCCGTCATCATAGATGAAGCCGTCCTCGCGCAGCATGATGCCGTAGCGGCAGCGGCCGGGCTCCAGCTTTTCCCATGGATTGGTGTAGAGCAGCTCCATGAACTTGGCCGCATCGGGACCGACCACCTCGATCTTGCCGAGCGTCGAGGCGTCGAACAGGCCGGCCGTGTTTCGAACCGCGACGCACTCGCGGTCGACCGCCGCATGCATGTCCTCGCCACCCCTGGGGAAATACCAGGCGCGCTTCCACTGCCCGACATCCTCGAACACGGCGCCTTGGGCTTCAGCCCAGGGATGGATCGCCGTCTTGCGCGTCGGATCGAACAGCGGACCGCGCGCATGGCTGACGATGGCGCCGAAGGTCACCGGCGTATAAGGGGCGCGGAACGTAGTGAGGCCCACCTCGGGGATTGGCTTGCCAAGCGTCTCGGCGGCAATCGCCAGGCCGTGCATGTTCGAGGTCTTGCCCTGGTCGGTCGCCATGCCGTTGGTGGTGAAGCGCTTGACGTGCTCGATCGAGCGCATGCCCTCATGCACCGCCTGGCGGATGTCCTTGGCGGTGACGTCGTTCTGGAAATCGACGAAGGCCTTCACCGTCGTATCCGGACCGGCGCCGGGGGCGGCGCCCAGCATGCCACGCGACCAGCTTTCCGAGGCGTCGACTTTTGGCCTTGTACCCTTGGCAGTCTTTGCGCCGGCGTCCCTTGCCGCCTTGGCCCCTGCCGCATAGGCCTCGTCGAGGGTCGCCGACAGGCCGTCCGTGCCGTTGCAGGCGCCGACAGAGACGCAGTCCTGCGCGTAGGTGCCGGGCACGAAGCGCTTGGTTTCGTCGTTGAAGGCGACCTTGCCGCGCGACTGCGAGAACAGGTGCACCGACGGCGTCCAGCCGGCCGACATCAGGATCGCATCGACCGCAATGGTGCGCTCGCCGCCACCATTCTTCGGCTGCACCGTCATCGACGAGACGCGCAGCTTGCCTCCGGCGCGGATCACCGCGCGGCCGAAATTGATCTCGATGCCGAGCATCCTTGCTTCATCGATCACCGGCCCTGTCGGATTGTCGCGCAGATCGACGATAGCCGCGATGTTGACGCCGGCCTTCTTCAGGTCGATCGCCGCCGCGTAAGCGGAATCATTGGCGGTGTAGACGCCGACGTTTTTTCCGACCGCGACGCCATGGTGATTGAGATAGGTGCGCGCGGCCGAGGCCAGCATGATGCCCGGCCGGTCGTTGTTGGCGAACACCATGTGGCGCTCGATGGCCCCGGACGCCAGCACCACGCGCCTGGCGCGCACCTGCCACAGCCGCTCGCGCGGCAGGTCGTGGCCGGGATTTTGCAAATGATCGCTGACCCGTTCGACCAGGCCGACGAAGTTCTGTGCGTAGTAGCCGAAGGCAGTCGTGCGCGACAGCACGCGGACATTGTCCATGCCTTTCAGCCTGGCGATCGCCGCCTGCGCCCAGGCAAAGCCGCCCTGGCCGTCGATTTTCGCGCCGCTCTCGAAGCGCAGGCTGCCGCCGAATTCGGCCTGCTCATCGGCCAGAATGACCCGCACGCCGGTTTCAGCCGCTGCCAATGCAGCCGCGATGCCGGCCGCACCGCCGCCCAGCACCAGCACGTCGCAATGAGCGTAACGCGACGAATAATGGTCGGGGTCCGGCCTGTCGGGGGACACGCCAAGCCCGGCGGCTTCCCGGATCTTGGGTTCGTAGAGGCTCTTCCAGGCCGCCTTCGGCCACATGAAGGTCTTGTAGTAAAAGCCGGCCGAAAACAGCGGCGACGCCAGATCGTTGACCGCGCTGACGTCGAAGGACAGCGACGGCCAGCGGTTCTGCGAGTTGGCGGCGAGTCCGTCATAGAGTTCCTGCACGGTCGCGCGAACATTCGGCGTTTTGCGCGCGTCGTCGCGCACGATCTGCACCAGCGCGTTGGGCTCCTCCGCGCCGGCCGACAGCACGCCCCGCGGCCGGTGATATTTGAACGAGCGGCCGACCAGGTGCACGCCGTTGGCCAGCAGCGCCGAAGCCAGCGTATCGCCTTCGATGCCGACGAAGGACTGACCGTCGAAGCTGAAGCGGGCGGTCTTGGCCTGGCTCAGGCGGCCGGCGCTCGGTATGCGGAACGCGCCGCTCATTTGGCAACCACTTCGCTGGAGTTTTTGGGCAGCTTGGAAGGCTTCGGCTCGCCGGCCTTGTAGGTCATGACGAACTTGTCGGTGACGGTGTCGCGCACGGCGTTGAAGAAGCGCGCACAGCCATGCATGTGTCGCCAGCGCTCATAGATGATGCCTTTGGGATTCGAGCGGATGAAGAAGAATTTTTCGAAATCCTCGTCGCTCTCGCCTGACATGTTGGCCGAGCGCGCGATATGCGCCTCGCCGGCGTTGCGGAACTCGAGTTCCGGACGCTCTTCCTCGCAATAGGGGCAGCGGATGAGAAGCATTCTTGTTCGTTCCTACAGCTCAGTCATCGTCAGTGCGCCACCGCCGCCGCCGCCGCCTCGTCGATGAGCCGGCCGGTGCGGAAACGCTCGATGGTGAAGGGCGCGTTGATCGGATGCGGATCGTCCCTGGCGATGGTGTGGGCAAAGACATGGCCGGAGCCGGGTGTCGCCTTGAAGCCGCCCGTGCCCCAGCCGCAATTGACGTAGAGGCCGGGCACCGGCGTCTTGGCCAGGATCGGCGAGCGGTCGGGCGTGACGTCGACGATGCCGCCCCAGGAGCGCAGCATCTTCATGCGCGTGAAGATCGGGAACATCTCGCAGATTGCGTCCAGCGTATGCTGTAATATGTGCAGGCCGCCGGTCTGCGAGTAGGAGACGTACTGGTCGGTGCCGGCGCCGATCACCAGTTCGCCCTTGTCGGACTGCGAGATATAGGCATGCACCGTGTTCGACATCACCACGCAGGGAACGACAGGCTTGACCGGCTCCGAGACCAGCGCCTGCAGCGGATAGCTTTCCAGCGGCATTCGCACGCCGGCCATGTTCATAATGACCGAGGAATGGCCGGCCGCGACCACGCCGACCTTCTTGGCGCCGATGAAGCCGCGCGTCGTCTCGACACCGGTGACCGCGCCATTGGCCGCCCGCTTGACGCCGGTGACCTCGCAATTCTGGATGATGTGCACGCCCCGCGCCGAGGCGCCGCGCGCATACCCCCAGGCGACCGCGTCATGGCGCGCCGTGCCGCCGCGCCGCTGCAAGGCGGCACCGACGACCGGGTAGCGCGCATCCCTGGAAATATTGAGCGGCGGGCAGAATTCCTTCGCCTGCTCGGGTGTGAGCCATTCATTGTCGATGCCGTTCAGCCGGTTGGCGTGGACATGGCGCTTCAGCACCTGGATGTCGTGCACATTGTGCGCCAGCATCATGACGCCGCGCGCCGAATACATGACGTTGTAATTGAGCTCCTGGCTGAGCCCGTCCCACAATTTCAGCGCATGGTCGTAGATGCCGGCGCTCTCGTCATAGAGATAGTTGGAGCGGATGATGGTGGTGTTGCGGCCGGTATTGCCGCCACCGAGCCAGCCCTTCTCCAGCACCGCGACATTGGTGATGCCGTGCACGGTGGCGAGATAATAGGCGGTAGCCAGGCCATGGCCGCCGGCGCCCACGATGACGACGTCGTATTCCTTCTTCGGCTCCGGCGAGGACCATTGCTCCTCCCAGCCCTTGTGGCCGCGCATGGCCTCACGCGCGATGGCGAATACAGAGTATTTCTTCACGTTCCAGCCTCGCGCCAAAGTCTCGCGGATTTGCGGCCGGGCTAGCAATTTCCCCCGGCGCGCGAGGTGTATCACTAGCGAAACAGCGCTGCCACCCTTGCGCTGTTTGCGACGGCTCTTGCCGTTTTGCGCCGCAACCGGCCGCGGCGTGCGAGGCCAGGGAAAATCGGCGGGTTCGCAGCTTTCGGGTGGCTGCGGCCATGCTCATTTGCGACGACGCATCCGACCGCCGGCAAGGCCGGCTTAGCGGAAGGATGACAGAAACATGCTCGCACTCGTCAACAAGATCGCCATCGTCACTGGCGCCAGTTCCGGCATCGGCCGCGCCACTGCAAAGCTCTTTGCCGAGGAAGGAGCCAAGGTCGTCGCCGCCGCGCGCCGTCAGGCCGAGCTCGATAGGCTTGTCGAGGAGATCGTGGAAACCGGCGGCACTGCGCTCGCTCTTGCCGGCGACGTCAGGGACGAAGCCTATGCGAAGGCGCTGGTCGATCTCGCGACCGGTAGCTTCGGTGGTCTCGACATTGCATTCAACAATGCCGGCGCTGTCGGCATGATGGCGCCGCTGCCGGACCTGCCGCCGGCGTCGTGGCATGACACGATGGATACCAATCTGACCAGCGCCTATCTGGCCGCCAGGCATCAGATACCGGCGATGCTGGAGCGTGGCGGCGGATCGCTGGTCTTCACCTCCAGCTTCGTCGGCTACACCGCCGGCATGCCAGGCATGGCGGCCTACGCCGCGGCCAAGGCCGGCCTGATCGGCCTGACGCAAGTGCTGGCCGCCGAGTACGGGCCGAAGGGGTTGCGCGTCAACGCACTGCTGCCAGGCGGCACAGACACGCCCGGCGCGACCACAACCACGCCCGAGGCCCGCACGTTCGTCGAAGGCATCCATGCCCTGAAGCGGATGGCCTGGCCGGAAGAGATCGCCCGCTCGGCGCTTTATCTTGCCTCCGACGCGTCGAGCTTCACCACCGGAACGGCGCTGTTCGCCGACGGCGGCGTGTCGATCAACCGGACGTGAACGGTTTCGGCGCCGGCATGCGGATCAACGCGGGCCGCGATGTCGCAATCCGGGCTTGCATTTGGGCTCGAATTGACGATTCCGTTCTCTCCTTGGAAACGGGCCGGAACCATGCTGCTGATCAAAACCTATGTCGCCCAAAGCGCAATCGAGGGCGTCGGCGTGTTCGCCGCCGAGCCAATCAGGAAAGGCGCCTCGATCTGGCGGCTCGACCCGGATTTCGACCGGCTGATCCCGCTGGAAAAATACCAGGCGGCACCCTCGCATCTCAGGGAACTGCTCGACCGCTACGCCTATCCCAGTCCCGACCGGCCCGGCTTCGTGGTCTATGAGGTCGACAATGGCCGCTTCATGAACCATTCGGCGACGCCGAACACGGACTTTTCGCAATATGGCGGGGCAACTGCGACCCGCGACATAGCGGCGGGCGAAGAGATAACCTGCGACTATGGCGAATTCTTCGAGGATTTTGAGCGGTTGCATCTGGCTACCGCGTAGTTGGCTGCCTATCTTGCGAGCGCCCGCTGGGCGAATTGGCCGCCTCCGTTCATTTCGGCTGTGGACAGCGCGGCGTGATTCTGCTATCAGCCGCCACAATTCGTGGTGTAAATCGCCGCGGAGGCTAGTGGCTATGGCCGCTTGCCTGTTGATATCAAACCCGAAAGACAGGATTGCCCGTGCAGGTACTCGTCCGCGACAACAATGTTGATCAGGCGCTTCGCGCTCTCAAGAAGAAGATGCAGCGCGAAGGCATCTTCCGCGAAATGAAGATGCGCGGTCACTACGAGAAGCCTTCCGAGAAGCGCGCCCGTGAAAAGGCCGAAGCCGTGCGCCGAGCCCGCAAGCTGGCCCGCAAGCGTGCACAGCGCGAAGGTCTGCTGCCGATGACGCCGCGTCCGGTGGCTGCCGGCGGTGCCGCCGGTGCAGCGCGTCCGCCGCGCTGATTAACGCCTATATTTCGTCCTTTTCGAAGGATACCAGGGGTGGCGCGATGCGGAATCGCCGCCACCTTTTTATTTTGATGTGACCCGGCCCGGAGGGGGGATCCGGACCTGAATGACGCGGCAAGTGAGGACAGGGCAGACATGAACGCAATCAGCGTGGAGAGCAAAACCACATTTCGTGGCTTTGCCCTGGCGACAGCCCTGCTTTCCGGATTGATGCTTGCCGGCTGCCAGACCTCAGGCCCGACCGGCGAGTTCAACAACATCGACAAGGCGCAAGGGTCGAGCGAGAATATCTCCTCGCTGTCGGCGGTGATTCAGCGCAATCCGCAGGATCCTGAAGGCTACAATGTGCGCGGCTCGGCCTATGGCCGGGGCGGCCAATACCAGGCGGCGCTCAAGGATTTCAACCAGGCCATCCAGCTTAACCCGAATTTCTACCAGGCCTATTCGAACCGTGCGCTCATCCAGCGCTTCCTCGGCAATCAGGAAGCAGCGCTGGCGGACTACAACCGCTCGATCCAGATCAATGGCAACTACGATGCCGCCTATATCGGCCGTGGCAATCTCTACCGCAAGGCCGGCCGCACCCAGGAAGCCTTCAACGACTTCCAGAAGGCGATCCAGCTCGACACGACCGATGCCCGCGCCTATCACAATCGGGGCCTGATCTATCAGAGCCAGGGCCAGCACAAATTCGCCATCGAGGATTTCTCGACCGCCATCTCGCTGGCCCCGGACGCCGCCGAGCCGTATAATGGCCGCGGCCTTTCCTACCTCGCCACCAATGACGAGGACAATGCCTTTTCCGATTTCAACATGGCCATCAAGCTCGACGGCAAGAACGCCGAAGCCTGGTCCAACCAGGCGCTGATCTACGAGCGGCGCGGCGACAAGGCCAAGGCGGCCAAGTCCTACCGCGAAGCCGTTCGGCTCGATCCCACCTACCAGCCTGCCAAGGATGGCCTCGCCCGCGTCAGCTGACATCAGGCAAGGCCGGCCAAGCCCACGCGTCGGATGCGTGTCCGAAAGGACACGTATCGCCGCAGATCGCCATCAATCCGGCAACCGCGCGCTGACCCCGCTGCAAGCCGTGATCGCCTGCCTTGTTCGCGCCAAGGTTTCAGCGGAACGGTCTGGTCACCCAGCCGTTACTTTGAAGCGTTTTGCGAAAGGACCTCCCATGATCAAGAAACTCGTCTGCGCCGCTGCGCTCGCCACGACCATGTTCGCTGTTGCACCGGCAAGCGCCGGCAGACTGCAGCTCGGCACGCTCGACTGCACCATCGACGGCGGCACCGGCTACATCGTGACATCCAACAAGGGCGTGTCCTGTGTCTTCCGTCCTTCCCATCACGGGGCGCCGGAAATTTACACCGGGGTCATCTCCAAGCTCGGCGTCGACGTCGGCCAGACGCACCAGGGCCAGTTGGTATGGGCCGTACTGGCGGCGACCCGTGACCGCGACGCGGGTGACCTTGCCGGCAGCTACTACGGCGTCAATGCCGAGGCGAGCGTCGTGACCGGCGGCGGCGCCAATCTGCTGGTCGGCGGCTTCGACAGCGCCTTCATGCTGGAGCCGCTCAGCGTCCAGGCGCAGACCGGCGTCAACCTGGCCGTTGCCGTGACCTCGCTTGAGCTGATCCACTCTCTCAAATGAAGTCATGGAGCCACTGAAGTCATGGAGCCATGCGCTCCATGACCCCCTCACGCCACGGCGCGGAACCGGATAGAATGGCTCCGCGCCGTTTGTTTGGGGGGACCGCCATGCCGAGGACAGCCATCGCCGCTGCCGTGATCGCAATTGTGCTTGTCGGCGCGGCACGGGCACAGGACCAGGGCATCGAGCTCGGCACACTTGAATGCGCCATATCGGGCGGCACCGGCTTCATCTTCGGCTCGAGCAAGGATCTGAGCTGCACCTTCACCCCTGCCGACAAGACTTTCGCGCCGGAAGCCTATTTCGGCGCGGTCAACAAATACGGCCTCGACATCGGCACGACCAAGCAGGCGGTGATGCGATGGCTGGTGCTGACGCCGCTGAAGAACATCTACGCGCCGGGCGCATTGGCCGGCGACTATGTCGGCGCCAGCGCCGAGGTGACGGCAACCGTCGGCGCCGGGGCCAATCTGCTGGTTGGCGGCTCCTCGCAGTCCTTCACCTTGCAGCCGCTCAGCCTGCAGACCCAGACCGGCATCAATTTCGCCATCGGTGTCAGCCAGTTCCAGCTGCGCAGCACGGAGAACTGATTGGCCGGCGATGCCGGCCGGCCAGGGATGCGGGCATCCACGAACATGTCCAAAAAATCGCTTGAGCTCAAGCTTGGTTGAGGTTCTACAAACCCATCCGACCATGGTCCTGCCGGACCCCCGAGCCGGCTCCTGGCGCCATGCGTTTGCATCGGGATATGAAATTCGAGGGACCGAAGTGACCGACATCAGCACAAACAGGGTCGACTGGCGCGCATTGTGGGCGAGCGGCGACCTCGCGCGCTTCTGCTTCATCAGCCTCGGCATCCTGCTGCACGCCACCAACGAGACGATGGTGGCGACCGTCATGCCCGCCATGATCGGCGAACTGGCGGGCGTGCAGCTCGTCGGCTGGTCGCTGGCGATCTATGAACTGGGCGCCATCGTCGCCGGTGCCGCGGCCGGACGGCTGGTCAGCTATGTGGCGCTGCGCACCAACATGGTGGTCGCGGCGCTGCTTTACGCGGCCGGCGCGCTGATCTGCGCCACCGCGCCCTCGATGCAATTGTTCCTGGCCGGGCGCCTGATCGAGGGCCTGGGCGGCGGCGCGCTGGTGTCGCTGGCTTTCGTCTCGGTGGAGCGCCTGTTTCCGCGGGCCATCTGGCCGCAGCTTTTCGGTATCATGTCGGCGATCTGGGGCGTCGCCGCCTTCAGCGGGCCGATGCTTGGCGCGATCATGACAGAGCTTCTGTCATGGCGCTGGGCGTTCGGCATCTTCGTGTTCGGCGGTGCGGCGATGGCGCTGGCGAGCTTCGTCGTGCTCGACACGCCGGAAGCGACGAGGCCGAGTGCCGGCGCGGGCAAGGCACCACCCTTCCCGCTCATAGCGCTTGGCTGCCTTGCCGTCGCCGTCGTGCTGATCGCCTCGGCGGGGGTCGATATCGCCCTTCTGCGCTCGTCGCTGCTGATGGTGCTCGGCCTGATCGGCCTTGTGCTGTTCTTCCGTATCGATGCGCTGAAGCCGAAATCGCGGCTTTTCCCCTCGCGGCTGTTCTCGTGGCGCACGCCGGTCGGCAGCGGCATGACCATGGTCGCCGCCCTCTCGGTGGCGACCTGTTCCTTTGCCATTTACGGCCCGCTGCTTCTGACCACGCTGCACCACGTTCCGCTCCTGACCACCGGCTACATCATCGCCGCCGAATCGATCGCCTGGTCGATCCTGTCGATCCTTGTCGCCAACGCGCCACAGGAGCGTGAGAGATCGATCATCGTCATCGGCGCCCTGATGATCGCCACCGGCCTCGCTGGTTTCGCCTACACCATCCCGGCAGGCTCGATCCCGCTGATCCTGGTATGCGCCCTTTTGCAGGGTGGCGGCTTCGGCGTTGCCTGGCCGTTCCTGACGCGCGTCATCGTGGCCTCCGCGCCGGTTGATGAGCAGACCATCGCCTCGGCCGCGGTGCCGACCATGCAGCGCATCGGCTATGCTGTGGGTGCCGCCCTTGCCGGCATCGTCGCCAATGCCAGCGGCTTTTCGCAGGGCCTGAACCGGGACGCGGCGGCTGATGTGGCGACCTGGCTGTTCCTCGCCTTCGTACCCCTCGGCATCATTGGCTGCCTCGCCGCCTTGCGCACATCGACGACCGCGAACCGGCTGCCGGAAGCTGTCGGCTAATCAGGCCAGGCAACGCTCATTCGACCTCGCGCAGGCGGTAGCCGACGCCGGTCTCGGTGGTGATGTAGCGCGGCTGGTCCGGCGTCTTCTCGATCTTCTGCCGCAACTGCCGGACATAGACCCGCAGATACTGCACGTCGGTCGAATCGTTCCACACCTGCTTCAGCAGGAACTGGTGCGTGAGAACCTTGCCCGCATACTGCACGAGAATGCGCAGAATGTCGTATTCCTTGGGCGACAGCTTTACCTCCTTGCCCCCGACCTTGACGATGCGCTTGACCAGGTCGACGCTGAGATCACCGGTTTGGAACACCGGCCTCTCGCCCTGCTGCTGGAACTTGTGCCGCAGTGCCACGCGGATGCGCGCCACCAGCTCGTTCATTCCGAACGGCTTGGTGATGTAGTCGTCGGCGCCGAGTTCGAGCGCGTCGACGATGCCGGCCTCGTCGGTGCGGCTGGAGAGAATGACCACCGGCATGTCGAAGCCGTCGTCGCGCCATTTGCGCAGCAGTTCATGGCCGCTCATGCCGGGCAGGCCTAGGTCGAGCAGCACGAGATCCGGTTTTTCCTGCACCATCAGCTCGATAGCCGCCTTGGCGTTCGGCGCCTCGCTGACCGCGTAGCCCTGGCTGGCGAGGCCGACCCGGAGCAACTTGCGGATCGGCGGCTCGTCATCGACGACCAGTATCCTGACGTTCGAATTGGTCATCGAGTCTGATCCGTGCTGGAGCCGATGCGATTGCCGATGTTGGGCAACTCCGCCGGCACCGGCATCCTGATGGTGAAGGCAGCACCCGAACGGTCGGTCCGGTTGGCGGCCGAGATCGTGCCGCCCATCGCCTCGATGAAGCCGCGGCAGATCGACAGGCCGAGCCCGGTGCCGGCGCGCACCTGGTCGCCCTTGCGCACCCGGTAGAAAGTATCGAACACGCGCTCAAGATCCTGCGGAGGGATGCCCAATCCCTCATCCATGATCTGAAGCACGACGGAGCCGATGTCGGTCCAGCCCTGCAGGCGGATCGTCGAGCCGGGCGGCGAATATTTCGACGCATTGTCGAGCAGATTGAACAGGACCTGCTCGAACAGCACAGGGTCGAGCTTCAGCATCGGCAGGTCGGGCGGAATATCGACCTCGATCTTGTGCTCGCTGGTGATCTTGCGGGCGCGATCGAGCGCGGTGCCGACGGCGTCGCCGACATAATGCAGCGCATAGTTGGGCTCCATCGCACCGGATTCGATCTTGGTCATGTCGAGCAGATTGGCGATGAAGCGGTTCAGCCGCTCCGCTTCGTCGACCACCGTCGACAACAGCTCCGTCCGGTCCTGCTCGGGCAGATCAGGCGCGAACTCCCTGAGGGTGCCGGCCGCGCCCATGATGGCGGCGAGCGGCGTCTTCAGATCATGGGAGATGGAGGTCAGCAACGCCGAGCGCAGCCTGTCGGCTTCGGCCGCGAGCTTGGCACGGTCGACATCGGCGACGAGCTGGATGCGCTCGATGGCGACCGCTGCCTGGTCGGCCAGCGCGTCGAGCAGCCGCTGCTGCTCGGGCGTCAGCAGCGGACCTTGCTTGTCGTTGTCGAGGCCGACCACGCCGACCGCCGTGCGTCCGGTGCGTAGCGGCAGATACAGCCGCTTCGCACCGGGCAGCGTATCGGCGCCGCGGCCGGCGGCGCGGTCGTGCTCCCAGGCCCAGCGGGCGGCGGCGATATCGGCCTCGGCCAGCGTATCGTCGGGCGGATAGCCCGCCTTGACGGTGATGGCGCCGTTTTCGGGCAAAAGCAGTACGACCCGCAATTTCAGCATCGAGGCGATCTGGAAGGCCGTGACCCACAGAACGTCGTCGAGCGTGCCGGCGCCGGCAAGCTTCTTGGAAAACAGGTAGATATCTTCCGTGGCCCGCGCCCGTGAGCGGGCGGCGGCAGCCTGGCGCTGCACGCGCGCCGTCAGGTTGCTGGCGATGACGGCAACGACGAGGAAGACGGCAAACGCAACGATGCTCTCGGGATCCCTGATCGTCAGCGTGTAGCGCGGCTCGAGGAAGAAGTAGTTGAAGGCAAGGGCGCTCAGGAAACAGGCGTACAAGGCCGGCCACAGTCCGAACGTCACCGCCGATGTCAGCACCGCCAGCAGCAGCACGATCGCCAGATTGCGCACGTCGAGGAACTGATCGAGAACCGTGCCGACGGCCAGCGAGCCCGCGACATAGGCCGTGGCGAACAGATACGGCCATATCTGGAACGGCCGCTGCTCGGCCGCCGTCCTGACCTTTCTCGATGCTGCGTCGGTATCGCGCTCGGTTCCCGAGATGACATGGACGCTGATGTCGCCGGCATTGCGGATCAGATCATAGGTGAGCGAGCCCTCGATCAATTCCCGCCAGCGCGACCGGGTCGGCCTGCCGACCACGATATGGGTGAAATTGTTCGCCGTCGCATGGCGCACGATGTCCTGCGCGACGTTCTGGCCCGGAATGGTCGTCACCTCGGCGCCGAGTTGCTCGGCGAGGCGCAGATGGTTCGCCAGCCTGTCCTTCTCTTCTTCCGACATGGCGGCCGAACGAGGCGTGTCGACATGAAGCGCCGTCCATGGCGCGCGGAGCCGGTCGGCCAGCCTGCGCGCATAGCGCACGCGCGCCGCCCCGCCCGGACGCGCGTCGAGGCAAACGAGCACCCTTTCCCCCGCCGCCCATGGGCCCTGGATGGCATGGGACTGCATGTGGTTGAGCAGTTGTTCGTCGACACGCTGGGCGGTGCGGCGCAGCGCCAGTTCGCGCAGCGCCGTCAGATTGCCCGGCGAGAAATAGTTCTCGATGGCGCGCTGGGCGGTGTTGGGGAAATAGACCTTGCCTTCCTCCAGCCGTTTGATCAGGTCGTCGGGCGTCAGATCGATGATTTCGACATCGTCGGCCTGGTCGATGATGGAATCGGGAACCGTTTCGCGCACCCTGACCCGCGTGATCTGGGCGACGACGTCGTTCAGGCTTTCGACATGCTGGATGTTGAGCGTCGTGTAGACGTCGATGCCGCGCGCCAGGATTTCCTGCACGTCGAGATAGCGCTTGGGGTGACGGCTGCCGGGCGCGTTTGTGTGGGCGAGTTCGTCGACCAGGACCAGTGCCGGGCGGCGTGCCAGGATGGCGTCTATGTCCATCTCGTCGAGGGTGCGCCCCTTGTATTCGACCGGGCGGCGGGGAATGACCTCGTAGCCCTCGACCAGGGCCAGCGTTTCCTTGCGGCCGTGCGTCTCGACGACGCCGATCACCACGTCGATGCCGTCGGCCAGCCTGGCGCGTCCCGACATCAGCATTTCGTAGGTTTTGCCGACGCCCGGTGCCGCGCCCAGGAAGATGCGCAGACGCCCGCGGCCCTCGCGCTCGGCATGCTCGAGCAGCGCGTCGGGGGAAGGTCTGTTTTCGACGTTGCTTCTGTCGTCCGGCATCGGCATCCAGTTTGAACGGCGCCGGGGACGGTGTCGATCCCCGGCGCTGTTCTTCATTGCTTGGCTGTGTCGTCCAATGCGAGGTTGAGGGCCAGCACATTGACCACCGGCTCGCCCAGGACGCTGAGCTCCCGGTCCTCGACATGGCTGTCGACGAGCGCCTTGACCTTGGCTTCATCGATGCCCCTTGCCTCGGCGACACGGGGAACCTGGAAATAAGCGTCGTCGGGGCTGATGTCGGGATCGAGCCCACTGCCCGATGTCGTGACGAGGCCCATTGGAACCGGCGCATCGGGGTTTTCGGCCTTCAGCTTCGCCGCGTCGCCCTTGATGCGCTCGATCAGCTTGAGGTTGGTCGGACCCAGATTCGAGCCGCTGGAGGCGCCGCCGTCATAGCCATTGCCGGCCGCGGAGGGCCGGCCGTGGAAATAGCGGTCGCTGGCGAAAGCCTGACCGATTAGTTCGGAACCGACCACCTTGCCGCCCTTCTCGATCAGGCTGCCATTGGCCTGTTTCGGGAACAGCGCCTGGGCGATGCCGGTCATGCCGATGGGATAGATGAGCCCGGTCAGCACGGTGAAGAAGACGATCATGACGATCGCGGGTCTGATTTGCTTGAGCATCGGAGTGATCCCTTATGCAAGGCCGAGGGCCGTGACGGCCATGTCGATAATCTTGATGCCGGCGAACGGCACGATGATGCCGCCGAGGCCGTAGACGAGCAGGTTGCGGCTGAGCAGCGCCCCGGCGCCGATCGCCCGGTATTTGACGCCGCGCAGCGACAGCGGGATCAGCGCGATGATGATCAACGCGTTGAAGATGATGGCCGACAGGATGGCGCTCTGCGGCGTCCCCAGATGCATGATGTTGAGCGCCTGCAGCGGACCTGTGGTCTGGCCGGGCGCGACGTAGAACACGGCGAACATGGCCGGGATGATGGCGAAGTACTTGGCGACGTCGTTGGCGATGGAGAAGGTGGTCAGCGAACCGCGCGTCATCAGCAGCGCCTTGCCGATCTCGACGATCTCGATCAGCTTGGTCGGATCGCTGTCGAGGTCGACCATGTTGCCGGCCTCCCGCGCCGCCACCGTGCCGGTGTTCATGGCGACGCCGACGTCGGCTTGGGCTAGGGCCGGTGCATCGTTGGTGCCGTCGCCGCACATGGCGACCAGCTTGCCCTTGGCCTGCTCGTCGCGGATCAGCTTCAGCTTGTCCTCCGGCGTCGCCTGGGCAAGGAAGTCGTCGACACCGGCTTCGGCCGCAATGGCCGCTGCCGTCATCGGATTGTCCCCTGTGATCATCACCGTGCGTATGCCCATGCTGCGCAGCTCGGCGAAGCGCTCGCGGATGCCGCCCTTGACGATGTCCTTGAGGTGCACGATGCCGAGCAGGCGTCCGTCGCGCTCGACCGCAAGCGGCGTGCCGCCCGATTTGGCGACCTCGTCGGCGATCGCCTGGAGATCCCTGATCGTATCGCTGTTCGGGCGCGTTGCGTGGCTGGCTGATGTCGTCTGGTTGACATGGGCGAGCACGGAATCGACCGCGCCCTTGCGCACGGAGGAGCCGTCTATGTCGACGCCGCTCATCCGGGTCTGCGCGGTGAAGGGCACGAAGGTGGCGTGCAGTGTCGCCATGTCGCGGGCGCGGATGGCGTATTTCTCCTTGGCCAGCACGACGATCGAGCGGCCTTCCGGCGTTTCGTCGGCGAGCGAGGCAAGCTGTGCCGCATCGGCCAGTTCCTGCTCGGTGACGCCCTTGACCGGGCGGAATTCGGTCGCCTGGCGGTTGCCGAGCGTGATCGTGCCGGTCTTGTCGAGCAAAAGCGTGTCGACGTCGCCGGCCGCCTCCACGGCGCGGCCGGACATGGCGAGCACATTGAAGCGCACCAGACGGTCCATGCCGGCGATGCCGATGGCCGACAAAAGCGCACCGATAGTGGTCGGGATCAAGGTCACGAACAAAGCGACGAGCACCGTGACCGGGATATAGCCGCCCGAATAGGAAGCGAAGCTCGGGATGGTAGCGGTGGCCAGCACGAAGATCAGCGTCATGCCCACCAGCAGGATGTTGAGCGCGATCTCGTTCGGAGTCTTCTGGCGCTCGGCGCCCTCGACCAGCGAGATCATGCGGTCGAGAAAGGTGTGGCCGGCGGCGGCGGTGATGCGCACGCGGATCCAGTCGGAGAGCACCTGCGTGCCGCCGGTGACCGCGGAGCGGTCGCCGCCGGATTCGCGAATGACAGGCGCCGATTCGCCCGTGATCGCCGCCTCGTTGACCGAAGCCACGCCTTCGATCACCTCACCGTCGGAGGGGATGATGTCGCCGGCCTCGACCAGCACGGCGTCGCCCACCTTCAGGCTGGTGCCGGGCACCAGCTTGAATTTCGTCCGGTCCTCGCCGGTCAGGAGCTTGGCCTGGGTCTCGGTGCGCGCGTTGCGCAGCGAATCGGCCTGCGCCTTGCCGCGGCCTTCGGCGACGGCTTCGGCGAAGTTGGCGAACAGCACGGTGAACCACAGCCAGATGATGATCTGGATGGTGAAGCCGAGATTGCCGCCGCCGCTGGCGAGGTCCTTGACGAAAAGCACTGATGTCAGCGCCGAGACGACGGCAACGACGAACATTACCGGGTTCCTGGCCAATGTGCGTGGGTTCAGCTTTCTGAAGGCGCCGCCGATGGCGGACCACAGGATGCCGGCATCCACAATGCTCGCTGATTTTGACTGGCTCATTTTGAAGCTCCAGCTTCGGTGTTGGTGAGCGGCACCGAGCGATCGGATGCCGAAAGAAGATGCGGAAGCCCGTAGGCCAGCAACCACAGAACGACCATGACGGCGGCGATGCCGAGGAACGTCGACATGGTGGGGAAAGGAGGAGGCCGTTCCTCCTTTCCGTTGTCGGCGGGATGGCGATCGTTGCGATGCCTGTTGTTGAACCAGGACATTTCCGTTTCAGCCAAGACACTTCCGTCTCAGAATGTCTGCCCGTGGATGGCGGCCAGATGCTCGACGATCGGCCCGACGGCGAGCGCCGGGAAGAAGGTCAGGCCGCCGACGATGACGATGACGCCGACCAGCAGCCCGACGAACAGCGGGCCGTCGGTCGGGAACGTGCCGGCCGAGGCGGACACGGTCTTCTTCGCCGCCAGCGAGCCGGCGATGGCGAGCGCCGGGATGATGACCAGGAAACGGCCCATGAGCATGCCGAGACCCAGCGTGATGTTGTACCAGGGCGTGTTGCCGGTGAGGCCGCCGAAGGCCGAGCCGTTGTTCGCCGCCGCCGACGTATAGGCGTAGAGGATCTCGGAGAAGCCGTGCGGACCGCCATTGGCGATCGATGCCACGGCGCTCGGCAGGACCACCGCGATGGCCGTGAAGGTCAGCATCGCCAGCGGCAGGCACAGGATTGCCAGCATCGCCATCTTGACCTCCTTGGCCTCGATCTTCTTGCCCAGATATTCGGGCGTGCGCCCGACCATCAGGCCAGCGACGAAGACGGCGATCAGGATGAACATCAGGATCCCGTAGAAGCCGGCGCCGACGCCGCCGACGATGACTTCGCCGAGTTGCATGTTGATGAGCGGGATCATGCCGCCGAGCGCGGTGAACGAGTCATGCATGGCATTGACCGCGCCGCAGGAGGCCGCCGTGGTGATGACCGCGAACAGCGCCGAGAGCGCGATGCCGAAGCGGGCTTCCTTACCTTCCATATTGCCGCCCTCGATGCCCAGCGCATGGACCAGCGGATTGCCGGCGGCTTCCGCCCAATAGCAGACCGCAACCCCGGCGATGAACAGCGCGCCCATGGCGGCCAGGATCGCCCAGCCCTGGCGCTGGTTGCCGACCATGCGGCCGAAGACGTTGGTCAAGGCAGCGCCGATGGCGAAGATCGACAGCATCTGGATCAGGTTGGAGATGGCGTCCGGATTCTCGAAGGGATGCGCGGCATTGGCGTTGAAGAAGCCGCCGCCATTGGTGCCGAGCATCTTGATGGCGATCTGCGAGGCGACCGGCCCGACGGCGATGGTCTGCTGCGCGCCTTCGAGCGTGGTGGCGCCGACATAGGCTCCCAGCGTCTGCGGCATTCCGAGCCAGACATAGACCAGGGTGAGCACGACGCAGAGCGGCAAAAGCACGTAGAGCGTGGCACGGGTCATATCGACCCAGAAATTCCCGATCGACTTGCCGGAAGCGCGGGCAAAGCCGCGGATCAGCGCCATGGCGATGGCGATGCCGGTGGCCGCCGACAGGAAGTTCTGCACTGTGAGGCCGGCCATCTGCACGAGATAGGACATCGTGCTCTCGCCGCCGTAGTTCTGCCAGTTGGTGTTGGTCATGAAGCTGGCCGCGGTGTTGAAGGCGAGCCCCGGTTCGACCGCGCTCATGCCGGCCGGGTTGTAGGGCAGGCCGCCTTGCAGGCGCTGGAGGAAATAGAGCGCCAGGAAACCGGCAAGGTTGAACAACAGCATGGCGGCGGCATAGCCCGTCCAGTGCTGCTCCTGGTCGCCGGTTCCAGCCAGGCGATAAAGGCCCCGCTCGACGGGGCCGAGCACCGGCGACAGCAAGCTGCGGTCGCCGGTGAAGACGCGATGCATGTAGCCGCCCAGCGGCTTCACGAGCAAAACCAGGATCCCGCAATAGAGGAGGATCTGTATCCATCCGTTGATAGTCATGATTTGGCTTTCCGTGCGCCGGTCAGAAGCGTTCCGGGCGGATCAGTGCGTATGTCAGGTAGGCGAGCAGGAACAACGTCACGCCGCCACCGAGGATGTAATCGACAAGCATGTCCCGATCGCTCAAATTCTGTCGCAGGCTTTGACGTAGGCAAAGGAGAGGGCGAAAAACAAAACCCCGATCCCGAGAACAATGATGTCCATTGTGCTTGTCCTTGCTTTGATTTTTCCACTTTGCGCCCGCTCGAAGCAGCTTGGCGATTACGTGAGAACGCCCCGCCCACTTGGGTGACGGCGTCCGACGTTTTTCTCAAAGCGGAATATGGACCCGATCGCCATAAAGGTTCGAGACGGGGCAAAGCGGAAAGAAATAGGAATTTTGTAAAGATTTTCGGCGGATGAATTGGAAGTGGTGAACGCGTCCTGGCGCTCCAGCGATATCGTCAGTCGTAAGGGGTAACAGGTTGGCCGACGAAACGGCTCGCCGCCGGTAAACGCATTCTACCCCTGCGGCTCGACCGCCTTGAGGGTCACGCCTTCTTTACGAACTCGGTTTTGAGCACCAGGCCCTTCACTTGCCTGGTACTGCATTCGATCTCACCGGGATTACCGTTAAGGCGAATGTTCTTCACCAACGTGCCGCGCTTGATCGTCTCCGAAGTGCCCTTGACCTTGAGGTCCTTCATCAGCGTAACGGAATCGCCGTCACTCAACTGAGCGCCGTTGCTGTCGCGC
The DNA here is from genome assembly GCF_006442845.1 of Mesorhizobium sp. B2-4-2. NCBI lineage: Bacteria > Pseudomonadati > Pseudomonadota > Alphaproteobacteria > Hyphomicrobiales > Phyllobacteriaceae > Mesorhizobium > Mesorhizobium sp. B2-4-2. The sequence goes on along the minus strand of NZ_VFVM01000002.1, from coordinate 114,327 downwards.
ACCATTACATCGTCCGGCATGCCATCTCCTGTGGTCGGGATCACCCATTACCAGATCACCGGGAATTCCAAAACCGGGTCGGGGGCGGCGTGTTCATAGAATGCCCAAGGATCACTCGACGCGCTTCCCAAAGCGCTCGAAACTAACAGCTGCTTTTTTAATCGTGCAAGCCGGTCGGCAAGGTTGATGACCCTGCCCTCCTACGCTGAAGCTTCGGAGGGCATCCTGCTTCGCGCTGTCGATTGAGCCAATCCTGCGAAGCTCGAAGAGCGAAGCAGGATGGCGGAGAGAGCGGGATTCGAACCCGCGTTACGGTTTCCCGTAAACACACTTTCCAGGCGTGCGCCTTCAACCACTCGGCCACCTCTCCGTCCTTGCCTTTCGCGTCGGCCGGTTTCGCCGCGCGGGTTGGGGAGATGCTCTCCCTTTGGGGATGCGTGCGGAACTGCCCGCACCGGGCGCCGCCAACCAGCGGACGCCCTGCCCGCACCTGAGCCGTCGAAGCAACAGGCGCGGGGCTCATCTAGTCGATCCGGCGCCGAATGCCAAGCCATAACGGCGGTCAATTCGCTTTGCCGGCCACACGGCGTTCATGGGGGCCGCCGGCACATCCGTTTGGAGTCCCGCCACTTCAATCGCTGCTTGATGATGTGCACGGGCAAGGCTGCGAGGCCAGCCGCGCTTGACTTCGTCCCGAGCGGCCTGTCGAGTGTCCGAAAGGCTTTGCGGGGCGCATCGTCGCAACATGACGTCAAGCAGCGGAATTCCGGGCGGTACGCCGGACAACGGACAGCCACCGGCCGAGGGAAAGATCCCGGCCCGACATCTGGACAGCGGACTTTCCTATGTCCCGGTGGGCTGGCTGGTTATCGTTATGGCCCTGTCGGTCTATTGGCTGGCGTCGGCCTTGTGGCTGGTGGGGAGTTCAGGCCTGCCGGACCCCGTTTTCTATTTCCTCTTCAGCGGGCTCGTCGCCGACATCATCACCATCCTATGGGGGCTTTACCTGCTCGGCCTCGCCTTCGGCCGTTCGGCGCGCTTCCCCAGCCATTTCACCATCTGGCAGGCCGCCACGATCATATGGCTGCTGGCAAGTCACGCTTACGCACTCGCCGTGCCGGGCTTCGTCTTCTCCGCCAGAAGCCTGGCCATCACCGCCGCCGAGATCGCCATCGGCCTGCTTTGCATCTACCTGTTGCGCCGCGGCTCCGGCGCCGAGACCGTTTATGCCAGGCCGCGAGCCGAAGCGCCGTCGGTCTTCGTTTCCATTGTCGCCGCGCTGCTCGGCATCATCCTCGGCGCGGTCGTCGGCGCGGTGGGTGGCTTCCTGGCCGGTTCGCTCATCGCCGAAGTCACCGACGTGAGTTGCTTCGAGGGTGCGTGCGGCTACTTCGCCGCCTTCATCGGCCTGGCCGGGCTGGTGGTCGGCGCCATTGCCGGCGGCATTCTCGCCGTCTGGCTCGCCAACCGGCGCAAGCGCAGGCCGGCCGGGTAGACTGCGTCGGCCGCGATTCAATTCGCGTGCCGTGATTGCGAATAGGGCCTGCGCGCTCTATTTCTCGTTCGGAACACCGCCGGAGATCCTCGGGAGGATGTTGAGGATCGGCCAGGGGAAAGGTCTCTGATGTTTCGCTTTGTCTTTCGTCTCGCGGCCATGGTCGCGCTGTCGATTTCGGTCATCATGGCGGTGCTTGACACGACACGCACTGTGGCCGCCTCGGCACTGGTGCTGACCCCGCTCAATGCAAGCTGGCTGGCCGTGTCGCCCGACACGCGCGCCGCCTTTGAAAGCTTCGTTCGCGCCAAGGCCGGCCCGCTGCTATGGGACGGCCCCATCGCCTGGGTGCTCAACCAGCCGGGCTTTGCCGTGTTCGCGGTGCTGGCCTTGCTGCTCTACGCCATCGGCTACAGGCGGCAGCGGCGCACGGGGCAATTCGCCTGAAGGGCACGGGCATCGCACCCCGGCATGCTTTTCCAAAAGGTCAAAATTCCACGTGAATTTTGTTTCGGGCCGTGCCAGATTGCCGCTGAGCGGGAGGGGAATATACACTCCTGGCTGACGTCGCGCGCATGCCGGAGAACCGGGCAGGCGGGCGGGGCGTAACGGAAAAAAATAACCGACAGGGTGTGGATCACATGAAACGTATCGTTCTCGGCCTTCTGGCCGCAACTGCAATGGTTCTTCCGGCTTTCGCCGCGGATGTGCAGCCGGCCATCCTCTATGATCTCGGCGGTAAGTTCGACAAATCCTTCAACGAGGCCGCCTACCATGGCGCCGAAAAGTTCAAGATAGAGACCGGCGTCCCCTATGTCGAGTTCGAGGTCTCCAACGCTTCGCAACGCGAGCAGGCGTTGCGCCGCTTCGCCGAGGACGGCCACAACCCGATCGTCATGGCCGGCTTCGCCTGGGAGGATGCGCTGAAGAAGGTCGCGACCGAATATCCCGATCTCAACTTCGCCATCATCGACGATGCCGTCGACCTGCCCAATGTCCGCTCGCTCGTATTCAAGGAGAATGAAGGCTCCTATCTCGTCGGCATCATGGCGGCGATGGCCTCCAAGACGAAGAAGGTGAGCTTCGTCGGCGGCATGGACATTCCGTTGATCCGCAAGTTCGAATGCGGCTATGTCGGCGGCGCCAAATCGGCAGGCGCGACCGACGTCATCCAGAACATGACCGGCGACACGCCGGCCGCCTGGAACGACCCGGCCAAGGGCGGCGAGATCGCCAAGACGCAGATCGACCAGGGTTCCGACGTGGTCTATGCGGCCGCCGGCGGCACCGGCGTCGGTGTGCTGCAGGCGGCGGCTGATGCCGGCAAGCTCGGCATCGGCGTCGATTCCAACCAGAACGGCCTCCAGCCCGGCAAGGTTCTGACCTCGATGCTGAAGCGCGTGGATGTTGCCGTCTACACCGCCTTCATGGACGGCAAGAACGGCACCTTCAAGGGCGGCGTCGAAAATCTCGGCCTCAAGGAAGGCGGCGTCGACTACGCCATGGACGACAACAACAAGGCGCTGGTGACCGACGAGATGAAGGCGGCGGTCGAGAAGGCCAAGGCCGACATCATCGCCGGCAAGGTCGAGGTGCACGACTACACCGCCGACAACGCCTGCCCGTATTGATCGGTAAGCACTAAGTTTCGAACCGCCGGGCCTTATCCCGGCGGTTTTGTTTTTGGAAGACCTTGATGGCATGCACCGAGGCAAGAGTGGCGCCGATGATAGAACCCATGACCGAAAGCGACGTCGAGGCGATGGCACGATTGCGGGTTGCCGCCTTTTTCGAGGGTAGCGCAAGGACGCCGGACGAGGATGCCGCCGGGCTCCGCAGGCTGTTGGCCGGGGACGGCTTCGAGACGGCGCTTGAGGCCCGGATCGGCGAAGTATCGGTTGGCACATGCCTGCTGGTTCGCCACGAATTGGAACCTTCGCACGACCTGACGCCATGGCTTGCCGGCTTGGTCGTGGATCGCAACCACCGCAACAAAGGGATCGGTGGCGCACTGGTCCGGGCCATCGAAGCACATGGGGCGTCGATCGGTGCGGAGCGACTCTACCTCTATACGTGGGAAGCGCGTGATTTCTATGCTGGGCTCGGTTGGGTAGTCGTCGAGCCGTTTGAACAGGACGGTCACCCAATGCAGCTAATGGTGCGCGAGCTTCGGCTATAGCTGGCCCACCAGATAACCGAGCGCGAAAACCGCGATCAGCAAGATGGCGATGACCGCGCCGCGCCGGCCGCCGAGCGCGGGAACGCCGACGCCGTAGGGTTGGCGTTCCAGCTTGCGGATTACCACCGAAGGTTTCGCCTCGTCATCGCCGGGCGAGCGCATCTGCGGCAGTTCGGCGATGCGTTGCGAGATCAGCCGCCAGCGATCGTCGCCGGAAGGTTCGGCGCGGTCGAAAATATGCATGCGCTCGGCAAGCTGGACCACCGCATCGCGAAAGGCGGGGTCGACCTCCAGATCGCGCTCGGCCCTTTGGCGTTGCGCATCGTTCATCAGGCCAAGCACGTAGTCGCCGGCTCTTGCGATGCGATCGCTGGCCATCGCTCGGCTTCCCTCCCCTACCAGTGCGGCGGCTTAGTCACCGGCACGTCGGGTGCCGCCTGTTCCTCCAGCGCCAGGAAGCGGTCGGTCAGCGCGTCGAGCTTGCGCTGCATGCGCTCGATCACCTTCCACTGCTCGGCGATCTGGCCGGACAGCTCCTCGATGGTCTTCTCCTGCTCGGCGGAGCGGATCTCCAGCGTCGTCAGCCGGTCGGCGGGCATGGTCATGCAAAGTCCTCAGGTGTCGCGCGCAGTGTCAAATCGGCTTGCCATATTAGCGAATATGAGAGCTTCGGCCACGTTCGAAATTGACAAGCGCGCCGGGATTTGTCGAGAGTGGACGCTGCTCCGGCCAATTGGCACGGGCGGAGCGTCATGCTAGGCATTTTGACCAAGCGATAAAAAAATAAGAGTGGGACAGGCTGCATGGCGCATGCCGCGATTGAACTGGCCGCAATCGAACTGATTGGCATCAACAAGAGCTTTGGCGCCGTGCGCGCCAACCGCAACATCAACCTGGAAATCGCGCGCGGCACCATCCACGGCATCGTCGGCGAGAACGGCGCCGGCAAGTCGACGCTGATGTCGATTCTGTATGGCTTCTACCAGGCCGACAGCGGCGAGATCCGCGTCGGCGGCAAGCCGGCATCGATAAGCACGCCCAACGATGCGATCGCGCTCGGCATCGGCATGGTGCACCAGCATTTCATGCTGGTCGACAATTTCTCGGTCCTGGAGAACGTCATCCTCGGCGCCGAAAGCGACGCCTTGCTGAAGAAAAGCATCGCCAAGGCGCGTTCCGAACTGGAGCGGCTGGAGCGTGAATACGGCCTCGAGGTCGATCCCGACGCCATCGTCGAGGAATTGCCGGTCGGCCTGCAGCAGCGCGTCGAGATCCTCAAGGCGCTCTATCGCGGCGCCGAGATCCTGATCCTCGACGAGCCGACGGGTGTGCTGACGCCGGCCGAGGCCGACCACCTCTTCCGCATCCTCAAGCAATTGAAGGAGCAGGGAAAGACGGTGGTGCTGATCACCCACAAATTGCGCGAGATCATGGCCATCACCGACACGGTTTCGGTGATGCGCCAGGGCACGATGGTGGCGACCAGGGAAACGAAGAAGACCACCGTCGCGGAACTGGCCGAGCTGATGGTCGGGCGCCGCGTGCTCTTGCGGGTGGAGAAGGGCGAAGCGGAAGCCGGCGCGGTAAAACTCGCGGTCAAGAACCTGACGGTCAAGGATTCCCGCGGCGTCACCATGGTCGACGACATCTCCTTCGACCTGCGCGCCGGCGAGATCGTCGGCATCGCCGGTGTCGCCGGCAACGGCCAGTCCGAACTGCTCGAGGCGATCTCCGGCATCAGGCACGCCGTTTCCGGTTCGGTGATGCTCGAGGGCAAGCCGATCGATCTCACCGGCAAGGCCGATCCCGGCGAACTGCGCGACCGCGGCCTCGCCCATGTGCCTGAGGATCGCCATCATGTCGGGCTGGTGCTGGCCTTCGAGGAGAACGAGAATTCCATCCTCGGCTACCATGACGATCCCCGCTACCTCAGAGGACCCTTCCTCAACATCGATGCCATCGTTGCCGATGCCAAGGACAAGATCGAGAAATACGACATCCGCCCCGGCAATCCACGGCTGAAGACCGCCAACTTCTCCGGCGGCAACCAGCAGAAGATCGTGCTCGCGCGCGAAATCGAACAGGACCCCGGCGTTCTCATCGTCGGCCAGCCGACGCGCGGCGTCGACGTCGGCGCCATCGAGTTCATCCACAAGCGCCTGATCGCCATGCGCGACCAGGGAAAGGCCGTGCTGGTCGTGTCGGTCGAGCTCGATGAGATCCGCTCGCTCTCCGACCGCATCCTGGTCATGTTTGCCGGCCGCATCGTCGGCGAACGCGGGCCGGAGGCGAGCGAGGGCGAGCTCGGCCTGCTGATGGCGGGTGTTGAGCGCCAGGAGGCGGCGCAATGAGCACGCCCTATGCCAAATTGCCGGCCTGGGCCGACTATGGGCTGATCCCGCTGATCAATCTGTCTGTGGCCTTCATCGTCGCGGGCTTCGTCGTGCTTCTGGTCGGCGAGAACCCGTTCCGTGCCGCCGTCATCCTGGTCGAGGGCGCCTTCGGCAAGGGAACAGGTATCGCCTTTACCCTCTTCTATGCCACCACCTTCATCTTCACCGGACTTTCGGTGGCGGTAGCAGCGCATTGCGGCCTGTTCAACATCGGCACCGAGGGGCAGGCCTACATCGCCGGCCTTGGCATCGCCATCGTCTGTCTCTCCTTCGACAGCGTGCTGCCATGGTGGCTGACATTTCCGCTGGCCATCGTGGCTTCGGCGGCCGTGGGCGCCTTGTGGGCGCTGATCCCCGCCTATCTGCAGGCCAGGCGCGGCTCGCACATCGTCATCACCACCATCATGTTCAACTTCATCGCTGCTTCGATCATGGTCTACCTGCTGGTCGGCCCGTTGAAACCGGCAGCCTCGCAGGCGCCGCAGACGCGCAACTTCCTGGCGGGCGCGGAATTGCCGAAACTCAACTGGGTCATCGAGCTGTTCGGCGCCAAGATCCGGTCGGCGCCGCTCAACATCTCCTTCCTGCTCGCGCTGCTCATGGCCTTCCTGGTCTGGCTGCTGATCTGGCGCACCAAGCTCGGCTATGAGATGCGCACCTACGGCCACAGTCCAAAGGCGGCGCGCTATGCCGGCATTTCCGAAACCCGCATCATCATCACCGCCATGATGATCTCGGGCGCGCTCGCCGGCATGATGGCGCTCAATCCGGTGATGGGCGACCAGCACAATGTCGCGATCGACTTCGTCAGCGGCGCCGGTTTCGTCGGCATCGCCGTGGCGCTGATGGGTCGCCTGCACCCTGTCGGCATCGTGCTGGCGGCCATCCTGTTTGGCATGCTCTACCAGGGCGGCGCCGAACTCGCCTTCGAGATGCCTGCGATCAGCCGCGACATGATCGTGATCATTCAAGGGTTGGTCATCCTGTTCGCCGGTGCGCTCGAACACATGTTCAGGCCTTACATCCAGGCGCTGTTCGCCTCGCTCAGCCCGAGGTCGGTCGGCATGGAAGCGGTCAAGGGAAAAGGCGCCTGAATGGACACCTTCAACGCCATCGTCCAGACGCTGGATTCCACCATCCGCCTCTCGGTGCCGCTGCTGCTCGCCTGCCTGGCCGGCCTCTATTCGGAACGCGCCGGCATCTTCGACATCGGCCTCGAAGGCAAGATGCTGGTCGGCGCCTTCGCCGGTGCGGCGGCCGCGTCGGTCTTCCATTCCGCCTTCCTCGGACTGGGCATGGCGATCCTGATCTCGGTCGCGTTCGCGATGATCCACGGCTTTGCCTCGATCACCCATCGCGGCAACCAGATCGTTTCCGGCGTGGCGATCAACTTCATCGCCGCCGGCTCGACCATTATCCTCGGCCAGGCCTGGTTCCAGCAAGGCGGGCGCACGCCGGCGCTGCAACCAGCCGAGCGGTTCGAAGCCATTATCTGGCCCGGCGCCGAGGCCGTCCGAGGCGTGCCGGTCCTCGGGCCGATCTACGCGGAACTGATCTCCGGCCACTCGATACTGGTCTATCTCGCCTTCGCGATGGTGCCTTTCACCTGGTGGGTGCTGTTTCGCACGCGCTTTGGGCTGCGGCTGCGCGCGGTCGGCGAAAACCCGGCCGCCGTGGACACCGCCGGCATCTCGGTCGCCTGGCTGCGCTACAGGGCGCTGATCTGCACCGGCATCCTGACCGGCGTCGCCGGCGCCTATCTGTCGATGGTGCAGAATGGCGGCTTCGTGAAGGACATGACCGCCGGCAAGGGCTACATCGCGCTGGCCGCATTGATCTTTGCCAAGTGGAAGCCGGTCAACGCCATGTTCGCCTGCCTGCTGTTCGGCTTCCTCGACGCCCTGTCGATCCGCCTGCAAGGCTCGCCGCTGCCGCTCATCGGCAAGGTGCCGGTGCAGTTCATGCAGGCCCTGCCCTATATTCTCACCGTCATCCTGCTCGCCGGTTTCATCGGCAAGGCGATCCCGCCGCGCGCCGGCGGCGTGCCTTATGTCAAGGAACGCTGAGGATCGAGGGCGCGACGCAAAAGGCGCGCCGGCTTATGGACAAGATCATCGGAGAGAATACCGAAATGTCGCATGAATTATTCGAAGCGGCGAAGGCTGCCATGGCCAAGGCCTACGCCCCCTATTCGAAATTTCCGGTCGGTGCCGCACTTCGCACCGAGGACGGGCGCGTCTTCACGGGCGCCAATATCGAGGTCGCCTCCTATCCGGAAGGCTGGTGCGCCGAGACGACGGCGCTCGGCCATTATATCATGGGCGGCGGCGGCAAGATCATGGAAATCGCCGTCCTTGCCGAGCGCATGGCCAAATGCTCGCCTTGCGGCGGCTGCCGGCAGCGGCTGGCCGAATTCTGCCGTCCGGAAACGAAACTCTATCTCTGCGACAATGCGGGCGTCGCCGAAACCGTGACCATGGGCGACATGCTGCCTTACGGCTTTCGCGGCGACATGCTGAAATGAAGGAAGCGCTCGACCATCTGATCGAACGGCTGGACGGCCTGGCGCCGACCACGGCGCTGGTGCTGGGCTCTGGCCTGGGAGGGCTGGTCAGCCAGGTCGAGAACCCGATCCGTGTTTCCTATGCCGATCTGCCCGGCTTTCCCAGAAGCGGCGTTTCCGGCCATGCCGGAGAGGTGGTGGTCGGGCTGCTTGCCGGCACGCCGGTGCTGATGCTGTCGGGCCGCGCCCACTATTACGAGCACGGCAACGCGGCGGCGATGCGGCCGGTGCTGGAGGTGCTCGCCGGCACCGGCATCACCAAGCTGATCCTCACCAATGCCGCCGGCTCGGTCGATCCGGAGATGGGGTCGGGTTCGGTGATGCTGATATCGGACCACATCAATTTCTCCGGCACCAACCCGCTGATCGGCGAGCCGAGCGATCGCCGTTTCGTCGGCCTGACCGAAGCCTACGATGCCGGCATCCGCAAGGCGATCGAACAGGCGGCGAAGGCGACCGGCACGGCGCTGCACAAGGGCGTCTACATGTGGTTCTCCGGCCCGTGCTTCGAAACGCCGGCCGAGATCCGCATGGCGCGCATCATGGGCGCCAACGCGGTCGGCATGTCGACCGTGCCGGAAGTCATCCTTGCCCGCTTCCTTGGCCTGCGTGTCGCCGCCTGCTCGATCATCACCAATCTTGCCGCCGGCATGACCGGAGCCGAGCTTTCGCACCAGGAGACCAAGGATATGGCCCCGGTCGGCGGCGCGCGGCTGGCGACGATCCTAAAGCGTGTGTTCCGCGACGGACTGTTGGAGAACTGATGCTTCCGCAGGAAATCATCCGCCACAAGCGTGACGGCCACAGACTGCCGGCGCGCGAAATCGCCGACTTCATCGCTGGCGTAACCGATGGCGCCGTCACCGATGGCCAGGTCGCGGCTTTCGCCATGGCGGTGTTCTTCAACGGCATGAGCCGCGACGAGGCCGTGGCGTTGACATTGGCCATGCGCGATTCCGGCGACGTGCTCGACTGGTCGGACCTGCCCGGCCCGGTCACGGACAAACATTCGACAGGCGGCGTCGGCGACAACGTCTCGCTGATGCTGGCGCCGATCGTCGCTGCCTGCGGCGCTTATGTGCCGATGATATCCGGCCGCGGCCTCGGCCACACCGGCGGCACGCTGGACAAGATGGATTCCATCCCCGGCTACGCCAGCCAGCCCGACATCACGCTGTTTCGCAAGGCGGTGCTGGAGGCGGGTTGCGCCATCATCGGCCAGACCGCGGACCTCGCGCCGGCCGACCGCCGGCTCTATGCCATCCGTGACGTGACCGGAACCGTGGAGTCGGTGCCGCTGATCACCGCCTCGATCCTGTCGAAGAAACTGGCGGCAGGCCTGGGCTCGCTGGTGCTCGACGTCAAGGTCGGCAATGGCGCCTTCATGGAGAAGTCGCGCGACGCGACGGCGCTCGCCAACAGCCTGGTCGAAGTCGCAAGCGGCGCCGGATTAAAAGTTTCGGCGCTGATCACCGGCATGAACGAACCGCTGGCCTCGGCCGCCGGCAACGCGGTCGAGATGCGCAACGCCGTCGATTTCCTGACCGGCCGCCTTCGCGACCGGCGCCTGGAGGATGTGACGCTGGCGCTCGCCGCCGAAATGCTGCAGGCGGCGGGTCTGGTGCCGTCCAACCAGGACGGCATGCGGCGGGCGACCGAAACCCTTGCCAGCGGCCGCGCCGCCGCCACCTTCGCGCGCATGGTGACGGTGCTCGGCGGCCCCGCCGATTTCATCGAGAAGCCGGAACGATATTTGCCCGTTGCGCCAACGGAACACGCGGTGAGAGCGATCGCGGACGGCTTCGTCACCGGCATTGCCACGCGCGATATCGGCCTTGCCGTGGTCGGGCTGGGCGGCGGCCGCACCCGGCCAGACGACAAGGTCGACCCGGCGGTCGGCATCACCAGGCTGTTGCCGGTCGGCGCCGAGGTTCGAGCTGGCGAGCCGCTGGCGCTGGTCCATGCCCGCTCGGTGTCCGACGCCGAAGCCACGGCGGCAACGGTGCTTTCGGCCTATGCGATCGGCGCTTCCAAGCCGCCTGCCGACAAGTCGGTCATCCGGCGCATCCTGCCGCGTGGCTGATATGACCCAGCCCCGAACGGCCGTGCCCGCTCACTGGACAAGAAGCAGCGTGCCGTTTTCGGCCTGATATTTGCCCAGCCGATTGAGAAAGCTCATGCCGATCAAATTGGTGTGCAGCGCCTTGTCGTCGAGCACGATGGCCTGCACGTCGTTGACGGTGATGCTGCCGATCTGCAAGCGGTCGATCATCACCACCGCCGCCTTGATCGTGCCGTTGGCCGTGTTGACCTCATGACTGAAATCCGACGGGTTCAGCGACAGACCGATCCTGCGCGCCGTCGAGGTGTTGACGGCGACCAGTGTCGCTCCTGTATCGATCATGCCGTCGATCTGGCGTCCGTTCAGTTTGAAGGCCGACGAGAAATGCCCTCGCGCGTCGGCCGTGACGACAACCTTGCGGCCCATCGGCAACGGCGCCACCGGCTTGTCGGGAGCCGCTGCCAAGGCGACCTCCGGACGGGCGTCGGCCGCTGGCTTGGCCGTCACCGCCGTTTTCAGCAGGCTTTCGAACATCTGCGGATTCGACTGATAGACAATCGGGATGGATGCCGATGTACCGGCAAAGACGCTGAGGACAAGTAGCTTGCGCAGCATGGATCGGCCCCGGCGCATGACCCCGAAAATCGGGATCGATTTTCGGAAAGGATCACGCGCGAATCAAAGTGTCGCAGCGTCCGACAGGACGCGCGGCGCTGTCGTGAAGGCCGATCCTTAACGCCGGGATGGTGTTTGCCGTTTTAACGCCGCTCGAAACCGCGCCGTTGCGTAAACTTTCGGTAAATCACTTTGTCCCGTACATGCGGTCGCCGGCGTCGCCGAGGCCGGGCATGATGTAGCCCTTCTCGTTGAGCTGGCGATCGATGGAAGCCGTGAAGACGGGAACGTCGGGATGTGCCTTGGTGAAGCGCTCGATGCCTTCGGGCGCCGCCAGCAGGCACAGAAAGCGGATGTTGGTGGCGCCGCGCCCCTTCAACTTGTCGATCGCCGCGATGGCGGAATTGGCGGTGGCCAGCATCGGATCGACGACGATGACCAGCCGGTCGGCGAGGTCGCTCGGCGCCTTGAAGAAATATTCGACTGCTTCCAGCGTCTCATGGTCGCGATAGAGGCCGATATGGGCGACGCGGGCCGCCGGAACCAGGTCGAGCAGGCCTTCGAGCAAGCCATTGCCGGCGCGCAGCACCGAGGCGAAGACCAGCTTCTTGCCTTCCAGCGTCGGCGCCTCCATCATTTCGATCGGCGTTTCGATGGTCGTCGTCGTGAGTTCGAGATTGCGTGTCACCTCATAGCCGAGCAGCAGCGAGATCTCGCGCAGCAGCCGCCGGAAACCGGCCGTCGATGTCTCCTTCTTGCGCATGATGCTCAGCTTGTGCTGGACAAGCGGGTGGTCGACGACGGTGACGCCCTTCATGATGTGCTCCGACGTGGTTCGTGGTGAGTAGCCAATAGTGAGTAGTGAATAGTGAGCCGATTTGCGAGTCCCGATGCGCGCTCCGCCAAACTGCTCACTGCTGGCCACTCCCTGTCCACCCAGCCTTCATTCACCTGGCCTTCGCATCCAGCCGGCTGAGCAGCGTTGCCTTGGTCTTCCTGTCGACGAAAGCGGCCTCGATGGCCGTTCGGGTAACGGCCGCCAGCGCCTTCTCGTTCATCGAGAAATACTCGGCCGCAATGTCGTATTCGCGTTTCAGCGAGGTCCAGAAATAGGGCGGATCATCCGAGTTGAGCGTCACCTTGCAGCCGGCCGCGAGCAGGGCGGGGAACGGGTGGGCGGCGAAACTGTCGAACACTTTCAACGCAATGTTGGAGCCGGGACAGCATTCCAGCACCACGCCCTCATCGGCGATGCGCCGGACAAGATCGGGGTTTTCGATGGCGCGCACGCCATGGCCGATGCGCGACGGGCGGATGTGATCGAGCGCCGCCTGGACCGTCTCCCACCCCGTCAGTTCGCCTGCGTGAACGGTAATGCCGAGCCCGGCCTCGCGGGCGATTTCGAATGCCCTGACGTAGTCCTCCATCTCGCCGACCCTCTCGTCGCCGGCGACACCGAAGCCGGTTACCAGCGGGTGTCCGCAGCGCGCGGCAAAGCGCGCTGCCTGCTCGATGGACTCGACGCCGGCATGGCGCACTCCGGTGACGATCATACGGCCCTCGATGCCGGTCTTGGCCTTGGCGCGCAGCATGCCTTCGCCGAGCGCATCCGTATAAGCCTTCGGCGACAGCCCCGCCTTCGTGGCATGGTCCGGCGAGGTGAAGACCTCCGAGTAGATGGCGCCGTCACGAGCCAGGCTGGTCAGATAATGGTCAGCCAGCCGCGCATAGTCTTCCTCGGTCCGGAACAGGTCGGAGGCGAAGTCATAGGCGGCGAGAAAAGAGGTGAAATCGTGCCAGACGAAAGAGCCGTTCTGGATATAGGGCGAGATGTCCTTGCCGTATTTCTGCGCCTGTCGGATGACGAGTTCCGGTGCCGCTGCCCCTTCGATGTGGCAGTGCAGTTCCGCTTTCAAAGGCATTCAAACATCCCGTCGGTCAGTCCAGGTCTCGAAACCCGCCACCTGGAAGCGCGGCCGAACACCGCGCCTTAAACAATAGCGCCCGCACCATCGATCGGCTATGGTCCCGCCGGTTTTATGACGGATCAAAAAAATGTCAGTTGAGAGAACCACGGCCGCCGGCGGCATGGAAACCTCCTATGGTTTCAAGCGTGTAGGGGCAGGCGACAAGCAGCCCCTGGTCAACGATGTTTTCCACAAGGTCGCCAACCGCTACGACCTGATGAACGACCTGATGTCGGGCGGCCTGCACCGGCTGTGGAAGGATGCCATGGTAACCTGGCTCAATCCGCCGAAGCGGCCGGGCTGGCGCGTGCTCGATGTCGCCGGCGGCACCGGCGACATCGCCTTTCGCATCGTCGATGCCAGCCATGGGCATGCTCATGCCACCGTGCTCGACATCAACGGCTCGATGCTCGCCGTCGGTCGCGACAGGGCGCAAAAGAAAGGCATGTCCGGCAACACCGACTTCGTCGAAGCCAATGCCGAGGAACTGCCGTTCGCGGACGCCACCTTCGACGCCTACACCATCGCTTTCGGCATCCGCAACGTCCCCAGGATCGACGTCGCTCTCAGCGAAGCGTTGCGCGTGCTGAAGCCGGGCGGGCGGTTCCTGTGCCTGGAATTTTCCGAGGTCGAGATGCCGTTGCTCGACAGGGTCTATGAGGCCTGGTCGTTCAAGGCCATTCCGAAGATCGGCAAGGCCGTCACCGGCGACGGCGAGCCTTATTCCTATCTGGTCGAGTCGATCGCGAAATTCCCCAACCAGGCGAATTTTGCTTCCATGATAACCCGCGCGGGCTTCGATCGGGTCTCGTTCCGCAACTATTCCGGCGGCATCGCCGCGCTTCATTCGGGCTGGAAACTTTGAGGCAGGCCCGGGCATGAGCACCGTCAGCGCTGGATTTCGGCTCATGCGGGCCGGCTGGGTGCTTGTGCGCGAGGGCGTCGTCGCCGCTTTGCCTGGCGAGGAACTGTCCGGCCTGCCGAAATTGGGCTGGCGGCTGGCGCGGCTGTTTACCCGCCGCCGCGCGCTCGCCTATGAGCGCAGCGATCGGCTGGCCAAGGCGGTGGTTCGGCTCGGGCCGTCTTATGTCAAGCTTGGCCAGTTTCTGGCGACACGGCCCGACGTCGTCGGCAACGACATGGCGCTCGATCTCGCCATGCTGCAGGACAAGATGCACACCTTCCCGACGGCCGAGGCGGTGGCGGCCATCGAGGGCTCGCTCGGGCGCAAGCTCGGCGACCTCTACACGCAGTTCGGCGACCCGGTCGCTGCGGCCTCCATCGCCCAGGTCCATGCCGCTGAAACGGTCGATGGCGGCGTCGTCAGAAAGGTGGCGGTCAAGGTGATCCGGCCGGGCGTGCGCCGCCGCTTCTTCCAGGATCTTGAAAGCTATTTCCTCGCCGCCCGCCTGCAGGAGAAATACATCCCCTCCTCACGCCGGCTGCGGCCTGTGGAGGTGACCGAGACGCTGGCGCAGACCACCAAGATCGAGATGGACCTGCGCCTCGAGGCGGCCGCGCTTTCCGAACTTGGTCAAAGCACCAGGGAGGATCCGGGCTTTCGCGTCCCTTCCGTCGACTGGGAGCGCACCGGCCGCGACGTGCTGACCATGGAATGGGTCGACGGCATCAAGATGAACGACATCGCCGGACTCGCCGCCGCTGGACACGATCTGAGGGCAATCGCGGCCAACCTGATCCAGTCGTTCTTGCGCCATACCCTGCGCGACGGCTTCTTCCACGCCGACATGCATCCGGGCAACCTGTTCGTCGAGGCTGATGGCACGATCGTCGCCGTCGATCTCGGCATTGCCGGCAGGCTCGGCAAGAAGGAGCGCCGGTTCCTCGCCGAAATCCTCTACGGCTTCATCACGCGCGACTATCTGCGCGTCGCCGAGGTTCATTTCGAGGCCGGCTACGTGCCGCGCCAGCACAATGTCGCGGCCTTCGCCCAGGCGATCCGCGCCATTGGCGAGCCGATCCATGGCCAGCCGGCCGAGACCATTTCCATGGCCAAGCTTCTGACGCTGCTGTTCGAGGTGACCGAACTCTTCGACATGGCGACACGGCCCGAACTGATCCTCCTGCAGAAAACCATGGTGGTGGTCGAGGGCGTGGCGCGCACGCTCGATCCGGCCTTCAACATGTGGAAGACCGCCGAACCCGTGGTCAGCGGCTGGATATCAGGAAATCTCGGTCCAAGCGGCCTGCTGGCCGACGCCCGCGACGGCGGCAAGGCGATGCTGACGCTGATCCGCCAAGCCCCCGAGTTGGCAGCGCGCACCGAGCGGCTGTCGCGCGAGATCGACCTGATGGCCGAACATGGTCTGCGCTTCGACGAGGCGACGGCCCGCGCCATCGGCAAGGCCGAAGCGCGCTACAACCGCTCCGGCCGCGTGGCGCTTTGGGTGATAGCCCTGACGCTGGTCTATATAGCCTGGAAGCTGCTCTAAGTGACTGCAATGACAGCGATGCTGTCATTGCAGTCGAAAGGCGGGATAGCTATATTGTGCGCAGGAGTGCGACTATGGCCAGGATTACTGTCCGGAATCTGGAAGATCATGTCATGCAGCGATTGCGTGAACGCGGTGCTGCGCGCGGCGTTTCCATGGAGCAGGAGGCGCGGGATGTGCTCGCGGCATCAGTTGGGCTTCCGACCACGAAAGGCTTCGATGGCGGACGCCTGACATTTAAGGACGAGGCCAAGGTTCAACCAATGGCAGGCAGGCAAAGTTAGCCATGGGTACCCTGACCATTCGCAATCTCGACGAGGATTTGAAACAAAGACTGCGCGAGCGGGCTGCCCGTCATGGTGTGTCGATGGAGCAGGAGGCAAGAAGTCTGCTGCTCAAGGAAGTGGCGCCCACCTTCAAAGGTGCCAAGGATTTCGTTACGGCGGAGGAGATCCTCGAATTCGGCCGGCAGCTGCAAAAAGTAGATTTTGATCAGAAGAAACTCGCTGATGATCTCTGGTCCTCCATGACCCTCTCCGGCAAGCGCATCTTGCTCATCATCGGCGGCGGCATCGCCGCCTACAAGGCACTCGACCTGATCCGCCGTCTGCGTGAAAGGGGTGCGGCGGTGCGCGTGGTCATGACGTCGGCTGCGCGGGAATTCGTCACCACGCTGTCGGCCGGTGCGCTCTCGGCAGACCATGTCTTTACCGATCTCTTCCATCGCAATGACGAGCACGATGTCGGCCATATCAGGCTGTCGCGCGAGGCCGATCTGCTGGTCGTGGCGCCCGCCACCGCCGACCTGATGGCCAAGCTCGCCAACGGCCACGCCAATGATCTTGCCTCCACCGTGCTCCTGGCCACCGACAAGCCGGTGCTGATGGCGCCGGCCATGAACCCCAGAATGTGGGCGCATCCGGCGACGCGGCGCAACCGTGCGGCGCTGCACAAGGATGGCATCACCTTTGTTGGCCCCGCCAAAGGCGAGATGGCCGAGAGCAACGAGGCTGGCGAAGGCCGCATGGCCGAGCCGCTGGAGATCGTCGCCGCCATCGAGGCGCTGCTCGATACCGGATCGAAGCCGCTGGCCGGCAAGAAGATCATCGTCACGTCTGGCCCGACGCACGAGCCGATCGACCCCGTTCGCTACATCGCCAACCGATCGTCGGGAAAGCAGGGCCATGCCATAGCGGCGGCATTGGCCAGGCTCGGCGCCGACGTGAGGCTGGTCTCCGGTCCCGTCAGCATCGCCGATCCGGCTGGTGTGAAAACCATCCACGTCGAGCGGGCGCAGGAAATGCGCGATGCCGTGGAACAGCTTCTACCGGCCGATGCGGCGGTATTCGTCGCCGCCGTCGCCGATTGGCGCACCGACAGCCCAGCTGGCGAGAAGATCAAGAAAGCGCCGGGCGAAGGCCCACCGGTGCTGCGCATGATCGAGAACCCCGACATCCTTGCGGGCGTCGGGCATCACAAGCAGCGGCCGGCGCTGGTGGTCGGCTTCGCCGCCGAGACGCAGGACCTTTTGCGCAACGCCGAAGCCAAGCTGAGGAAGAAGGGCGCCGACTTCATTGTCGCCAACGACGTGTCGCAGACCAGCGGCGTCGGCCCATCCGGTGTGATGGGCGGCGACCGCAACCGTGTTCGCATCGTCTCGAAGACCGGCGTCGAGGAATGGCCCGAGATGAGCAAGGACGAAGTGGCGACCCGGCTCGCCACCCTGATCGCGGAACGGCTGAAAACGACCGCAGCGTGACGAGCTGGACCGTCGGAATTCCTAAAACAAAGGCTTAGCGCAAGCTAGCGATTCTGTGGAACGCTGAACCGCTAGTCGGCAAGAAGCTCGGCCGTCCGGGCAAGCGCACTTCCGAAGCCATTGAGCGGGATGGAGAAGCTAACCGCTTGCCCCGTATCCGCCGCGAAGGCATCGACCTTCAAGGTGGTGCCCGCCTTGAGCACGGGGACGACGTTGGCATCGAACGCCACCGGCACCAGGCAGCCGACGGCTTGGCAAGTGTTGAACTGCAGACTGCCGTCCAGCTTCTGGTCGTCGATCGTCAGGGTGACGCCCTTGGCGAGCGCCAGGCCGAACGGCAAAGCGAGCGTGCCGGTCGCGTCTTCGCCCGTCTTGCTCGACAACTCTATCGCCAGCAGACGCTGGTTGCTTTGCTTGTTGAACTGCTGGTGTGACAGGCTGCATGCCTTGGCCGCGCCCGATATCTGGCAGTTGACCGCCCAGTCGCCGTGGGTTTCGGACAAGGCCGATGCGCCGCCGGGCAGCTGTGGCTGGTTGGCGCCGGGCGCGGCCGTCGCTTTGTCGCCTTTTGTCTGCGCCGCCGCGGCTGGAAGACCGGCGATGCAGGCAGCCGCCAGCATCGCCAGCAGATACGCATGCTTCCTCATAAGGACCCCTTTTGCCCGGCTCCATCCCTGAGCCAGCTGGATGCTGACACTGAGGGACGCACTGTCGGCGTTCTGTTTGACCGTTTCCTCGAAGGCGCCGTTGCATCCGACGGACATGCCGACGCCGTTGACGCCATGGAATTCGAGGCCAGCGTCAACCCGATAGAGCGGTGAATCGACCGCTTCCGTCAAGTGCGATGCGGGCGGCGGGGCAGATTTCTCCTCCGCCGCGAAGGGGGCGCGATCACGCGATTTCCTGTTAATCGGCACTCTGGCGTGGCACGAGGGGACAAACGCACTATATGTAGAGTGAATTTTATTTGTGCGGGAATGAGCAGATGTTGGCGCTTCGGCCATCAACGGTTTTCATGACGGCGGCATTGGCAGCCTCGACGCTGGCGGGCATCTGTCTGCCTGCTTCCGCGCAGGTGCTCATTCCCTCCGTCGACAACAACGCGTTGATCCAGCAGAACGATCTGCAGGCCTTGCAAAACCGTGTCCAGCGGCAGCAGTTTCAGCAACAGCAGCAACAGAATCGGGCTCAGGACCGGGTGATCGTGCAACAGCCGCCGCCCATCGTGCCGCGGGTCAGGCCGAACTGCCAGACCCAGATAATCGGCAACACCGCCGTAAGCACCTGCCGCTGAGGCGGGCTTCCCTTTTATTTAGCCGACTTACATGGTAGGGGCGTTCCGGTGCCCTTGCGGCAGTTTGGGTTTTGCAACGACACCGCGTCACGGTATGGGCACTGCACCGACTGGATTTTACGAATGGCAGCCAGCAAGAAAAAGGCCGTGCGCAAGGCCAAGAAGGGCGAGACGATCCGCCAGGTCGCGGCTATCCCTTTTCGGCTGGACCAGCGCGGCGACATCGAGGTGATGCTGGTCACCTCGCGCACCACCAGGCGCTTCATCGTACCCAAGGGCTGGCCGATGAAAGGCAAGAGCGGACGCAAGGCGGCCACCATCGAGGCGCAGGAAGAAGCGGGCGTGCTCGGCAAGACCCTGAAGCAGCCAGCGGGCACCTATTCCTATTGGAAGCGGCTGGCCAACCGGTTCGTGCGCGTCGATGTCATCGTCTATCTGTTGGAAGTAACGCAAGAGCTTGCCGACTGGCAGGAAGCCAAACGGCGGCAACGGGCCTGGCTGGCGCCGGCCGATGCGGCCATGCTCATCGACGAACCCGAACTTTCGACGCTGGTAAGGACCTTGAAGCTTCCCCAGCCGGCACAAATCGGCCCTACGTAAAGGCCTCACGCCCCGGCGCCGTCCTCTTCGGGGAGCGGTCGCACTGGCGTCCCGGCATAGGCCCACAGCCATTCGCGTGGCAGCGGACCTTTGTTCCGCTCGGCTTGCTGGGATTGTTCCCAGGCATGCGCCAGGATGCCGACCGAGCGCGACAGCACGAAAAGCCCCCGCGTTAGCGGTGGCGGAAAGCCGAGCTCGCCGTAAATGACGGCGGTCGCACCATCGATGTTGAGCGGTATCTTTTTGCCCTTGCGCCGCGCGACCTCCGCCTCGATCGCCTCGGCGATATCGGCGAAGCGGCCATTGATCACGCCGCGCGCGGCAAACTCCCGAGTCAGTTCCATCAGGCGCGGCGCGCGCGGGTCGACCGGATGGAAGCGATGGCCCAGCCCCGGCACGTAGCCCTTTTCCCCGGCAAAGAACCGGTCAAGCCGCCCCGAGACAGCCTCTTTCAGCGTCGTGCCGCCATCGAGCGCCGCGGCAATGTCGCCATAGAAGGCAAGCGCCTGCTCGCCGGCGCCGCCATGGACGTCGCCAAGCACGTTGATGGCCGAAGCCATGGCGCTGTTGATGCCGACACCGCAGGTCGCCGCCATGCGGGCGATAGCGATCGACGGCGCCTGCGGCCCGTGGTCGACTGCGGCGCCCAGCGCGATGCCGAGCAGCGCGGCCTGTTCCTCGCTGGGCAATTCGCCGCGCAGCATCAGCCAGATGACAGCCGGGAAGCTGACGCGGCCGATCAGGTCCTGGATTTCATAGCCGCGCAGCCGGATGACGCCCGGCCGCATTTCGATGATGCCGGTCTGCCACCACTCCTCTGCACGCTCGCGGCCCGTCTTTTGCTCACTCATATCGTCTTTTGCTCGTTCATGTGAGTGCCTTTGTCTTCGCTCGCGGCGACAGGCCGGCGAAAACCTCGTCCATGTGCTCGCCCAGGGCCGGTGGCGGGGAGGCCGGCAATGGAGCCGTACCATCGACCATGAAGCCGCCGCGCAGAACCGTCAGCGGTCTCTCCATGTCAGCCACGCCGTCGAAAGCCCTGGTCATCTGGCGCTCCAGCACCTGCGGTTCGGCCAGCACTTGCGGGATCGTCAGCACCCTGCCCGCCGGCACCCCGGCGCGGTTCAGTTTTTCTTCCCACGCAGCCGCCGGGCCATTCGCCAGGGCCCCCTCGATCTCGATCTTCAGCGCCGCACGGTTCCGCTTGCGCGTCTCGCGCTCGGCAAAGCGTGGATCCGACGCCAGCTCCGGCCGTTCGATAAGCCGGCAAAGCGTTACGAACTGCTCCTGCTTGTTGGCGGCGATGTTGAGCAGACCGTCGCCGGTGCGAAAGGCGCCCGACGGTGCCGCCGTCATGTTCTCATTGCCCATCGGCTTGGGATCGACCCCGGCCGTCAGATAGTTGGAAACCGGCCAGCCAAGCGCCGACAATGTGCATTCAAGCATCGACACGTCGAGAAAAGCACCCTCGCCGCTCGTCTTCTGCCTTACCAGCGCCGAGACGATGGCGAAGGCCCCGACCAGTCCGCCCAGCGTGTCGGCGACGGGATAGCCGACCCGCAAGGGTGCCGTCTCCGGCGTGCCGGTGATGCTCATAATGCCCGAAAGGCCTTGGATGATCTGGTCATAGGCCGGATTGTCGCGCATCGGCCCGGTCTGGCCGAAGCCCGATATCGCGCAGTAGACAAGGTTGGGGCGGACCGCCTTCAGCGCCTCGTAGCCGAGGCCAAGCCGGCCCATGACGCCGGGGCGGAAGTTTTCCACCAGCGCATCGGCGCTGGCGACCAGGTCGAGGAAGCGTTCGCGCTCGGCTTCCTTCTTGAGGTCGAGCACGACGGAGCGTTTGCCGGCATTCTGAGCCAGGAACGAAGCTCCCATGCCGGCCTGGTTGAGTTCCGGCGAACCGCCGAGCTGTCGCGCCAGGTCGCCGCCTTGCGGCGCCTCGACCTTGATGACGTCGGCGCCGAGCAGCGCCAACTGGTAGGCGCAGTAGGGCCCGGCCAGGACGTTGGTCAGGTCGAGCACGCGGATGCCGGAA
Organism: Mesorhizobium sp. B2-4-2; assembly: GCF_006442845.1. Taxonomy (NCBI): domain Bacteria; kingdom Pseudomonadati; phylum Pseudomonadota; class Alphaproteobacteria; order Hyphomicrobiales; family Phyllobacteriaceae; genus Mesorhizobium; species Mesorhizobium sp. B2-4-2. The sequence continues at coordinate 92,909 of NZ_VFVM01000002.1, read as the reverse complement.
AGCAGGTCTGTCATGTCACTTCAAATCGATCAGGCATCGCCCGGCACATGCTCCGGCCCCCGCAATCGGCGGCGTTCGATGTAGGCCCAGATATGCGGCCCGACCAGGCCGATGAAGGCCAGCGTCAGCAGGGTCAGCGACAGCGGGTGCTTGTAGAACACCGACCAGTCGCCGTTCGAGATCGTCATGGCGCGGCGGAATTGAGTTTCGGCGAGCGGTCCCAGGATCATGCCGATGATGACGGGCGCGGTCGGGAAATCGAAGCGCCGCATCAGGAAGCCGGCAGCACCCAGGAGATAGAGGATGGCGAGGTCGATCGGCGACTGCGAAATGCCGTAGGTGCCGACGGTGGCGAAAACCAGGATGCCGGCATAGAGCTGCGGCGCCGGGATCTTCAGCAGCCGCACCCAAAGCCCGATCAGCGGCAGATTGAGGATGACGAGAATGACGTTGGCGATGAACAGGCTGGCGATCAGTCCCCAGACCAGGTTGCCTTGTGTCGTCAGAAGCAGCGGGCCTGGATTGATGCCGTAGCTCTGGAAGGCCGAAAGCATGATTGCCGCCGTCGCCGAGGTCGGCAGCCCGAGCGTCAGCATCGGCACCAGCACGCCGGCAGCCGAGGCATTGTTGGCGGCCTCCGGACCGGCTACGCCCTCGATGGCGCCAACCGTGCCGAATTCCTGCTTGTGCTTCGAAAGCTTCTTTTCGATGGCATAGGACAGGAAGGTCGGGATCTCGGCGCCGCCGGCCGGCATGGCGCCGATCGGGAAGCCGATCGCGGCGCCGCGCAACCAGGGCTTCCACGAGCGCCTCCATTCGGCCGCCGTCATATAGAGCGAGCCCTTCAGCGGCACGATCTCGTCCTTGCCGGCATAACGGCGCGAGGCCATGTAGAGCGTCTCACCGACGGCGAACAGGCCGACGGCGGCGATGATGACGTCGACGCCGTCGAGCAGTTCGGTCATGCCGAAGGTGAAGCGCGGCTGGCCGGTCTGCAGGTCGACCCCGATCATGCCGATAACAAAGCCGGCGAACAGGCTGGTCAAGCCGCGCACTGAGGACGAGCCGAGCACCGCCGAAACCGTGATGAAGGCCAGCACCATCAGCGAGAAATATTCGGCCGGGCCGAAGGCCAGCGCGAACCTGACCACGATAGGCGCCAGGAAGGCGACGCCCAGCGTGCCGAGAGTGCCGGCGACGAAGGAGCCGATCGCCGAGGTGGCAAGTGCGGCGCCGCCGCGCCCGGACCGGGCCATCTTGTTGCCTTCCAGCGCGGTGACGATGGTAGCGCTTTCGCCTGGCGTGTTGAGCAGGATCGAGGTCGTCGAGCCGCCATACATGGCCCCGTAATAGATGCCGGCAAACAGGATGAAGGAGGCCTCCGGCGCAACCTGGTAGGTGATCGGCAGAAGCAGCGCGATGGTCAGCGCCGGTCCGAGGCCGGGCAGCACGCCGATGGCGGTGCCAAGCGTGGTGCCGAGCAGGCACCACAGAAGGTTGACCGGAGTGAAGGCGACGGCGAAACCGTGTGCCAGATGGCCTAGCGTTTCCATGGCGTCAGCCCCTCAGCGTGCTGGTGAACGCATCGATTACCGTATTCAGCTGGTTCTCGATGAAACCGGCGCCGATATTGACGCCGAGCGCCCTGGCGAAGCCGAAATAGGCGGCCAGCGCCAGCACGAGGCCAGTGAGCGCATCGCGCAGCGTATGCCGGCTGCCGAAGCCGTAGCAGACCAGAACGAACATGATGACGGATGCCGCGGTGAAGCCGAGCGGCTGGATCAGGAGCAGGTTGGCGATAAGGCCGATGACGACGAAGCCCATCGCCTTCCAGTCGGTCGGCGTCTCCTTTTCCTCTTCCGGCTGCCAGCCGCCGCGCAGTGCGGCGACGATGAGCAGGAGCGAAAGAACCACCAGGCCGAACATGGTCAGGTAGGGAAAGACGGTCGGGCCGACCTTGGAGTAAAGCGGCGACACCGGGATCGCCAAGGTCTGCCAGGCGACCGCCCCGGCACAGGCCAGAAGCCCGATACCGATCAGCAGTTCGGGTACGGCAAGGCGCGAGGACGCAGCCTGCTGGTCGCTGGTGCTCATGAATGTCCTCCCAAGACAGCCGGCATCTCACAGCCGGCTTTTATCCTATCTTCATCCCCGGTGGATCGCATGTCCATGCGAACGGCGGGAGGAAAAAGGGCGGGCCATGAACCCGCCCTCTTCAGGGAAATCAGGCGAGCCCGAGATCCTTGAGGATGGCTTCGATGCGAGCCGTATCCTCGGCAAGGAACTTCGCATAGTCGTCGCCGGTGAGCAGGATGGGCGTCCAGTTGCGGTTCTTGCATTCCGTGGCCCAGGCATCGCTCTTGGCCATGGTCTCGACCAGCGTGATCATCGCCGCCTTATCGGTATCGGAGACGCCGGGGGGTGCGAAGACGCCGCGCCAGTTGAACAGTTCGACGTCGATGCCGGCTTCCTTCAGCGTTGGCGCATCGATGCCCTCCTGCCGCTTGTCGGCGGAAATGGCGAGCAGCCTGAGCGCCCCGGCCTTGACCTGTTCGGAGAACTCGCCAAAGCCGGAAATGCCCGCCGCCACCTGGTTGCCGAGCAGCGCTGACAGCGCCTCGCCGCCGCCCGCGAACGGCACGTAGGACAGGTTTGTCGCCGGCACGCCCGCCGTCTTGGCGATCAGGCCGAACAGGATATGGTCCGAACCGCCGGCCGAGCCGCCGGCGACGGGAACCTTCGTCGGATCCTCTTTAAGCGCGGCGACGAAGTCGGCGGCCGTCTTGAACGGCGAGGCCGCCGGCACCACCAGCGCTTCGAACTCGCCGGTGAGCCGGGCGATCGGCGTGACCTGCGTCAAATTATTGGCAGCCTTGTTGGCGATGATGGCGCCGACCATGACCATGCCGCCAACCATCAGCGAATTGCCCTTGCCGTTCCATTGACTGATGAATTGCGGCAGCCCGACCGTGCCGCCGGCGCCGCCGACATTGGTGATCTGCGAGCCGGAGATCAGCTTCTCGCTGCGCAGCACCTGGTCCATCGTGCGCGCGGTCTGGTCCCAGCCGCCACCGGGCGCCGCCGGCACGAAAATCTGGATCTGCGGCGTGCCTTGGGCAAGAGCGGGAGAAAGACGCGACGCCACCAGCCCGGCGGCCCCCGCGGCAGCGGTGCTCATCAAAAATTTGCGTCTGTTCAGCATGGGATTCCTCCAAATCACGACACCTCCTCCGGTGCCCGCCAAAAACGCGCCTGAAACCAGACCCGTGCTTGAGTTCAAGCAGACTTTACCGCGTTCCGTCAACAGGAACGATATTCTGCTGGACAGAATGCTTGAGCTGCGCGACACAATCGCGCCGCTCGACCTTTGTTCGACTGGGGACCAATGAATTCGGCAGGCAAACCAGCTGGCATCGAAATCCGGAGCGCGTCAGCCGACGGTGTTGCCGCGCTTGACCGGGCCATTGCCATCCTCGATGCATTCACCACGGCGGACCGCTCGCTCAGCCTTTCCGAGATCGCGGCCCGAACCGGCCTCTATAAGAGCACCATTCTGCGCCTGGCCAATTCGCTTTTGCGCGGACAATTGCTCGAGCGCCTGGACGACGGCCGCTACCGCATCGGACCGGCCAGCTTCCGGCTCGGCGCGCTCTATCAGCGGTCGGTCGTGGCGGTCGACATCCTGCTGCCGATCATGCGCGATCTCTGCGAGCTAAGCTGGGAAAGCGTTGCGTTCTATGTCCGGTCGGGAGACGTGCGCACCTGTCTCTATCGCGTCGAGTCCAAGCATCCTATCCGCTATACGATTCGCGAGGGTGACGTCCTGCCGTTGCTGGTGGGCTCCGGCGGGCGTGTGCTGGCGGCGTTTTCCGGACAGCCGGGCGAACCCTACGAAACCATCCGCAAGACCTGCAACTGCCTCGCCATCGGCGACCGCGACCCGCAGACGGCGGGCGTCTCGGCGCCGGTGTTCGGGCCTGGGCGGGTTCTGCTCGGCGCCTTGACCCTGGCCGGCCCGAGCACACGCGTCAACGCGGCCTTCCTGCGGCGCATGCGGCGGCCGCTGCTCGAGGCTGCGGCCCGCGCCACCCGCGCCTTCGGCGAGGATGCCTCGATGCTCGATGAAGCGGCTCGCGAAGCCGCGGTGCAAACGGATAATGCCAGTCCCGGCGCGGTTATCAGGAGCAGACGGCGTTCTCGGATCATTTCGACGCCCTTGCGGAACGACCGCTAATGCATGCCGCCCAAAGGGACCTCGGCTTTGGGAGAACGACGTAAAACAAGAAAGCTAAGCGCAGCGCATGAATCCGTTTCGACGCCGCGCGCTTTAGGCACTTGGCGAGTGCTCAGGCCAACCGCTCCAGCAGGATGGTCGGGGTTTCGTGATAGATGGTCCGCGCCACCTCCCGGTAGCCGCACTTCGTCGCCACGTTCAAGGAAGCGGTGTTTTCGGGGTCGATGATGCAGACGGTTTTGCCACGTCCGAAGGTCTCGTCGCCCCAGCCAAGCACGCGGCTGACGATCTCGGTGGCGAGGCCGGCGCCGTGGGCGGCCGGAGCGAGCGCCCACCCGGCCTCCGGAATGCCCTCTATCGGCGGCTCCATATCGCGCTTGAGGTCGTGAAACCCGGCCTCACCGACGAAACGGCCCGTCGCCTTGTCCTCGATCGCCCAGAAACCGTAGCCGAGCAACGACCAGAGCCCGGCGTGACGCAGGAAGCGCATCCAGCTCTCTTCCCGCGTGCGCGGCCTGCCGCCGATGAAGCGGGTGACGACCGGATCGGCCCACATGGCGACATAGGCGTCGAAATCCTCCAGCCGGTGCGCTCGCAGGATGGCGCGCGTCGTTTCGATAATCGGAACGCCGCTTGTGTCGTGATGGTTCATGGGTCGCCCTCGCTCAAACCTGCAAAGCACCTAGCAAATCACCGGCCGCGAGCAAGGGCCAGGCCGGGCGGATCATCTTCCAGACAGACGGCGCGCGCTTGGCGTGCCCCGATCCAGCCGGGACAGTCGTTCCTCCGATGGTCCGGCCGCCTCATGGATCGCATGCCAGAACGGTTGCGGATATCAGCACTTTGCCATTTGAGTACGATTGCAATCTGTTAGCCTGCCCTAGTTGTACCCGTGCAGCCGGTGTCGAGGAGAACTCCGCGCAGCGGTTGAAGATTTAAGCTCTGGGAGGAAATCACGATGAGAAGATTTGTCGCCGCTCTGGCTGCCGCCGTGGCCGTCACGCTTTATCCGGTCGCCGCAGGCGCGCAAACCTATCCCGAACGCACCATCACCGTCGTGGTGCCGTTTGCGGCCGGCGGCCCGACCGACACGGTCACGCGTCTTGTCGCGGAAGCCATGTCCAAGGATCTCGGCCAGCAGGTCATCGTCGAGAATGTCGGCGGCGCCGGTGGCACGCTGGGCGCTGGCCGCGTCGCGAAGGCCGAGCCGGACGGTTACACCCTGCTCCTCCATCACATCGGCATGGCCACCAGTGCCACACTCTACCGAAAGCTCGCCTACGACACGCTGAACGCCTTCGAATATGTCGGCCTCGTCACCGAGGTCCCAATGACCATCGTTGGCCGAAAGGACCTCGAGCCGGCCGATTTGAAGGGATTGGTCGAGTACGCCAAGGCCAACAAGGATAGCGTCACCGTAGCCAATGCCGGCATAGGTGCTGCCTCGCATCTCTGCGGCATGCTGTTCATGAGCGCTATCAAGACGCCGCTGGTCACCGTCCCTTACAAGGGCACCGGCCCGGCCATGACCGATCTCCTCGGCGGCCAGGTCGACATCATGTGCGACCAGACGACCAACACCACCAAGCAGATCCAGGGCGGCACGATCAAGGCTTACGCCGTCACCTCGCCGGAGCGCCTCGATGTGCTGCCCGATGTCCCGACGACGACGGAAGTCGGCCTTCCCGACGTGCAGATCAGCATCTGGCACGGTCTTTATGCCCCCAAGGGCACTCCGGCGGAGATCACCGAACGGCTGTCGAAATCCCTGCAGGTCGCGCTGAAGGACGAGAACGTCGCCGCCCGCTTCGCCGAGCTCGGCACCAGGCCGTCGCCGCAGGCCGACGCGACGCCGGCCGCGCTGAAGGCCAAGCTGGAAAACGAGATCGCGCGCTGGAAGCCGATCATCGAAGCCGCCGGCCAATACGCCGACTGAGTTTTGAACGGGGCGCCGCCGGCGCCCCGTTTTCGCTTCGGTATCGTCGCGCGCCCGCAGCTTGGGAGGAATGTCATGAAGGCTTTCGCAATCGACAGGACGAACGGCATATGCGCTGCGCTGTTCATCGTTTTCGGCGCATTTTTCGCGTTGCAGTCGCTCGGCCTGGAAATCGGCACCGCCTTCCGCATGGGGCCGGGCTATTTCCCGCTGGTGCTGGCGATCGTGCTGATCCTGCTTGGCCTCGTCATCCTCTTCCAGGCGGTGCGATTCGAGGGCGATCCGATCGGCTACATTGCGTGGCGCGGCTCGCTGTTCATCCTTCCCGCTCCGATCTTCTTCGGCCTGACGGTGCGCGGCCTTGGCTTCATTCCGTCAATCTTCCTGACGGCGCTGATCGCATCGTTCGCCAGCGGCCACATGAAACCGCTGACCGCGTTCGTGCTGTCGGCTGGCCTGACCCTGTTTGCATTTTTCGTCTTCAGCTACGCACTCGGCCTTCCGTTCCGACGCTTTGGCCCATGGCTGCCATTGTGAGGAGATGAGCATGGAGCTCCTCGACAATCTGGCGCTCGGCTTTTCGACCGCTTCATCGCTGACGAACCTTGGTTTCTGCCTGATCGGCGTCCTTCTTGGCACGCTGATCGGCGTCCTGCCTGGAATTGGCGCCACCGCGACCATCGCCATGCTCTTGCCGATCACCTTTCAGATCGGCGACCCGGTTTCCTCCCTCATCATGCTCGCCGGCATCTATTACGGTGCGCAATATGGCGGCTCGACCACGGCCATTCTCATCAACATGCCCGGCGAATCGTCCTCGGCCGTCACGGCGATCGACGGCTATCAGATGGCCAGGAACGGCCGCGCCGGCGCGGCACTCGCGATCGCGGCGATCGGTTCGTTCTTCGCCGGCACGGTGTCGACCTTCCTCGTCGCCATCTTCGCCCCGCCGCTGACCTCGATCGCGCTGGAGTTCGGCGCGGCCGAATATTTTTCGCTGATGGTCGTCGGCCTCGTCTCGTCGGTCGCGCTTGCGCACGGTTCGATCGTCAAGGCGCTGGCGATGGTCGTGCTCGGTCTGTTGCTCGGCATTGTCGGCACCGATATCTACACCGGCACACCGCGCTTCACGCTCGGCATCCCCGAATATGCCGACGGGCTGAATTTCGTCGCCGTGGCGGTCGGCGTCTTCGGCATTGCCGAGATCCTGCGCAACCTCGAGAACGAGCATGAGCGCTCGGTGATGATCCGAAAGGTTTCAGGGCTCATGCCCACCCGCGACGACTTCAGGCGCATGGCGGCGCCCATCGTGCGCGGAACGATCATCGGTTCAGCGCTCGGCATCCTACCGGGAGGCGGCGCGATCCTCGCGGCCTTTGCCTCCTACACGGTCGAGAAGCGCGTGTCGAAAAACCCGGAAAAATTCGGCAAGGGCGCGATCGCAGGCGTCGCCGGGCCGGAATCGGCCAACAATGCCGGCGCGCAGACCTCCTTCATCCCCATGCTGACGCTCGGCATTCCAGCCAATCCGGTCATGGCGCTGATGATCGGCGCGATGATCATCCAGGGCATCGTGCCCGGCCCGAATGTCGCGACCGAACAGCCGGCGCTTTTCTGGGGCATCATCGCCTCCATGTGGATCGGCAACCTGATGCTGATCGTCCTGAACCTGCCGCTGATCGGGCTCTGGGTGAAGCTGCTTACGATCCCCTATTACGTGCTTTTCCCGATCATCATGGCGTTCTGCTCGATCGGCGTTTACAGCGTCAACACCAATGTCTACGACCTCTACGCCGTCGCCTTTTTCGGCTTCCTCGGCTATCTCCTGACCAAACTGCGCTGCGAACCCGCGCCCCTGCTGCTCGGCTTCGTGCTTGGCCCCCTGCTTGAGGAAAATCTCCGCCGGGCCATGATTCTGTCGCGTGGCGATCCCAGCGCCTTCGTGACGAGACCGATCAGCGCCGGCCTGCTCCTCATTGCGCTCGCCGTGCTCGTCATCGTCTTCCTGCCTGCGGTCAAGAAGAAGCGCGAAGAGGTGTTTGTGGAGGAGAGTTAACTTATTGAATTCCGCTCGCTTCCTCGAGCGGAGCGATCTCGACCAGCGGCGCCGGCACGCTGGTCGTCTTTTCCTGCGCCTTGCAGAGGTCGGCGATGACACAGGCCGGGCAATCCGGCTTGCGCGCCTTGCAGACGTAGCGGCCATGCAGGATCAGCCAGTGATGCGCGTGGCGCATATATTCGTCGGGAATGATCTTCAACAGCCCCTGCTCGACCTGTTCGGGCGTCTTGCCGGGCGCCAGTCCTATGCGGTTGCCGATACGGAAGATGTGCGTGTCAACGGCCATCGTGTGCTGGCCGAAGGCCATGTTGAGCACGACATTGGCGGTCTTGCGCCCGACCCCCGGCAATTTGACCAGTTCGTCCCGGCTGTCCGGCACCTCGCCACCATGATCGCGAATCAATGCCTGCGACAGCGCGATGACGTTCTTGGCCTTGTTGCGCCACAGACCGATGGTCCTGATATAGTCGCCGACCCTGGCCTCACCCAGATCCAGCATTTTGCGCGGCGTATCGGCGATCTTGAACAGCGCCCGCGTCGCCTTGTTGACGCCGGCGTCGGTCGCCTGCGCCGACAGCACGACGGCCACCAGCAGGGTGAAGGGATTTACATGTTGGAGCTCGCCCTTCGGCTCCGGCCGCTGGACGGCAAAGCGCCGGAAAATCTCGTGCACCTCCGCCGGACTGTAGAGCGTTCTGGATCGGGCCGGCCTGGGGCTCGGCTTGGCGTTCGAGCCGTCGCGCCGTCCAGGCAGTGGCTTCTTTTCGGATTGTGCGGGTACTTTGGACTTGGGGCTTGCCATTTCCTTCCTATAATATCCAGATATGAACGACACAAACGCCTCGTTCCAGGCAGACGAACCCTTCTTCAGCGCCTTGCTGACCCCGCACCGGTCGCTGGGCAAGACCGGCTTCGCCGTGCTGATGGGCGCGCTGCTGTTCGGCTGGCTGGTGACCGGGGCTTTTTTCCTGTCGCGCGGCGCCTGGCCGGTTTTCGGCTTCTTCGGTCTGGACGTTGTCGCCGTCTACATTGCCTTCCGCATGAACTACCGTGCCGGCCGCGCCCGCGAGGAGGTGTCGATCTCGCGCACCAGCCTCGATATCCGCAAGACCGCGCCGTCGGGAAAATCGGAAGCGCACCGCTTCAACCCGTTCTGGGCGCGCTTTTCGGTCGCCCGTCACGCCGAAATCGGCATCACCCGGATGGCGGTCGAGGCGCAGGGACAAAACGTGGCGATCGGCGGCTTTCTCGACCCCGATTCCCGCGAAAGCTTCGCCACCGCCTTTTCACGTGCGCTCGCCACCGCCAAGGCGCGCTAGCCGAACAGCTGCGTCCGGACCGCGTCGAACAAGGGTACGACGTTTCAGAAGCGATAGCGCAAAAGCCTGCCGATCTTGCGCAGTGCAGGAATGTATTTCCAAAGCCGAACGAACAGCTGCGCGGACCAGCCCATGCGGGCGGCGTGTTCAGGTCCATAGGCCGGAATGTCTTCGATGAATCGCAGCTTCGGGACAGCCAGTTCCAGTTCGCGCGGATCCTCGATCGCCCAGTGGACCTCGGCGCCTGTCGCCCTGATCGCCGGATTGAGGCGCAGCAGCTTCAGGCCGAAACCGCTGTAAGCGTCGAAGATCAGGTCGCCGCCGGCAAGATGTATGACCAGGCGCGAGAACAGGCGGAACCCTTCCTCGGCCGGAAGATAGGGCGTCAGCCCCTCCGCCACCACGATGGCCGGTCGGTTGCGGGGCACTTCAGCCAGCCAGTCCGGCTCTGTTACCGACGAAGCGATGAGGCGATAGCGGTCGCGCGGCGGGTAAAGCTTGCGCCTGAGTTCAATGACTTCCGGATAGTCGACATCGAACCAGTCGACGCCTGGTAGCGGATTGACCCGGAAGATGCGCGTGTCGAGCCCGCACCCCAGATGCAGCACGATGGCATCAGGATTTCTGGCCAGAAACTCCTCGACGCGGACGTCCAGCGTCTTTGCCCTGATCGCCAGGCCGATGCCGAGATTGCTGTCGACCTTGAGTCTTGAGAAATCATAGTCGATCTTACGCACCGCCTCGTCGGCGAAACGATCCCCAAGCAGCGAATGGGGCATCCGGCTTTCCAGCGCCTTGCCGTAGAGCGTCATCAGCAAGGTTTCTTTCGCGCCGGCGAGATTTACCTTTTCACCCGCCATGGCGACTCCTGGGCTCGAAAACCAGAGTTTATCTGGGTATGCGCCGCAAGAAGGCAAGTTTCGGGTGGCGATCGGCGCCCCAAGGGCTGATATTCCGGCTCAAGGAGAATTCCCATGAGCACCCAGACAGCAGTCCTCAAGAAGGACATCACGCCCGAAGGCAACGACTACGAAATCGTGCGCCGCGCCATCGAGAAGATCAGCCTCGACTATCGCGATCAGCCTTCCCTCGAGGAGCTTGCAGAGGAGGTCGGCGAGACGCCGACCGGCCTGCAGAAGCTGTTCACACGCTGGGCCGGCCTTTCGCCCAAGGCTTTCCTGCAGGCGGTGACGCTGGACCATGCCCGCAGGCTGCTCGATTCCGGCATGCCGCTGCTTGAAACATCGTTCGAGCTCGGCATGTCCGGCCCCGGCCGGCTGCACGACCTGTTCGTCACCCATGAGGCGATGTCGCCGGGCGACTACAAGACGCGCGGCGCCGGGCTCACCATCCGCTATGGCTATCATACCTCGCCATTCGGCACCGCCCTGATCATGGCCACCGACCGAGGGCTTGCAGGCCTCGCCTTCAGCGATCCGGGCGAGGAGCGCGCTGCTTTCGCGGATATGTCCAGCCGCTGGCCGAATGCCGTCTATGTCGAGGACATGGCCGCGACCGGTCCCTACGCCGCGCGCATCTTCGACCCGACGCTGTGGCGCCCGGACCAGCCGCTGCATGTCGTGATGATCGGCACCGACTTCCAGGTTCGCGTCTGGGAGGCCTTGCTCCAGATTCCGATGGGCAAGGCTCGCACCTATTCCTCGATCGCCGCCAGCATCGGCGCGCCGAGCGCCAGCCGCGCCGTCGGCGCCGCCAACGGCGCCAACCCGCTCTCCTTCGTGGTGCCTTGCCACCGCGCCATCGGTAAATCCGGCGACCTCACCGGCTACCACTGGGGCCTGACCCGCAAGCGCGCCATTCTGGGCTGGGAGGCGGGACAGGTCACCTCTTGAAATCGGGAACGCCGGCGACCTGCCGCCGGCATTGTCACGTGGAAAACGACGACGCCCCGATGACTCGCATGACGCGGCACCGCGGCGCTTGCCATATCGGCATGCACTGGAAAGCAACGATCTTACAGGATAGCTTCCCGCTCATTCATGAGGAGGCATTCCTTGATCATCGTCGTCGGCTCGATCAATCTCGACCTTATCGCCAATGTCGACCGCTTGCCGAGCCCTGGCGAGACGGTGAGCGGCTCCGGTTTCGCCACCGCGCCCGGCGGCAAGGGCGCCAACCAGGCGTTGGCCGCCGCGCGCGCCGGCGAAAAGGTGCGCATGGTGGGAGCCGTCGGCAAGGATAGTTTCGCCGGCGAGGCCCTGGCGCTGCTGCGCCAGGCCAAGGTGGATCTGTCTGGCGTGGCCGAAACTTTTGCCTCGACGGGCACCGCGCTGATCATGGTCGGCGACGATGGCGAGAACATTATCGCCGTGGTGCCGGGTGCAAACGCCTCGGTGCTGCCCGGCGACCTGTCCAAGGCCTTCCCCGGAAAAGGCGATGTCGTGCTCCTGCAACACGAGATCCCGCTTGCGACCGTCGAAGCCGCGCTCGATCAGGCAAGCGCGGCCGGTGCCGTCACCGTGCTCAACACCGCACCCTTCCATCGCGACGCGGCCGGTTTGCTCGACAAGGCCGACTACGTCGTCGCCAACGAGACCGAGTTCGACCTCTATGGCGAGGTGCTGTCGCTGAGCGGGCGCGACCGCGCGGCACGGATGCGCGACTTTGCCGGGAAAACCGGCCGCACCATCGTCGTCACGCTCGGCGGCGACGGCGTGATGGCGGCGACGCCGACCGATTCCCTGACGGTTCCCGCATTGAAGATCACCCCGGTCGATACGGTTGGTGCAGGCGACACCTTTTGCGGCTATTTCGCCGCCGGCCTGTCGTCGGGCCTGCCCCTCGAACAGGCGCTCGCCCGGGCCGGCGCGGCCGGCTCGCTGGCATGCCTGAAGCCGGGCGCCCAGCCGGCCATCCCGTTGGCCGCCGATGTCGACCAGGCACTCCTGAAATCCCGCTGAGACGACCAGAATGCGCCCCCAGACAAAGCATGCCGCGCCACCGACCGGCGACATCTGCCGCCTGTCCGCCGTCGAGCTGGCCGACGCGATCCGGCAAAGGAAACTTTCGGTACGTGAGGTCGTGACGGCATTCCTCGACCGCGTCGAAGCCGTCAACCCGCTCGTCAACGCCATCGTTTCCTTGCGCGATCGTAGCGATATCCTGCGCGAGGCCGACGCAGCCGATGCCCGTCCGGACCGGGCCGGTGCGCTCTTCGGCCTGCCGATCGCGGTCAAGGATCTCGCAATGACCCGCGGCCTGCGCACCTCCTTCGGCTCGCCGATCTTCGCCGATTTCGTGCCGCAGGAGGACGATTTCTTCGTCGAGCGCATGCGCAAGGCCGGCGCCATCATCATCGGCAAGACCAACGTTCCCGAATTCGGCCTCGGCTCCAACACCTACAATCCCGTGTTCGGCCCGACGCTGAACGCCTTTGATCCAGATTTGAGCGCCGGCGGCTCGAGCGGCGGCGCCGCGGTGGCGCTGGCGCTGGACATGGTGCCCGTCGCCGACGGCAGCGACTTCGGCGGCTCGTTGCGCAATCCAGCCGCCTGGAACAATGTCTATGGTTTCCGGCCATCGCAGGGGCTCGTCCCCGGCGGCCCGGACGTCGAGGTCTTTCATGCCCAGATGGGCGTCGATGGGCCGATGGGTCGCAATGTCGGCGACATGGCGCTGCTGCTCGACGTGCAGGCGGGCCATCATCCGCGCGCACCCTTGTCCTATGAGAAACAAGGCTCCTTCCTCGAAGGCCTGCATATGCCCGCCAAAGGCGGCCGTGTCGCCTGGCTCGGCGATCTGGGCGGGCATTTGCCCATGGAGCCCGGCATCCTCGAGCTCTGCCAGGCCGCGCTCGACCGCTTCGGGGAGGCCTCGTTCAAGGCCGAGGCACTGGTGCCGGATTTTGATTTCGAGGCCTTGTGGCAGGCCTTCGTGACGTTGCGCCAGGCAAGCAGCGGCTGCGCGCTGAAAGTGCATTATGACGATCCTGCCAGGCGCGCCCTGTTGAAGCCCGAAGCCGTCTGGGAGGTGGAGAACGCGCAACTCCTGACGGCGCCTCGGATTCGCGCCGCCTCGGTCGTCCGGACGTCCTGGTACCGGACGCTGCTGTCGCTGTTCGACCGCTTCGACCTGATTGCATTGCCGACCGCGCAAGTCTTTCCGTTCGACGTCGGCACCCATTGGCCGCGCGAGATCGCCGGCCGGCCGATGGACAGCTATCACCGCTGGATGCAGGTTTCGGCGCCCGCCACCATGGGCGGCTGCCCGGCCGTCAGCGTGCCGGTCGGCTTCGACGCCAGAGGCCGGCCGATGGGCATGCAACTGATCGGCCGGCCGCGTGGCGACATGGCTGTGCTGAAGGCGGCGGCGGCCTATGAGACGACACTGCCGTGGCCGTCCGGCGCCTGAATCCGGTGCATCTGCGTATCGCGCGGCTCCATGTGCCGGCTTGCACCGGCATCGCCGCCATGCATTGATTGTGGCGCCGCACAGGCGGCATTCTGCCCGAGGGAAAAATCATGTCGCTGGAACTCTATGCCGCCTATGTCCTTGCGTGCGTCGTCATCATCCTGGTGCCAGGGCCGACGGTCACGCTGATCATCGCCAACAGCATCCGTCATGGCGCCCGCGCCGGCTTGGCCAATGTCGCCGGCACGCAGGCCGGCCTGGCGGTCATGATCGCCATCGTCGGCATCGGCCTTAACACGCTGATATCGGGCATGGGGCACTGGTTCGAATGGGTGCGGCTGATCGGTGCCGCCTATCTGATCTGGATGGGCGTGCAGATGTTCCGGTCCAAGGGCAAGCTGAACGCCGACGGAACGGTGCGGAAGCCGCGCGGCGGCTTTTTCCTGCAGGGCCTGCTGGTGGCGCTCAGCAACCCGAAGACGCTGATTTTCTTCGGCGCCTTCTTTCCGCAATTCATCGCGCCGCAAGGCAATTATTCGCTGCAGATCGTCGTCATGGGCCTCACCGCCATGATCTTCGCCGCCATGTCGGATTCGACTTATGCGCTGGCCGCCGGCCGCGCCGGTCGCATCCTGTCCGCTCGCCGCGTCAAGCTCCTGTCCAGGATCAGCGGCAGCTTCATGGTCGGCGGCGGCCTGTGGCTGGCGTTTTCGCGGTCGAAGTAAGCACCGCCGCCTTTCCTTCCCACTTGTGGGGGAGGGTGGATCGGCGCGCAGCGCCGAGACGGTTGGGGGGGCGTGACGGAGTGAGGCGCTGGCGTTCCCTGGAACAGCCTCATCCGGCCTCGCTTCGCGAGGCCACCTTCTCCCGCAAGGGGAGAAGGTAAGGAGGCGGATTTAAAGCCGCCCCAGCCGTTCCAGCAACAGCGCGAAGAAGCCGTCATGGTCGATGTCGCCCATCACCTTGGCGTTCTTTTCCCGCTTGGTGACGCCCCACCAGTCGATCACGGTCATGCCCATGGTCAGTTCCGAGCTGGTTTCCACGCTGACATTGCAGTTGCGGCCTTTGAACAGCTCCGGTTTCAACAGGTAGGCGATGACGCAGGGGTCATGCAGCGGCCCACCATCGGTGCCGTATTTCTCCTCGTCGAAACGCTCGAAAAACTCCAGCATCTCGGCCGTTGCGGTACCGACCTTGGTGCCGAGCTTGCGAAAGGCCTGGGTGCGCTTGGCGGTGGTCAGCGCCTTGTGGGTGACGTCGAGCGGCATCAGCACGATCGGAATGCCGGATTTCAACACCACCTCGGCCGCGTGCGGATCGACATAAATGTTGAATTCGGCCGCCGGCGTGACATTGCCGCCTTCGAAGAAGCCACCGCCCATCAGGATGATTTCCTTGATGCGCGGCGCGATCCTCGGCTCGCGGATCAGCGCCAGCGCGATATTGGTGAGCGGCCCGAGAGCGCACAGCGTGATGCTGCCGCTCTCTTCCTTCATCAGCGTCTCGACGATGAAATCGACGGCGTACTTATCCTGCAGCTTCATCGTCGGTTCGGGCAATTGTGGCCCGTTGAGGCCAGTTTGGCCATGCACCGCCTCGGCCGTAACCAGTTCACGCGCCAGGGGACGGACGGCGCCGGCATAGACCTTGATGTCGGGTCGGCCGGCCAGTTCGCAGATCTTGCGGGCGTTCTTTTCGGTAAGGTTCAGCGGCACGTTGCCGGCTACGGCTGATATGCCGACGATCTCCAGCTCGGGGCTGCCAAGCGCCAGCAATATGGCGACGGCATCGTCCTGGCCAGGATCCGTGTCGATGATGATCTTGCGTGTTTGGGGCATTTCAATTCCTTGTTTGGCCATGAGCTCATGCGTCCGAGCGAGCATGCGAAACGCACCGAACCGGCCTTGAGCTGCCGAACCGCTCCGCCCGGGGGACGAATCCCGGCGCAGCGCTTCTCCTTGCATCTCACTGCCGTTTCAAGCGCCATGTCGATCATTCTTGTGAGTCCACGACGTGGTCTTTTTGGGCGGGTGTTTTGATGGCTTGAACTTGGTCGTGGGGCGGACCATATCAAGACCATCGGGAAAAATGCCATCTGGGTTTTTCCAGTTTATGTCGCTCTTGAGAGGACAATGTAACATGAGCCGAATGACGCCTTTCTCCAGCCCGCTTCTCCTGGGTTTCGACGCCATGGAAAAGACGCTGGAGCGCCTGGCGAAATCCGGTGACAGCTATCCTCCTTACAACA
Organism: Mesorhizobium sp. B2-4-2; assembly: GCF_006442845.1. Classification (NCBI taxonomy): domain Bacteria; kingdom Pseudomonadati; phylum Pseudomonadota; class Alphaproteobacteria; order Hyphomicrobiales; family Phyllobacteriaceae; genus Mesorhizobium; species Mesorhizobium sp. B2-4-2. The sequence continues at coordinate 76,742 of NZ_VFVM01000002.1, read as the reverse complement.
TCGAGCGGCTCAGCGGCGCCGACGGCAAGGCCGAAAGGCTGCGCATCACGCTCGCTGTCGCCGGTTTCGCCGAAAGCGATCTCGATGTCACCACGGAGGAAAACCAGTTGGTCGTGCGCGGTCGTCAGACCGACGATACCGAGCGCGAATTTCTTCACCGCGGCATCGCCGCACGCCAATTCCAGCGCTGCTTCGTGCTGGCCGACGGCATGCGGGTGATTGCGGCGGAGCTGAAGAACGGCCTTTTGTCGATCGATCTCGATCGGCCCGAGTCCGAGCGGCTGGTACGGAAAATAAACATATCGGTGAAAGACTGATCTTTGCCGATGGCTCTCATGCGGGATGGCCTACTGCCCAGAACCAGGGCGGCGTCTCGCGCCAAGGAGGCTTGAAATGACCAGAACTGACCAAAATCCTACACAAAATCCCACCATGACCAGCGGTGAATTCGCCCATCTCGGCGAGGGCTCGGTCGCTTATCTGCGCAAGGTTACGAGCGAGGAACTGCTCGGCCGTTTCCCGGGCATTGGCGAAATCGCGCCCGGCATGGAATTGTGGGCGCTGTTTGCCGCCAACGGCCAGCCGATCCTGCTTTCGGATGCGCGCGATCGCGCGCTGGCCGGCGCCATGGAAAACGACCTGACCACGGTCGCCATTCATTAAGGCGATTTTCCGCTGAAAACGAACGGGGCCGCCCGTGGCGGCCCTACCATTGTTCATCCAGAAAACGTCAGGCCGCGTGCGAGGCCTGGGTGTCCGATAAAAGCGCGTGGATCGCCACGGCGTCGCGCGTTCCCCTGATCTTGGCCACCGTATCGGCGTCGCGCAGCACCCGCGCGATGCGCGACAGCGCCTTCAGATGATCGGCGCCGGCCCCTTCAGGGGCCAGCAGCAGGAACACCAGGTCGACCGGCTGGTCGTCGAGCGCCTCGAAATCGACCGGCGTCTCCAGGCGGGCGAACACGCCGGCGATGCGCTTCACGCCGGCCAGCTTGCCGTGCGGAATGGCGATGCCGTTGCCGACCCCGGTCGAGCCGAGCCGCTCGCGCTGCAGGATGGTGTCGAACACCTCCCGCTCCGGAATGCCGGAAATCGCGGCCGCCCTCTCCGACAGCAATTGCAGAAGCTGCTTCTTGGAGTTCGCCTTCAACGCCGGCAATATCGCCGGAACGTTGATGAGATCGCTCAGATCCATACTTGAAAATCCCTTGTTCGCCTGCCGTCACCAGTCCCCACCCCTCGTGCGGCCGGTTTTATCCCTGTGCGACCTTGGTCGTGGACGGATCGATCCAGCCGATGTTCCCATCCGGCCGGCGATAGACGATGTTGACGTGATTGTTTCCGGCGTTGCGGAAGACGAAGACCGGACTGTCCTTTGTGTCGAGTTCTATGACCGCCGACGCCACCGACATGGTCTTCAGCGTCATGGTCGATTCGGCGACGATGGCCGGCGCAAAATCCTCCGGAATGTCCTCGTCGTCATCGGCGAGTGGCGCCATCACCGTGTAGGCGATATCGGTGAGCTCGCCATTGCCCGAATTGTGCGATTTCAGCCGGCGCTTGTAGCGCCGAAGCCGGGTTTCCAGACGATCCGCCGCGGCCTCGAAAGCCAGCGTCGGGTCCTGGGCATCGCCGGTCGCCTGCAGCGAAGCGCCGGAATCCAGCCGGATCATGCAATCCGCCGAATAGCGCGAGCCCGATTTGATGACGGTGACATGTCCGGCAAAGCCGCGGTCGAAATATTTGCCGATCGCCTCGCCGACACGATCGTTGATGCGCGTACGGAACGCATCGCCGATATCCATGTGTTTTCCCGATATGCGCAGATTCATCTGAAAACTGACCTTCCTTGCTCAGGCTTCAAACTGGCCGGAGTTTATACTCGTGGTCCGTGCGCACAAGCTTTGCGGCGTCACTCGCGCCGATTTAAATCCAAACTTTCCGGTTGATCACAAGCCGCCTTCTTGACCATCCCTAGGCCATTGTCGTGACGGACCATCCGCTAGCGGGCGTCGAGCCCGTCTCATGCGGGCGGGCTTCTAGCCACTTCACCGCAGCTTGTCAATGAAGCGCGAAACCCTGTGGAAAATCGCCGAACCTAGCGCCCGGCGCTGGCAAGGGCCCGCTTCTCGCGCCGGCGCTGCACCGAGGACGGGATATTCATGCCTTCCCTGTATTTGGCGACCGTACGCCTGGCGATGTCGACGCCGCTTTCGCGCAACATGTCGACGATCGCGTCGTCGGACAGGACGTCGACGGTTTTTTCCTCGTCGATCAATTGCTTGATGCGGTCGCGCACCGCTTCCGACGAATGCGCCTCGCCACCGCCCGACGCGGCTATCGAGGCGGTGAAGAAATAGCGCAGTTCGAACACGCCGCGCGGCGTCAGCATGTACTTGTTCGCGGTGACCCGGCTGACGGTCGATTCGTGCATGCCTATGGCGTCGGCCACCGTGCGCAGGTTGAGCGGCTTCAGCTGGCGCACGCCATGGACGAGGAAGGCATCCTGCTGGCGCACGATCTCCGATGCGACCTTGAGAATGGTCTTTGCCCTCTGATCGAGGCTGCGCGTCAGCCAATTGGCGTTCTGCAGGCACTCGGCCAGGAAATCCTTTTCGGCCTGGTTCTTGGCGTGCGGCGAAACCTGGGCGAAATAGATGTGGTCGACCAGCACGCGCGGCAGCGTTTCGGCGTTGAGCTCGACCGTCCAGCTGCCGTCATTGGCCGCGCGCACCTCGACATCGGCAATGACGGCGTCGCTGGCGCCGCCCGAAAATGCCATGCCCGGCCGCGGATCGAGCGCCCGGATCTCGGCCAGCATGTCCAGCAGGTCCTCTTCGTCGACGCCGCAGATCCGCTTCAGCGTGTGGAAATCGCGGCGCGCCAGGAGTTCGAGATTGGCAATCAGCGCCTTCATCGCCGGATCGAGCCTGTCGCGCACGGCAAGTTGCAGCGACAGGCATTCGGCAAGGTCACGGGCGAACAGGCCGGCCGGCTCGAAGGTCTGGCACACCGACAGCACCTTGGCCACGGCGTCGGCGCCGCTACCAAGGCGCGAGGCTATCTCAGCCATATCGGCGCGCATATAGCCGGTCTCGTCGAGGCCGTCCGCGAGTTCGCCGGCTATCAGGCGCGCCGCCGGATCGGCGAAAGCGAGCGCGATCTGCTCGCTGACATGATCGCGCAGCGTGATCGCGGTCGCCGCCATGTCGCCGGCATCGAAGCCTTCGGACGAGGACGTGCCGCCATTGCCGGTCGCCGATTTCCACTGTGCCGTGAGGTCTGGTCCGAGCCGCTCGCTGGTGCCCGGGTCGTCCGGGAACAGGTTCTCCAGCGATGTGTCGAGCTTTTCCGAGATCGCCTCGGCGCTCCATCCCGCTTCGGTCTCGAACCAGTCGCCGTCGTCGGCCGTTTCCGGTGCCGCCTCGGTCCTCGGCGCCTGGTCGCTGGCGGCGTCGTCCTGCGGCTCGGCGCGCTCCAGCAACGGGTTGCGCTCGATCTCCTCGTCGATGAAGTGCTCGAGTTCGGCATGGGTGAACTGCAGCAGCCGGATCGACTGCATCAGCTGTGGCGTCATCACCAGCGACTGCGACTGTCGTAGCTGTAGTTTCGCCGCCAACGCCATGGTTCGGTTTCAAACGCCTCGTCTGCATCCGGACTGCCGGAAGGAATTTTCGCGAACCGATAGAAACTGGCCCGGCTTTTGCTTGTCAAGGCAAACGCTAGCAAAACCCGCTTACCGGAGCGTTATCCCGGAGCAAAATCACGAAAAAGCGGCCCCTGACAGGCAAAAAATCGCGTCAGGAAACAAATTTCACGCTCAAAGCGTGAATCCCTCGCCCAGATAGAGCCGCCGCACGTCGGGATTTGCGACCACTTCATCGGCCCGGCCATGAGTGAGCACCTGGCCGGCATGGATGATGTAGGCGCGGTCGATCAGGCCGAGCGTCTCGCGCACATTGTGATCGGTGATGAGCACGCCGATGCCGCGCGCCGTCAAATGACGCACCAGTTGCTGGATGTCGGCGACGGCAATCGGGTCGATGCCGGCGAAAGGCTCGTCGAGCAGCATGTAGGCCGGGCGCGTGGCCAGCGCACGCGCGATCTCCAGGCGCCGACGTTCGCCGCCGGAAAGCGACATCGATGGCGCCTTGCGCAGATGGCTGATGTGGAACTCCTCGAGCAGTTCGTCGAGGCTGCGCTCGCGCTCCTTGCGGCTCTTTTCGACCACTTCCAGCACGGCGCGAATGTTCTGCTCGACGCTGAGGCCGCGGAAGATCGAGGCCTCCTGCGGCAGATAGCCGATGCCCAGACGCGCACGCCGGTACATCGGCATGGAGGTGACATCGAAGCCGTCGATCTCGATCGTGCCCTCGTCCACGGGCACCAGGCCGGTGACCATGTAGAAACAGGTGGTCTTGCCGGCACCGTTCGGACCGAGAAGCCCGACGGCCTCGCCGGCACGCACCCCGAGCGTGACGCCGCTGACCACCTTGCGACCCTTGTAGCTCTTGGTCAGGCCCTTGGCGATCAAGGTTCCCTTGAACTTCGCCTTATCGGCGGTGACCGTGGCCGGAGCCGAAACCTTGCCGGCGGCCCGCCCCGGAAGACGCGCCGTCAGCGACGACAGGCTGGCCATCAGGGGTTCGTCGCTCCCGATTTCGGCGGTGGCGTCATCGACATGATGACACGTCCGCCGCAGCCGTCGACATTGGCGAGGCCGGTCTTCATCTGCACGGTGAGCTTGCAGCCCTTGAGGACATTGGGGCCTTGCGACAGCACCACTTCCTTGCCGGACAGGACCAGCACCTGCGTCTTCATGTCGAAGGTGCCATTGTCACCGGTCGCGATCTGGTCATTCGACTTGATGTAAACTTTTCCGCTGACTTCAAGGTGATCGATGTTGGCGGAGCCGGTCATCGCCGCTCCCGCTGCTTCCGTCCCCTTTGCGGCCGCGTTCGGGTCCTTGACGTAGTAGACCATCATCTTGCCGGACTTGAGCAGGGTCGGTCCCTGCACGACCGTGACGTTGCCGGTGAACACGGCGACGTTGTCCGCCTGCCGGACCTCCAGCTTGTCGCTCTCGATCTGGATGGGCTTGTCGCCCGACAGTTTGAGCCCGGACGCGCTCTCGGCGCTGGATTGCGCCAGCGCCGGCGCAAGCCCCAGCAAAAGCAGCGCCGAAGCTGCGGCGGCAAGCCGTGTCGAACTAATGAGCCACATTCGCTTCTTCGCCCTTTGCCTCTGCCGCCTTCAGATTGGCGGGATCGATATTGACGCGCACTTTGTTCTCGAACACCAGAACCTTGCCATTGTCCTGCACCGACAAGGAATTCGCGGTGATCTGCGACCCGTCACGGCTGACGTCCACGGGGTCATCCGTCTTCATAGTGCCTTTGCCCATGTCGAGGAAGACCGATTTGAACTTGGCCTGAAGGCCGTCGGTCGTGGCGATCGTGACGTCGCTGGTCAGGTGCATCGTATTGCCGTCGCGATCGTAGGTGCCATGCGTGGCTTTGATCGCAGCGACATTGTCGGCCGCGATCGGCACCTTGGCATCGATGCCGTCGAGTTCGATGATGCCTTGCGTGCTGACGTCCTGTATGGCGCGCAATGCCGTCATGGAATAGGGCAACTTCTGCTTGGTGAAGCCGTTGAGCTTGGGGTTGGCCATCACCAGCTTGCCGTTGGAAAAGGCGGTGCCTTCCGCCTGGACCGCGACGGACACCGGTGCGGCGAGGTAGGAATAGACCGGGAAGGCAATGGCGATCAACGCCGCTAGCACCGGCACGGCGAATTTGAGCACCCGCACCCGGCGCGAATGCCGCCGTGCGCGATCGAACGCGTCCCCCCTCGCCGGGCCGTCCGCCGGGGGAGCCAACTCCGTCTCGGTGCTGCTCGCTTCACTCGTTCGCGCTAACATAACTGCTTTCTTCTAAAACCCCTGCCCCGCCGGGCAACACCGCCTATAGGTGGGACGTCGGCGCTTTCAAGCAAGCACAAGCCGACGAAAACCGCGAAAATGTGACAGTTGCTGTCGTGCAGATCAGAACGGATCAACACCGACAGCCCTGCTTCATAGCAGAAATAGACGTCTGGCGTACATTTTTCGTTACCATCGGCTCTCCCCTTACCTGCCGTTCGTTTCACGGACCAATCACGAAACCGACGTCTTGGCGGACGCTGACGCGCACTTGCCTCGCGTGCGCCGCGCGCGGATTGCCGCGTCCTGCGCAGACGGAATTGCTTCCAGACCGGGACGTCATGGTCTAAAAGCATCTCTTTCCATCGACCGTGAGGCTGACCATGGCATTGAGAGCCGACGACCTGATCGACCGCCGCCGCTTGCGGCGTAAGCTGACCTTCTGGCGCGCTGCGGCCATCGCCATCGTTGCGCTCGGCGTCATTGCGATCTCGGCCTGGTTCTATCGCGACGATTTCGGCGGCTCGGCCGTCGATCATATCGCCAAGGTCAGGATCGAAGGCACCATAACCGAGGACGACGAACTGATCGAGCGGCTGGAAGCCATCCGCAAGTCGCCGAGGGTGAAAGGCGTGATCCTCGCCATCGATTCCCCCGGCGGCACCACCGTCGGCGGTGAATCGATCTATGAGGAGGTGCGCAAGCTCGCCGCCGACAAGCCTGTCGCGGCCGAGGTCGGCACGCTCGCCGCGTCGGCCGGCTACATGATCGCGAGCGCCACCGATCACATCGTCGCCCGCAAGACCTCGATCGTCGGCTCGATCGGCGTGTTGATCCAGTATCCTGATGTCAGCGGCCTGATGGACAAGCTCGGCGTCAAGCTGGAGGAAGTGAAATCCTCGCCGCTCAAGGCCTCGCCCTCGCCTTTCAAGCCGACCAACGACGACGAGCGCGCCATGGTCCGCAAGCTCATCCTCGACAGCTACGACTGGTTCGTCGGCATCGTCGCCGAACGCCGCAAGATGACCCGCGAGCAAGCGCTGGCGCTCGCCGACGGATCGATCTTCACCGGTCGCCAAGGGGTCGCCAACGGCCTGATCGACGCCGTCGGCGGCGAGACCGAGGCGATCGACTGGCTGGCGACCAAGGGCGTCGACTCGAAACTCAAGGTGGTCGAATGGAAGGACACGGAGCGGCGCGGCGGCTTCCTGTTGTCCAAAGCGATGGTGAGAACGATCGCCGGCGCGCTCGGCCTGCCGGACTACAGCGGCGATATCATCCATGAACTTGGCGCCGACCGCTTGTTTCTTGACGGTCTCGTTTCCGTCTGGCACCCTTGAGACGCCGTTTGGGGTGGATGAAAAAGCAAACAAAATCATCCTCATAATTTCGACCGCACCGATTTCAGGGGACCCGTCCGATGATCAAGTCCGAACTTGTGCAGATTATTGCCACGCGCAATCCGCATCTTTTCCTGCGCGACGTTGAAAACATCGTCGGCGCGATTTTCGACGAGATCACCGACGCGCTCGCCGAAGGCAACCGGGTCGAATTGCGTGGCTTCGGCGCCTTTTCGGTGAAAAACCGCCCGGCCCGCACCGGCCGCAACCCGCGCACTGGTGAATCCGTCGAGGTCGAGGAGAAATGGGTGCCTTTCTTCAAGACCGGCAAGGAACTGCGCGAAAGGCTGAATGGCGGAAAGTAGGCGCGACGCCAGACCGGCCCTTCCCGGGAGGTCGGTTTCCGACGGAAAACATCATGCTCAATCGCTTCATGCTCATCGTGGTCTTCGTGCCCCTGGCGATCATCCTGATCGCGCTGGCCGTCGCCAATCGCGAACTCGTCGCCTTCACGCTGGATCCATTCAATCCCGGCAATCCGGCGCTGACGCTCACTTTGCCGCTGTTCATCTTTCTGTTCCTGGCCCTCGCCGTCGGCATGGTCGTCGGCAGCCTGGCGACCTGGGTCAAGCAGGGACGCTACCGCAAGCTGGCGCGCCAGCGCGGCGTCGAGGCCGAGAACCTGCGCCAGGCGATCGGCCGCACCCCGTCGACACCGCAGGGACCGGTGCTGCCGAAGCCGACCAACTGACCGCCGCACGGCGCTGTGGGCCCTCTCGGGCCCGCGATTTTCTTCACGGAGTTTCCCATGCTGACCATTTCGGCCGCAGAGGTCGACCAGGCGTTGACCTTCCCAGGGCTGGTGGAGACGCTGCGCGTGGCTTTCCGTGACGGCGCGGTGCAACCTGTCCGGCACCATCACACGGTCGAACGGCCGGACGGTGCGGCCTCGACCTTGCTGCTGATGCCGGCCTGGACCGACTTCAACGCAGCCGGCATCTCGGCCGGGGGACACGTCGGCGTCAAGATCGTTACCGTCTCGCCCGACAACAATGCCATCGGCAAACCGGCGGTGATGGGGGTCTATCTCCTGCTCAACGGCGCCACCGGCGAACCGGAGGCCCTGATCGACGGCCAGCGGCTGACGCAATGGCGCACGGCCTGCGCCTCGGCGCTCGCCGCATCCTATCTGGCGCGCGAAGACGCTTCCCGGCTGCTGGTGATCGGGGCCGGTGCGCTGTCGCCATTCCTCGCCAAGGCGCATTGCGCCGTGCGGCCGATCAGGACCATCCGCATCTGGAATCGCACCTTGGACAACGCCGAGAAGGTCGCCGCCGGACTGCGCGCCGAGGGCTTCGCGGCGAGCGCAGCGACCGATCTCGATGCCGAGCTCGGCCAGGCCGATATCGTCTCGTCGGCGACGATCGCCACCGATCCGCTGATCAAGGGCGCCCGCCTGAAGCCGGGAAGCCATGTCGACATGGTCGGCGGCTTCACCCCGACAATGCGCGAAAGCGACGACGAGGCGATAGGGCGCGCCCGGGTCTATGTCGACACCCACGCCGGCGCCACCAAGGAAGCGGGCGACATCGTCATACCGCTCGCTTCCGGCGTGCTGAAATCGGAAGCCATCATAGCCGATTTGCACGAGCTGGCGCGCGGTCAGAAGCAAGGGCGCCGGAGCGCCGACGAGATCACGCTGTTCAAGTCGGTCGGCGCCGCGCTCGAGGACCTTGCCGCCGGCATTGCCGTCTACAAGGCGCTCAGGACCTAGCTTACTGTCCCGGCTGGTTAGCGCCCATAGCTTCGGCGATTACGGCGAAATCGGCCGCGCTTATCGAGAACAGGCCGAAGCGCAGTTGATACCCCCAATTCGGCTTGCCGGCCGTGAAGTCCAGCCTGTCGAGCAATGGCTTGATCGGCGCTTCCCCGGCCGCCGCCCAGTCGACGTCGCGGCGAAAGGGCGTGAAGCCGCCGCCCATGTCGCCTTGATAGGGTTCTCCCTCCCGTACCGTGCCGATCGCCGTGAACACCCGCAGCCCGTCTTTCTCGCCCAAAATCGTTGTCGGCGAATAATAAACAATGCCGTCCCCGGGCTGCATCCGCCGCAGCGGCGCCGCCTTGCCGTGGTTGACCTGCATAAAGCCGCCCTCGCGGCCGCGCCGGACGTGCTGCGCCGACGCCACCGCGATCCAATACGCGCTCATTCCTGCTCCCCGTCGGCCTGCTGCCCGTCCGACAGCCAGTAGACCCGCAGGCGATGGTTGTCGGGATCGAGCGCAACGAAGGTGCGGCCGAAATCCATGTCGGTCGGCGCCTGCAGGATCTTCAGCCCACGTCCGGACCAGTCGGCATGGGCGGCATCGACTGCCTCGGGCGTCTCCAGCGCAAAGACCAGCTCCGCCCCGCCGCCGGCCGCTGCCGCCGCCGGTTCCACCGTATGCCTCGACCAGAGACCGAGTTTGAAACCGTTGTCGAGCACGAACAGCACGAATGTCGGCGCGCTTTCGACCGGCTCGCGGCCGAGCAGCGCGCTGTAGAAGGCGCCGCTACGCTGCGGCTGGTCGACGTAGAGGATGACGAAATTGGGGGTGACCATGACTGTTCTCCAGGGGTTTCGACCGGGACAGACATAAAGCGCATCACTGTCAGATTCTGGCAGTATCCGTCACGAAAGGCGCCCTGGACAGCTTACACACCGCTAACGCCGTGGGGTGTCGAGCGTTGCCCGCCATTCCTTCAGCAGCGCCTGACGGCGGCGCGGATAGCGCAGATCCGTCGTCTTGAGCTCGGCTATGCGGTCGGTGCGAAAATGCCGGAAATCCTGCCGCATTTCGCACCACGCCACCACGACCCGCACCTTGTCGAAGAACCCAAGCGCGAACGGCCACACGATGCGCCGCGAGCCCGCGCCACCGGCATCGCGATAGAAGAAGTCCAGCTTGCGCTCGTTGCGGATCGCCTGCCGCACCAGGCCGAGATCGATGCCTTCGACAGTCCCGCTGGGCGGCCCGACCAGCAGTGTGGTGGCGTCGAGATCCTCGCGCAGATCATCAGGCAGCACCGACGCGATCTTGGCAAGCGCGTTGACGGCCGCTGACGAAAGCCGCGAATCCGGCTGCTTGGCGACCCAGCGCGAACCGAGCACAATTGCCTCGATCTCCTCGTCGCTGAACATCAACGGCGGCAGCATGAATCCGGGCTTCAGCACATAGCCGAGCCCCGCCTCGCCCTCGATCGGCGCCCCCTGGCCCTGCAGCGTTGCGATGTCCCGGTAAAGCGTGCGAATTGAAATCCCGAGTTCGTCGGCGAGCGACTGCCCGCTCACCGGCATGCGATGCCGGCGCAATGTCTGGATCAGGTCGAGCAGGCGTTCGGAGCGGGACATATCGAAGATTTGCCTGTTTCTTTGATATTGGTCCATCGCAAGCCGACATGACCAGGCGACGCTTGCGCGGCGGACTTGGTTGCGAAGCCGGTTGCCCTATGTCAAAAGCGGCCACGCCTCGGAGATGCTCCTGCTTGAAATCTTTTCGCGACAAACGCCGCGACAGCCGTCCGCCCGCAAAAAGCGGTGCACAACGGGTGCGTCCGCATGAAGGCCGTGGAACGGCCAGGCCGCAGGAGCGGCCCGAGGCCAAGGTCGACGAGCGCCCCGAGCAGAAGTCGGCGCCCCGCATCCTGGCCCGTCGCGACGGCGCTCTTCCGGCCGAACAGCTTCCGCTGATCCTCGAAGTGGCGCCCAATGCCGATTATGCGCTGCTTGACAGCGGCGCCGGCCAGAAGCTCGAACAATACGGTCCTTATCGGATCGTCCGCCCCGAGGGCCAGGCGATCTGGCAGAAGGCGCTACCGGCAAGGGAATGGGACCGCGCCGACGCTGTCTTCACCGGCGATACCGACGAGGAAGGCATTGGCCGCTGGCGCTTCCCCGGGACGCCGCTCGGCGAGACCTGGCCTATGAAGCACGACGGCATCGACTATCTCGGCCGCTTCACCTCGTTTCGCCACGTCGGCGTGTTTCCCGAGCAGGCCTCGCACTGGGATCACATGGCCGGACTGATCGCGGCGGCCAGGCGGCCGGTCAAGGTGCTCAACCTGTTCGGCTATACCGGCCTTGCCTCGCTGGTGGCGGCGCGCGCCGGCGCCGAGGTCACTCATGTCGATGCCTCGAAAAAGGCGATCGGCTGGGCCCGCGAAAACCAGGAGATGGCCGGGCTTGGCAACAAGCCGATCCGCTGGATCGTCGAAGACGCGGTGAAATTCGCCGAGCGCGAGGAGCGCCGCGGCAGCCGCTATGACATCGTTCTGTTCGACCCGCCCGCCTATGGCCGCGGCCCCAAGGGCGAGGTCTGGCAGTTGTTCGAGGACCTGCCGGCATTGACCGATCTCTGCCGATCGATCCTGACCCCGAAACCGCTTGCCGTGGTGCTGACCGCTTATTCGATCCGCGCCTCCTTCTTCGCCATCCATGCCCTCATGCGCGACACCTTTGCCGGCATGGGCGGCAGGGTTGAATCGGGCGAATTGATCATCCGCGAAAAATCGGCGGGCCGCGCGCTGTCGACCTCGCTGTTCTCGCGCTGGGTGGCCTGATGAGTGGATATGACGGCGCCCGTCCGGTCGGGCAGGTGAAAGAGGTCACCAGCCTCGCCAATCCGCTGGTCAAGGACATCAAGGCGCTAGCCTTGAAAAAATTCCGCGACCAGCAGAACGCCTTCATGGCCGAGGGACTGAAGCTGGTCATCGATGCGCTCGACCTCGGCTGGCATATCAGGACCCTGGTCTTCGCCAAGGCCGGACGCGGCAACGCGGCGGTGGAGAAGGTCGCTGCGCGCACGGTGGCTTCCGGCGGCACGGTGCTTGAAGTCTCGGAAAAAGTGCTTGTCGCCATAACCCGCCGCGACAATCCGCAAATGGTGATCGGCGTTTTCTCGCAGAAATTCCTGGCCCTGAAGGATATCCGCGCCGACAATGGCGATGTCTGGGTGGCGCTCGACCGGGTGCGTGATCCCGGCAATCTCGGCACCGTCATCCGCACGGTGGACGCCGTAGGCGCGAAGGGCGTGATCCTGGTCGGAGACACCACCGATCCCTTTTCGGTGGAGACGGTGCGCGCCACCATGGGCTCGATCTTCGCCGTTCCGGTGGCCAAGGCGACGACCGACGCATTCCTCGCCTGGCGCGGCGGGTTTTCTGGCCTCGTCGCCGGCACGCACCTCAAAGGCGCGGTCGACTACCGCTCGGTCGATTTTTCCCGGGGGCCGGTGCTGCTGATGATGGGCAATGAACAGCAAGGCCTGCCCGAAAGCCTGGCGGCGAGTTGCGACAGGCTGCTCAGGATTCCGCAGGCAGGCCGAGCCGATTCGCTCAATCTTGCCGTCGCCACCGGCGTCATGCTGTTCGAGATCCGCCGCGGCGCGCTGAAGCTGGATCCAATGGTGGATCCGCAATGAGGGTTGCCCAATCGTGAAATCATGGTCTCCCTATGCGCTGCTGGTCGTCGCGGCGATCGCGCTCGACCAGTGGATAAAACATTTGGTCGAGACCGGCCTTCCCTTTCAGGAAAAGCTCGATCTCCTGCCCTTCCTGGCGCTGTTTCGCACCTACAACACCGGCATCGCCTTCTCGATGTTCTCATCCTTCGGCGATACCGGCCTGGTGGTCATCGCCGTGCTCGTCGTCGGCTTCGTGCTCTATCTGGCCACGCACACGCCCGCAGGCCATGTGGTTGCCCGCACCGGCTTTGCCCTGATCATCGGTGGCGCGCTCGGCAATCTGATCGACCGTGCCGTCTACGGCCACGTCATCGACTACATCCTGTTCCACACTCCGGTCTGGTCCTTCGCCGTGTTCAATCTCGCCGACGCCTTCATTTCGGTCGGCGCCGCACTGGTCGTGCTTGACGAAGTTTTCGGCTGGCGGCGCCAGCCCAAGCCCCAGGGTCCCGACGCCTGAGCGATTGACCCGGCGCGGCCGCCGCAGCAGAGTCCAAACGTCGATAGATCGAGGAGAGAAAAATGCCCGAAACCTTCAAAGCCATCCTCGTTTCGCGCGACGCCGAAAAGAAACAGTCGGTGGCGGTGACCGACCTCACCGAAGCCGATCTCATGGAAGGTGACGTCACCGTCGCCGTCGAAGCGACGACGGTGAACTACAAGGATGGGCTCGCAATATCAGGCAACGCGCCGGTCATTCGCCGCTGGCCCTTGGTGCCAGGCATCGATTTCGCCGGAACGGTCCTATCCTCTTCGCATCCCGACTGGCGCAAGGGAGACAAGGTCATCCTGAACGGCTGGGGCGTCGGCGAGACGCATTTTGGCGCCTATGCCGGGCGCGCCCGCGTCAACGGCGACTGGCTGGTGCCGCTCCCCGACGGCATCAGCGCGCATGACGCGATGGCGGTCGGCACCGCGGGCTATACCGCAATGCTGTGCGTCATGGCACTGGAGCGGCACGGCATCGTGCCCGATCGCGGGCCCGTGGTGGTGACGGGCGCGGCCGGCGGCGTCGGTTCGGTCGCGGTCTCCATCCTGTCCAGCCTGGGCTATCACGTCATTGCCTCGACAGGGCGCAATGCCGAAAGCCCGTATCTCATCGATCTTGGCGCCGCGGAGGTGATATCGCGCGACGAACTCAGCCAGCCGACCAAGCCGCTCGCCAAGGAGCGTTGGGCGGGCGGCATCGATTCCGTCGGCAGCCACACACTGGCCAATGTGCTCTCTATGACCTCCTATGGCGGTGCCGTCGCGGCCTGCGGCCTGGCCGGCGGCATGGACCTGCCGTCGAGCGTGGCACCTTTCATCCTGCGCGGCGTTTCGCTGCTCGGCATCGATTCGGTGATGGCGCCGAAACCGGTGCGGCTCGAGGCCTGGCGCCGCATCGGCGCCGACCTGGATCTGCGCAAGCTCGCCAGCCTGTCCACGACCATCGGCTTCGACGACATCATCGACGCCGCGCGCGACATCGTCGACGGCAAGATCCGCGGCCGCGTCGTCGTAGACATGCAGTGAGTTCGCCGGGGTAAAACAACCTATCCGCTAAAATTCGAACGATCCCCCGCAGGCTTCCATAATTTCTGTCCGGTAGGATTTTCGCATGGTCGCGGAATCCGGCATCCAGGAAGTGGAGACTGGCGAAGACGTCGATGCGGTACCCCCGCCGGCGTCGGCGCGGCGGTTCGTCGCCGCACCGCCGCTGGCGCCTGAGCCGCAACAGGCCAGGAATGAGCCGCGATTGGCCGGCCGCGAAGGCTTGCCGCTGCTGACCTTCGTCGCCATCATCATGCTGGCGGGGCTGACCCACCTGACCGGCGCGCCGATCTTCATCAGCCTCGCTTTGCTGGCGACCGGCCTTGCCGGCTTCGGCCTGCACCTGCGCGCCAGAAGGAACGAACACCGCACCGCCGCGCTGCTTGATGAAACCACGGCTCGCAGCCGTGCCGAGATCGAGACGCTGGCCGATCGCATGTGGGAGATGCAGGAGAGCGAAGAGCGCTTTCGCGGTCTGATCGACGCGCTTGGCGATCTCGTCATCCACCGCGACCGCGACGGCTATATCGTCTATGCCAACAAGGTGTTCGCCGATCTCGTCGAGGTCGATCAGCGCGACCTCGCCGGCAAGACCCTGGCGGAACTCGGCATCGAAGTCGGTATCGTTCCCGACGCCGCCTTTTCCGACCATGAATGCCTGAGTTCCACCGACGTCGCCATCCGCACGCCCGGGGGTTCGCGCTGGTTCTCGTGGATCGAACTGTCGGTGCGCGACAAGGACAGCGGTGCTGTCTCGCATCGCGCCATCGCCCGCGACATCACCGCCCGCAAGCGTGCCGAATCCTCGCTGATCACCGCGCGCGAGCGGGCCGAATACGCAAGCCAGGCCAAATCGCGCTTCCTCGCCACCGTCAGCCATGAAATCCGCACGCCGATGAACGGCATCATGGGCATGGCCAGGCTGTTGGCCGATACCAGCCTGTCGCCGGAGCAGCAGACCTATGTCGGCGCCATTTCGACCTCGGCCAGCGCGCTGCTGGCCCTCATCGAGGACCTGCTCGACTATTCCAAGATCGAGGCGGGACGCTTCGATCCCGAACCGCAGCCAATGTCGGTGCGCGAGATCGCCGACAACGTTGTCGAGCTCCTCGCCGCGCGCGCCTTCTCCAAGGATATCGGCCTCGGCTGCCATGTCGAGCCCGACGTGCCGCAATTGATCACCGCAGATCCGGGCCGGGTCAGGCAGGTGCTGCTCAACCTGATCGGCAACGCCATCAAGTTCACCGACAGCGGCGGGGTGCTGGTGAGTATAGCGCGCGCCCGCACTGAAACCACCGACCGCATATGCTTCACCATCGCGGATACCGGGCCAGGCCTGCATGAAGACGACATGGAGCGCATTTTCGAGGAGTTCGAGCAGGCCGACGGTACCTCGACGCGCGCGCATGGCGGAGCCGGTCTCGGTCTTGCCATCTCCAAGCGCCTGGTGACCGCCATGGGCGGCACGATTTCCGTCTCCAGCCGGCTGGGTCAGGGTTCGGAATTCGTCTTCGATATCCCGGCCATCTCCGCGAGCGAGCCACCACCGGGCCGCATGGACGCGCTTCAGGGCAGGCACGCGGTAATCCTGTCGAGAAATATCGTCGAGGCCGACGCCATCGCCCGCAGCATCCGCGCCAACGGCGGCGCGGTCGATATCGCCACCACCGTGGCGCAGGCGGCATCGTTCTCCGGCGATTGCGACGTGCTGCTGGTCGACGCGGCCATGGAAGAGGGCGACGGAAGACTGCTCAAGCGGCTGCGCCAAAGCGGTTTTTCCGATTGCGAAGCCATCACGCTGATCGCCCCGACCGATCGCGGCATGCTCGGCGAGTTCCGCGCCAGCGGCTACGCGACCTTCCTCGCCAGACCGGTGCGAGGCGGAACACTTTTGCGTGTGCTTCTGAGCAGTCATGCGCCGGCGCTTGCCCCGACACGGCCGGAAAAGCCCCACCCGCCGGCGCTTCGCGCCGCCAGTGATCGCCAGCGTGGCCTGTCGGTGCTGATCGCCGAGGACAATGACATCAACGCCATGCTCGCTCGCGCCACGCTGCTGAAGGCCGGTCATCGCGTCAAGGTTGTCGGCAACGGCAAGGCGGCGGTCGAGGCCGTTACCGGTGCCGGACACAAACACCGCTTCGACGTGGTGCTGATGGACCTGCACATGCCGGTGATGGATGGGATGGACGCCATCGCCGCCATCCGCCGCCATGAGGAGGAGACGGCCGTGCCGCCAGTGCCCATCATGGTGCTGTCGGCCGACAGCCAGGAAAAGACCCGCCATGCGGTGCTCGCCCACGGCGCCAGCGGCTTTGTCACCAAGCCGCTCGACCCCGATGCACTGGTCGACGCCATCGAGGGGCAGGTCGCCGCCTGAGCCTTTTTTTCATCAATCTCCTGCCGAGCGGCGCCACCTTGCTTTTGCATAACGTAGCCGGTTGACCGTATTCGCCAGCCGACGAAGTATTGCCCGCGACGCCGTATCACGGTACTGTCACAATCCTGTTGCACCTACACCGTATCCCCGTGCCAAGAGGGATGGCTCGAAGGAGAATCACTCGTGCATACAGTTATGCCGGAATGTGACACTCGGCCGAACGCCGGCGGCGCCTTGCTTGCCGGGCGCAATGTCGATTCCGTCACAAAGGGCGCAGCGCTCGGCCGTATCGGCAACCTCGAAGTGCGGCTGGCCCGCAACGAGGCCGAGATCGCGGCCGCGCAGGAAGTGCGCTACCGGGTATTCTACGACGAGCTTGGCGCCAGGAAGAACCTGTTTCAGGTGCAGGACCGCCGTGATGCCGACCGCTTCGATCCGCACTGCGATCACCTGCTCGTCTTCGATACCTCGCTTTCCGGCCCCGAACATCGCCGCATCGTCGGGACCTACCGGCTGCTGCGGCAAGAAATCGCTGCGGCCGCCGGCGGCTTCTATTCCGAAGGCGAGTTCGAGCTGACCAAGCTCATCGCCCGTCACCCCGGCCAGCGCTTTCTCGAGCTCGGCCGCTCCTGCGTCCTGCCGGAATACCGTTCGAAGCGCACCATCGAGGCATTGTGGCAAGGCATCTGGGCCTACATCAACCACTACGGCATTGGCGTGATGACCGGCTGTGCGTCTTTCCAGGGCACGGTGCCGGCGGCCCATGCCGAGGCGCTCACCTATCTGGCGCATCACTGCCGCACGAATTCGGCCTGGGACGTGCGCGCCGTCGCCGGGCGCTATTGTTCCATGGACCTGATGCCGATCGAGGCGGTCAATGCCAAGGCAGCGATCGCTGCGATGCCGCCCTTGGTCAAGGGCTATCTCAGGGTCGGCGCCCGCATCGGCGACGGCTGCGTCATCGATCGTGAATTCTCGACGGTCGATGTGTTCGTGGTGATGCCGGTCAAGGAGATCGGCGCCCGCTACGTCAATTATTACGGCGGGGAAGCGCAGCGTTTTGCTGCGTGAGCAGTAGTCAGTAGTCAGTAGTCAGTAGTCAGTAGTGAAGACATCATAATTTACACCTACTGATTAACCCTAATCACTACTCACTACTCACTAGTCCCTAATCCCTTCTCTCACGAAATATCCTCCGGCCGCCTGCCGGGCCGGCTCTTGTAGGACGCAAACGACCAGCCGAATTTGAGCGCGCCGCCGCGCACGGCGAATGCCGCGGCGAAACCGGCCAAGCCTGACACGATCTGCGGCAGTCCGGCGACATCGCCCAATGTGAAGATCGACGCGCCAACCAGGGCGGCCGTAACATAGATTTCCGGCCTCAGCAGCACCGAAGGCTCCCCTGCCAGCACGTCGCGCAGGATGCCGCCGAATGTGGCGGTCAGCACGCCGGTGATGACGGAAACGACCGGCGAACCGGTGATGGCCAACCCTTTGGCCGCACCCATCACCGAAAAAGCGGCTAGCCCGACGGCGTCGAGCCAGAGCAGCCACTTCCAGCGGGATTCGACACGGTGTGCGCTGAAAAACACCAGCACCGCAACCGCCGCGCAGATCAGCACATAGCTGGAATTGGCGATCCAGAAAACCGGCAGGTTAAGGATGACGTCGCGAAGAGTGCCGCCGCCGATGCCGGTGACGCACGCCAGGAAAAGGAAGCCGATAACGTCGAGCTGCTTGCGCGACGCGGCAAGCGCACCTGTCGCCGCGAAGACCGCAACGCCGGCATAGTCGAGAAGCGCGATGGGGTTCAAGGGCGGGACCAGGGAGTAAGGCAGCAGGGGAGTAGGGGAGTATGTTTAGCACGAAGCCGTACTCTTGATACGCCCCTTAGTGCCTTAGTGCCTTAGTGCCTTATTCCCTATTCCCCTAACTACGCGTCCTTCTCCGTCTGCTCGTTGACGGGCCCCGGCTCGACCGGCGCTTCGCCGGCGGCGATTTTCGGGCCGCCCTTGGCAACGCCGACCATGGCCGGGCGCAGCACCCGCTCCCCGATCGAATAGCCCGGCTGCACGACCTGCACCACCGTGTTGGCCGGCACATCGGGATTGGGCACTTCGAACATGGCCTGGTGGAAATTGGGATCGAACTTCTCGCCTTCCGGCGCGAGCTTCTTGACGCCGTGCCGCTCCAGTGCGGACAGCATGGCACGCTCGGTGAGATCGACGCCGTCGATCAGCGCCTTGAAACCCGCATCGCCGGACGCCTTGGCCTCGGCGGGAATAGCGTCCAGCGCGCGGCGCAGATTGTCCGAAACCGACAGCATGTCGCGGGCGAAGTTCGCGACCGCATAGGTACGCGCGTCATGCACGTCGCGCGCGGTGCGGCGACGCAGGTTCTCCATCTCGGCCGCAACGCGAAGCGCCCTGTCCTTCAGCTCTTCATTCTCCTTCAGGAGCCGCACAACCGCTTCATAATCGCCATCGACGCCACCTTCCGTGCGCTCGGCATTGGCTTCGGTCGCCTCAATTTCGTCGGGCGCGCGTTCGTCTTTTGCCTGGTCGCTCATCGCCGTTTCCCATCATCTCGAATAGTGTAGATTTTGAGCCCGATATCGAGGTTTGGTGGGCAAAAATCAAGGGGTAAGCGAAGGCACGCGCCCAGCCGTTCAAACCGAATGGCGATCAGTGCGATGCTTCGATTTTAATTCAAACTTTACCATAGCTTCCACCTTTGCTTGCCCCGGCGGCGCGATCGGGGAACCATTTGCTGGCTGGAGGATTTTCGAACCGACACAGGATTTTTGAAATGACACCCCGCGACAAGGGCGAAAAGAAAGATCGGATCGCCGCCGAAATCCGGCGCCAGCTAGGCACGGCGGCGGTGAGACGCTTTCTGCATGCGCTGCCGGCCTTTCGCGCCGAGAAAGACATTCCCGACCGCTTCCGGGACCAACTCGAACGTCTCGACGGCCTGGAAAACAGCATGGCTGGCGGCGCGCGCCATTGATGCATGTGACCGGATGCGATCCGGGTTGGCAGAGTTGCAAGGGTTAGAACAGAACCTGAAGTCGCGGCCTGGATCGAGGATCCCGCGCCCCATCGCGACAATTACGCGCGGTAATTTCTCGTGATTAGCCTTGCGGGAGCCGGGCCCCTCCGCCTATGCTTCATGATGAACATGATTTCCCCTGAGACTGCCGCCAACAGTAAGCGCGCCTGGTTGAAGATCCTGGCGCGCTACAAGAAGCCGGACAGGCGGCGCAGCGCCGTCGAACTGGCGATCACCCTGATCCCTTTCGCAGCACTCTGGGCGCTGTCCTCGATCGCCTTTGCCTATGGCCATTGGTGGGGGCTGGTGCTGATCTTGCCGGCGGCGGGCTTCCTGGTGCGGATTTTCATGATCCAGCACGATTGCGGGCACGGATCTTTCTTCGCCAACCGCACCGCCGATGACTGGATAGGCCGCGTCCTGGGCGTGCTTACGCTGACGCCTTATGATTGCTGGCGGAGTGCTCATGCCACCCATCATGCCAGCGCGGGTAATCTCGACGAGCGCGGCGTTGGCGATATCAAGACGTTGACGGTCGCGGAGTACCGGCGGATGTCCTGGAGAGGTCGCCTCGCCTATCGTCTCTATCGCCATCCCTTGGTCATGTTCGGACTGGGGCCGATATGGCTCTTCATCTTCGAGCAAAGGCTGCCGGTCGGGATGATGCGCGGTGGCCTGAAGCCCTGGGTATCCTCGATGGCCACCAACCTCGCCATCGTTCTGGCAGCGTCGATCCTGATATGGTTCGTCGGTATTGGCGCTTTTCTGGTCGTCCACCTGCCGATCGTCATCCTTGCCGGATCCGCCGGCATCTGGCTGTTCTATGTCCAGCACCAGTTCGAGGAGACCGAATGGGCGAAGGACGATGAGTGGGAGTTCCAGCGTGCCGCCTTGCACGGATCCTCCTATTATGACCTGCCGCCGGTGCTGAACTGGTTCACCGGCAACATCGGTGTCCATCATGTCCATCACCTCTCCGCGAAGGTGCCAGGCTACCGCCTGCAGGAAGTGCTGCGCGATTATCCGGAACTGCGCGGCATAGGCCGCATCACCCTTCTTGATAGCCTGCGCTGCGTCAAGCTGGCGCTGTGGGATGAAAACAGCGGCAAGCTGGTGTCGTTTCGCCAGGCACGGATGGCGGCGTAGCCATCTTCTGCCTGGCTCTGCTGTCCCCGATCCGCCGGCGGCACCTCCTGTCGTCGTGACGGGAGAGGACAGGCGGCCGCAAACCTGTCGCTGGAAGTGTCGTGACGTCAGCCGGCACGCAGCCGACGCCAGGAGTATTTTGGTCCCTTGGGCTTCGGCACGGCGGCAGGCTGGTAGTAGAGTCCCAATCCGCCGGTGCGGCCTTCGTCCAGCCGCTTCAAGAGCACGGGATTGGAGATTTCGAATTCATCGAAACCGAGCCGCAGCATATGCGGCAGTTGGTCGACCAGCACCTGGCCGGTGGCGCGCACGGCACCTTCGAAATGATGTCGGCTGCGCAGCAATTCGCCCTTTGAGAAGGAGCGGCCATCGCTGAACGACGGAAAAGCCAGCGCCACCAGCGACAGTTGGTCGAGCAGGCCAGCAATCCTTTCGAGCTGATCGCCGGGTTGCAGCACGACACCGATCCTTTCCTTGGCCGACCGGCGCACCTCCGGATCGAGATCGAGAAACGCCTGCAGCGGCAGGATGAAGCGGCCATTGCCGGACAGCGCTTCCGCGCCTTCGGCATGAGCCCACTCATCCTCCCGAAAACCCGTCGGGGTCCAGAGGCGGGTCTCCGGTATCGTCGGTTCAGTCATCGAAATTTCCTAAAATTCAAAGAGCTCAAGGGGGTGTGGAGATTCAAGCAGGCCCGAGTCGAAAACGGTAGCTTCCGAGAGCCGGAGCGGAGCGTACTTGTAGTACGTGAGCCCCCGAAGCCGCCGTTTGCAGGCCGGCCTCACCTGAATATCAGCATACCCTATAACGATGCGTCGGTCAGCGACTTCTCCAGTCCCGACAGGTGAATGCCGCACTCGGTCTTGGCATGGCCGGCCCAGCGGCCGCTGCGCGCGTCCTCGCCCGGCTGCACCGGCTGGGTGCACGGGAAGCAGCCGATCGACAGATAGCCATAGGCGACCAGCGGATTTTCCCGCAGTGCATGCGCGCGCATGTAGTCCGCCTGGTCCGACGTCGTCCAGTGCGCCAGCGGATTGATGCGGATACGTGGGCCGACCGCCTCGAACACCGGAAGTGCTGCGCGCGTCGAGGCCTGGAAGCGTTTGCGGCCGGTGAACCAGGCGCGGAAAGGCGCCACGCCCCGTGCCAGCGGCTCGACCTTGCGCACGTCGCAGCAGGCGTCGGTGTTGGTCTGGTGCAGATTGCCGGTCGGATCGATCCGCTCGAGTGCTGCCTCGTCGGGCTTGATCACCTGGATGTTGGTCAACCCGAAATCGGCGACCAGGGCGTCGCGATAGCCGAGCGTCTCCTCGAAATGCTTGCCAGTATCGAGAAAGATGACCGGCAGCGAGCGATCGACTTCGGAAATCATGTGCAGTAGCACGGCCGAATCGGCACCGAAGGAAGACACCGCGGCAATCTCATCGTGAAACAGGTCGCCTGCCGCGCGTTCGATGATGTCGAGCGGATTCAGGTGGCCGTAAAGCGCGTCAAACCCCGCCGCTTTGGCGGCGATGCCGTCATCGGCGTCGACGATAGGGTCAAGCGGCCTTGGCTTCGCCAGCATAGAGCGCCTCCTTGAACGGCGCGGGACCGACACGGCGGTAGGCGTCGATGAATTTCTCTTGTGAGTTGAGCCGAAGGCCGAGATAGGTCTCGACGATCTGCTCGATGGCGTCGGTGATCTCTTCCGACGAGAAGCCGCGGCCGATGATCTCGCCCACCGAAGTGTTCTCGTCGGCCGAACCGCCAAGCGTCACCTGGTACAGCTCGGTGCCTTTCTTTTCGACTCCGAGAATGCCGATGTGTCCGACATGGTGATGGCCGCAGGCATTGATGCAGCCGGAGATCTTCAGCTTCAACTCGCCGATCTCGCGCTGCCGCTCCAGCGAGGCGAAGCGACGCGAGATCTCCTGCGCGATCGGGATCGAACGCGCTGTGGCCAGCGCGCAATAGTCGAGGCCCGGGCACGAGATGATGTCCGATATCAGGTTCGAATTGGCGGTCGCCAGGCCGATATCGACCAGCGCGTCATAGACCGCCTTCAGGTCGGCGCGCGCCACATGCGGCAGGATCAGGTTCTGCTCGTGGCTGACGCGCAACTCGTTGTATCCATACTTCTCGGCGATATCGGCAATCGCTTCCATCTGGCTGTCGGTCGCATCGCCCGGCACTTCGCCGATACCCTTCAGCGAGATGGTCACCGCCGCATAGTCGGGGTGGCGATGCGTCACCACGTTCTGGTCGAGCCAATCCGAGAAGCCCTTGGAATCGAGGCGTGCCAGCTTTACAGCCTCGTCGCCGTCCGGCCGCGCGGTCAGCGCTGGTGGCGCGAAATAGGCGTCGATGGCGCGGATGTCTGCTTCCGGCAGCTTCAACTCGGCGTCCTTCAATTGCTGCCATTCCGCCTCGACCTGGCGCGTGATCTCCTCGACGCCGGTCTCGTGGACCAGGATTTTGATGCGCGCCTTGAACTTATTGTCGCGGCGGCCATGCAGGTTGTAAACGCGCAGGATCGCCGTGCAGTAGGACAAAAGGTCGGCTTCCGGCAGGAAATCGCGGATCTTCCTGGCGACCATCGGCGTGCGCCCCTGGCCGCCGCCGACATAGACGGCGAAGCCGAGCTCGCCGGCCGCGTTCTTCTTCAGGTGCAGGCCGATGTCGTGGGTCTGGATGGCGGCGCGGTCGCGCTCCGCGCCGGTTACCGCGATCTTGAACTTGCGCGGCAGGTAGGAAAACTCCGGATGAACAGATGACCACTGGCGCAGGATTTCCGCATAGGGACGCGGATCGGCGACCTCGTCGGCCGCCGCACCCGCGAAATGGTCCGCGGTGACGTTGCGGATACAATTGCCGCTGGTCTGGATGGCGTGCATCTCGACACTCGCCAGATCGGCCAGGATCGCAGGAATGTCGGACAGCGCCGGCCAGTGGAACTGGATGTTCTGGCGCGTGGTGAAATGGCCGTAGCCCTTGTCGTATTTGCGCGCGATGTGGCCGAGCATGCGCAACTGCTTGCCGTTCAGCGTGCCATAGGGCACCGCGATGCGCAGCATATAGGCGTGCAATTGCAGGTAGACGCCGTTCATCAGCCTGAGCGGCCGGAACTGGTCCTCGGTGATCTCGCCGGCGAGCCGGCGCTGGACCTGGTCGCTGAACTCGGCGACGCGGGCCTGGACAAAATCGTGATCGAACTCATCGTAGCGGTACATGCTTCGTCTTTCAGGGCGCGTCCGCCCGTGTTCACTTCCGGTCTGGGCTTACGCCGCCCGGGAGGCCTGCTTGCCAAGATCGTTGCGGATGGTCGGGCCCGCGGCGCGGATCTTCTCGCGCAACCGCACCGGCTCGACAACGCCGTTCACGATTTCGGCATCGATGAGGTTGACGTCGAGGACTTCGTTGTCGGCGTGGGCCTTGGCACCGATCGCTTCCAGGCGATCCTCGGCCGCCTTGTCATGGGCGAGGTCGGCATGGTCCGCCCTCTCGGCCCAGCCGCCGTCTGCGTACCAGACGGCGATGCCGTCGGCGAGCCGGTTGGCGGTCAGTATCTTCATTGCTGAACTCCCTCGGTGGCAGCTATGGGCGCACCTTCATGCCTGTGTGCCGCGAGCGGTTCGGACCGTTCGAAATTGGCGCCGGCGACCGCATCGCCGATGATGGTCATGACCGGACCTGAGAGATCGGCGCGCGCTTCCAACGACGGCAGGTCGGCAAGCGTGCCGTGGAAACGGCGGCGATTGCCGAGGCTGGCATTCTCGACCACGGCTACCGCCGTATCGGGCGAAAGCCCGGCCTCGATCAGCCGGCCGGCAACCTCTGCGGCCACCGAGCGGCCCATATAGACAGCAACGGTGGCACCCGAAATGGCAAGCTTGGCCCAGTCGGGCAGCGAATTGCCCTTGAGATCATGACCGGTGGTGAACACCATCGAGGAGGAAACCCCGCGCAGCGTCAGCGGCAATTCGAAATCGGCGGCGGCGGCGAAAGCAGCGGTGACGCCCGGAACCACCTCATAGGCCACGCCCGCATCACGCAGCGCCGCCATCTCCTCGCCGGCCCGGCCGAACACCAGGGGATCGCCCGACTTCAGCCGCACCACACGCTTGCCTTCGCGGCCAAGCTCGACCAGCAGCGCGTTGATCTCGGCCTGGCTCTTGGTGTGACAGCCCTTGCGTTTGCCGACCGCCAGCCGCTCGGCGTCGCGTCGGCCCACGGCGACGACAGCCTCCGGCACCAGCGCGTCGTGGACGATGACATCGGCCTCCATCAGCAGGCGATGCGCACGCAGCGTCAAAAGGTCCTCGGCACCGGGGCCCGCGCCAACCAGGGCGATATGGCCTGAAGCGGATGCAGCCGAACGCAGAAGATCGGCGGCTGCGTCATGCGCCTGCGAAAGCTTGCCAGCTTCGACGGCGCGCGCCGGCGCACCGCCGAAGAACTCGCTCCAGAACCGGCGGCGCGAATTGCCCCTGGGCAGGCTTTCAGCGGCGGCCCGGAACGACGCGGCGAGAGCCGCCAGCCTGCCCAACGAAGGCGACAGCATGCGGTCGATGCGGGCACGCAGCATCTGCGCCAGCACCGGCCCAGCGCCTTCCGTGCCGATGGCGATCGCGACCGGTGCGCGATTGACCAGCGCCGGGGTGAAAAAATCGCAAAGCTCCGGCCGGTCCACCGCATTGACGGGGATGCCGAGCCGGCGCGCATCCTGGACAACGCGCCGGTCGAGCGCCTCATCGCCGCTGGCAGCGAACACCATCACCGAGCCTTCCAGCCGGCTCGCCTCATAGGCCGCGATGTGGGTGGCGCCACTCTGCGCGATGAAGCCGAGCATGTCCGGTGAGGCGCTCTCCGCGACGATGCGCAGCGTAGCGCTGGACTGCCCAAGCAATCGTGCCTTGGCCAACGCTTCGTCGCCGCCGCCGACGATCGTTACGGCTTCGTCCTCGACCCGTACGAAGACGGGGAAGGCATTGAGCTTGGGGGCGGGCTGCGGCATGGATACGAACGGAATCCTGATCTGGTCTTCACTTCTACGCGTGGGCGCGAAAAAGCTGAAGAAACCCACTCGCGCATCACCTTCCGGGATGCAATCGCTTTTTCTAAAGGGCCGCGGCCAAGAGAAAAATATTCCACCTTGTTGCGGAGACCGGCATCAAGCCGCTGTCGCGGGCCTTGATTTCTCCTCTTTTTTGGGCCGAACGCGCTTTATGACAAAACCGTTTTTTCTAAATTCTACTAATTTAGTAGATTAAAGCTGCCTGGCGGTCGTGCGCGCGCCTCCACCTCGACGGAGCGTCCGTATGACCTGGCTTTTTGGCTGGAACATTACCGGATCGAGGCGCGTTCCTTCCGCATGCGCAATTCAAAATCATACCTGGCCGCGGCGTGAAGCCAAGCGTGGCGGCAGCGAAGGAAGGAGCCCGGCGTCATGAGCGCGATCAAGTTGAAGCACGGCATCTGGATCATGGTGGCCGACGGAGAAAAAGCGCTCTTCCTCAGAAATGCAGGTGACACCAAATTTCCGAACCTCGAAGTGGTGCAGGAAATGAGGCAGGACAACCCGCCAACGCGCGAGCAAGGCAGCGACAGTCCCGGTCGCTACAATGACGGCCCCTCGGTTCATCGCAGCGCGGTCGAGGAGACGGATTGGCATCGGATCGGCAAGGAGCGCTTTGCCGACGAACTCGCCGAACGGCTCTACAAGCTGGCTCATCGAGGCTCTTTTGACGAAATCATCCTCATCGCGCCGCCGCTCGTGCTCGGCGCGATGCGCAAGATCCTGCACAAGGAAGTCAGCGACAAGGTCAGCGCGGAAATTCCCAAGACGCTGACCAACCACGCGGTATTCGAGATCGAGGCCCTGTTGCGGGCAGCTTGATCGTTGGCGATCGAGCGCCGCCGTTGCGGCGCATGATTTCGGCTGACCTCGAATTCCGGCTTGCTTGCCCACCGGCGAGGTATTTGTCGCTTCACCGGCAATTCCCGGTTTTGCGGGGTTGCGTGGCCGACACTCAATCCACCATATTGCAAACAGGCGGCGGCTTCGGGCGGCGCATATCCTGCATCGCTGGCTTGAAAGGCGCTCCATAGACAATGCCGCATGACACTCCCCTTATCGCCACCATCGTAGCCGGTCTGGGGCTCGCTTTCGTCTTCGGCGCTCTCGCCAACCGCTTCCGCATTCCGCCGCTGGTCGGCTATCTCGTGGCCGGCGTGCTGGTTGGGCCGAACACGCCCGGTTTCGTCGCTGACGCCGGCCTTGCCAATGAGCTCGCCGAAATCGGCGTCATCCTGTTGATGTTCGGCGTCGGCCTGCATTTTTCGCTGAAGGATCTCCTGTCGGTCCGCGCCATTGCCGTGCCCGGCGCCATCGTCCAGATCGGCTTTGCCACGGCACTCGGCGCGGGGCTTTCCTGGATGCTCGGCTGGTCGGCGGGAGCAGGACTGGTCTTTGGCCTGGCGCTGTCGGTGGCCTCGACCGTGGTGCTGCTGCGCGCCCTGCAGGAGCGCCGCCTGATCGAGACCGAGCGCGGCCGCATTGCCGTCGGCTGGCTGATCGTCGAGGACCTGGCCATGGTGCTGGCCCTGGTGCTTTTGCCAGCGCTTGCCGGCGTGCTTGGCGGCCAGGAGCAGGCGGATGCCCATGCGAGCGGCCTGCTGTCGCTGCCCGCGAGCTACGGCATCTGGGGTGTCGTCGGCATCACGCTGGCCAAGGTCGCCGCCTTCGTCATCGTCATGCTGGTGGTAGGCCGCCGCGTCATTCCCTGGATCCTGCACTATGTCGCCCATACCGGCTCGCGCGAGCTGTTTCGGCTTTCGGTGCTGGCGGTAGCGCTTGGCGTCGCCTTCGGCGCGGCCAAGCTGTTCGGCGTCTCGCTGGCACTGGGCGCTTTCTTCGCCGGCATGATCATGAGCGAGTCCGAACTCAGCCACCGTGCCGCGGAGGAATCGCTGCCGTTGCGCGATGCCTTCTCGGTGCTGTTCTTCGTCTCGGTCGGTATGCTGTTCGACCCGTTCAGCCTGTTCAGCAACGGCTTGCCGATTCTGGCAACGCTCGCCATCATCGTCGTCGGCAAGTCGCTGGCGGCCTTCCTCATCGTCGTCGCCTTCGGTTATCCCCTGGCGACGGCGCTGATGATTTCGGCGAGCCTTGCCCAGATCGGCGAGTTCTCCTTCATCCTGGCCGAACTCGGCGTCGGGCTGAAACTGCTGCCCGAACAGGGGCGCGACCTCATCCTGGCGGGCGCCATCCTGTCGATCGTGCTCAACCCGGTGATGTTCCTGGTCATCGACTGGATGAAGCCATGGCTCGAGGCCCGCGCCGCCAGGACGGCGCCGCCTGTGGAGCCCAAACCGGTCGGCCCGGCGACGGAGCCCGGCCAGGTGGCTTCCGTCGCCTCGGCGGCGAAGCAGGAAGATGGGCCGCCGCCAAGAACAGCCCTTAGCGGCCACGCGATCCTGATCGGCTACGGCCGTGTCGGCAGTCTCGTCGGCGCTGCGTTGAAGGAAGCCGCCCTGCCCTTCCTGGTGGTCGAGGATGCCGACAAGACACTGGTGAAGCTCAAGGCCGAGGGCACCGAGACAGTGGCGGGCAACGCCGCCAATGCCGAAGTGTTTGCAGCCGCCAATCCCGAAGGCGCGAAACGGCTGATCCTGGCCATCCCCAATGCCTTCGAGGCCGGTCAGATCGTTCTGCGTGCGCGCGCCGCCAATCCCGCCATCAACGTCGTCGCCCGCGCCCATTCCGATGCCGAGGTCGAGCATCTCAAAGGGCTCGGCGCCGATACGGTGATCATGGGCGAACGCGAGATCGCGCGCGGCATCGTGGAAGAGGTGCTTGGTCACAAGCCGCGGGCGGCTGAACCGTCCGCCGCCTGAGCCGATCCTGCACGGACCTAATCCGTGCTTAGCGAGAACGCGGCCGACCGTGGAGGGCTGGACCTCGAACAGGTGGGGCGGCCTTGGACGCGCCCGCTGACATCGGCCACTCCTGCCATTTCTTCGTATTGCGCTCAACCGAGTTCTTGGGCGAGTCCGATGAGCAACCCCTCAGGCCCACGGATGTAGCAGAGCCGATACACGTCTTTATACTGGACTACTTCGCCTACGAGCTGCGCGCCGCGCGTGCGGAGCCTTTCAAGCGTCTCGTCGATGTCATCCACGGTGAACATGACGCGCAGGTACCCCAGGGCGTTGACCGGGGCGTTCCGGTGATCTGCGACGACAGGCGGCATGAGGAAGCGGGAGAGCTCGAGCCGGCTATGGCCGTCCGGTGTGCGCATCATGGCAATCTCGACATGCTGATCGCCCAGTCCGGTGACACGTCCGGCCCATTCTCCTTCGATCGTGGCCCGTCCTTCGAGCTCGAGGCCGAGTTCGCGAAAGAAATCAACCGCCTCTCCGAGGTCTTCGACGACGATTCCTACGTTGTCCATCCGCTTGAGCGCCATGTTTCCATCTCCAAGGTGTCGTTTGAATCTACAAGGCGTCGCCTGGTCCAACAATGGATGCTCGAGGTGCTCCGCCTGCAGCCAGGTTGATCACGCCACGAAGGCAGAGCCGCCATTTTGCGCGACGCTGCCGAGGTATTTTGCCGGCGGCTTGCCAAGCGCCTTCTTGAACATGGTGATGAAGGCGGTGACGGAATCATAGCCGAGATCGCCGGAGACCTGCTGCACGCTCGCACCGGAGGCAAGTTCTCGAATTGCGACGATCAGATGCAACTGCTGGCGCCAGCGTCCGAAGCTTAAGCCAGTCTCCTTCACGACGAGACGGGCGAGACTGCTCTCGCTGAGCGCAACCCGGCTGGCCCATTGCGACAATGTGCTGCGGTCGGCGGGATCCTGCGCCAACGCTTCGGCGATCCGCCTCAATCGTGGCTCGGATGAGATCGGCAGATGCAGCCGCTGGACAGGCATGCGCGGCAGCTCGGCAAGCAGCATCCTGATCAAAAGCGCATCCCTCGCCTCATCATCCCCCACGCCATCGGACAGTTCGATGATCAGTTCGCGCAGCAGCGGCGAGACCGAAAGGGTGCAGCACCGGTCCGGCAATTCGGCGGCTCCCGGCTCGATGTAGACGAAGAAGATCCGGGCGTTGGCGGTCGCGATATTGCTGTGCTCCATGTCGCCGGGAATCCACACCCCGCAATGCGGCGGCACCATCCACAGGCCGCTCGGGACGCGGCATGTGACGCCACCGCCGAGCGCGAAGACGAGTTGGCCTTTGCGATGCCGATGGGAGGGGACTTCGGCCCTGGTTTCGGTAACGTCGACGCGCACGGCGATTGCCGGTGCGAGGACGTCATCCACATTGAAATTGAGCCATGGGTAACGAAGAGGTTGTCTCATGATTGACGGCTTTTAGCGATTAAACGCCACGATAGCTAAATTCTTCAAGCTGGGAAGTCGATAGGTTCCAGCTTGCCCATGCACCCGGTTGATCAGGATGCCACCGCGCTTTGCATCCACAAACCAGCAGGAAGGTACGTCTCATGCTCGCCCTAGCCATATCTTCCGACAGCCCCGCCGGACTGACGCTTGCCGAGGTCGAGGACCCACGGCCTCTCGCAAACGAGGCGCTTGTCTCGGTCCACACAACCTCGTTGAATCGCGGCGAATTGCGCCTGCTCACCATACGCCCGGACGGCTGGATACCCGGCCAGGACATCGTCGGGATCGTCGAACGGCCAGCGGCCGACGGCTCCGGGCCAGCCGTGGGCGCCCGGGTCGCGGCTCTGGTCGACCAGGCGGGCTGGGCCGAACGCGTCGCGGTTTCGACCGACCGCCTCGCCGTCCTGCCGGATGACGTCAGCTTCGTTTCCGCGGCCACGCTTCCGGTCGCGGGCACGACCGCGCTCAGGACTTTGCACCATGGCGGCGACCTTGCCGGCCAGCGGGTCCTGATCACCGGCGCAAGCGGTGCGGTCGGCCGTTTCCAGCTCCAGATCGCGCGCGAACAGGGCGCGAGCGTGACCGCGGTCGCGGCCTCCCGGCATGGCGAGGATCTCCGCCGCCTGGGTGCCGGGCAAGTCGTCGAGTCGATCGAACTGGCTGAGGGGGCGTTCTCGCTGATCACCGAGTCGGTCGGCGGCCAAAGCCTCGCCCACGCGATCGAACGCGTCGCTCCTGGCGGGACGATCGTCATGTTCGGCTCGAGCAGTGGCGAACTCACGCCAATTGGGTTCCGCCAGTTCGTTCCGGGTCACGAGGGGGCGAGGCTTCAGACTTTCGCCTACTACACGTCTGGCGCGGGCATTGGCTCGGACATCGCCTCGCTGCTCGCTCTCGTTGCGGCCGGCCGGCTGGAAACCCGCGTCGCCCTGACCATGCCATGGACCGACATCGCCCAAGCCCTGGACGCTCTGCGACAGCGCAGCTTCAGCGGCAAGGCCGTTCTCACCATGACCGGATGAACGATCCCTAGGCTGAGACCTGCCCCATCACACGTGCTGGCCGCCATTAATGTGGATTTCCGAGCCGGTCACATAAGACGCCTGCCCGGAGCACAGGAAGAAGATGATGTCGGCGACCTCGGCCGTGGTGCCCAGCCGCCTGAGCGGAATGGTCTCGACGATCTTGTCCGTGCCCGGCGACAGGATCGCGGTGTCGATTTCGCCCGGCGCAATGGCGTTGACGCGGATCCCGTGCGGGCCGAAATCATGCGCCATCTCGCGCGTCAGCGAGCCGAGCGCCGCCTTCGATGTCGCATAGGCGGTGCCGGCGAAGGGGTGCACCCGGGTGCCGGCGATCGAGGTGACGTTGACGATCGACCCTTTCGCCGATGCCAGTTCCTTGAACAGCCCGCGCGCCAGCATGATCGGCGCGAAGAAATTGACCTGGAACACGTCGCGCCAGACATGCATCGGCGTGTCGATGGAGTTCATGCGGCTGTTGCCGTCCTTGAGCTTTGGCGAAATGCCGGCATTGTTGACCAGCGCGTGCAGCTGCCCGCCATGCGCCTCGAGCCGGTGGCGGATTTCGGAGACGGCGATGCCGACATCCTCCTGGTCGGCGAGATCGACCTTGATGTGGTCCTCGGGCCCGGCCGGCCACGGGCAATCCTCGGCAAATGCCTGGCGCGAGCAGGTGATGACGCGCCAGCCCTCGCGCGAGAAACGCTTGACCGTGGCATGGCCGATGCCACGGCTGGCGCCGGTCAGCACAATGGTCTTCCTGGTGTCGATCTCAGCCATGTCGGGAGGTGTAGCCGAACGGTGTGGCGCTGGCGAGAGGCGAGTTGCCGCTAGCCTCCGCCGAGAATGTCGAGGATCGAGGTCTGCCGCTTCTTGAGCGGACCGCCGACGCTGCCCGGCGGCACCGGATGTCTGACCGACGCGGTGGTTCCGGAATCGCCCGGCATATCGAAACCGTCGGCGTCGACGGTCTGGGCCGGGCGGGGCGCGCGAACCGGCGCTGGCTGCGCCGCGACGGCAGCGGGCGCCGACTGGCCGACAGGCGCTTGCGGCTTCGGAGCCGGCTGTGTCGCATCGGCCGACGGGATTTCGTCCGGCACGATCCTATCGGCCGGCGTCGACTTCCAGGTACCAGGCAGCGGCCGCACGGGCACGCCCTCATGCGCGGCGACCATGAACTCGTGCCAGGCCTGCGCCGGCAGCGCGCCGCCGGTGACCTTCTTCATCGGGCTGCCGTCGTCATTGCCGAACCATACGCCGGTGGTGAGATTGGCGGTATAGCCGACGAACCAGGCGTCGCGCGAATTCTGGCTGGTGCCGGTCTTGCCGGCCGACGGCCAGGTGAAGGCCGCCTTCCTGGCCGTGCCAATCTCCACCGTCCCGGTCATCATCGAGTTCATCATTCCGACGATCTCGGGCTTCACCACGCGCGGCGCGCTGCCGCTGCCGGCGTCGTACAGCACCTTGCCCTCGGCTGATGTCACGCGGCGGATGAAATGGATGTCCGGCTTGTAGCCGCCATTGGCGAAAGGCACATAGGCCGAGGTCAGCTCCAGCGGCGTCACTTCCGACGTGCCGAGCGCGATCGAGGTGTTGGCCTGCAAATCGGACTGGATGCCCATGCGATGCGCCGCCTCGACCACTGCGTCCGGCCCCACTTCCATGGTCAGCTGGGCCGCCACCGAGTTCAGCGACTTCGCCAAGGCGGTTGCCAGCGTCACCTTCCCGAAATACTTGCCGCCGTAATTGTCGGGTGTCCATTTGCCGATCTTGATCGGCGCATCGTTGCGCACGCTGTCGGGCGTGCGGCCGGCCTCGAGGGCGGCCATGTAGACGAACGGCTTGAACGCCGAACCGGGCTGCCGGCGCGCTTCCGAGGCGCGGTCGAACTGGCTGGTCGAATAATCATAGCCGCCGACCATGGCACGCACCGCGCCCGAATCGTCGATCGACACCAGCGCGCCCTGGGTGACGTTGAGCTTCTTGCCGCTTTCGTCGATCAGCCGGCGGATCGATTGTTCCGCGAGCTTCTGCAGGTTCAGGTCGACGGTGGAATCGATGACGATGTCGCCGCGCACGTCGCCGATCAGATCGGGCAGTTCTTCCATGATGGTGTCGGCGACGTAGTTTTCCGAGCCTGTCCAGTAGGACGGCGCGCGCGTCGCCGGCGCGCTCATCGCCGTGGTCAGTTCCTTGGCGCTGATCTTGCCTTCGTCGCGCATAGCGGCGAGCACCAGCTGCGCGCGGTCCTCGGCGGCCTTGGGATCGCGCGCCGGCGACAGTCGCGACGGCGCCTTCAGGAGACCGGCAAGCAGCGCCGCCTCCGACAAGGTGACATCGCGCGCGCTCTTGCCGAAATAACGGCGCGAGGCCGCTTCGACGCCATAGGCGCCCGAGCCGAAATAGACCCGGTTGAGGTACATTTCGAGGATCTGGTCCTTGGTGTGCTTGTGCTCCAGCCATAGCGCCAGCAGCACCTCCTGCACCTTGCGCTCCAACGTGCGGTCCGGCGTCAGGAACAGGTTCTTGGCCAATTGCTGCGTCAGCGTCGAACCGCCTTGCGAGAAATGCCCGCCGGCGAGGTTGGCGACCATGGCGCGCGACAGGCCGATCGGATCGACGCCGAAATGCGAATAGAAGCGGCGGTCCTCGATGGCGATGACCGCCTCGGGGATGTAGGGCGACATTTCGTGCAGGCCGACCGCCTCGCCGCCGCTCATGCCGCGATTGGCGAGCAGCTGGCCGTCGGCGGAGACGATCTTGATGTTGGGCGCGCGATCGGGGATCGACCAGGTCGTGGCCGCCGGCATCTTGGCGCCGTAGTAGACGACGACTCCGGCCACCGCGATGCCGCCCCAGATGGCCAGCACGAAGCACCAGTAGACCAGCCGGCCGAGCACGCCGAGCAGGCCGCGCCGGCTCCTGCCGCGCCCGGCACGCGATGACTTTGCCTTCGGCGATTTGCGTTTGGCGGAGGCTTTGCGGTTGCTGGGCACGACGCGGTCCTCCTCGCTCACCGAAAGACCTGTCTGGAATCTCGCTTGTGGCGGTCCCTCGAAACTGGGTTCGATGCGGCTGTCTCTGCGGTTCGCCATGCGCTGCGCTTGATATCCCGATGCCTATGGCGTTCGGGTTGCAGAGTAGATGCGGCGGTTTAAAGGCGGGTTAAGTCACCCGCTTCTGCGCAAAAGCCATATCAGGTGGCGAGAGCTCTCCCACCGCAGTGCCTGTCACATCTCACGCCTACATTCGGCGGACTTGTCGAACCACGACCCTCGGCATAGTTTTTTTCAGAGAGGCCCCCTGTACTACCCCTACGAAATAACTTCCGGCGCCAAAACATGTACAGGCGCTGTGTATTCCTTCGCGGTAGCCCTCAGGCGATCTGAATAATCATAGATCTCGTCAAGCGTGTCGATCTTCACTTTATTCTCTTTTTCACCATCAAAGAGTCCCAAATATTTTATGGAGCGATTGAACCACAACCGCGCGAGTGGTTTACGATTGTTATTATCGATCAAGATGCCGCAATAGCTTTTCTGATCCCTCATCACTACACGGGCAGGCTTCAAGGTGTCTCGCACGATCGCTCTTATGATCATGAATCCCTCGCGCTCCTCCTCCGTTGTAACGACCTCCTCGGCCTCTTCTCCCTCGACGCCGATCTCGGAAACCTCCGTTTCCGCTAACGCCGTTGACAATCTTGACTGAACAGACTCCCTCACAATTTCACGAAACGCGGCCTTCACCATAGGTGTGAACTGTTCTTTCACCTGGCTCGTAAAGCGACCTTGGTAGAGTCCTCCCGTCACCATCCGAACAAAGTCCTCGGGAGGGTTCTCCATGACGTTCGCGATCTCTTTCTTGATTGCAGACGTGTATTTCAGCCTATGTGCCGACTGAAGAATCCCGTCGATATTGAATTCAGCTTTGGCGAATTTTTTCAGCTCGGTAACGAGTTGCCCCTGCATGTCGGACAAGTCGAAGGTGAGAAACGGTCGATCATCGAGGCGATTGGGCGCAACCAAATCGGTATGGAAATGGAACGTTCGACCGTTTGTGAGAATTGCAAATTTTGCGTTCGTCACTGAAAAGTAGCGATAGAGCTGAGCTAGATGGACCTTTTCAAGCGTCATAGATATAGGTTTGCATTCAATAAGTATCCGGATCTCTCCGTCTAACTTGATTGCATAGTCGACTTTTTCCCCTTTTTTCCCAACAGCATCTGCGCAAAATTCAGGGATTACCTCGTCCGGATTGAAAACATCATAATCGAGGGCAGATAAGAATGGCAGGATAATCGCCGTTTTGAGTGCTTCCTCCGTGAGCATTGCGCTCGAATGGGTTCTGATCCGGTCCGCCAGTACACGCAGTTTTTCTTCAACGCTCATTGTCCCCTCCCAAGTATTCAAGGAGGATCACGCAAAAATAATAAAGACGCAAGATGGCAGACGATCGAACTTCAGGCTGGCAGTCGCCACGGGCTCAGATTTTGCCATGCATTTTTTGAAGCCGAGGCCAGGAACAACTAGGGTGTTCCGGTGGCGCCCCCCGTGGCAGCATGGCGAGGAACCGTTCAGTTCTGCTGGATCGAGATGCCCTTGTCGTCGATCTTGAGCTCCACGCCTTTCGGCTTGGTCTGTTCGCGGTAGACGTAGACGCCGAGCGCGATGACCACGACGACGAGCGCGCCAATGACGAGATAAAGCGTATTCTGTTTCATGGCGCGCTCCTCGGTGCCCGGCCTCAGGCTCGCTTCAGGACCCTGACCAGGATCAGCAGGATGATGGCGCCGATCGTGGCGTGGATGATCGAGGCGAGGATGCCGCCGCCGATGGACAAGCCGATCCGCGGGAACAGCCAGCCCGCGATGAACGCGCCGATGATGCCGACGATGATGTTGCCGATCAGGCCGAAGCCGAAACCGGAGACGATGAGACCGGCGAGCCAGCCGGCGATGGCACCGATGATGATAAAGACGAGCAGGCTTTCGACGCCCATGGCGATTTCCCTCCGAGCAAGAGGCGAGCGCGGAGCGGAAAGCCCCGAATCGGCCTCGATATCAACGGCTTCAGGCTATGCGAAAGCGGCCGGCCTCGCCAGCGGCCTGCTCATTGGTCGCCGTCGTCGCTCGCGGCGGGCCGCCAGCTCGTCGGCTCGACCTTCTTCTGCGTATCGCTGTCGATGTAGACCCACCAGCCGCCGTCCCGGTATTGCGCGATGGATTCGTTGAGCACGCCGTCGCCGTCCTTCCAGGTCACGGTGACCTTGGAACCGTCGGTGGGCGCGGTCGATATGGGCTTCCTGTCCGTCATGTCATCCCTCTTTTCGAGCCGACGGAACACGACGGCCGGCATCTGGTCCCGGACGGAACATCGGCGGCAGCGCCGCGACGCCGTCAGCTATGAGCGAAAATATCCTCTTCGTCCCAGCCCATGAGGTCAAGCTTGGCGCGTGTCGGCAGGAAGCGGAAACAGGCGTCGGCCTCTTTCGTGCGATCCTCGCGCGCCAGCCGCGCCGCCAGCACGTCGCGCAGCCGGTGCAGATAGAGCACGTCGGATGCGGCGTATTCGAGTTGTTCGGGCGACAGCGTTTCGGCCGCCCAGTCCGACGATTGCTGCGCCTTGGACAGGCCGACGCCCAGAAGCTCGAAGCAGATGTCTTTGAGACCATGCCGGTCGGTGTAGGTGCGGGTCAGCCGCGAGGCGATCTTGGTGCAGAATACCGGCTCGGGCATCACACCGAACGCATGGTAGAGCACGGCAAGGTCGAAGCGCCCATAGTGGAACAGCTTGGTCACGCTGTGGTTTCCCAAGAGCTTGACGAGGTTCGGCGCTTCCTTTTGGCCCGGCGCGATCTGGATGACGTCGGCGCTGCCGTCGCCGGGTGAAATCTGCACCACGCACAACCGGTCGCGATGCGGGTTCAGTCCCAGCGTTTCCGTATCGATGGCAACCGCCCCGACATTGTAGCGGGACAGGTCGGGCAGATCGTTTTTGTGGAAACGGATATCGCTCATCGTCTTCTCCGGGGTCGCGCTTTCGGCATCGCGCATCCATCGAGCGGACGCGCGCACTCCAGCACGTTGCGCTGGCAACCCGTCCTTGCCGTGATCGGTGGAAAAATCAACATAAACTTGATTTTCCCGCCCTTCGTGAGTTCCCGGCTCAGCGCGTCAGCGCGTCCAGAATGCGTGCCCAGGAGCGCTGGCCCTTGTGGAACGAACTCAACTCATACTTTTCGTTGGGCGAGTGGATGCGGTCGTCGTCGAGGCCGAAACCGACCAGCAGCGATTCCATGCCGAGATAGGTCTGGAAATCGCCGACCACGGGGATCGAGCCGCCGCTGCCGATCGTCACCGCCGGCTTCGGCCATTCGTCCGACAGCGCCGTCTTGGCCTTGGCCAGGAACGGCGAGTCGTAGGAAAGCTGGATTGCCGGCGAGCCGCCATGCGGGTGGAACCCCACCGAACAGTCGGCCGGAATGCGCTCCTTGACGAATTGCTGGAAGGCGGCGCGGATCTTCTTGGGATCCTGCTTGTGGACGAGGCGGAAAGATACTTTCGCCGAGGCCTGCGCCGCGATCACCGTCTTGAAGCCCTTGCCGGTATAGCCGCCGGTGATGCCGTTGAACTCGGCCGTCGGCCGTGCCCAGGTGAGTTCCAGCAGCGAGCGGCCCTTTTCGCCCGACGGGATCGACAGGCCGACGGGGCCAAGGAACGTCTCGGCCGTTTCGCCCAGCGTTTCCCATGATTTCAGGATCTGCGAGGGCGTTTCCTCGACGCCGTCATAGAAGCCCGGGATAGTGATATGGCCGTCCTTGTCGTGAATGTCGGCCAGCACCTTTGCCAGGATGCGGATCGGGTTGGCAGCGGCGCCGCCATAGAGACCCGAATGCAGGTCGCGGTCGGCGGCCTTCACGATGATCTCCTCGCCAACCAGCCCGCGCAGCCCCACGCAGATCGACGGCGTGTCGCGGTCCCACATGCTGGTATCGCAGACCAGCGCGAAATCGGCCTTGAGTTCATCGGCATTGGCCTCGAGGAAGGGCTTCAGCGACGGCGAGCCCGACTCCTCCTCTCCCTCGAACAGGATGGTAATGCGGCACGGCAGATTGCCATGCACCTGCTTCCAGGCCCGGCAAGCCTCGACGAAGGTCATCAACTGACCCTTGTCGTCGGCCGAGCCGCGCCCGGTGATCACCTTGTGGCCGGGCTCGATCTCCTTGACCGCCGGCGCGAACGGGTCGTTTTCCCAAAGCTCGATCGGATCGACCGGCTGTACGTCATAGTGGCCATAGAACAGCACATGCGGTGAACCGGCCGGCCCATCATGATGCGCAACCACCATCGGGTGGCCGGGCGTGTCGCGGACGCTGGCGTCGAAGCCGATCACCTTGAGTTCTTCCACCAGCCATTCGGCCGCCTTGCGGCAATCGGCGGCATAGGCCGGATCGGTGGAGATCGACCTGATCCGGAGCAGACCGAACAGGCGCTCCAGGCTCTGGTCGAGATTCTTGTCGAGACGGTCGAGAACGGGGGAAATTGACATTGATGAGCCTTTCGATTCAGTGCCGGAACCCTAAAGGCAGAGCGGACAAACGAAAAGCCCGGGACCATTGGACCACGGGCTCCAAGCGCGTATTCGAACAAAAAAGACCGCCGTGGTGGAGGGGGAACCACGGCGGCCCTTCTACTCGAAACGATGCGGCAGCCCGGAGAGGGGGGATAGGCTGCCGCAGGTGTCCGGGATAGGCGGGGGACGGGCCTTGCTCCGGACGTCGGCGAAAATTGCCGATGCCATTTATCTGTGTCCTCGAACGTGGCGATTCAAGGGCACGAATATTACACTTTTGTAACATGGCCGTGAGCAGCCGTTGGACAGGCGGGACCAAGCCGTCCCGCGGGCGAAAATAATGCCGATTTCAGCTCTTTCCAACCAACCTGTCGCCTGCCTGTCAGGGTGTTGCTGGAAGCGGTGCCTTTGGCATGGACCAAGCCGCCGCGCCGCGCTATCCCTGCCGGCATGAAAAAAGGCGATCATCTCTTTCTTGTCGACGGCTCCGGCTACATCTTCCGTGCCTATCATGCGCTGCCGCCGCTGACCCGCAAGTCCGACGGCCTGCCGGTCGGCGCCGTGTCCGGCTTCTGCAACATGCTGTGGAAGCTGATGCAGGATGCGCGCAACACCGATGTCGGCATCGTGCCGACGCATTTCGCGGTCATTTTCGACTATTCGTCGAAAACCTTCCGCAACGACCTCTATCCCGAATACAAGGCCAACCGTTCGGCGCCGCCGGAAGACCTGATCCCGCAATTCGGCCTCATCCGTCAGGCGACCAGGGCGTTCAACCTGCCCTGCCTTGAGATGGAAGGGTTCGAGGCCGACGACCTCATCGCCACCTATTGCCGTCTGGCCTGCGAGGCCGGCGGCGACACCACCATTATCTCCTCCGACAAGGACCTGATGCAGTTGGTCGGCCCGACGGTGAGCATGTACGATCCGATGAAGGATCGCCAGATCGGCATTCCCGAGGTCATCGAGAAATGGGGCGTGCCGCCGGAGAAGATGATCGACCTGCAGGCATTGACCGGCGATTCCGTCGACAATGTTCCCGGCGTGCCGGGCATCGGACCGAAGACTGCGGCGCAATTGCTCGAACAGTTCGGTGACCTAGACGGACTGCTTGAGCGCGCCGGCGAGATCAAGCAGGAGAAACGACGCGAATCCATCATCGCCAATGCCGACAAGGCGCGCATCTCGCGCCAGCTGGTGACGTTGAAGAACGATGTGCCGGTGGCCGAGGGGCTGGACGAATTCGTCCTGCACGCGCCGGACGGGCCGAAGCTGATCGGCTTCCTCAAGACCATGGAATTCTCTTCGCTGACCCGCCGCGTGGCGGAAACCACGGGAACCGAGGCAAGCGACGTCCAGGCGATCGCTGTGACGGTCGAACGCGCCGACTCCGCGCATGGGCCGGATGTCGGCGCCGGCGCGCCGGTCGCGCCCAGCGCCGAGGCGAAGCAGGACGGCGAGACGGCCCTGGCCGCAGCCGGCGGCACCAAGGAGGGCAACACCCCCTCGCTTCTGTCGGCGCTTCGCCTGGAGGCCGCCACCGCCCGCAAGATCGACATTTCGGCCTATCAATGCATCCGCGACGTCGCCAGCCTGAAGGCCTGGGTCGCCGAGGCGCTGGAGACCGGCATCGTCGCCTTCGATGCCCGCGCGACGTCGCCCGATCCGATGCAGGCCGAACTGATCGGCTTGTCGCTGGCGACGGCGCCAGGTCGCGCCGCCTATGTGCCGTTCGCCCACAGGAGCGGAAATGGCGACCTGCTCGGCGGTGGTCCGATCGACAACCAGATCCCGCTGCGCGAGGCGCTGGCCGTGCTGAAACCGCTGCTCGAGGACAAGTCTGTCCTCAAGATCGCGCAGAACCTGAAATACGATCTCGTCATCATGAGCCGCTACGGTATCGACGTAGGCCCCTTCGACGATACCATGCTGATCTCCTACGTGCTCGATGCCGGCACCTCGCATGGCCACGGCATGGACGCGCTTGCCGAGAAATGGCTG
The DNA here is from genome assembly GCF_006442845.1 of Mesorhizobium sp. B2-4-2. Classification (NCBI taxonomy): domain Bacteria; kingdom Pseudomonadati; phylum Pseudomonadota; class Alphaproteobacteria; order Hyphomicrobiales; family Phyllobacteriaceae; genus Mesorhizobium; species Mesorhizobium sp. B2-4-2. Next base: position 35,885 of record NZ_VFVM01000002.1, on the reverse strand, counting down.
GGCCATAGTCCGCTTCAGCTCAAGGACGTGACCGGCTCCGGGAAAAATTCCGTCGGCTTCGACCAGGTCGACGTCGACAAGGCGACCGCCCACGCGGCCGAGGACGCCGATGTGACGCTCAGGCTCTGGCTGGTGCTGAAGCCGCGGCTCGCCGCCAAGGGCCTGGTGTCGGTCTATGAACGGCTGGAACGGCCGCTGGTGCCGGTGCTGGCGCGCATGGAACAGCGCGGCATCTCGGTCGACCGGCAGATCCTGTCGCGGCTGTCGGGCGAACTGGCGCAGGGCGCAGCCCGGCTCGAGGAAGAAATCTACCAGCTCGTCGGCGAGCGCATCAACATCGGCTCGCCCAAGCAGCTCGGCGACATCCTGTTCGGCCGCATGGGTCTGCCCGGCGGCTCCAAGACCAAGACCGGCCAATGGTCGACCTCGGCGCAGCTTCTGGAAGACCTCGCCGCCGAAGGCCACGAACTGCCGCGCAAGATCGTCGACTGGCGCCAGCTGACCAAGCTGAAATCGACCTACACCGATGCGCTGCCCGGCTTCGTCAACCCGGACACCAAGCGCGTCCACACCTCTTACGCGCTCGCCGCGACGACGACGGGGCGGCTGTCATCCTCCGACCCGAACCTGCAGAATATCCCGGTGCGCACCGCCGAGGGGCGCAGGATCAGAACGGCCTTCATCGCCGACAAGGGCAACCGCCTGGTTTCGGCCGACTACAGCCAGATCGAATTGCGCGTGCTCGCCCATGTCGCCGAGATCCCGCAATTGCGGCAGGCCTTCGCCGACGGCGCCGACATCCACGCCATCACGGCCTCGGAAATGTTCAACGTGCCCGTGGAGGGCATGCCTTCGGAAGTGCGCCGCCGCGCCAAGGCGATCAATTTCGGCATCATCTACGGCATCTCGGCTTTCGGCCTTGCCAACCAGCTGTCGATCCCGCGCGAGGAGGCCAGCAACTACATCAAAAAATATTTCGAGCGCTTCCCCGGCATCCGCGACTATATCGAAGAGACCAAGGCCTATGCCCGCGAGCACGGTTTCGTCGAAACCATCTTCGGCCGCCGCATCCACTACCCCGAGATCCGGTCTTCCAATCCCTCGATCCGCGCCTTCAACGAGCGCGCCTCGATCAACGCGCGCCTGCAAGGCACCGCCGCCGACATCATCCGCCGCGCCATGGTGCGCATGGACGAGGCGCTGGAGAAGGCCAGGCTTTCGGCCCGCATGCTCTTGCAGGTGCATGACGAGCTGATCTTCGAGACGATCGAGGCGGAAGTGGAGGCGACGATCCCCGTCGTGCGCCATGTCATGGAGAACGCGGCCATGCCGGCGGTGTCGATGTCGGTGCCGCTGCATGTGGACGCTCGAGCGGCGAACAATTGGGACGAGGCGCACTAGCGCCAGGCCGGCATCACCTGAATATCGATACACCTTAGACTAGGCAGCTTGCGCCCGGCACTTGGCACATGTCCCGCGGAACTCGATCACCGCCTTCTTGGCGGCAAAGCCGGTGGAGCGCACCCATTCGTCCAGCCGGTGGCCGACATCATGGTCGGACATTTCGCTCACCTGGCCACATGTGTCGCAGATGGCGAAAGCGGTCATGGAATGGCTGTGATCGTGCGGTTCGACGCAGGCGACGAATGAATTGAGGCTTTCCAGCCGATGCACGAAGCCGGACTTCACCAGCGTGTCGAGCGCGCGGTAGACCTGCAGCGGCGCGCGGAAACCCCGCTCGCGCAGCTGGTCAAGCAAGGTGTAGGCGCTGAGCGGCCCGCTGGCGGCCTCGAGTTTCTCGAGCACGCACAGCTGGTTCTTCGTCAGCACATCCCTTGCCGCCATGATCCTGTTTCCGACCTGCCTTGTGTCACATACAGGCCGTTTCCATATGCAAACGGCCCGTCCCATTCAGATAGCGACGAACCGCTGTCTTTGCTACTCCTCTGTTGAAACGCGCTGGCGCGGCATTCCGCAAACGATACCGGCGGGAGGGCTCCCACCGTTGTCGTTTGCCGGCTCCGATGCCTACTTCCTCGGCGGGCCATTGCGCTCGGCCGAGGCTGCCCACAGATTGATGTCGGACTCGCGCGCATAATTGTCGATCTCGGCAAGCTCGGCGTCGCTGAAGTCGGGCGCCTCCAGCGCGCCGACACAGTCCTCCACCTGCTCCGGCCGGCTGGCGCCGATCAGCGCCGATGTCACCTTGCCCTTGCGCAGCACCCACGCCAGCGCCATCTGCGCCAACGTCTGGCCGCGGCGGCCCGCGATCGCGTTCAATGCCTGTATGTTGGCGATGGTCTTGTCGTTGATGAAGGCCGGCCGCAGCGACTTGCCCTGGGAGGCACGGCTGCCCTCGGGGATGCCGCCGAGATATTTGTCGGTCAGCATGCCCTGTGCCAGCGGCGAGAACACGATGGAGCCGACGCCCAGCCCATCGAGCGTATCGAGCAGGCCATCGTCCTCGACCCAGCGGTTCAGCATCGAATAACTCGGCTGATGGATTACGCAAGGCGTGCCGAGCCGCTTCAGTATATCGGCCGCCTCGCGCGTGCGCTGCGAATTGTAGGATGAGATGCCGACATAGAGTGCCTTGCCCGCGCGCACCGCATGGTCGAGCGCGCCCATCGTTTCCTCCAGCGGCGTATCCGGATCGAAGCGGTGCGAATAGAAGATGTCGACATAGTCGAGCCCCATCCGCTTCAGGCTCTGGTCGAGGCTGGCCAGCAAATATTTGCGTCCGCCCCATTGGCCATAGGGCCCCGCCCACATCTCGTAGCCGGCCTTGGTCGAGATGATGAGTTCGTCGCGGTAGGCGGCAAAGTCGGTGCGCAGTATCTCACCGAACGCAATTTCGGCCGAGCCGGGCGGCGGCCCGTAATTGTTGGCGAGGTCGAAATGCGTGATGCCGAGGTCGAAGGCCTTGCGCACGATCGCCTGCTTGGTCGTGTGCGGCGTGTCGTTGCCGAAATTGTGCCACAGCCCCAGCGAGATCGCCGGCAGCTTCAGGCCGGACCGCCCGCAGCGGTTATAGACCATTTTTTCGTAGCGGTTTTCGGCGGCGAGATAGGGCATGGGGAAAATCCTCGAAGCTGGATGGACTGGGCACTGTCATCGCGAACGCGACGCGCAGGCCCTGCGCACCAACCCTTACCCTCTCCCCGCGAAAACGGGGAGAGGGTTCATCAAAATTATCGATAATCCGCGATCTAGCTCTTCTTCGCCATCAGCGCCTTGGCTTCCTTGATGCCGAGCGCGGCTGGACGTTCGCAGGTGGTCTGCATGGCGACGAATTTGCCGGTTTCGCCCGAGCGCAGGATTCCCGTCATGACATCGACGGCGTGCAGCGCCAGCTCCATCGAGCAGCGGTGCGGCCTGCCCTCGGAGATCGCAATCGCCATGTCGGCGAGGCCGGCGGTGCGATAATTGGCCATCATGCCCTGCGAATGCATCTCATTGGGCACGCCGAACGGATGCTGCCATTTCGGCAGCTTCTTGACCGGCTTGGCCGCTTCGGTGAAGCGCACGTCGCCGCCGAAGAAGTTCGGATCCGGCACGAATACGCTCCCCATCTCGCCATAGAGCTCCATCGGCGCATGGCCGTGGCTCCAGACGTCCCAGCTGGTGTTGAGTGTGATCACGGCTCCGTTCTCGAACTCCAGCAGGCCGTGGATGGTGGTCGGCGTGTTCACCGGGATCCTTTCGCCCGCGCGCGGCTTCGAACTGATCGTGCGTTCCTTGGCCGGGGTTGTGGCGAAGGCCGCCACCTGCTTCACCGGTCCGATCAGCTGGATCAGATTGGTGATGTAATACGGCCCGATGTCGAGCACGGGGCCGGCACCCGGCTGGAAGAAGAAGTCCGGATTGGGGTGCCAGTGCTCCATGCCGTGCCCCATGACATGGCAGGTGCCGCTGGTGATCCTGCCGAGCTTGCCGGTGTCGATCAGGTTGCGCACCAGCTGATGCGCGCCGCCGAAGAAGGTGTCGGGTGCCGAGCCGATGCGAAGTCCCTTCTTCTCCGCCCGCTTCTTCAAGTCGAGCCCCTCCTTGACCGAAAGCACGAACGGCTTTTCCGAATAGACATGCTTGCCCGCGTCGAGCACCTGTTTCGACACTTCATAGTGCACGGCCGGAATGGTCAGGTTGACGATGATCTCGATGTCGTCGGCCTTGAGCAGGTCCTCGACCGTCTCGGCGCGCAGCTTGAACTCCTTCGCCCGCGCTTTCGCGGCGTCCATGTTGATATCGGCGCAAGCCCGCATCCTGATGCCGCGAAACAGCGGCGCCAGCGAGAAATATGCCTTCGAGATGTTGCCGCAGCCGATGACGCCGACGCCAAGTTTGTTTGCCATGATGCTTGTTCCTAATAGGCCTTTACGGTTGCGATCGAACGGCGGGCGAAGCGCTCGATGTCATTGGGATTGTCCTGCTCCATGACGAAGTATTTGGCCGCGCTCTTGGCCCGCAGCGCCTTGATCAGGCCGGCCCAGTCGATCGTGCCGTGACCGACATCCGACCAGCCGTCCTCGTCCAGCCCCTCGCCCCGCCTTGCCATGTCCTTGACGTGAACGGCAACGATGCGCTTGCCGTGCTTTTCGATCCAGGGCAGCGGATCGGCGCCGCCGCGCACCACCCAGGCGACGTCCATTTCCCAGCCGATGTCGGGCGCTGAAGCCAGGATGTGATCCTGCGGCAGCGAGCCGTCTGCGAGTTTCTTGAACTCGAAATCATGATTGTGCCAGGCAAAGCCGTAGCCGGCCTTCTTCGCCGTCTCGCCGACCTTGGCAAGGCGTTCGCCGAAGCCGCGCCAGCCGGCAGCGTCCGACGGCCTGGACTCAGGCATGAGATAGGGGCAGATCAAAAGCTTGATGCCGAGCGCTTCAGCTATCCTGCGCACGCCGTCGAAATCCTTCTCCAGCGCATCGATGGAGAAATGCCCGGTCGGCATGGCAAGGCCGTTTTTGTCGAGTTCGGCCCGGAAGGCCTTGGGATCGTCATAGACGCCGCCGAAGCCTTCGACCTCTGTGTAGCCGAGCTTGCCGAGCATCTCGAGCACGCCTTCCCAGGGCTGAAAATTGCGCGCGCTGTAAAGTTGGAATGACCAGTTCATCGTCTTTGTCCGTTCTGCTTGGGGGATGGTTATCGGGCTTTAGATGCGGCTGCCGGTTTGGGCATCGAAGAGCGAAGCGCGCATCGGGTCGAAGCCCACCGTCACCGCCTCATCGTTTTTGGGCGTCCGTTCCGAGGTGACCCGGACGCTGAAATTCTGCTTTGCAAGCTTCAGCCACACCAGCGTGTCGGACCCCATCGGTTCGACCACCTCGACATTGGCCGCCGTCGAGAACGGCCAGCCCGTGCCGCTGTTCAGGCTGACATGCTCGGGCCTGATGCCGAACACGGCAGGGCCCGCTTCCGGTTGCTTGTCGAAATGATAGGTGCCGAGTGGAACCTTGAGATTGTCGGCCACGAAAAACCAGTCGCCAGCGTCTTTCTCGAGCCTGCCGTCAATGAAGTTCATCGCCGGCGAACCGAGGAAGCCGGCGACGAAGCGGTTGACCGGCTTGTTATAGATGGTCTGCGGCGCGTCGAGCTGCTGGATGACGCCGCCGCGCATGACCGCTATACGGTCTGCCAGCGTCATCGCCTCGATCTGGTCATGCGTGACGTAGATCATGGTATTCTGCAATTTGCGGTGCAAAAGCTTGATCTCGACGCGCAGTTCGGAGCGCAGCTTGGCGTCCAGGTTCGACAGTGGCTCGTCGAACAGGAACACGTCGACGTCGCGCACCAGCGCGCGCCCGATCGCCACGCGTTGGCGCTGGCCGCCGGAGAGCGCCGCGGGCTTGCGCTGCAACAACGGTTCGATCTGCAGGATCTCGGCGGCGCGCGCTATGCGCTTCGCGATTTCGTCCTTGGGCACGCCCGCGACGCGCAGCCCGAAGGATAAGTTCTTCTCCACCGTCATCTGCGGATAGAGTGCGTAGGACTGGAACACCATGCCGATGCCGCGGTCCTTGGGCTCTTCCCAGGTGACGTTCTTGCCCTTGATGAAGATGCGGCCGTCCGAAATGTCGAGCAGTCCGGCGATGCAGTTGAGCAAGGTCGACTTGCCGCAGCCCGAGGGTCCGAGCAGCACTATGAACTCGCCCTCGGCGACGTCGAGGTTGAGCGTCTGCAGCACCGAGACCAAGCCGAAGTTCAGCGACAGGTCCTGGATCGAAACGCTGGTGCCGTTTGCCGCCATCGACATCACCCTTTCACCGCGCCGGCGGCAATGCCGCGCACGAACAATTTGCCGGAAATGAAGTAGACGACCAGCGGCACCAGCCCGGTCAGGATGGTGGCGGCCATGTTGACATTGTATTCCTTCACCCCCTGCACCGAGTTGACGATGTTGTTGAGCTGCACCGTCATCGGATAGGTGTCGGGGCGCGTATAGACGACGCCGAACAGGAAGTCGTTCCAGATGCCGGTCACCTGCAGGATGACGGCGACGACGAAGATCGGCAGCGACATCGGCAATATGATGCGCAGATAAATGCCCCAGAAGCCGGCGCCATCGACGCGCGCAGCCCTGAACAGTTCCTCCGGCATGGAGGTGAAATAGTTGCGGAACAAGAGCGTCAGGATTGGCATGCCGAAAATGGAATGCACGATCACCAGGCCGCTCAGGCTGCCATAGAGGCCGATCTCGCGCAGGATGATGACGATCGGATAGATCATCACCTGATAGGGGATGAAGGCCCCGACGATCAGGATGACGAAGAACGTGTCGGCGCCCTTGAAGCGCCAGTTGGCCAGCGCGTAGCCGTTCACCGAGGCGATGGCGATCGACAGGATCACCGAGGGGACGGTGATGCGCACCGAGTTCCAGAAGCCGCGAGAGAGACCGTCGCAGTTAAGACCGGTGCAGGCCTGCGACCATGCCTTGACCCACGGCTCGAACGTGATCTCGACCGGCGGCGAGAAGATGTTGCCGAGACGAATTTCCGGCATGCCCTTGAGCGAGGTGACAACCATCACATAGAGCGGCAGCAGGTAGTAGAGCGCCACCACGATGAGCGTGCCGTACAGGAAGATGTTGCGGCTCGACAACATGTGCCGGGGCTTCGGTCCGCTCGGCCCCGAGGCATCGGCGCGAATGGCGGCGGGGGACGCGGCCAGGGAGACGGCATGATCAGACACGCTTGCGGCCCCCGAATTCGAGATAGGCCCACGGCACGATGACGATCATCACCGACAAGAGCATCATGGTCGAGGCGGCAAAACCCTGGCCGAGGTTCTGGGCGAAGAACATGTAGTCGTAGACATATTTGGCTGGCACTTCAGAGGAAATGCCGGGACCGCCGCTGGTCTGCGCGACGACGAGGTCGTAGACCTTGACGATGCCCGACGCGATGATCACCAGCGTGGTTATGAAGACCGGTCGCATCATCGGGATGATGATGAAGAGATACGTCTTCCAGGTGGGGATGCCGTCCACCCGCGCGGCCTTCCAGATGTCCTCGTCGATGCCGCGCAGGCCGGCCAGCATCAGGCACATGATCAGCCCGGTGCCTTGCCACAGCGCGGCGATCAATATGCCGTAGATGACGATGCTCGAATTGTAGAGCGGATCGAAATTGAAGCTTGTCCAGCCGAGGTCGCGAACCACTCCCTGAATGCCGAAATCGGGATTGAGCAGCCATTGCCAGACGAGGCCGGTGACGATGAAGGAAAGCGCGAAGGGATAGAGAAAGATGGTGCGGAACGTGTCCTCGAAACGGATCTTCTGGTCGAGCAGGGCGGCGAGCAGGAAGCCGATTACCAGCGAGAAGACGAGCGACAGCACGCCGTAGATCAAGAGATTCTCGATCGAGACGAGCCAGCGCGGCGTCGCCCACAGTCGGTAGTACTGGTCGAGCCCGACGAAATGCAGCCGCGGCAGAAGCTTCGAATTGGTGAAGGAATAAAGCACCGTCCAGGCCGTGCCGCCGACAAACACCACCAGCGCGGTGAGGATCATCGGGATCGAGGCGACCTTCGCATTGAGGTTGCGGAAGAGTTGGCTCGGGCGTTCGCTCTTGCTCATCGGTGCAGCCATGCTGGATCGGGTAAGGGCGACAAGGTCGGCACGCCTCGCTCCCGGCCCTGAGGTGGCCGGGAGCGAGGCGGCTTGTCGGCGGTCAATCGGCCGAGGCGATGATGTCGGCGAAGCGCTTTTGCGCTTCTTCGAGCGTCATGTCGGGCTTGGCGAAGAACTCCGAGAACAGGTCCTCCTTCTGCTTCTGGCTGTCCTGCGAGAGCAGTTGGTCCGTCCAGGGAATGACGGCGCCCTTGGCCAGGATGTCGAGCCCCTTCTTCATGCAATCGTTGGCAGCGTTGAGGTCGACGTCGCCGCGCACCGGCAGCGAGCCTTTCTTGAGATTGAAGGCGACCTGGGTCTTGGGATCGAGCAAGGTCTCGGCCAGCACTTCCTGCGCCTTGGACTTGTCGGCGTCCTTGAGCAGCGGGAAGTAGAAGGCGTCGCCGCCGGTGGCGATGACCTCGTTCAGGCCAAGCCCGGGAAGGCAGGTATAATCCTTGCCGGCTGTCTTGCCGGCGACCTGGAATTCGCCTTGCGCCCAGTCGCCCATGATCTGGCCGCCGGCCTTGCCGGTGATGACCATGTTGGTCGCCTGGTTCCAGTCCTGCACATTGGTGTTCTTGGCCATCTTGCGCGCATCGTCGGCGGCCTTGAAGACCTTGGCGACTTCAGGACCGGCGGCGAACGTCGCATCCTTGTCCTTGTAGACCTTGAGGAAGGTGTCGGTGCCGCCCACCGCGGCGAGCAGCACGTCGAATGCGCCCGACGCCTGCCAGGCCTGCCCGCCGACCGCGAGCGGGACGATGCCGGCCTTTTCCAGCGCCGGGGCGGCGGCGACATATTCGTTCCAGTTCTTCGGCACCGGCACGCCCGCCTTCTCGAAGGCCGCGTTCGACAGCCACAGCCACTGCCAGGAGTGAATATTGACCGGCACGCAATAGATCTTGCCGTCGATGGTGCAACCGTCGAGCAGGCTCTTCGGCCGCACGACCTCGGTCCACTTGCCCTTGGTGGCGACATCGGTGAGGTCGCGCATCAGGCCTGCCTGCACCAGCTCTTCCGCCTGCCGGCCGTGATTGAACTGGGTGGCGCCCATCGGGTCGCCGCCGGTGATGCGGCTGATCATGATCGGCCGCGCCGTGCCGCCGGACCCGGCGATGGCGCCGTCGACCCAGTGGTTGCCGGTTGCGTCGAAGGCCTTGGCGAGTTCGGCGACCGCCGCGGCCTCGCCGCCGGATGTCCACCAATGGGTGACTTCCAGATCGGTTGCGGCCGCCGGCCCGGCAAAATTCAACGCCACCGTCGCCGCAAGCGCGGCGGTCAGGAATTTGTATCGCATTTCGGTTTCCTCCCAGAATCTGAAACGTTACAGATTTTCGATACGGCAATTGCAAGATATGCGCAACCCTTCCCTTGAAAGTCAGTTCGATATTTTTCGAGCCGCGAACAAAATCCTTTCGGGATGGAGCCCGTTGTGCAGCGCAATACGCAAGAATCGCACATGGCAAGACAGAAAGCTCGCAAGAAGCTTGCTCCCAATGCCTTTCCTGCTGATTCCCAACGCTTTTCGGCGGCGAGCCCATGCGGACTTTCGACCTCGGCCACAGCCTGGTCGAACACCGGTCGTGACAATCTGTAACGTTTCAGTATAGGCTTGTTCAGCTAAGGAGACGCGCCATGGGAGCGACGGCGGCATTGCCGGCCTGGCCGGCGGCTGCTAAGCGCCTGACGGGGCGGGACGAATGGACAGACGGCGCACGGACAGCGATGACGAGACGTCGGCCAGGGAGCGGCCGACGCTGAAGACGCTTGCCTTCATGACCGGGCTCGGCGTCACCACCGTGTCGCGGGCGCTGAAGGACGCGCCGGAGATCGGCGCCGAGACCAGGCGCCGCGTCCAGCTCGTGGCCAAGCAGATCGGTTACCGGCCGAACCGCGCCGGCGTGCGCCTGCGAACCGGCAAGACCAACGTCATCAGCCTCGTGCTCAACACCGAGCACGAGATCATGAGCTTTGTCTCAGACATCATCTACGGCGTCACCGAAGTCATCGCCGATACGCCCTACCATCTGATCGTCACGCCCTACTCGCGCTCGCAGGATCCGCTGGATCCGGTGCGTTATCTGGTGGAGACCGGCTCCGCCGATGGCGTCATCATTTCGCGCACCCAGCCCAACGATCCAAGGGCCCGCTACATGCTGGAGCGCGGCATACCTTTTGCAACGCACGGCCGCACCGATATGGGGCTCGTGCACCCCTATCATGATTTCGACAATTACGCCTTCGCGGCCGAGGCGGTGCGCCATCTGGCCGGCCTGGGCCGGCGTCGGCTGGCCCTGGTGACGCCGCCGGTAGGCCTGACCTATCACGGCCACACCGTGAACGGCTTTGCCGACGCGCTGAGCGAAGTCGGCGCCTCGGAGGTGCCGTTCAACACCGTTTCGATCGACCACTCGATCGAGCAGATCAGGATGAGGACCGCGCAGCTGATGCGGCGCGACATCAGGCCGGACGGCATCGTCAGCAGCGCCGCGGCCGCCACGCTTGCCATTGTTGCCGGCATCGAGGACGCCGGGTTGAAACTCGGCCGCGACATCGACGTGGTGTCGAAGCAGTCGTCGGAATTGCTGCATCTGTTCCGCCGGGAACTGCTGATCGTCAACGAGAACTTCCGGCTGGCCGGTTCCGAGCTCGCCCGCGCCGTGCTCGGCTGGATCGGCGGCGCGGCCCCCGGCTCGCTGCAGTCGCTCAGCGCGCCGGGCGAAGTTGTGGCCTATCGCGGCTGATTGAAGCCCCGCCGCCAGAGCAATTCCCGCGTAGCTTTCCTAAGGCATTGCCCAAAAAACAAAGAGATAGAGCGGTACGCCGTTCCGCGAAACGCTGAACCGCTAGCCGGCGGCGCCGCTCCCCCAGGGTCCATGGAAGGCGCCCTTGTCATCGATACGCTCGAAGCCATGCGCACCGAAGAAATCACGCTGTGCCTGGATCAGGTTCGAGGTCCCGCGGCCCTGGCGATAGCTGTCGAAATAGGCAAGGGCCGAAGACAGCGCCGGCACCGGCGATCCGGCTTCGGAAGCCCTGGCCACGACGCGCCGCAGTGACGGATGCGCCTCCTGCATCATGGTGATGAAGGCCGGCGCCATCAGGAGATTGGTCGAAGCGCCGCCGCGGCCGAAGGCTTCGGCCATGGTGTCGAGCATCTGCGATCGGATGATGCAGCCGGCACGCCAGATCTTGGCGATGGTCGGCATCGGCAGGTTCCAGTTGAACGCCTTCGAAGCGCCGCTCATCACGGCGAAGCCTTGCGCGTAGGCTGATATCTTGCCGGCGAACAGCGCCAGTTCCAGATCCTTGAGCAGGTCTGCCTTGTCGCCCGAAATCCTGGTGACGCCGATGTTGCCATAGGCTTTTTCCGCCGCAAGCCGCTCGTCCTTGATCGATGACAGGACGCGTGCCGCCACCGCCGCCTCGATGGCGGTCGCCGGAATGCCGAGTTGCTGTGCCTCGATGACCGACCATTTGCCGGTGCCCTTCTGGCCGGCGCGGTCGAGGATGATGTCGACCACCGGCTTGCCGGTCTTGGGATCATCTGACGCCAGCACCTTGGCGGTGATCTCGATCAGGTAGGAGTTGAGCCGGCCCTTGTTCCAGCCGGCGAATACGGCGCCGATCTCCTTCGGCCCCATGCCCAGGCCGTCGCGCAGGATGCCGTAGATCTCGCCGATCATCTGCATGTCGGCATATTCGATGCCGTTGTGAATGGTCTTGACGAAATGGCCGGCGCCGTCGGTGCCGAGCCAGGCCGCGCATGGCTCGTCCTTGAACTTGGCGGAGATTGCCGTCAGCACCTTCTCGACGCGCTTCCAGGACTCTTCGGTGCCGCCGACCATGATCGACGGCCCGTGGCGCGCACCCTCCTCGCCGCCGGACACGCCCATGCCGATGAAGGTGAGGCCGGAGCCCGCCAGCTCGGAAAAGCGCCGCATCGTGTCGCGGAAATTGGCGTTGCCGGCATCGATGACGATGTCATTATGGGACAGCACGCCGCGCAATGCGGCGATCTGTTCATCGACCGGCTTGCCGGCCAGCACCATGATGATGATCGGACGCGGCGGCCGGATCGCGGCGGCAAGTTCTTCCAGGCTGTAGCAGGGGACAACCATATCCCTGAGCGCGCCGGCATTCTCGACAAAGGCATCCGTACGCGCCTTGGTGCGATTGAAAACAGCGATGCGGTGCCCGTGCTCGGCGATGTTGAGCGCCAGGTTGGAGCCCATCGTGCCAAGGCCGATCAGGCCGATTTCGGCTTTTTCCATGTTTCTTCCCTGCTTTCGGATCTTGTTTGTTCGAGCCCGCGATTGCCCGGGTTTTTGCCAAGATGCATCCTGCCAGGATGATTGACGGGCCTTCAGGCTCGCGTCAACCGCCTCGCCGAATTGTGTTGGACAGCCATCACGGCCTGATGTCTACCGGCGCCTCGATCTTCACCATCTCGAAGTCGGAGACCAGTATGTCGATGCGCGCCGTCCACCGGCCAGGGACCGGGATGACGAGATCGTCGACACGCCAGCTGCCGTCGCCGGGCTTTGTCGCGGCCCGCTTCAGCGGCTCGATGCCGGAGTCCGGCTTCGACAGCACCAGCGTCACCTCCTTGGCGTCGAGCGGCCCGAAATCGCCGGTCATGATGATCATCGAGGCGGCGACCGGCCCGGCATGGCCGGGCGTGATGCTGAGGTCGGCCATCGCCTTCAGCGCGTGGATATGAACCGACACCGGCTGCGCCGCGGCAATCGCCAGCGCCCGTGGCGGCGGCGTGAAGCGCCAGCCGGCGGCAACACCGAAGATGGCGAGTACGATCAGTATTTCGACGCCGATCGAACGGGTGAGCCTGCGCCGCACTTCCGTCGCCCCCGCCTCGGCCATTGCCGTCAACCTCCAGCGGTTGACGGCGGCGAGCGTGAACAGGAAGACCAGCAGCGCAAGCTTGACCAGCAGCAGCCGGCCATAGGCGGTGTTGACCAGCGCTGCGGGTGTTTGCACCTGGATGACGGCCAGCACCACGCCGGCGGCGGCAAGCAAGGCCACCACCGGCATGATAGCGGCGGAGAACCGGCGAAGGAACGTGACGGCTTCGGCATCCTGCCGTTTCAGCGCGAGTCCGAGCGGCGCCAGCGCGCCGGCCCAGAAGGCAATGCCCGCGCCATGCAGGAACACCATCGGCCGCGTCAGCCATTGCGGCTCGGCGGCACTTGCGTGGCCGCTGGCGGCGAGCGCGAGACCCGTTCCGGCCAGGCCGGCGAGCGCGAGGGGCCTGGCGGCCGCGCGCGGCCCGGCCAGCGACAAAAGACCGAGCCCCAGCGCGATCAACGCGATCAACGCCGTCCAGCCGAAGCTGGTACCGAGACCGGCGGTCCAGATGGCCGGCTGCGCCATATGCGAGAGCGGCGCGCCGAGCGCATCCAGCCCTTGCAAGCCAAGCGACAGGGGTGCCGCGACCAGCCCGCACAGGATTGCGGCGGCGACGAAGCGCTGTCCGGCGCGGCCACTCCGCGCCAGCCATGCGAGAGCGAAGGCGCCGCCGACGCCGAGGAACAGGCCGATATAGAGGCAGACCTTGCCGATCCAGATCGCCGAGCGCAATTGCCAGTCGACGGCTTCGGAAACAGCCGGCGGCTGGCTCGCCGCGCCGATGGAAAACAGCAGAGAGCCGCCGACCGGATGACCGTCGGCGGAAATCACTCGCCAGCTCAGCACATGCGTGCCCGATCCAAGTGCCTGCGGATCGTCGATCACGACGGTCTGGTCGCTGAGGCGGAAGGACGTCAGCGGAACGGGCGTGCCGTCGGGCTTCACCAGCGTCAGCACCAGTGGCGAGACCGGTTCGCTGAAAGTCAGCGCGAATTGCGCCGGGGCCTGCGACAGCACGGCGCCGTCGGTCGGATCGGTCTTGATCAGCGCGGCGTGCGCAAAGGCCTGATTTGTCGTGGCCACGGCAATCAGCATGGCCAAGGTCAGCAGCCCTATGGCAGCTCGGCCGATGAGCTTGCCGGTCGCGCGAACCGTCCTGGAAGGGAATATCACCGTCATGTCATTGCCATGAAATGCGGCGCGCTCCTGACAATGGAGCGCATCGCGAGAGCTTACTTTTTCGGCGTGAGCTCGATGCCGGGCGCGGGGTTCTCCAGGGCGTCTTCGTCCTGCGCGGCCGCCGGGATTTCGATCCAGCGGTCGGCGGCGCCACCGCACTCCTGCACCACCGGGAAATAGAGTTTCTGACCCGCCGGGAGGTCTGCCGTCAGCATCGCACGGAAGACGAACTCGTCGTAGAATTCGTCCGGCAGATTGCCGCCGCTCCAATCGACCTCCTTGACGCCGTCGGCCACCGCCTGGCCGTAGAGCTGGTAGGATTTCTCGTACTTGCCCTTCTTGGTCTGCAGCGTCCAGCCGGGCTTCGGCATCGGCTTCACCGCGATCACCCCTTCCGGGATCTGCACGCGCACGGCGGTCGTCGCCTTGCCGTCACAGCCATGCGGCACCCGCAGGATGGCCTTGTAGGTCGAACCGACCGCCGCTTCCTGTGTTTCGAGCGTGACATGCGCGAAGGCGGCACTGGTTCCCAGCGCCAGAAGCGCGCCGGCCGACAAAAGATACTTGTTCATGATGGTCCCTCTGAATTCAATAGTTGTGGATGGCGCGGTCAATTGGCGTGGTCGTCCATGCCACCGCCCATGCCTTCGACAGCGAACTCGACGTTGACGGCGCCAGCCTTTTCGAAGGTCAGCGTGGCTGCGAATTCTTCGCCCTGCTTGGGTTGCCGCTTCAGGCCTATGAACATCAGGTGATAGCCGCCGGGTGCTAGCGCCACCTTGCCGCCGGCCGGGATTTCCAGGCCGCCCGTCACCGGCCGCATGGTCATGACGCCGTCCTTGACGCCCATTTCATGCAGCTCTGCTTTTTCGGAGACGTCGGAGGAAATCGACAGCAGCCGGTCGGGTGCATTGCCCTTGTTGGTGATGGTGAAATAGCCGCCGGCCACCTTGGCGCCTGTGGGTGTCGCGCGCGACCAGGGATGCTCGATCTCGAGATCGCCGGCCTTGAATTCATGCGCGCAGACGGCCTGGGCACCGAAGAACAAGAGCACAAACGCCAGCACGGCAAGGCCGACACGTTCATTGAAACGGCGCGGGAATTTGGTGCGGCCGCCCGAAGGAGGCGCCGCGATATGAAAAGCTTGGGACATGGTTTGCTCCATGAATAGGGGATCGCGCCGTTGGCCGGTCGCGAACGATTCGTTATTTGGATGAAAGCACCGGCGGAAGGTTCCGCCGGGCGTACAGCAGGCTCAGGCCGAAAGCGGCGGCGCGCGCGGATTCGACGGCGAGCGTTGGCGCGCGAAATCGAGATGCGTGGCCGCCGGAAAGATGAAAACGACGGCTTCGAACGAAAGCGAGGCCAGCGCAAGCCCGGCATCGGGTGGCGGCGCAAAGGCCGCTGAAACCATGCTGCAGCCCAGCATGCAGCATGCCGGCAGATGCGACGGATGCGGGCCGCCATCGGGAAGCTGGGCAGTGCCCTCGTGGGTGCAGATGACGTTGCCGAAGGCGTCGATTTGCGAGGCGGCCGGTCCGGTGGCGAAGGCGAATGCGCTCAGCGTCGACTGAAGCAGCAGCAGGTAGGCCGCGACAAGCGCGACCGGAATGCTCCACCGTCTCCCCTTTTTGGTCAAATGACTTGCCTGTTCAAACCATCTGCATCTTCAAGCGATCACCGGAAGATGTCTACCACGGCAGCAAGAGACGGAAAATCGGCAAATCGGTGCTGCGGCAACGCGGCGCGATCAGGGCCTCTGTGGGTGCCGGCTCTCGGGGATCGAGGTCAGCAGCGTCTGGCGCGCCGACTTCAAATGCTTGCGGCAGGCGGCATCGACCTTGCCCAGGTCGCGTGATTTGAGCGCCGCGATATAAGCCAGATGCTCGCCGATCGCGATTTCGTTGCGCTCGCGCTCCTGCGCCTTGTTCCACTGGTAGTGGTAATGGAAGATCATGGCGATGACATCATAGAAATCGACGATGAAGCGGTTGTGCGAGGCGCGGTGGATCAGCCGATGGAAGCGCTCGTCGAGCTCCGAGAACTCGTTGAAGCGCGTGGCGATGTCACGGGCGAGGCCGCGGTGTTCCTCTTCGAGATTGTCGAGATCGACCCACACCGCGCTGTCCTGCGGCAGTGCGGTGAACGCCGATGCCGAGCGCAGCTCGAACATCTCGCGGATTTCCGTCAACTCCAGCGCGAAGGCGCGGGTGAAACCCTTCAGCACCCAATGGCTGTTACGGCGCTTCTCGATCAGGCCGAAGCGGGAGAAGCGGATCAGGAACTCGCGCACGCTGGTGGTGCCGACGCCGATCTCGCGCGCCAGTTCGAGCTCGTTGATCTGCATGCCGGCCTCGGCGCCGCCGGCGAGCAGCCTGCGCATGAACGACCGCTCGATGATCTCGGCCAGCGTGTCGGTCTCTTCCTCGGGAAAGAAATCATCGGGGCGCGTTTCGCGCAGCACCGTCTTGGCGCGCTTGTTCCAGGCGATCAGTCCGGTTTCTTCCATGCGCCCAAGGATGCTGCGCACCGTGGTGCGGCTGACGCCGAGCAGCGTACCCAGTTCCGGTTCCGAAGGCAGGCTGCGCGTCTCGTCGAGCAGCCTGAGGCACCTGTTATAGGCATCCTTGTAAACGTTGTTGCTCTTCGACATGCCCTGACCCATCGCTGGCCGGCGCTTGCGGCGGCCGGCTTGAAGCGCAAATATGACGTTCCTATCGCCCTCGAAAGCGGAATCGCTTTGCCGAGGGGCTCGCTTACCGGTTGCAGCGCCGCTACTCATCCAGGCGCACAGGAACTGCCGGAAAAAACAATTGACGTAAAACTGTTTTTTCACGATAAAAGACATTAACTCTTAACAAGCGCGTGTCAATCCGCGCCTCCCAGGATCACCCCAGGAAACGCCCGTGAACGCCTCCAACTCAATTCTTCTGTCCCCAGCCGACAATGTCGCGGTCGCCAATGGCCGCATCGAGACCGGCACCGCGCTGCCCGGCGGAGCGCTTGCCGCCGCTATCATCGAGCCCGGCCACAAGGTGGCGATCAAGCCGATTCCCGCCGGGTCCGCCGTGGTCAAATATGCCCAGGCAATCGGCCGCGCCACGCAGGACATCGCGCCCGGCGAACATGTCCATTCGCACAATCTGGTGTTTGAGGCCGGCCGCCTGCCGGTGGTGCCGCCAAGCGAGGCCGAACATGCGACCGAGGCTGACCGCGCCCGCACCTTCATGGGTTATCGCCGCGCCGACGGCCGCGCCGGCACGCGCAACTTCATCGGCATCATCGCCAGCGTCAACTGTTCGGCGACCGTCTGCCACGCCATCGCCGACGCGGCCAACCGCACGCTGCTGCCAAAATATCCCGGCATCGACGGCTTCGTCCCGATCGTCCACGGCCAGGGCTGCGGCATGAGCGCCACCGGCGACGGCATGATGGTGCTGCACCGCACATTGGCCGGCTATGCCCGCCATCCCAATTTCGGCGGCGTGCTGATGGTTGGGCTCGGCTGCGAGGTCAACCAGCTCACGCTGTACGGCCAGAAGGGTGCGGCCGCCGGTAAACGCCATTTCAACATCCAGGATGCCGGCGGGTCGCGCAAATCGGTCGAAAAGGCGATGGGCGTGCTGGCCGAGATCGCCGAGGAAGTCGGCCAGCTCAAGCGCGAACCCATCCCGGTAAGCGAAATCGTCGTCGGCCTGCAATGCGGCGGCTCCGACGGCATGTCGGGCATCACAGCCAATCCTGCTCTAGGTGCCGCGGTCGATATCCTCGCCGGCGTCGGCGGCATCGGTATTCTCTCCGAGACGACGGAAATCTACGGCGCCGAACATCTGCTCGCCTATCGCGCCGCGACGCCCGAGATCGCCAAGAAACTCGACGGCTACGTCAAGTGGTGGGAGGACCACGTCGCCAAGCACGGCGCCTCGATCGACAACAACCCCTCGCCCGGCAACAAGCGCGGCGGCCTCACCACCATCCTGGAGAAATCGCTGGGCGCGGTCGCCAAGGGCGGCCAGACGCCGCTCAACGGCGTCTTCGGCTATGCCGAAAAGGTCACCGGCAGCGGGCTGGTGTTCATGGATACGCCCGGCTATGACCCGGTTTCCGCCACCGGCCAGGTGGCGGGCGGCGCCAACATCATCGTCTTCACCACCGGCCGCGGCTCCTGCTTCGGCTGCCGGCCGACGCCGTCGATCAAGGTCGCCACCAACTCGACCATGTATCATCAGATGGAAGAGGACATGGACGTCAATTGCGGCGTCATCGCCTCCGGCGAGAAGACCATCGCCGGCATGGGCCGCGAGATCTTCGAACTGATCGTCGAGACGGCCTCCGGTCGCAAGACCAAGAGCGAGGATTTCGGCTACGGCGACAACGAGTTCGTGCCCTGGCATCTCGGCGCGACGCTCTAACTCTTTGAAGTCGCGCAGTCCGGAAAGTGGCCGCGAACTTTCCTGGAATGCTGCGGCTTGAGGTCTTGGAATCTGCCGCGCCGGATAATGGCGGGCAACGGGGAGGTTGTGCATGGAAAAACGCCGCATCGGCCAGACGGCGCTCGAGGTCACCGAAGTAAGCTTCGGCGGTGCCGCGATCGGCGGGCTCTACCGCGCCTGTTCGCGCGAGGCGGCGATGGAAACGTTGCAAGGCGCGTGGGAGGCGGGCCTGCGCTATTTCGACACCGCGCCCTTCTATGGTTTCGGCCTGTCGGAGCGGCGTTTCGGCGACTTCCTGCGCTATAAGCCGCGCGATTCCTATGTGCTGTCGACCAAGGTCGGGCGCCTGTTCCGGCCCGTTCCGGAGGATCAGGTTCCCGATCACTCCTATGTCGATCCGCTGCCCTTCGCGCTCGACTACGACTATTCCTATGACGGCATCATGCGCTCGGTCGACTTCAGCTATGCGCGGCTTGGTCTAAACAGGATAGACATCCTGTTTGTGCACGACATCGGCGTGTACACGCATGGCGTCGAGAAGACCAAAATGCACTTTCGCCAGTTGATGGACGGTGGGCTCAAGGCGCTCGAAGAACTGAAAAACTCCGGCGTCATTTCCGCCTACGGGCTCGGCGTCAACGAAGTCCGGATATGTCTCGACGTGATGCGTCGCGCGCCGCTCGATTGTATCCTGCTCGCCAGCCGCTATTCCTTGCTCGATCGCAGCGCCGAAGCCGAACTTTTGCCGCTCTGCCGCGCCCGACAGACTTCGCTGGTCATCGGCGGTGTGTTCAACTCCGGCATATTGGCGACCGGACCGGTGCAGGGCGCCCATTTCGACTACAAGCCCGCCAGCGGTGACGTGCTCGACCGCGTCGGCGCGATGGAGCGGATCGCCGCCGAAGGTGGTTACCCGCTCGCCGCCGCCGCGTTCCAGTTCCCCCTCCAGGAATCCTCGGTCGCCACCGTGCTGACCGGCACCGCCAAGCTGGCGAACCTGACCCGCAATCTCGAACTGCTTGATGTCGACGTGCCTCAGGCGGACTACGCCAGATACCGCCCCTACACCGTAGTGCAGGAATTGGCATGAAGTGCCCGATCCGCCCGGGCGAAGGCGTGCGATCGCGGGGCTTCACGATCCCGCGAACCGAAGAAGGAACGGGCATTCTATGTTGACTAATTTATGGAATTAATATTCCATACGTTAGTCACGCGAAACGGAAGCGTCGGGCAGCGTGGGGAGAGCAAGGCGCCAGTGCGGTCATGACCGCCGTGCCCCGAGGATGGCATAAACACCGCTTGCATCGACCGGATCGATGCACTATCAAAATGCTGCAACTGTTTTTTATTGATAAAGTTCTGTTTGGCTACGCCTATCCGAACCGAGCTTCCGTATCGTTCACCGGGCGACCTAGGGAGGAATTCCATGAAATTCGTGACCAGCATTCTCAATCGCCGCGCAGTCATGGCGCTGGCGGCCGCGTCGATGCTTGCCGGCGTCATGCACTCGGCGCCGGTTTCGGCGGCGGACGTGACCATTCCGATCATCGTCAAGGATACCACGTCCTTCTACTGGCAGATCGTTCTGGCCGGGGCCCGCAAGGCCGGCAAGGATCTCGGCGTCAACGTGCCGGAGCTCGGCGCCCAGGCAGAAACTGACGTCAACGGCCAGATCTCGATCCTCGAAAACGCCGTCGCCAGCAATCCGGCGGCGATCGTCATCTCGCCGACCGAGTTCAAGGCGCTCGGCAAGCCGATCGACGAAGCCGCCGCCAAGGTCAAGGTTATCGGCATCGATTCCGGCGCCGACTCCAAGGCCTTCACCTCCTTCCTGACCACCGACAACGTCCAGGGCGGCCGCGTTGCCGCTGACGGCCTCGCAGCGGCCATCGGCGAAGCCAATGGCGGCAAGATCGAGGGCGACGTTGCCCTGATCACCAACACGCCTGGTGCCGGCTCGCTCGAACAGCGCAAGCAGGGCTTCATCGAACAGCTCAAGGCGAAGTATCCAGGCCTGAAGCTGGTCGCCGACAAATATGCCGACGGCCAGGCCACCACCGGCCTCAATATCGCCACCGACCTGATCACGGCCAATCCGAACCTCAAGGGAATTTTCGCTTCCAACCTGATCATGGCGCAGGGCGTCGGGCAGGCTGTCGCCGAAAACAGCCTCGGCGGCAAGCTGGCGCTGGTCGGCTTCGACAGCGACGAGAAGCTGATCAAGTTCCTCAACGACGGCGTCATTTCCGCCCTCGTCGTCCAGGATCCCTACCGGATGGGCTATGACGGCATCAAGACCGCACTTGCCGCCTCCAAGGGCGAAAAGGTCGAGACCAATGTCGACACCGGCGCCAACCTGGTCACCAAGGCCAACATGAAGGATCCCAAGATCGACGCGCTGCTCAACCCGAAGCTCAACTGAGCATCGGCACGCGCAACTGTTTCCGGGGCCTCTGCGCCCCGGAAACAACAGGGAGGATTGCCATGACGCCGACCGCGCAGGAACTGCATCCGGCCCCCGTGCTGGAGCCCGGTAGGACCATCCTCGAGCTGCAGGGTCTGGAAAAGCGCTATCCCGGCACGCATGCGCTGAAGCCTGTGACCCTGGCCTTCAAGGCGGGAGAGATCCACGCCATCGTCGGCGAGAACGGTGCCGGCAAGTCGACCCTGATCAAACTTCTGACCGGCGTCATCCCGCGCACCTCCGGAGAGGTTGTGTGGGAAGGCAAGCCGGCTGCCCTGGCGACGCCGCACGAAGCCATGGCGCTCGGCATCAACGCCGTGCACCAGGAAGTCGTGCTCTGCCGGCACCTGACCGTCGCCGCCAACATGTTCCTCGGCGAGGAGAACTCGCGCTTCGGCATCCTCCAGCAACGAGCCATGGTCAGGGAAGCGCAGAAGATCATCGACGGTCTCGGCTTCGACCTGCCGGCGCATGTCGTGCTCGGCGATCTCACCATCGGCCAGCAGCAGCTGATCGCCGCCGCCCGCGCCACCGTGCGCGGCACCAAATTCCTGATTTTCGACGAGCCCACCGCGTACCTCACCCGCAAGGAGGCCGACCAGCTGTTCACGCTGATCCGCCGCCTGAAGGGTGAAGGCGTCACCATCATCTACATCAGCCATCGCATGGAGGAGGTGTTCGAGCTCGCCGACCGCGTCTCGGTGCTGCGTGACGGCACGCTGGTCGGCACCCGCAACATCGCCGAGACCAATGAGCCGGAGCTGGTCAAGCTGATGATCAACCGCTCGATCGAGCAGATCTATCACAAGGAGCATTTCACGCCGGGCGCCGTCATCGCCGAGGCGCGGAATCTGTCCGGCAAGGGTTTCGAGAATGTCTCTCTGTCGGTGCGCGCGGGCGAGATCGTCGGGCTCTACGGCCTGATCGGAGCCGGCCGCAGCGAATTCGTCACCACCCTCTACGGCCGCCACCGCAAATCGGCCGGCCAAGTGTTGTGGGAAGGCAAGGAGGTGCAGGTCAACTCCGAGCACGACGCCATCAAGCTCGGCATGGCGCTGGCACCGGAAAGCCGCCGCGACCAGGGCCTGTGCCTCAACCTGCCGGTCGCATTGAACCTCAATTTGCCGATCTACAAGCGCATATCGAAAAATCTGCTGATCTCGTCTGCGCAGGAGAAGGCCGAGGCGGACCGGCAGATCGCCGACCTCAGGATCAAGACGCCGACGCGCGGCGCGCTGGCCTCCAGCCTGTCCGGCGGCAACCAGCAGAAGATCGTCATCGGCAAGTGGCTGGCGCACGGCGCCAAACTGTTCATCTTCGACGAGCCGACGGTGGGCGTCGATGTCGGCACCAAGGCCGAGATCTACCGGCTGTTCAGTGTGCTGTTGTCCAAGGGCGCGGGCATCATCCTGATCTCGTCCTATCTGCCTGAGGTCTACGAACTGGCTGACACGCTGCATGTGTTCAGGCGCGGCAAGCTGGTGGCCACGCATGGTTTCCGCACCGCCGATCACGAGGACATTCTGAGCCAGGCCCTGGCCGAGAAACAAGAAAAGACGGGAGGACAGACATGAGCACCGAGGCGATCCCTGCCGAAAAGCCGAAGCGCAACTACAATGCCCTGTTCGGGCTGACGCTGCTTGGCCTGCTGCTTCTGATGTGGGTCATCCTGGCGGTCGCGACGCCGTCCTTCGCCTCGGCGCTCAACATCACCAACCTGCTGCGCCAGGGTTCCCTGATCGCCATCCTGGCCGTCGGCCAGACCTTCGTCATCATCACCGGCGGCATCGACCTTTCCGTCGGCGCCATCGTCGGCTTCGCCACCGTCATCGTCGCGCTGCTGATCAATGCCGGCTGGCCGGTCTGGATCGCGGTACTGGCGACGCTGCTGGTCGGAGTCGCCATTGGCCTGTTCCACGGTTTCGGCATCGTCAGGATGGGCCTGCCGCCCTTCATCATCACGCTGGCGACCATGACTTCGCTGCGCGGCATCGGTCTCCTGATGACCAATGGCAATTCGATATCGATCAACAGCGACGCGTTCCAGGCGTTTTCGCGCGGTTCGCTGCTGGGGATCCCCTATCTGTTCTGGATGGTGATCGTGGTTGCCCTGCCCTCCTACGTCTTCCTGCATCACACGCGATGGGGACGCTATCTCTTCTCCGTCGGCTCGAACGCGGAAGCCGCGCGCCTCTCCGGCGTCAACGTGCCGCGCACGATCTACATGGCCTATGTGCTGTCCGGCCTGTGCGCGGCCTTCGTCGGTGTGCTGCTCGCG
Organism: Mesorhizobium sp. B2-4-2; assembly: GCF_006442845.1. NCBI lineage: Bacteria > Pseudomonadati > Pseudomonadota > Alphaproteobacteria > Hyphomicrobiales > Phyllobacteriaceae > Mesorhizobium > Mesorhizobium sp. B2-4-2. Next base: position 12,558 of record NZ_VFVM01000002.1, on the reverse strand, counting down.
TCCCGCATCGGCATCGGCAATCCGACGCAGGGCGACACCTACGAGCTGCAGGCCATCGCCTCGTCGGTGATCGGCGGCACGTCGCTATTCGGCGCCATCGGTTCGGTGCACGGGCCGCTGATCGGCTCGTTCATCCTCTCCACCATCAACAACGGCGCCAACCTGCTCAACGTCAACACGTTCTGGCAGCGCGTCATCACCGGCATGTTGATCATCGTCATCGTCTACTTCGACGGCCTGCGCCGCCGAGGTGGCAAGTAAAATCGATCGCCGGCCGGGTCGAAAATCGGCCGGCGATTCCATGAACCGACTGGATTGAAGCATGAAAGCCGTTGTCTGCCGTTCGCCCGGCGACCTTGTCGTGGAAGACCGTCCCGCGGCTGGCTCGCCGCCTCCCGGCTGGGCGCTGGTGGCGGTCAGCCATGTCGGCATCTGCGGCACCGACTACCACATCTTCGAGGGCAAGCATCCCTTCCTCGCCTACCCCCGCATCATGGGCCATGAAGTGTCGGGGACCATCGTCGAGGCGGGCGAAGGCGTTGGTCTTGCCACGGGCGAGCCGGTCATCATCAATCCCTATCTGGCGTGCGGCAAATGCATCGCCTGCCGGCACGGTAAACCCAATTGCTGTGTCCGGATCGAAGTGCTCGGCGTGCATCGCGACGGCGCCATGTGCGAACAGATCCTTGTCCCGGAACAAAACCTCTATCCAGCCAACGGCCTGTCGTTGGCCGATGCCGCGGCCGTCGAATTCCTGGCCATCGGCGCCCATGCGGTGCGGCGCTCGCGTGCCGATCCCGGCGCACGGACGCTCGTCATCGGCGCCGGACCGATCGGGCTCGGCACCGCCATCTTCGCCCGCATCGCCGGGCTCGACGTGACGCTGCTCGACATGATCAGCGAAAGGCTCGGCTTCGCCGCCAATGAACTCGGCTTCAAGACCCTCGACGGGTCGCGCGGCGCGGCATCCGATCTGGTCAGCGAAGCGACATCAGGCGAAGGCTTCGACGTGGTCTTCGACGCCACCGGCAACACCGGCTCGGTGCAGTCGGCCTTCGCTCATGTCGCGCATGGCGGGACATTGGTGCTGGTCAGCGTCGTCAAGGACGACATCGCCTTTTCCGACCCCGAATTCCACAAGCGCGAGATGACGCTTGTCGGCAGCCGCAATGCCTTGTGGGCCGATTTCGACCACGTCGCCGCTTCGATCCGCGATGGCGCGGTGCCGCTGGCCAAGCTCGTCACCCACCGCACCACGCTTGCCCACACGCCACGTGACCTCGCCCGCTGGGCGCATGAGAAATCCGGGCTGATCAAGGCCGTGATCGAGGTAGGGGCATAACATGGCAGGCCGTGAACCCGGCCCGAATTGACCACACCCCCGCGCAGGTCGACCCCCAAACGCCAAGCCGCTGACAAGTGCGCGCGACCGGGCTGGTCTGATTCCAGCGTTAGGCCGACACGCCTACAGCGCCGACAGTTTCAGCTCCACCCGCTCCGCCGGGAAGCGCGCCTCGGCGAATTGGATCGGCCGGCCGTCCGGCGTCATGTTGACGGCCACCGTGACCAGCACGATGCCGCCCGGCTGCAGATCGAGGTCGGCAAGCTCGGAAGCATCGGCGTGACGCGCCGACAGCACCGTCGATTGCCTGAGATAATCGTCTATGCCGAAACGCTTGAGCGATGCGGTGATCGACCCGGTCTCGGCCATGGCCACATCGATGCCGGCGAAGCGCCTGGCGTCGAACCAGCCGGAAGCGCGCGACACCGGCTTCCCATCGGCCTCGCCGCGCGTCTCCAGGCGAATCACATCCGATCCCCTGGCAACGCCCAGGGCTTCGGCGACGCGCCGGCTGGCGGGCTCGACCGATGAGGCCAGCAGCACGATATGCCGCTCCGACGCCTGGCCCTGCAAGCCGGTTGAAAATCGCGTGCGCGCGCCGATCGGATAGGACAGCCGCTTGCGCGACAGCACGAAAGTGCCGCGCCCCTGCTCGGCCCGCAGTACCCCGTCTTGCACGAGCGCCGCGATGGCGCTGCGCACCGTGTGACGGTTGACGCCATAGCGCTCGGCCAGCGCCACCTCCGGCGGCAGCGCGGCATTCTCGGCAAAATCGCCGGCAGCGATCGATTGCAGGATTCGGTCGGCGATCTGGCGCCACAACGAGACGCCGCTGCGCCGCTCGATACCGTCAGCTACGTGTTTTCCGTTCACGGTTTCGCCCCTGGCCGGCCCCTGTCACGCACCCGTCATGGACTCGCGTTAGGTAATGGGTATAATTCGTATGGTTGTCTATATCAATAGACAAATTAGAAGCAAGGATGTTGCTCATGCGAGGACAGGAAGCGCGCGACCAGGCCGAACGCAAGGCGGCCATGGCAACCCTGGCGCAGTCCAGCGGCGACGACATCGTTCGCCTCTGGAACGAATCCGGCCTGCCTGCCGAGGTCGAACTGCTGCGCGGTCCCGAGACCGGCCTGGTTACCATGCGCGGCCGCATCGGCGGCGGCGGCGCGCCGTTCAATGTCGGCGAGGCCACCGTGACCCGCGCCACAGTGCGCCTGCCGTCCGGACAGGTCGGCCATTGCTATGCGCTCGGCCGCGACAAGCAGAAGGCGAAGCTGGCGGCCATCGCCGACGCGCTGTGGCAGGACCCCGCCCACCGAGAGGCGGTCGAAACGGGCCTTCTCGCGCCGCTGCGGGCTGCCTTGACCACGGCACGAGAAAGGCGCCGCGCCGAAACGGCGGCAACGAAGGTGGATTTCTTCACCATGGTTCGCGGAGAAGATTGATGGATATCGCAGCGCAATCGATCGAGGGCGGGTTCGCCGATCCGGTGTTCAACGCCCAGACGGTGTTTCGCGCCGTCATGGACGCAATGGCGCGGCCGGGCAGCGTGCAACCCTTGCCGGCCCTGGCCCGCCCGCCGGCGCCGCTTTCGGCGACATCGGGCGCGGTTGCGCTGGCATTGTGCGACAATGACACGCCGCTCTGGCTCGACCCGGCCCTGCATGCCTCGGCAGCGGTCATGTCCTGGCTCGGCTTTCACAGCGGTGCGCCGCTGGCCAACACCCCGGCCGACGCGCATTTCGCGTTTGTGGCCTCGCCGGCCGAGATGATGGCGCTCGACGGTTTCTCGCAAGGCACGCAGGACTATCCCGACCGCTCGACCACATTGATCCTGCAGGTCGGCGATCTCACGTCAGGCACGCCGCTGCTGCTCGAAGGTCCTGGCATCGAGAAGACGGCGACGATCGCGCCGGCCCGCATGCCGCGTCATTTCATCGAGCAGTGGAAGCAGAACATCAACCGCTTTCCGCGCGGCGTCGACATCATCCTGGCGGCACATGACAGCCTCGCCTGCCTGCCGCGTACGACACGCATCAAGACGACGGAGGCCTAGCATGTATGTCGCGGTAAAAGGCGGCGAAGCTGCAATCGCCAACGCCCACAGCCTGCTCGCCGACCGTCGGCGCGGTGACCGCTCGGTACCGGCACTGCGCCTCGACCAGATCGTCGAACAGCTGGCGCTCGGCGTCGACCGGGTGATGAGCGAAGGCTCGCTTTACGATCGCGAACTCGCCGCACTCGCTATCGTGCAGGCGCGCGGCGACATGATCGAGGCGATCTTCCTGGTGCGGGCCTACCGCACCACGCTGCCGCGCTTTGGCTATACAAATGCCATCGACACCGCCACCATGCTGGTCGAACGCCGCGTTTCGGCGACCTACAAGGACCTGCCCGGCGGCCAGTTGCTTGGGCCCACCTTCGACTACACGCACCGGCTGCTCGATCCCGAGCTTGCCGCCGGCGCCGATGTCGCCGCGCCCTTGCGGCGCGAGACGGAAGCGCAGGCAATGCCGCGCGTCTCGGCGATCCTCGCTCGCGATGGGCTGATCGAGCCGGACGGAGACATGCCTCAGGACCATGTCCCCGGCGACATCACCCGCGAGCCGCTGGAGTTCCCGATGGCTCGCGACATCCGCCTGCAGGCGCTGTCGCGCGGCGACGAGGGGTTCCTGCTGGCGCTCGGCTATTCCACGCAGCGCGGCTATGCCCGCAACCATCCCTTCGTCGGCGAGATCCGCATCGGCGAGGTCGAGCTGGAGCTCGACGTGCCCGAACTGCCTTTCGCCGTGCCGCTCGGCACGGTGCGCGTCACCGAATGCCAGATGGTCAATCAGTTCAAGGGCTCGGCAAAGGCACCACCGCAATTCACCCGCGGCTATGGCCTGGTCTTCGGCCAGAGCGAGCGCAAGGCGATGGCCATGGCACTCTGCGACCGCGCTCTTCGTGCAAGCGAACTCGGCGAGGACATTGTCGCCGCCGCCCAGGACGAGGAATTCGTCATCTCGCACTCCGACAACGTCCAGGCGACCGGCTTCGTCGAACATCTGAAGCTGCCGCATTATGTCGACTTCCAGGCCGAACTCGACCTCGTGCGCCGCATGCGCGCCGAGTACGACGCTCGCGAAAATCCCAGCAAGATTGAAGAGAAGAAAGAGGCCGCGGAATGAGCGCGCAACCGACCGACATCGCCGCCTATAACTTCGCTTATCTCGACGAACAGACCAAGCGGATGATCCGCCGCGCGATCCTCAAGGGCATCGCCATTCCCGGCTATCAGGTGCCGTTCGCCTCGCGCGAAATGCCGATGCCCTATGGCTGGGGCACCGGCGGCGTCCAGGTTACCGCTTCGATCATCGGCCCCGACGATGTGCTGAAGGTCATCGACCAGGGCGCCGACGACACCACCAATGCGGTCTCGATCCGCGCCTTCTTCAAGAAGGTCGCCAATGTCGCGGTGACGACCGACACGGCCAGCGCCAGCATCATCCAGACCCGCCATCGCATTCCCGAACATCCGCTCGCCGCGGGCCAGGTGCTGGTCTATCAGGTGCCGATCCCCGAGCCCCTGCGCTTCCTCGAGCCGCGCGAGACCGAAACGCGCAAGATGCATGCGCTGGAGGAATACGGCCTCATGCATGTGAAGCTCTACGAGGACATCGCCAAGCACGGCCGCATCGCCACCACCTACGCCTATCCGGTGAAGGTTGAGGGCCGCTATGTGATGGACCCGTCGCCGACGCCGAAATTCGACAATCCCAAGATGCACCGCTCGCCGGCTTTGCAGCTGTTCGGCGCCGGCCGCGAGAAGCGCATCTATGCGCTGCCGCCCTTCACTGATGTGGTCAGCCTCGACTTCGAGGATCATCCGTTCGAGGTGCAGACCTTCGACCAGCCCTGCGCGCTATGCGGAGCCGAGAACGTCTATCTCGACGAGGTCATCCTCGATGATCACGGCGGCCACATGTTCGTCTGCTCCGACACCGACCACTGCGAGAAGCGGCGCAGCACCCCTACCTCCCCCTTGTGGGGAGGTCGCGCCGAAGGCGCGGGTGGGGGTAGCGACCCATCGGCAGCCCCCACCCCGGCGCTGCGCGCCGACCCTCCCCACAAGGGGGAGGGTAAGGAGATACAATGACCGACGAACCCTTGCTGCGCGTTTCGGCGCTCTCGAAATTCTACGGCTCGCGCGTCGGCTGCGACAACGTCACCTTCGATCTGTGGCCGGGCGAAGTCCTGGCTGTCGTGGGCGAATCCGGCTCCGGCAAGACGACATTGCTCAACTGCCTGTCGACGCGGCTGCTGCCCTCATCCGGCACCGCCAGCTACCGCATGCGCGACGGCCAGTTCCGCGAACTCTACCGCATGAGCGAGGCCGAGCGCCGCTTCCTGATGCGCACCGACTGGGGCTTTGTCCACCAGAATCCGGCCGACGGCTTGCGCATGACGGTGTCGGCCGGCGCCAATGTCGGCGAACGCTTGATGGCGGTGGGCGACCGCCACTACGGCAAGATCCGCGCCACCGCCGTCGACTGGCTGTCGCGCGTCGAGATCGAGGAAGATCGCATCGACGACGAGCCCCGCGCCTTTTCCGGCGGCATGCGCCAGCGCCTGCAGATTGCCCGCAACCTCGTCACCGGCCCGCGGCTGGTGTTCATGGATGAACCGACAGGCGGCCTCGACGTCTCGGTGCAGGCGCGCCTGCTCGATCTCTTGCGCGGCCTCGTCACCGATCTCGGCCTCGCCGCCATCGTCGTCACCCACGACCTCGCGGTGGCGCGGCTTTTGTCCCAGCGCATGATGGTGATGAAAGACGGCCGCGTCGTCGAAAGCGGCCTCACCGACCGTGTGCTCGACGACCCGCGCGCGCCGTACACGCAATTGCTTGTTTCCTCGATTCTGCAGGTTTGACGATGGCGCCAAGTCACCCCCCCTCTGTCCTGCCCGCAAACGAATAACGATTGGAGTACCTTCTGATGCCGACGCCTCTCGTTGTCTCCGATCTCGCCAAGAGCTTCACCATGCATCTGCGCGACGGCATCAAACTGCCTGTCGTCGCCGGTGTCTCCTTCTCGATCCGCGCCGGTGAATGCACCGTGCTCGGCGGCCCGTCCGGGGCCGGCAAGAGCTCGATCCTGAAGATGCTCTACGGCAATTACGCCGTCGACGAAGGCCAGATCATCGTCACGCACGAAGACGGGCTCATCGATCTCGCCAGCGCCAGCCCGCGCACCGTGCTTGCCGTGCGCCGCCAGACCATCGGCTATGTCAGCCAGTTCCTGCGCACCGTGCCCCGCGTATCGGCGCTCGACGTCGTCGCTGAGCCGCTGGTGGAGCGCGGCGAGGATCGCGAAGCAGCAAGAAGCAAGGCGCGCGCCCTGCTGGCGCAGCTTAATCTGCCGGAAAAACTCTGGGCATTGCCGCCGGCGACCTTCTCCGGCGGCGAGCAGCAGCGCGTCAACATCGCGCGCGGCTTCATCACCGGGCACCCGATCCTGCTGCTCGACGAGCCGACAGCTTCGCTCGATGCCAGGAACCGCGAGGTGGTGATCGAACTCATCGCCGCCAAGAAGGCGGCAGGCGTCGCCCTGCTCGGCATCTTCCACGACCATGATGTGCGCGAAGCGGTGGCCGACCGCATCATCGACGTCACCGCCTTCGCCCCGGGAAAGCTCGCCGCATGAGCAGGAAATTGTCGGAGACGCCGCTGGTCCACCCGACGGCGGATGTGGAGAATTCGACGCTTGGCCGGTGGACCGAAATCGCCGACCGCTGTCGGGTTTCGGAAAGCGAACTCGGCGACTATTCCTACATGATGCAGGACTGCGCCGTCTGGTGTGCGACGATCGGCAAATTCTCCAACATCGCGGCAAGCGTGCGCATCAACGCCACCAACCACCCGACCTGGCGACCGACGCTGCACCACTTCACCTACCGCGCATCGGACTATTGGGACGATGCCGAACACGAGAGCGAATTTTTCGCTGAGCGCCGCGCCAGGCGCGTCACAATCGGCCACGACACATGGCTTGGCCATGGCTCGACAGTCCTGCCCGGCATCACCGTCGGCGATGGCGCCGCCGTCGGCGCCGGAGCGGTGGTATCGAAGGATGTCGCTCCCTACACCATCGTCGCCGGCGTGCCGGCAAAGCCGGTCCGCGAGCGCTTCGACCGCCGCACCGCCGAGCGCTACCAGGCGCTGGCCTGGTGGGATTGGGACCATGCGAGGCTGCGCGCCGCACTCGACGATTTCCGTCAGCTCGAGGCCGAAGCTTTCCTGGAAAAATACGGTGGATGACGGTGGTGAATGGAATAGGGCTGCTCACTATTCGCATCCCTTACACAGAGTTCGGGCAGGGGGCTGTCTTCTCGAGCCGCCTGCCTTCCGCAGCTTCAGGGACATGGAAGCACTTCGAGGAACTGATTGGTCCTGGCCTGATCGCGCACGACACGGCTGTGGGTGGTAACAAAACTGACATCAATCCGACACCGCAGGTTCATGGCGCTGCGCTAGCGAGGGTCAACAGGACCTTCAACCGCGACTGGACGGGAACGCACCATGTCAGCCACGCTCGAAATCCGCGGCGTCACCCGACGATTTGGCAAGAACACCGCCGTTAACGATGTCAGCATCTCGATCCCGCAGGGTCAGATGGTCGGCGTCATCGGCCGTTCCGGCGCCGGCAAGTCGACCCTTCTGCGTATGATCAACCGCCTCATCGATCCCAGCCATGGATCGATTTTCTTCGACGGAGCCGAGGTCTCGCAATTGCGCGGTTCGCCGCTCAGGCGCTGGCAGCGCGACTGCGCCATGATCTTCCAGCAATTCAACCTTGTGCCGCGCCTCGACGTGCTGACCAATGTGCTGCTCGGCCGGCTGAACCATCGTCCGACCCTGTCGAACCTTTTCGGCATGTTCTCGCGAACCGAATGTGCGCAGGCGGTCGCGGCCCTCGAGCGGCTCGACATCGCCCGTACCGCGCTGCAGCCCGCCGGCACCTTGTCGGGCGGCCAGCAGCAGCGTGTCGCCATTGCCCGCGCCATGATGCAGCAGCCCCGGGTGATCCTGGCCGACGAACCGATCGCTTCGCTCGACCCGCTCAATGCCAAGGTGGTGATGGATTCGCTGCAGGACATCAATTTGCGCGAGGGCATCACCGTGGTCACCAACCTGCACACGCTGGACACCGCCCGCACCTATTGCAACCGCATCATCGGCATGGCCGCGGGCAAGGTCGTGTTCGACGGGCCGCCGGAGGAGCTTAACCGCGAGGCCGTCCGTCTCGTCTATGGCGCCGACAGCAATGGCGGCGAGATATCCGAGGCCATCACCTCGACCAGCGTTGCCTTCAAGCAAAAGATCGCCGCATCCGCCGGACCGCTCGAACCCGCATTCCCGGGTTACTGAGAGCGACCTGGATCGCCAGCCCGCGTCAGGGCACCCGTCAAAATCACCAACGCCGCCGGCGCGGGGCCGGAACCTACAGGAGAGAAATCAGATGTTCAGGAAAATGGTTTTCAGCGCCGTTTCGGTGCTTGCAATGGCCACCGGCGCGGCGCATGCCGCCGATATGAAGGAATTCCGCGTCGGCATCCTCGGCGGCGAGAACGAAACCGACCGGCTGCGCAACTACCAGTGCCTGGCCGATCACCTGAAGGCTGAATTCGGCTTCGAGAAGGTCTCGCTGTTCCCGGCCGCCGACTATGACGGCGTCATCCAGGGCCTGCTCGGCGGCACGCTCGACTTTGCCGAACTCGGCGCTTCCGGCTATGCCAGCGTCGTCCTCAAGGATCCCAAGGCGGTAACCCCGATCCTCACCACCCAGCAGACCGACGGCGCGACCGGCTACTATTCGATCGGCCTGGCGCTGAAGTCCTCCGGCATCACCGACATCAAGTCGGCCAAGGGCAAGAAGCTCGGTTACGCCGATCCGGATTCGACCTCCGGCTACCTGATCCCGCTGACGCAGATTCCGAAGGACACGGGCGCGTCGAACGAGACCTTCTTCGCCTCGACCCAGTTCAATGGCGGCCATGAGAACAATGTGCTCGCCGTGCGAGACGGCAAGGTCGACGTGGCCGTGGACGATTCCTCCGGCATCGGCGACTTCAAGGACGGCTACACCTCCGGCACCTTCCACAAGGAAGTCGCCAAGGGCGCCGTCGACCCCAACGACTTCGTCGAGGTCTGGCGCTCGGGCCTGATCCCGAACGGTCCGCTGGTCGTGCGCACGGCGCTCGGCGACGAGATGACGGCCAAGCTGGCGGCCTTCTTCACCGACCTGCCCAAGAAGGACAAGGCTTGCTTCGAAGGCGTCGAAGGCGGTGATTTTACCGGCTACGTTCCGGTGAAGGCGGATTTCTATAACGTCATCGTCGAAGCCCGTAAGGCAGCCATCGGCGGCTAAAGGCAGAAGTCAGGAAGGGCGGCGTCGAGAAAACGCCGCCCTTCTTGCATCTCCGACCATGACCCTTTCCCTGACAGCTCCTTCCGGCGCCACGCACCAGATGGCCGACGCCTGGCGTCGCCAGACCTCCTTGCGCCGGCTCTACACCGCCATCGGCGTCGGCCTGCTGTTGGTCGCACTCGGCGGCACCATGTGGTTCGCCGACGATGCCAATGCCGGACACTTCTTCGACCGGCTTCCGCACATACTGGATTTCCTGAGCTGGCTCGTTCCCAAGGACTGGAACGATGTCTGGCGGGCGCTGTTCGACATCGCCTCCCCGCATGACACCGGCACGCAGGAATTCAACTTTCCGCTCGGCCGCGCCTATGTCTGGGGCGGCTTCTACATCCCCGAATATTTCGAGCTGATGCTGACCACGCTTAACGTGGCGCTGGTCTCGACATCAATTGGTTTCGTCTTCGCCGTGCCGTTCTCCTTCATCGCGGCGCGCAACCTGACGCCGCATCCGCTGCTGCGGCTTGTCGTCAAGCGCTTCATGGAACTGCTGCGGGCTTTTCCCGAGATCGTCATCGCCGGCCTGTTCGCGGCCATCGTCTCGATAGGTCCGATCGCCGCCATCATCGCCATCGGTCTGCATTCGATCGGCGCGTTGGGCAAGCTGTTCTATGAGATCAACGAGAACATCGACATGCGCGCCGAGGAAGGCCTGCGGGCCGTCGGCGCCAACTGGTTCGAACGGGTACGCTTTGCCGGCCTGCCGCAGGTGCTGCCCAATTTCATGTCCTATACGCTGCTCAGGATCGAGATCAACGTGCGCATCTCCACCATCATGGGCGCGGTCGGCGGCGGCGGCATCGGCGAGGAGCTGAAGCTGTCGATCTCGCGCGGCTTCGGCGCCAAGACGATAGCCTTGGTGCTGCTCCTGTTCACGACCATCTTCATCGTCGACCAGTTCTCCGCCTGGCTGCGCCGCAAGCTGGTCGGCGAACAGGCCTTTGTGATGAGCGCCTGATCATGACCGCCGCCGAAATCCAGTCGATCGAGGAACGCTTCCCGCAAGTGTTCCGCCGGCCGTTCCACAAGCGTTTCGGGCCGCTGCTGCTGCTTGGCGGCATCTTGCTCTACCTGCTCTACGCGCTGTGGTTCTTCAATCTGCCGCAAGTGCTGCGGGAATCGCATTGGGAGCGGCTGCCGCTGTTCCTGACCCAGTGGATCAGTTACGACGTGCAGCCGATCTTCCGCCTCGACGAGCCGCAGATAACGGCCAAATACCCCCGCTTTTCTGTACTCGGCCCCAATCCCCACCCGGATTGGGTCAAGACCAACGCCGACGGTTCGGTGACGGTCCTGATCGACGGCACGGCGAAGTCGGTCACCTTCGACAAGGCACGAGCAACGATCGTCGCCGCTGGGACGAGCGTGGCGGTGGCGCTGGACAGCGGCAAGCCGCTGGTCTCGGGACCTGTTCCCGACTGGGTCACCGTGCATGAGGATGAGGTCGTCGCCGACATGGGCTTCGCCGGCGAGGTCCGCGTCGCCCCCGATCGCGTCAGGATCCGCAAGCGCTTTCTCGGCTGGGCGAACTTCGTCTTCGACACACGCTCGCCCTTCTTCGGAAAATCCGCCGGCGAGGTGGTGTCACTGATCACGTCGGGCCCCGAGCTGAAAGCGGGTACCTCCAATCTGGCGCTCGCCGGCAACAACATCTGGAACAATGCGCAGTGGCAGCATGGCGATGTCTGGACAAAGCTGTTGCAGACCATCGTCATGGCCTTTCTCGGCACCGCGCTCGGCGGCATCGTCGCCTTCCCGCTCGCCTTCTTCGCCGCCCGCAACATCACCCCCAACCGGCTGGTAAATCAGCTGCTCAAGCGCTTCTTCGACTTCATGCGCTCCATCGATATGCTGATCTGGGCACTGTTCTTCACGCGCGCCTTCGGACCGGGTCCGCTGGCCGGCAGCGCCGCGATCTTCTTCACCGAGATCGGCACGCTCGGCAAAACCTATTCCGAGGCGCTGGAGAACATCGATGACAAGCCGCGCGAAGGTGTTGTGTCGACAGGCGCCAACCGTCTTCTGGTGCAGCGCTACGGCGTACTGCCGGAAGTGGTGCCGGTGTTCATCAGCCAGACGCTCTATCAGTGGGAATCCAACACCAGGGGCGCAACCATTATCGGCGCCGTCGGCGCCGGCGGCATCGGTCTGAAACTGTGGGAAGCGATGCGCACCAATTCGAACTGGGCCAACGTCTTCTACATGGTGCTGCTGACGCTGGTCGTGGTCTTCATCTTCGACAACATTTCCAATTTCCTGCGCCGCAGGCTGAGCCGGACGATTCACGACTACAACAGGTTGCAGGCCGAGCAGGGCTAACCTTGTGACGCATAAGCACGGGCATCGTATGGTGCCGCGCCAAGGATCGACCCCCACTCCGTCGAGCTGCGCTCGACACCTCTCCCCCGATCGACGGGGGAGAGGAATGGCGCCAGGCCGTCCTGGCCGATCCTAGGCGGAGGCTTCTTTCTATCCCGAGCCACCGGGGCCCTTTCCTCTCCCTCCGGAGGGGGAAGAGGTGGCTCGGCGAAGCCGAGACGGAGTGGGGGAACCACCTGGCAACCGCCGCGAACGTATGGAAAATGGGCCAGGCGCAATCATCGTCTCGCCTTGCGCCAAGGGTCGCCGACGCAGGTCTTGTTCGCGTCACTATCGCCCGACCAAGGCACCTAGAGCATTTCCTATTTTGGGAGAATCGTAGGATTCCCAAAACCGGATGTTTGTGATTCAAGATGCTGGCTGGAT